>JABZLB010000052.1 GCA_015256945.1 Prevotellaceae bacterium | reverse complement strand
TAAATTTGCATGCAATAAATTCCTAAAGTAAATTTTATGTCATCATTTGTTGCAGATAAAATTGTTATGGATGGTCTGACTTTCGACGACGTCCTTTTAATCCCTGCTTACTCAGAAGTACTGCCCAAACAGGTAGAATTAAAAACCAAGTTTTCACGGCACATTGAGCTAAACATACCTTTTGTTACGGCTGCCATGGATACCGTTACGGAGAGTTCGATGGCCATAGCGATTGCTCGTGAAGGTGGTATTGGCGTTATTCATAAGAATATGTCAATAGATGAGCAGGCTCGTCAGGCTGCCATTGTAAAGCGTGCAGAAAATGGTATGATATACGATCCGGTTACAATACTTCGTGGTCGTACTGTAAAAGATGCACTTCGTTTGATGGCAGAGTTCCATATCGGAGGTATACCTGTTGTTGATGAAGACAAGCACCTTGTAGGAATTGTGACGAATCGTGATTTAAGATTTGAACGACACATGGACAAGCTTGTTGATGATGTGATGACTAAAGATAATCTGGTAACCACACATCAGCAAACTGATTTGAGAGCTGCTGCACAAATACTACAAGAAAACAAAATAGAAAAGCTCCCCGTAGTAGATGCTTCAAACCGTCTTATTGGTCTAATCACATATAAAGACATTACAAAGGCTAAGGATAAACCCAATGCTTGTAAAGACGAAAAGGGACGTTTGCGTGTGGCTGCCGGTGTAGGTGTTACGGGAGATACAATGGAACGTGCACAAGCTCTTGTTGAAGCGGGAGTAGATGCCATTGTAATTGATACAGCTCATGGACATAGTAAGGGAGTTGTCGGAAAACTTAAGGACGTTAAATCAGCCTTCCCTAATATAGATGTTGTTGTTGGAAATGTGGCTACTGGTGAAGCAGCTCGTTTCTTAGTAGATAATGGGGCCGATGCCGTTAAGGTAGGAATAGGACCAGGTTCTATTTGTACGACTCGTGTTGTAGCTGGTGTTGGCGTTCCTCAACTGACGGCTGTTTATGATGTCTATTCTGCATTGAAGGGAACAGGAGTGCCTTTAATAGCTGACGGAGGGCTTCGTTATTCTGGTGATATAGTTAAAGCCATAGCTGCAGGTGGTAGTTGTGTGATGATAGGATCGCTTGTAGCCGGAACAGAAGAAAGCCCGGGGGAAACTATTATTTTTAATGGTCGTAAGTTTAAAAGCTACCGTGGTATGGGTTCTTTAGAGGCTATGGGACAGAAAAATGGTTCTAAGGACCGTTATTTCCAAGGAGATACAAATGATGTAAAGAAACTTGTTCCTGAAGGTATTGCAGGGCGAGTTCCTTATAAAGGAACGGTACAGGAAGTGGTTTATCAGCTTGTTGGCGGACTTCGTTCTGGTATGGGGTATTGTGGTGCTGCAAGTATTGAGAAGATGCACAATGCTAAGTTTACCCGTATTACCAATGCTGGTGTATTAGAAAGCCATCCTCACGATATATCTATCACAAGTGAGGCTCCAAATTATTCTCGTCCTGAATAGAGTAATTGTTTTCTGTAAGTAGTGTTGTAGGTTTGAATGTTTTACAGACTTTATAGGTTATGCAAATGAAAACAAGATTATTGGCAGGTATTATATTTCTCTGTGGTCTTGTGTCGTTTGCACATTCCTCAGACCCTGTTGTTATGATGATTAACCGGAAGCCTGTGACACGTTCAGAGTTTGAGTATTCATACAACAAAAATAATACAGAAGGCGTTATTGATAAAAAGAGTGTTGATGATTACATTCCTCTTTTTATAGCCTATAAATTAAAAGTTGAATCAGCGAAAGATGCGAAACTTGATACGATGAAATCGTTTCAAAAAGAGTTTGCAATTTATCGTGATCAACAAGTGCGTCCTGCCTTTATTTCAGACTCTGACATTGAATTGGAGGCTAAAAAACTTTATAGGCAGACTCAACAACAGATTGATAATAATGGGGGAATGGTTAAGGTTGCACATATCCTTATTCTTGTTCCCCCACACGCTGACTCTTTAAGGCAATTATCTGCCAAGGCGAAAATAGATTCCATTTATATGGAGTTAAGGAAAGGTGTAGATTTTGGCAAGGTAGCAAAAAACTTTTCAGAAGACCCGGGTTCTGCACAAAATGGAGGTGATTTATCCTGGATAGTGAAAGGACAGACTTTAAAGGAGTTTGAAGATGTGGCGTGGGCTTTAAAAGATAATGAAATCAGTAAGCCGTTTAAGACAAGTGCAGGCTGGCACATTATTTTAAAAAAGGGCCACCAGAACTTTTACAGTTATGCAAGTCAGCGTCCTACTATTATAAATTATATTAATCAACGTGGACTCCGCGACCATATTATTGATACCAAAATAGATTCTCTTGCTAAGTCGCAGCATACAACAAAGGATAAGGTCGTGGATAGTATGCGGTCAGAATTAGAAGCTAAAGACCCGAACTTAAAATATCTTATTCAGGAATATCATGATGGTTTACTTGTGTTTGAAATCAGTAATCGTCATGTGTGGGAAAAAGCCCAACGTGATTCTAACGCTCAGGAGAGATACTTTAAGTATCACAGAAAAGGTTATAAATGGAGAGAACCTCGGTTTAAAGGTATTGCATATTATACTCGTTATGCCCAAGATATTGAAAACGTAAAGAAAGCAATTAAGAATAAGCCTTTTGATCAATGGGCAAATATCTTACGTTCTACCTTTAATTCAGATTCTATTTTACGTATTCGTGTAGAAGAAGGAATCTTTAAACAAGGGGATAATGCTATTGTTGATAAAGAAATTTTTAGAAAGGATACGGTAATTACTTCTTTAAAAGACTATCCTTATATGGCTGTCTATGGAAAGAAACTTTACGCTCCTGAAAATGTTGATGATGTGCGCCAGCAGGTTATTTCCGATTATCAGGAGGCGTTAGAGAAGCAATGGGTTAACGCTTTGCGTCAACGTTATCGCATAAAGGTTTATGAGAAAGTTCTTCAGACAGTGAACAACCACTAAATAAAAAAATAAACATGGAAATTAAACAATCGATAATATCTGTTGCCGTTGTATGTCTTGTTGCAGCTACTGCCGTTGCAGGAGAGGAAAAATTATTGAATTTCTCGAACAGAAAACTTACAGATACTGTCCGTATAGATTCAATAAATCAACAAGAACAGTCTGTTCCGGAAAACAGCGTTATTGATGAAGTTATATGGGTAGTAGGTGATGAACCTATCTTAAAATCAGATGTAGAAGCTATGCGTATGCAGGGCTTAGCTGAAGGAATTAGTTTTGGTTCCGACCCAGATTGTACTATTCCTGAGCAGCTTGCCGTGCAAAAGCTGTTTTTACACCAAGCCCAAATTGACTCTGTTGATGTTCCTGAAGCCGATATTGTTGCAGGTGTTAATCAGCAAATTAATCGTTGGATTGAAGCTGCCGGCTCACAAGAAAAGCTGGAAGAGTATAGAAAACAAAGCATAAACGATATGCGTGAGCAGCTTCATGATGAGTTTAAAAATCAGCAGCTCATTCAAAAAATGAAGCAAAAGATTGTTGAAAACGTAAAAGTATCGCCAGCAGATGTAAGGGCTTACTTCAGGAATATTCCTGAAGACAGCATTCCTTTCGTACCAACAGAGGTTGAAGTTCAGATATTAGCTATAACGCCAAAGGTTAAGCAGGCCGAGATTACTCGTATAAAAGATCAGTTACGTAACTTTACTCAGCGTATAAACTCTGGAGAAACAACGTTTGCTACCTTAGCCCGTCTTTATTCAGAAGATACAGAATCGGCACGTCAGGGAGGAGAATTAGGTTACATGGGAAGGGGATTGTTAGACCCGGCATTTGCAAGTGTTGCTTTTAATCTTACTGATCCTAAAAAGGTTTCAAAGATAGTTGAATCTGATTTTGGCTATCATATCATCCAGCTGATTGATAAACGTGGAGACAAAATAAATTGTCGCCACATCCTTTTAAAGCCAAAAGTATCTGCCGAAGAGGTGGATGCTGCGATTCATCGTTTAGATTCGATAGCTACTGACATTCATAATGCTAAATTTACTTTTGAACAGGCCGTTGCTTTTATCTCTGATGATAAAGATACAAAAAACAATCAAGGATTGATGTCTAACTCAACAGCAGATGGCATGACTTCCCGTTTCAAGATGAAAGAACTCCCGTCTGAAGTTGCCCGGGTGGTTGATACGATGAAGGTTGGTGAATTGTCAGCACCTTTCCAAATGATAAATAATAAAGGAAAAACGGTTGTTGCCATTGTTAGATTGAAGAGTCGTACGGAAGGACATAAGGCTACAATCTCAGAAGACTTCCAGGTAATGAAAGATGTGGTTCTTAATAAAGAGCGTGAAAAGACGATTAATGCTTGGGTAGCTGATAAAATAAAGCACACCTATGTACGTATGAGTGACCGATATAAAAATTGTAATTTCCAATATCAAGGTTGGGTTAAATGACCAATTGGTATTACTTTAAAATAATAAACTTTAGGCATAGAGTTATATTCATAATAGCTCTATGCTTCTTTGTCCTTGGACTTCTCGAAGCTTTTGCTGCCCCTTCACGACGCAGCGTACGCCCAAAAGTCGATGAAAGGGTTTACCTTATCCATGCCGATATACTGAAATATGATATGTACGGACCGAACCCGGAGGCACAGATTGCCAAGGGTAAGGTTAGATTTAGCCATAAGGGAGCCACGCTCTCTTGCGACAGTGCCTACTTCTTTCAGGCTTCTAACTCGGTAAGGGCTTTTGGTCATGTGCGTTTCAATCAAGGTGATAC
Organism: Prevotellaceae bacterium; assembly: GCA_015256945.1. Lineage (GTDB taxonomy): Bacteria > Bacteroidota > Bacteroidia > Bacteroidales > Bacteroidaceae > Prevotella. The sequence goes on along the minus strand of JABZLB010000052.1, from coordinate 3,534 downwards.
GCTGTCATTGACTTGTGATAACGCCTGGTATGACGGGCAAGGACAGATGATGGAAGCACGTAAAAGTGTTGTTCTTCGTCATCGTAAGCAGGTTCTTTATACCGATAGTCTTAACTACGACCGCTTGTATAACAATGCTTATTTTTTTCGTGGGGGACGCCTTGTAGATGGTACAAGCAAGTTAAGTTCCGACTGGGGAGAGTACAATACTGAAACCAAACAGGCTGTTTTCTATTATGATGTGCAGCTACAAACACCCAAAAACAGAGTATCTACTGATACACTGTATTATGATACACGCAAGTCTTTGGCGCACGTTGTGGGAATGTATACACCCGACAGAGGCCGTGGTCGTGCTACACCTTCTGTTATAACCAACAAGAATGGGAGGATAACTACCACTAATGCTTATTTCAACACGCATACCGATCATGCTCAACTTTTTGGACGGTCAACCATTGTGGATAGAGATAAAACCATTACGGGCGATACTCTCTTCTATGACAGCAAGACAGGACATAACAAGGGATATGGAAATGTAATATATATTGATAGGAAAAACAAGAATCGTCTGACTTGTGGAGAAGTTGTTTATAATGAAAAAACAGGCCGTGGCTATGCTACCCGACATGCTCTTGCTGCCGACTATTCACAGAAAGACACGCTTTTTATGCACGCCGATACCATGCGAATAGAAACATTTAACATCAATACAAAGGATGTGTACCGCAAGGTCTACTGCTATCATAAGGTACGGGCTTTTCGTAATGATGTGCAGGCTGTGTGCGATTCGATGGTATTTAATTCCAAAGATTCTTGTCTTACATTATATCATGATCCTATTGTTTGGAATGGTAAGCGACAGCTTACAGGTGAAGTGATAAAAATTTTTATGGCTGATTCTACTATTCGTGAAGCGCAGGTATTGGGACAGGCTTTGTCAATTGAAATGATGCCTGATACAATTCATTATAACCAGCTTTCGTCAAAGAATATCTTTGCTTATTTCAAAGATGGCAATGTGCGGCAGACTGATGCTGTAAGTAACGTGCGGGCTATTTACTTTCCTGTCGATGACAAGGATACTACATTGATAGGACTCAATTATACCGAAACCGATACGATGCGAATGTACATCGCGCCTAACCGACAGTTACAACGAATATGGATGCCGAAAGCACAGGGAACACTGTATCCGATGACACAGATCCCTCCCGAAAAACTTCGTCTGGATGTATTTGCATGGTTTGATTATATTCGACCGGTCGACAAGAATGATGTGTTTAACTGGCGGGGAAAAGCTTCGGGTACAGAAATAAAGAAGGTAACGCGCCATGCAGCGCCGCTGCAAACAATTGGTAATCGGTAATGAATATCCTCTTTCAAACGCGTAAACCCCGTCGTTTTCATCACGAAATGATTTATGTTGACGAGGGCAAAGAGCGATTAAAGCTTCTCGAAGAACATGCCAGACGGGCTTCTTCTGAACCCTCTACGTTGTCTGATTCTGCTGTACGCCTGCATATTCATCGTGCTTTGAAACCTGCTTTGAGGCAATCAAAGCTTCGGCATACCTTTCTTATAATAGTATCGGCCTTATTGATACTTCTTTCATCTGCATTTTTGTTGTTGATTTTATGAGTGATATTATTCAGCTTTTACCCGATTCGGTTGCCAATCAAATTGCTGCAGGCGAGGTAATTCAACGGCCTGCTTCGGTTATTAAAGAGCTTGTAGAGAACGCCATTGATGCTGGTGCCACGCGTATTGATGTATCTGTTGTTGATGCAGGACGCACGTCAATACAGGTTATCGACAACGGTAAGGGTATGTCTGATACCGATGCACGACTGTCCTTTGAGCGGCATGCAACGTCAAAAATACGTCAGGCCGACGATCTTTTCTCTCTACATACCATGGGTTTTCGTGGCGAGGCATTGGCATCTATTGCTGCCGTCGCTCAAGTTGAACTAAAAACACGACTGCACAATGAAGAGTTAGGGACGCATCTTGTCATTGCCGGCTCGAGCTATGTGTCGCAGGAACCGTGTGCTTGTCCTGAAGGATCGAACTTCTTGGTCGAAAATCTTTTCTATAATGTACCTGCACGACGCAAGTTCCTGAAGTCGAACACTACCGAACTTAACAATATCATCACTGCTTTTGAACGTATTGCATTGGTTTATCCTAACATCGCTTTTACATTTCATAGCAATGGTTCTGAAATGTATAACCTGCGCGCAATGTCGCTTCGCCAGCGTATTGTCGACATTTTTGGAAAGCGTATCAATCAGGACCTTCTTCCCGTAAAAGTCAATACTTCAGTCTGTGGAATCAGTGGTTTTGTGGGAAAACCTGAATCTGCACGGAAGAAAGGGGCAAAACAGTATTTCTTTGTCAACGGACGTTATATGCGTCATCCTTATTTTAGCAAAGCTGTTTTATCGGCCTTCGACAGGCTTTTGCCACAAGGCGAACAGGTTCCTTATTTTATTTATTTCACAGTACAGCCCGAAGACATTGATGTAAATATTCATCCTACAAAAACCGAAATTAAGTTTGAAAACGAGCAAGCCATCTGGCAAATACTCATGGCAGCCGTAAAAGATGCAGTGGGGGCGTTCAATGATGTTTCAACTATCGATTTCGATGTTGAGGGAAAACCCGATATTCCTGTGTTCAATTCGCAGGGGAACAGTGCTGCACCCGAAGTTGATTATAACCCGCAGTATAATCCTTTTACCGACGAAAGCCATCTTTCATCAGGCAATACCTTTACGCCTTCTTCGGTTTCTCAGGTTAAACCAAGCCGCGTAGGGCACGACACCGGAGCTGTATACCGTTCTAAAGTTACAGACAATTGGGATGAACTTTATACCGATCTGGAGCAAAATCAGCCTGATGTGCACCAGACGATATTTCCCGAACAGCCCGGAACATCGCCGACCGACAGCATGATTGCTGAAAAATCGCCCTCCCATTATCAGTATAAAGGGCGGTTTATCATGACGGCAGTTAAATCAGGATTGATGGTTGTCGACCAGCACCGTGCCCATATTCGTATTCTTTTTGAGCAATACCAGCAGCAGCTTGTCCAGCATAAAATGCACTCGCAGAAGGTTCTTTTCCCCGAAACCATTAACTTTTCAGCTCGTGAACGTGTCTTGTTCGATAAAGTGAGCAACCAGCTTGCTGCCATGGGTTTTGAATTATTACCTCTTGGTGATAATGTTTTCAGCATCAATGCTATTCCTGAAGGTCTCGAAGGGGTTGACATACCTGGGCTTTTGCACGACATGATCGACCACGAAGACCACCCCGCAGCCTCACCTGTCCAGAACATATTTAATCATATCGCTTTAACTATGGCGCGTGCTGCAGCTATTCCTTACGGTCAGGTTCTGAGCAATGATGAGATGGAGAACGTCATCAACAGCTTGTTTATTTGTTCAAATGTCAATTACACACCCGACGGTAAGAACATTCTTTTTATTCTTAAGCAGAAGGAAATGGAGCAGATGCTGGGTGGTTTTC
>JABZLB010000026.1 GCA_015256945.1 Prevotellaceae bacterium | reverse complement strand
GCAATGCAATGCGGGAGAGTAGGTAGCCGCCTTCTTTTACAGACGAAAGCCCTGAAGACTTTTCTGTCTTCAGGGCTTTTTCGTGTTTGTAGGGAGTTCGTTTCGATGTTTATGGAGAATTTCTGTGTATTTGTAGAGGGCTTCTTATGTATTTGTAAGGAGTATCTTTCGTATTTGTATAGGGTTCTTTTCGTGTTTGTGGGTAGTCTCTTTCGTGTTTGTAGGGAGTTCGTTTCGGTGTTTATGGAGAATTCTTGCGTGTTTGTGGGTAGGTTCTTTCGTGTTAGTAAAGAGTTCGTTTAGTGTTTATAGAAGGATTTTTTTGTATTTGTAGAGAGCTTTTTGCGTGTTTATAAGGAGTTCGTTTTGTATTTGTAAGGATTATCTTTTCGTATTTGTAAAGGGTTTTTTCGTGTTCAGAAAAAGTGAATTTTGGATTTATAAGCAATTTCTTGGTATTTATTTGATGTTGTATTTTATTTTATTCATGATAGATTAAGTGTCTATTATGATTTAGCCCAAGTATTCTTTTAAGATTTTTGCTGCTGAGCTGTATTTAATTTTACGAATTGCTTTCTCTTTTACCTGCCTTATTCGTTCGCGTGTCATCCCCATTTCATCTGCAATTTCTTCCAAACTTTTCTCAAGTACGCCAATACCAAAGCTTTCCCGTATAATGGTTTGCTCACGTTCGTTTAGTACTTCTTTCAGCAGATCGTTGATAAATTGATTCATCGATTCTCTGTTTAATTCAGAATCTGAGTTTGAATAGGAGTCGTCTGATGTCAGAGAGTCTGCCATAGAATTGTCACCTTCATCATTACCCAGCGGAGCATCAATACTTGTTGTATGGCTGTTGGCGTCGCGTGCTGATTCTATTGCATTTTCATCAATGCCGGTTAGTTGTGATAATTCATGAGTAGACGGAATACGACCGTTTAACTGAATAAACTGATCACTTGCACGATTTATTTTGCCTGCAATACCAACCTGGTTCAGAGGAACGCGTACAAGTCTGCTTTTTACGGCCAGTGCTTCTATTATGCTTTGCCTAATCCACCATACAGCATAGGATATAAATTTAAACCCGCGCGTTTCATCGAATTTCTCGGCAGCTTTTACAAGCCCCATATTACCCTCATTAATAAGATCGGTTAGGAAGATACCCTGATTCTGATATTGTTTAGCTACGGAAACAACAAATCGTAAGTTGGCGCTGACAAGGCGGTCACGAGCTCGTTCTCCCTCCTTACCACCCTGATGAATCTTAACTGCTAATTCGGCTTCTTCTTCAGGAGTGAGCATTGGTTCCCGTGCTATCTCATTGAGATAACGATCCAGAGCCTCGTTATTACGGCTTGTTATTGATCTCGAAATTTTAAGTTGTCTCATCTCCGTAGGTTTAGGTTTCTATTTAGATTGTACGCAAAAATACTACATTTTTTATTTATTTCGGATGTTTTTCCTTACGAACTGTTCTTTTTTCTGCATTATTATATTAAATTCTGTTTATTTTATCCGATTCATTCTAAATCTTTTTATATTTGCGAAAACACTTATTACCCAATACAAATGTTTATATGAAACGACAGATTAAAGCCCTTGCGTTATCCTTATTACGTGGTAACGTAAGCAATAAATTAAAACATTCGATGAAAGGAGAGTACCATCCGCCCGCTATTCAGGCCGATAATGTTAAAGACGTCCCTGGCTACCCAAATAGCTATCTTTAAATCCTAAGAAGTATAGTACGCCGTCAAGTCCCATATTTTTAATGTTCTGTCCAGCATTGGCAGCTACTCGTGGCTTGGCATGAAAAGCTATACCCAGCCCGGCTTCTGTAAGCATGGGCAGGTCGTTTGCACCATCACCTACTGCAATTGTCTGCGCAAGGTCTACGTGTTCTACCTGTGCAATAAGTTTTAACAGCTCAGCTTTACGCCGGCCATCAACTATTTCGCCCACATATCTGCCTGTTAACTTTCCGTCTTCACCTATTTCAAGCTCATTGGCATAAACATAATCAAAGCCGAATTTCTTTTGCATGTATTCCCCGAAATAGGTAAATCCTCCACTCAGAATGGCAATTTTGTATCCGCATGTTTTCAGAACCTTCATTAGTCGTGGCACTCCTTCTGTAACGGGAAGCCTCCTGGCAATGTCTTCCATAACGCTTGCGTCGAGCCCTTTTAACAGTGCAACACGTTCGGTAAAGCTTTCCTTAAAGTCTATTTCTCCTCTCATAGCCCTTTCGGTAATGGCTTTTACCTTGTCGCCTACGCCGGCACATTTTGCCAATTCATCAATACACTCTGTCTGAATAAGCGTTGAGTCCATGTCAAAGCAAATCAAACGTCTCATTCTCCGGTACATATCGTCTTTCTGAAGAGAGAAGTCAAAGCCTTGTTCATTGGATAATTTTACCAGCTCGCTTTGCATATTGTGCCTGTCAACAGGTGTTCCACGTAACGAAAATTCAATGCAGGCCCTGCGGTTTTGTTCTGGATTCTTTATGCTCATACGACCCGTAAGTCGCAGGATAGAATCGATATTTAGTCCTTGTGACGCAATAACCTTTGTTGCACATGCTATTTCACGGGCCGACAACGTGCGCCCAATGAGAGTTAGAATATACCGGTTTTTTCCTTGCTGATTAACCCAATCTTCATAGTTTTCATCGCTGATGGGCGTAAAAGCTATGTTTACACTCAGTTCTGTTGCCTTGAAAAGCAGTTCCTTCATCATCTGTCCCGAGTTGGCTTCACTAATGCGAATCAGAATCCCCAGCGATAAAGTTGAGTGAATATCAGCTTGTCCGATGTCGAGAATATTGGCATCATACCGTGCAAGAATAGCCATCACTGATGCTGTTAATCCTGGTCTGTCCTGCCCGGTAATGCTTATTAGTATCTGTTCTTCGTTGTCCATTGGGTAAGTTTTCGTTTTTAATGTTACAGCCTTATTTCGCGGGCGGTGTCACATCCTTGTAATAATGGGCATAGTTAAAGAAAGGTTCGGTTACTACGTTCCGGCTCGACTCGGTGTAGGTATTGCCGTATGCGTCGGTTGCCTTTACGGTAACCTCCTTGTCTTCCGTTTCCGTTATATAATAATAAAGGTGGTTCATGATAAGGTAAGCGTTGCGCTTGCTTACAAAATAGGGCGAAACCGATTTGCAGTATTTCAGGTGATACCCCGTTGCAAAAGCGTCTTGTCCCTTACTGTTTATCCTTATCATCTCATGTTCGTGTCCATCTTCAATCGCCTTAACCTTCCATCTCGAATCGGCATTAAACACATTTGCTATAATCACCCTGTGGTTACGAGGCAAGTTCCAGTCGGTATCATACCTTTCTCCGTTAAAGTCGGTGCCGGCTTTAAAGAGCGACATCTGCCGTTCGGCCGGCCAGAAGGTACCTTTATAATATGCGTTTGTTATCTGCGTGTTGTCAATATTGTATACATAATACCCGTTGGGGGTTCCGCAAATATTGATATTCGATTGCCATATATTGCCGCAGGCTGCGGCGTGGCAGTGCTCAAACACATGCTGTTTGTGAAAGTTTATTTCATGGTTTATGGCGAAATGGGTATGACCGCAAAACAGCTCATATCCGCCTTTAAAGGCCTTTGCCTCTTTCAGAATGGTGCTGAGCATCGACGAAGTGTAATGTCCTCTTTGCCCTTCGATGTCTAAAGGAGCTGCCTTTTTCGACGGACGTGTACCAAAGGTTAATGGTATATGGTAGCAAACAATAAGCTTTTTCCTTTTGTCGGCCAGAGCAAGGTCCTGCTTAAGCCATTTTAATTGTGTCTCCAAAAGCTCGCCGGGCTGATAGTAGCTCAGGCCATGAAAGAAATGAACATCGTTAAAACAAATATAATGTACATCGCCACGGTCAAAACTATAGTCGGTAGGGCCGAAGCTATCCTCCCATTTTCTTTTGTACAAGGGGTTGTTATCCTGGTCATGATTGCCGATAACTGAGAATACACGCGCTCTTGACGAGCCGAGTGCCCTGCGTATATCCCCTTCCAATCGTTCGTTATATCCACCATAATATTGCACGTCGTCGCCCATGCTTATGGCGTAAACGGGCATATTTTCAGGCAATTTGCTGATGGTTTCCTTTACATCGGCCATTGTTTCACCCACGAAACGCTCCAGGTCGGTCTTCCTTACGGGGTTGTCATCAGGCCCTGTATAAAACGGGTTTATGGCGTTTGTCACCTGCGGGTCTCCAAAAACAATGAGCCGATAGCTCTTTTCTTTTCCTTCGGGAAGGCGGTGCAGTATAAAGTCGTACGTTTTTCTTCTGCTTACAACAGACTGATAGAACAGTGCTGTTTTGTCGGTCTCGGAATGGGTTGTCACCTCACAGTAGTCGGGAACAGAATAATAAACAAAGTGTGCCGCCTTCTCATGTGCAAGCTTATATTGCCCGTTACGGTTTGTTTTTACACACGAAAAACCATCGCTTACAACCACACCTTCCATGGGTTCACCCTTTTCGTCGGTCAGTCGGCCCTGTATAAATTCGGTTTCTTCCTTGTGTGGTTTTTGCTTTTCCCCCTTTTTCCCGGGTTCGTACTTCTTTACTTGCGATAAGCCAGTGCTGGCATCTCGTGCAATGGGTGACGGTAAGGTAACCGCATTGGGCCTTGTTTCACAAGCCCAAACTACCGCAATCCCTGCTATAAAGCAAACGATTGCGGCAGTAATCAAAAGTTTTTCAGATTTGTGTACAAACATGAAAGAATATCTTTCGCTCCGTTCCCAATCTGTTTTACGGAGTAATGGTTTACAAATTGTTGCCGACCTTCCATCCCATGATGGCCGATACCTGCGGTATTAGCGTCATGGCTATCTTCTGATGGCCGCTTACATTGGGATGCCAGTCAGAGCCCATGTCAAGCCCTACTTTCACAATGTCGCCCATTGGCTGGGCCATATACACATCTTTCATGCCGTAAAGCTTCTGTCCTACTTCTGATAAGGCAGCACGAAGAAAGATGCTGGCAGAGTGGGGATATATGCAAAGAATCTTGGCGTCAGGATAATGTGAGCGAACCGTATTTACCATTTTCACATACGTATCCACGTAATCAACAGGTGAAACCTGTATGGAAAAGTCGTTCGTTCCGAGGTTAATGGCAACCAGGTCGGGTGTATAGTCGTTGAAGTTGTAGGCTACGCTGTCGGCATCGTCAAAAATATGTGCATAGCGTGTGGGCATTGTTGGAATTTTCTTACCCAGGTAGTTACGGCACATACCCATGCCCGAGTGGGCAATTACCACGCAGTCGGCATCAAAATAACGTGCTATCGTAAAGTCGTATGCCTTGCTTACATCTTCTGTGCTAAGCTTAAAGTGTTCGTTTTCGTTGGCTCCGTCTATGCCGTATCCGCACGAATACGAGTCGCCTATGAACTCAATCAGGCGCTTGCGTGCAGGTACAGGCTTCAGCGTTCCGTTTGAAGCTACGGTTACCGAGTGTATAGTGGTGCAGCCATATTCGCCTTCAGTACATTTCTGCAGGCAAAGACGGTGTGTGCCTTTCGACAGTTTGTCGGCCAGAATAACCTCATGAGGTTCCTTTCCCTTTATTAAAATCTTTGCCTTCAGCTTGCCGTCGATGTACACGTTATGGTAGCTTTCGCCACTCTCTGATACGTTAATGGCAATCTTGCCTCCCGTAAAGTCGGTTTGAAAATAGGTCCCAACCCAGTCGTAACGCACGTCACCGTTATTGGTTTTCAGCACACGGCCTGTGTAACTGATGGCCTGATCGTTTGCTTTTACGGTACGGTCGGCCCAGGCTGACAGGGTAACCGCACAGGTCAATAGTGTTAAGGCGATGAATTTTTTCATGTTTTTGATTTTGTTTATAGTATAATTGGTTCTTACTTAACGGCAAAGTTACTAAACCTTTATGAGGTGTTTGCGCAAAAGTTGAATAATTTTCGTTAAATACCTGCCTTGTCGGTCATATATATGACGTGTTGAAGGTATTTTACTGTAAAAAGCCATGGCAAGGCGTATATAGTATAATTTATTTGCGTATCTTTGTACATGTATGCGGTTTTGGGCCGGAAACGCTTTATGACAATGGTGTTACGGGCAGCCGTTCATGCTTTATGGCGATAAATATTTTCACCTTAACTCAATAAAAACAAACTGTTTATGAAAAAATCTGCAATCGTGCTTGCGTGTCTTTTATGGTTTACACTCTCTGTAAATGCACAGCAAGCGCGCAGCGACATCAAGGCAAACGTTAACCTTGCAGCCAGTAATTATCTGGCTTATCCCGGCCCGCAGAAGAAACTTTCGCCTGCTCCAGCCGGTTACGAACCGTTCTATATCAGCCACTATGGCCGCCATGGGTCGCGCTATACCATAGGTAAAGACTCGTACAATATTCCTTATTTTACGCTCCTGAAGGCCGATTCGCTGGGCAAATTAACGCCACGAGGCAAAGAGGTGCTGTTTATTATCAAGCAGCTTCGCGACATGGGGCTGAGCCGTGAAGGCGAATTAACGCTTCTCGGCGCACAGCAACATCGTGACATTGCGCGTCGCATGTACGAGCGTTTCCCGCAGGTTTTCAACGGCAATACGCACATTGATGCCAAATCTACCGTCGTAATCCGCTGCATATTATCTATGGAAAATGCGCTCCAGCAGCTGTTGGTTTACAACCCTAAGCTCGACATTCGTCACGATGCAAGCCGTCATGACATGTATTATATGAATGATGAGCACAACGCCTACGACAAACTCCGCCACGACAAACTGTCAAAAGACAGCCTTAAAGCGTTTAATGCGCGCCATAGTAACTCCGATCATCTCATGTCGGTACTCTTTAACGACAGTGAGTTTGTGAAGTCGATTGACCGTGGCAGGTTCGTAAGCGAACTGTTTAAACAGGCCAAAAACCTGCAGAGTACTGATTTAAGGAACAAGTATTCTCTCTGGAACATCTTCTCTGATGACGAAATTTATAACTTCTGGCAGATGGATAATGCCGGCTGGTACGTTTATGGCGGCCCCAACAAACTGAATAAAGGTGCAGGAATGTATACACAGATGAACCTCGTAAAGAACATTATTGAAACGGCCGATACCTGTATCCGTCTGCCCCATCCGGGCGCAACGCTGCGCTATGCGCACGAAAGCGACGTCATGCCATTGGTTTGTTTGCTCAACCTTAACGGCTTTGGCAATCCCGTTGACAACTTGGACGACCTGGCATATAAGGGTTGGTACGGATACAAAATATTCCCGATGGCCTGCAATGTACAGTTTGTTTTCTATAAAGACAAGCGTCTTGCTACGCGCAAACAAATGCAGAACGCCGACATTCTTGTCAAAGTGCTGCTCAATGAAGACGAGGCAACCCTCCCCGTTAAAACCAATTGTGCTCCCTATTACCATTGGAAGGACGTGCGTGCCTACCTGCAACAGCGCATGGCTACGGCACCGGCTGTACAGTAGAAAAGTGATAGCCTGCAAGGCTGGAAGCGTTGTTGCATCCTGATTTGCAAGCTATCGTAAAACCATATGGGTTATTTCAAAATTGATTATTGCAGGCGAGCTAATCGTGTTTCGATAGTTTGCCTGTATTTTTCTTTCATTGTTTCATCAAGAAACGAGTCGTTAATCAGTTGCATCCACTTTGGCAACGCTTTACTCATATTGTCTGTCAGATGCCTGACAACGTTCTCCTCTATTCCCATTGTTGCCGCTGCCTGCAGAAAATTAGTCAGATGAAGTTTCGTTTTTCGGCCTGAAAGTGGTAATGCCAGTTCCTCTGTGTCGTCAGGATTGGCAATGGATGTATTTACGAGATCGTAGGCAGGGGCTAACTGATAGCCTTCAAAAGGACGGTAAAGCGAAAAGTTTTTCAGGTGCATATCGTTGTTGCCCGTTATAAAACAAAAAAGCAGGAGCTGCATATAATTGGCTAAATCGAGCCGGGGCATGTCGCTATATTTCATGATAACCTTTGCTATCTGCTCGTACGAACCCTTATATTTATATTCGGTTGGGTGCAAAGTGAGCTGGCACATGTCCTCCATGTCAATTTTCTCACCCTTTTTTGTTCTGTCAATTCTTTTGGTAATATAGCCCAAAGAGCCGTCAGCCAGTCTGATTAAACAGTGTGGAACTACGTTTATTTTTACGGCTTCGGCAAGGTGCATCGTCAGATCTTCGTTTTCAGGAAGCTGTAAATAGTTGGCGGTTTGGGGCTTAAAGATATAGTTTCCCCACAGGCCGACGATGGTAAGCCTGTTGGATCCATCGTGCTTACTGAGGTTAAGCGACAACTTGGGTTGCACACCCGTCAAAGAAGTCTGGCTTCTGATAACCTGCTCGGCGAGCTTATCAAGTTCCTCGTACTTGTATTCGAGTAGTGGGGCCTTTGCTATTCCAAACATTTTTTTTGCACAGTGCGGATGAAAATCTTTCTGTCCCTCTTCTAAAGGCTTGTAGCAATACAAACACTTACACATGATGTTTTTCCTCCTTTTCGGTTGACGTTACTATACTTATTGCTCCTATACAGTCGTTACAACATAGCAACAGAAGTGACATACGGTCGAGAATACTGATGTCGGTGTTTCTCAAGGCAACATCAAGCAACCATCCTTCGGGTATCAAACCGTCGAAAAACGGAAACAGAACAGGGCTTACATAAGCCTCTTCCTGAAGCGGAAGAGTAAGGCTTACGGGTTTGGCATCATCCCGTTTAAGATAATCGGCATCGTAACAAAAACGGTATTCACCCCCGTCTTCAGTGAGTACCCCCGCAAAGATGCCTTTTCTGTATATTTTTGCCTGTCTCATAGTTTCTTCGTTGCCGTCAGTTCGTAGTTGAATAAATCGAGCAACTGGTTCACTTTATCCATGCGCAGGGTGGGCTTGCCTTGTTCTAAGTTTCGGACAAAGCATAAGCCTACCCCCGATTTCAGGGCAAGATCCTCTTGCGTCAGTCCGTTTTTCTTTCGCAAACTCTTTACTATTCCCGATAACTTTGTTTTCTCCATACCTTATTATATTGCTTCGAATGCAAATATAGGAAATAATACCCATTTTATATCATTACGCATATAAAATATTTGTTACGGCAATAAATTATATTCAATCTGATATAGTTTTATACCCTTATAGGGCTTTTGCTGCCACCTTTATCCTTATCAGGTAATGGGTTGCAGGGCTTCTTCTTCATGCTTAGTGGTGTAGAGGTCATTGTTCGGCGGCCGTCAGCAACGCGTACGACGACCGCCGAACAATGCGTATGACGGCCGCCAGCAGCGCTGCTGACGGCCGTCGAACGATGACCTTTATTTCGTAATACTACAATGAAATGGAAACAAAAAAGGCAGCCTGCCGTTGTAAAGCAGGCTGCCTTATAGGCTAATGTCCAATAAATAATCATGCTATCTGCCTATTTTCGTTTACGCAGGCTGTGCGCAAGCCAATGAAGACCGATACTGATTTGAAAGTTTTGTTATGGTCGGCTAATCAGTCCTTCGCGCGACTGGCCCACGCAGCTGTTCGGCATTTGTATACGGAGCATCGAACAGATGGTTGGTGCAATGTCGGTAATATGCACTGTTTCGGTCGACCTGCCGTGGCCAACGCCCCATCCGTACAGTGCAAAGGGGATGTGTGTATCATACGGATTCCACTGCCCGTGGGTGGTACCTTTGTAGTCTTTGCCCGCAGGGACATTCTCCCAGCCTGCACGAGGCACGAAGAATATGTCGCCGCTGCGCTTCTTGTTGTAGCCATTTACAATCATATCACGAAGCGGTTGGGGAACACTGCTGGTTAAAACCTGGTCGTAGTCAACAGCCATGAGAATGTTTTCGTTCTCTTCGAGCTTGCGGCATACGGCCTCGCGAACCTCCCTTACCGTTTTTCCGCTGCGTGCTATACCCTCGTGGTTGAGGTATATTTTGCCGTCATACTCTTCAGAGATAACGGGAGCGAACCCCAGTTCCTGCTCTAATGTCTTTTCAACGGGCTTTAGATAGTTCCACATTTCAAGTCCGCCTGATGCTATATTATGCTGCGAAAGCAGGTTATGATTGTGCGAAGCGCCGTGGTCGGCCGAAAGAAATACAAGATAATTACCGCGTCCTACCTTCGCGTCGAGCACTTTGAAGAAGCCGGCTACCTGACGGTCAAGCTCCATGTAGGCATCGTAATTTTCCTGTCCTCGTGTGCCAAAGGTATGGCCAAGCGCATCTGTTGACGATACGCTGATGGCCAGAAGGTCGGTAATATCGTCCTGTCCCATCTGCTCGTTCTCCAGGGCAGCTTCGGCCATCTGGAAGGTTTTGGTAACACCCATAACCGATGTCTTTACCTCAGTACCCGGTTTTGTGGCGATGATTTTGTTTTCACGATTCACCCATTCGGGCAGTTGTTTCATATAATATGTAGACGAAACAAAGTGGCCTGCCGACTTATCCCACCAGTATGCCGCGTCAGCGCCAAAGCCTGCAGGCAGTATTGCAGCACGGTCCTTGAGGGCAACGCCGATAACTTTCGCCTTATAGTCGGTGGCAATCTTCAGCATATCGCCCAGGCCTGTGGCCAGAAGGTTGCGGGGCGACATCTGTCCTTCGCGGCTGTTCGAGCCTACACTCTGTACCGTCGTGTCGGCACAGCAGTAGGTTTTCTTGTCATTGATGCGGAAACTGTTGCTTACAATGCCCGTAAAGGCAGGCACGCTGCCCGTATAAATAGAGCTGTGGCCAACGGCTGTAACGGCCGGAACATAGTTGATAAGCGTGTTTTCGAAGCTGAATCCCTTGTCAATGAAGCGGCGAAGACCGTCGTTTTGGAACTGGTTATAATAATAATAGAGGTAGTCCCACCTCATTTGGTCGACAACAAGCCCCACTACAAGTCGCGGACGTACGACCTGCGCCATCTGCGGCAACGAAAGAAGAAGGGCGGAAACAAGCAACAATAGTTTTTTCATTTCGATATATCCTTTCTGTTTTATAGGAAAAATTTAAGTTGGCAATCATAAGCAGCTTACCGCGCTTTGTGGCTGCGGTGTGGCTCTGCTCAGTGCAAAGATACGCCTTTTCGCGTAAAAGATATATACCATTACGCCGTAATCTGCCCGGAATAGGGGTTTTTTATTATCTTTGCAAGCATGAAAGAGTATGAAGAAACGAATGTGCAGGATGTTGAAACCGGCAATAATCAGAGTGGTATAGGAACAGAAAATATGGACCTTGCAGCCCGGCCCGGCGACGATTTCTACCAGTATGCCTGCGGCGGCTGGATTGAACGCCATCCGCTGCGTGACGATCAGGTGGGCAACGGGCAGTTTACACTGCTTTCGGAACGGCTGCAAAAGGTGCTTCGCGAAATGATAGAGACTATTGCTTCAGAGCATCATGAGGAAGGGTCGCTGGAGCAGAAGATGGCAGCTTTATACCATTTGGTAACCAATCAGGAGCGTTGTAACCGCGAGGGTATTACGCCGGTCAGCCACTTGTTGGATGAAGCCGGGCATATTAACAGCCTGCATCACTGGCAGGTATTTGCCTCGCGGTTATGCCATCACGGTTATCAGGCTTTTCCGTTTAGCATAGGAGTGGGGCCCGACTTGCATCATTCGTCGCGCAATATCGTTTCAATCAGTCAGGGAGGATATTATCTTTTACGCGACTTTTACCTGAACGATGATGACGACAGCAGGAAAATTCTTGAAGCATACAAAACGTATATCGTTGAAATTCTTACAGCAGCAGGATATGAAAAGATGCGTGCCGAAACCATGATGCGGCATATTATCAGCGTGGAAACACGCATGGCGCGCGTGGCTTATCCCATGGAGAAGCTGCGTGAAGTGGAGAAAAACTATCACCTTACAACGTGGAGCCAGGTGAAGCGCGATTATCCGCATATTGAATGGGAGACGTTTAGAAAGGGCATTAAGTTTCCAGAGTTTCCAGATGTAAACGTAGAACAGCCCGAAGCATTGGCCGAAGCCGACCGCGTGATGGCCGAAACTCCGATAGAAGAGCTGCGCGACCGCCTTGTATTTGTGCTGTTACGCAATGCCGCATCGTGCTTGGGACAGACGTTTCGCGATATTAATTTTAAGTTTAACAGTAGTGTTTCAGGGTTGAAAGCCGATATACCCTTGTGGAAGCGCGGTGTAAATACGGTTAAAAACACACTTCCTGATGCGGTGGGAAGGGTTTACGTGAAACGCTTTTTCCCCGAATCGTCGCGACAAAAAGTAACTGAAATGGTTGAGGATATGCGCAAGGCGTTTGCCCGACGCATCAGTAAAGCCGAATGGATGTCGGCAGAAACGCGTGCGAAAGCATTGGAAAAACTCGGCGCAATGAAGCTGAAAATAGGCTATCCCCGGGAAGAAGAGTGGGACGATTATACCGACTTGAAGGTGGATGAGCGGTTATCCTACTTCGAAAATATGTGGAATATCACAGCCAACGAAAACGATAAGTTTGTAAAAAGAACGGTAAATAAGCCCGTTGACAGGGACGAATGGCACATGAATGCCTATACCATTAATGCATGCTACAACCTTGCGAACAACGACATTACGTTCCCGGCAGGAATACTTCAGCCCCCTTTCTTCTGTGCTGATGAAGACGATGCCTACAACTATGGGGCGATAGGGGCAATTATCGGGCACGAAATGACACACGGATTTGACGACCAGGGCAGACGCTTTGACGCATCGGGCAATCTCGATTCGTGGTGGACGGAGCAAGATGAAGCCCGATTTAAAGAGCGCTCGGAGCGCATGATGCAATATTTTGACGGCATGGAAGTAATGCCCGGAGCCTGTATAAACGGAAAGCAAACGCTGGGAGAAAATCTTGGTGACAACGGCGGACTGAATATTGCATGGGATGCTTTTCAGCTGTCAATGGCCAAAAAGGTATTGCCCCACAAGGATGGATTTACCCCGCAACAGCGATTTTTCCTGGCCTTTGCGCAGAACTATGCCGGCAGCATGCGTGAAGAGACTCTGAAAAACAGTGTAAAAGCCGATGTCCATGTACCCTCAAAGCAGCGTGTAAACGGTTCGCTGCCACATATTGACGGCTGGTATGAGGCCTTTCATATTAAACAAGGTGACAGGCTCTGGCTCGATCCCGAAGAGCGTGTACGCTTGTGGTAGACCGTACGAATGGTGTTATGCAAACAGTTGTGCAACGTTAATAAGCCTAAAATCAATGCCCCTGAATTAATATATATTGCATATTGCTTTCGTATTTAAAATAAAATACCTACTTTTACACCGTTATTAACGTATAGAACTATTATAGGAAGGATCTGCGAACGCAGCAGTCAGTAGGCATCATTTGAGATACTTTTGTAACTTGTTGGGTAAGAAATACTTGCCATTGTCATACTACTCTGTTGTTCAAATGTGGAAGAACCATATTAGTAATCAACCTGCATGCTATGGCTTGCTTGCAGGGAGGATTGGTTTTTATATGATTCTCTCCTGGATATTACCCTTTTTCTTTATGATTTGCAATTTGTTTTGCAGATACGTAAAGGCTCAAAAACGTGATGGTTTATACGGTAATCTTCTGTATTGCCAATAGTATGTTGAAGTATTAACAGGTTGTTAATGTTATAAAATATAAATAAGCGGTATTCTTAATAAGTTAAATGAGATGGCAGGCGTTCAACGAATAAACTGGGTTGACTGGGGCAAGGCGTTCGCAATATATTTGGTTGTGTTGGGACATCTGTTGTCAAACAACGGTATTGAAGGAAAAATTCATGATTATATCTATCTTTTCCACATGCCGTTTTTCTTTTTTATCTCAGGGCTTCTCTTTAAAATTAAGGAGAACAATATACGTGAAATGGGTTTGCGTATATGGCGCTCCTTGATAGTTCCCTACATATTTCTGAATGTTTTATCCGATATTTTCCTGATTCCCTCGTGGATACTCGGGAGAGAATGGCCTGTAAATAATCTTGTTTATTTTCTTACAGCTGACGCGAGAGGCGAGCCCGGGCCTACATGGTTCTTGTGTTGTCTGGCATGGGTATGGCTTGCATTTTACTATATTTCCAGGCTGTCGTACAGATGGCAATGGGCTATTGTGATAGCCTGTGGGGTTGTAGCGTGGGCCTTTCCCTATACATTGTTCTGGAGAATAGATACTGCTGTAATGGTGTTGCCGTTCTTTATGGCAGGATATTATGGCAAAAAGCTGCTGACATGGCAGATGGCTGCGTGGAAAACCGTACTGGCTGCCATTGCACTTGTAATTGTAACAGCTGGCTTTTCCTGTTTTACTGGGTATGCTAATGTTTATTTGCTCTCTTTTGGTAATTACCCTGTTCTGTATTATCCGGCGGCTTTTGCCGGTATTTTGATGCTTGTAATGGTCAGTAAATTGTTGGATAAGTATAGAACAAAGGTTATATATGTTATCTCTTCGGGTACCATTGTTATCATGGGATTGCATGGTATCGTGTTGGTTTACCTGAAATCGGCGATGAAACATTCGGGCTTGACAGGCTTTGATTATTACTCAATGGGAGAGAAGTTTCTTCTGGGGGGCATGTCAATCGTTGTACTGTATTTTGTAATTTTGTGGTTGCAGCGTTATTGTCCAAGATATATTGGCAATAGAAAATAAAGGTGGAACAAACAGGAAATAAAACCATTGCCAGGAATACAATGATGTTGTATTTCAGAGCTGTCCTCATGATGGGGATAGGTTTGTATACTTCTCGTGTTATCCTTCAGATATTGGGTGTTACCGACTTTGGTATTTACAATGCCGTTGGAGGCATTATTGCCATGTTCGGTTTTATTTCATCTTCGTTAGGTAACGCCACATCCCGCTTTATTACAATCGCTATTGGACGCGGAGATCAGGCACATACCAATCGTACTTTCGGAAATATCAAGGTAATATATTACGCTTTATGTGTTATCGTTGTGTTGTTGGCCGAAACCGTCGGACTATGGTTTTTGTTCAACAAAATGACGATACCGCCGGAACGAATGCACGCAGCCTTCTGGGTATTCCAGTATTCTGTTCTGTCGGCTGTTATCGGATTTATATGTGTTCCTTACAATTCGGCTATTATTGCACACGAGCGGATGTCGGCCTTTGCCTATATTTCGCTGATTGATGCCATATTAAAATTGTTGATATGCTTTTTGTTACAGGCTATACCTTACGATAAACTGATTGTATATGCCTCGCTGTTTTTCGTGGTCGAAATTATTGACAGAGTAATATATACCGTTTATTGTAACAGGCATTTTGAGGAGGCTCATGCTTCGCCAAAGATTGATTGGGGCCAACTGAAAGAAATGGTTTCGATGTCAATGTGGACTTTAAGCGGAAACCTTTTCTGGGTTTTAAATACGCAGGGCATAAATCTTGTGCTTAATGTTTTCTTTGGTCCTGTTGTCAATGCTGCACGAGGCATTGCCATGCAGGTACAGGGAGTAATGGGACAGTTTGTAACAAACTTCCAGACTGCCATTAATCCGCAGATAACAAAGGGTTATGCAAGTGCTGAATATAGCAGGATGCACTCGTTGCTTCACCTGAGCAGTAAGTTCTCATATTTCCTAATGCTCGTCATGAGTGTGCCGGTATTTATAGAAGCTCCTGTAATACTTAAATGGTGGTTAAGTACAGTTCCCGATAATACGGTTGTGTATTTACGGATAATATTGGTATATTCTGTTTTCTCGACATTGACAAATCCATTATGGATTTCTGTGTTGGCTACTGGAAAATTAAAGCGGTATCAGCTGTATGATAATATAGTTCAGGCTGCCGTTCTGCCAGTATCATATATTGCTTTTAAGTATTTTCATGCTGCATCGTATTGGGTTTTCCTGATACTTCTTATCTCTGAGATTATTGAAATAGTAATACGCGCCTGGATAGTATTGCCTTTAATTAATCATAAGTATATGGTATATATTCGTGAAGTAGCCGTTCCTCTGGTATTAGTATCGTTAACAGCTCCTCTCATACCGTTTATATTATCAAATAATTTGGTTGCAAACGATGTTGTACGATTCTTTGCCGTATGCATTGTTTCTGTTTTATGCTCAATGCTTGCTATATGGGTATTTGGCCTGAGAGAAAACGAACGCAGCTATTTTACCGTAATGATTAAATCAAAAATATTAAGAAAATAAATCGTATGAAGCCCAAGATTTTAGCTTTATATCTGCCTCAGTATTATCCTTTTAAGGAAAATGATGAATGGTGGGGGAAAGGATTTACCGAATGGACAAACGTAGGTAAGGCTAAACCGTTATGGAAAGGACATTACCAGCCGAAGGTTCCTGCCGACTTGAGCTACTATGACCTGCGTGTTCCAGAGGTGCGTGAACAACAAGCTGCGCTGGCACGTGAAGCGGGAGTAACTGGTTTTCTTTACTGGCACTATTGGTTTGGTAATGGGAAACGTCTTATGGAGCGGGTGTTCCAGGAGGTATTGGATAGTGGGAAACCCGATTTTCCCTTTGCTTTGGCATGGGCAAACCATTCGTGGGACAAGAAAGATTGGGAAGGAGGGCGGCTTCATGATGTTATGCTTATGGAACAAACCTATCCTGGTGAGGAGGATGCACGGCAGCATTTTAACTTTCTGCTAAAGGCTTTTAAGGATGAAAGGTATATTAAAATAGACGGTAGTCCCTTTCTTTATATATTTAAACCCGACGAAGTTCCGTCTGAATATTTGAAGTGGTTCAGGCAATGGGCGCGTGAAGCAGGATTTAAGGACCTGTATTTAGTGGCTAATGTTTGGGGAAAACGGCCGTTAGAGCATTATCAAAAAATGGGATACCAGGCTGTTGTAGAAAATAACATGCTCGATCTGCTTCAGGCAAAGTATGCTCAAATGCCCAAATATAAGGAAATTTTGTACCGTACATATCGACGGCTTACACAAAACTTGACAGGAATGTCGCGTGGTGCAATGGATTATAAAGAGTTTGCTCACGATGTAATTACCTCAGAGTGTAGGAATCGTTATGTTATACCTGAGATATTTCCCAATTGGGATCATAGCCCGCGTAGCGGCAGGGCGGCAACGGCAATATTCTATAATGAATCTCCAGAATACTTCTATGAAATGGCATGTGACGCTTTAGACGCTGTGAAGGATAAACCGGAAGAAGAGCAAATAATCATACTGAAGTCGTGGAATGAGTGGGGGGAAGGCAACTATATGGAGCCGGATTTGGAATACGGTCATGGCTATATTGAGGCCCTGAGAAAAGCTGTTGACGAATCCAGATAAATGATTTGTATACTGATAAATGTATGTGTGCTATTTCGGTTATAGTTCCTGTTTATAAAGCTGAGGCTTATTTGAGGAAGTGCGTAGAGGGTATTTTACAGCAGACGTTTACTGATTTTCAGCTGATATTGGTTGACGATGGAAGCCCGGATAAGTCGGGTGATATTTGCGATGAGTTTGCCCGTAAGGACTCTCGTGTTGAAGTGATCCATAAAGCCAACGGTGGACTAACGTCTGCACGTAAGTATGGAATGAAGTGTGCGAGAGGAATATATTCCATTCATATAGATCCGGATGATTGGGTAGAACCTTTATTGCTTGAGGAACTTTATAAAGAAGCAACAGAAAAAGATGCCGATATGGTTATCTGTGACTTTTGGGAGCACTGCAATAACGAGGTCGTTTATTCAAAGCAAGAGCCGAAAGCTCTTGATCATAAAGAGGTAATGACAGAGATGTTCACAACGTTAAAGGGTACAATGTGGAATAAACTGATAAGAACCTCATGTTATAAACAATATGACATACAGTTTTATGAAGATCTGGTATTGATAGAAGATTTGTTCTTAATGTTCCAATTGCTTCTTCATCCGCTTAAGGTATCATATGTGCCTAAGGCCCTATACCATTATGAAAGAAACACTAATCCCAATAGTCTGACGATGGCTAATGGTGAGCGTTTCAAAGGATATGCAGATGGAATATGCAGGCATTTTAAAGCCTTGTTGAAACCACATCCCTACTTTTGGAATTTATGGATTGATAAAGAAATGCCATGGATAGCCTACCTTACATTGTATTATGATGCCTTTGATGGTAAGAGGTTTTACGAGGAGTTTCATTATCTTTCAGAAAGGGGCGTACGCTCTTCGTCTGACAGGTGGGTAATAATGGCTTTAAAAAACTATTCTCTTGTTACGTTGATTATGAAAATGCGAATTAGTATCTCTTGTTTTCTGCGTAAAATAAAGAAATAATGCAACTTTCAGTCATCATTCCCATGTATAATGCAGAGAAATACATCAAACGGTGTATTGAATCTGTTTATCGGCAAGATTTAGATATAAACAACTTTGAACTGTTGGTTGTTAATGACGGTTCGACGGACAATTCACCCTCTATTGTAAAAGAGTTACAGAAAATATATCCAAATATTACTCTTATTGATAAAGAAAATGGTGGGCAAGGCTCTGCACGCAATATTGGTATAGATTCTTCAAGTGGTGATTATTTAATGTTTATAGATGCAGACGATTATTTAGTTGATAAAACGATAAAAGATTGTTTAAAAAAAACAGAAGAAAATAACTTAGATATCTGTTGTATGTGTATGCAACGTTTATCGATTTCTGGCCTCCCTGATAAAGTGAATACTACAAAATTCTCCGAAACGGAAATATATACAGGTTCATACTTATTATTACATGATTATTTCCCAGGTTCCGTTTGTGCGCATTTCTTTAAAAGAGAGTTTTTACTTGGAACAGGTTTGTATTTTCTGACAGATATTATGCATGAAGATGTTGATTTCCAAATTAAGTTACTTTTTTATGTTCATCGGCTTATGTTTTGTCATACAATTGTTTATATATATTATTATAATCCTGAATCAACTGATCGGTTGATGGATGTTAAGAAACGTGAGTATTCTATTCTATCAACATTACGGACGTGTAAAGATATTATAGATTTTAGTGAGACTGTTGATGTTGACTCTAAGCTCAAATCATATTATAAAAAAGTGTCAAATTCTCAAGTCTTGGCTATGTGTCTAACTCTTTTTACTGATAATACTTTGAACATGGCTTTTAAGCGTAAGGCTATTGTATACGCATTTGTGAGTGGTCTTTTGCCAATTAAAGGTGCATGTTTTTCTTGGAAGTCTAAGTTTTTAAAGTATTTTGTAAATTTCTGGTGTAAATTTCAATTTTAATTAATATATTCATGTTTAAGATTGCGTATATTATTTATTCATTATCTAATTCTGCGGGAATGGAACGTTCCTTGACGATGCGTGCTAATTTCTTATGTGATACATACAATATAACTATTATTACTCAAGCAGGAGGTAGAGATTTCTTTAGTCTTGATGATAGAGTTAATAGGTTAGATCTTGGGATTGATCCCTCTTTAGATAAAATTAAAATTAAAAGAGAATGTTTTAAGAAATTATCAGCTATTTTATATGGTAACAGATTTGATATAGTAATTTCCTTAGGGGGGATGGAATTATTTTTCCTTTATAAAATTCATGATGGGAGCAAGAAAATCGTTGAATTTCGATTCTCATATGATTTTTATAAAGTGTTAGCCTTAGAAAAGCATAAAGGATTATTAGGTCATATTATAGGTAAATGTTATACCTGGAGGAGAAATTTTTATGCGCGTAAGTATGATTATATAGTTACATTATCTAAGCGAGATTTAACTTTATGGAATAAGATTGTGAATAATGTAACACAAATATATAATCCGTTAACGATAACTTCTTCTACAATATCTAATTGTAAGGAAAAAAATGTTATTGCGGTCGGTCGTCTAGAGTATGCAAAAGGCTTTGATCTCTTAATAAGAAGTTGGAATAGAGTTTCTAAGAAACATCCAGATTGGAAATTGTCAATTTTCGGAGATGGAACAAGAAGAAGAGAATTAGAAAATCTTGTTACTGAACTTAATTTATCTAACTCTGTTTTGCTCAGGGGGCGCTCTAAAAATATTGAGAAAGAATATTCTAATAGTTCTATTTTTGTTTTAAGTTCACGAGAGGAGGGTTTTGGACTTGTAATAACGGAGGCAGAAGCATGTGGACTTCCGATCATTACATATAATTGTCCTAATGGGCCTGGAGAAATAGTTGAAGACAACATTAATGGGATAGTCATTAATGATGTTGGTAATATCTCAAAACTATCAGAAGCTATTTGTACACTGATAGAAAACGTAGATCTGAGATGCAAAATGGGCAAAGCCTCTGTTGTTGTGTCACAAAGATTTTCAGAAAAGAATATCAAGCCGCAGTGGATAAAGTTATTTGATAATCTTATTTTGGATAAAACAGACTTCTAATTAATTAGATAATGATGTGGAATAGAGTTGTTTTATTACAAATTAACTGTTAATTATTTATTCTGATAAACTATAAATATCTTCAGCTGATGAAAATAATAATGATATCTGTGATGACGCCTGCACCCGAGAATATACGGGGTACAAGTGCATTACCTTATTATATATTGTTGGGTAGAGACAAGAAAATTGAAGTCGAACTTTATTCTTACAACTTAAATGCACTAAGTTCCTCCCAAATTTTAAAAACTTCGAAAGAGTTAGATCTAAAAATTAATTTGCTATCAATTCCCAAATGGTATAATCTTATTATTAAATATTTTCTTTTTTTTAGACTTTTTCTAAAGAAGCCTTTAGGTAATTATATTAGATTAAGGAAGAGTCAGCTTAATACAATACTTAAAAAAGATTTTGATGGGATATGGATTTATGGGGAAGAGCTGTCACAAGTTAGTTCTCAATTGGCTAAATTTAAAAGAGTACATACTCTTCCCGATTGTGAGTCTTTGTATTACTATCGAATGTTGGGAAAACGTTTTGCAATTTATAATAAAACGAGATTTTGGAGATCGATTTTTATGTATCCCAAGTTTTTAAAAATGGAGAAAAATTTTGATACTACCTCTAATATTCATTATCATTTAGTTGGTGAAAAAGATGTTCAGTTTTTGAAAGAAATCTCTCCCAATATTCAGGCTCACTTTATATTTCATCCTCATTATCAAGTAGCTTATCCAATAAAACGAATTTCATTTTCTTCTAAAATAAAGTTATTAATTGCGGGTCAATATAATCTATATATGCAGCAAGATGCAGATGAATTGTTGAATTATTTATGTAAAAAGGAGGTGAAAAATAATCTAAAAGAGCATTATATCTTTACCTATTTAGGAGAAGGATGGGAAAAACATGTTAACCTTCTATCAAAGGCAGGCTATGAAGTAATACACAAAAAGAACGTATCAAACTATGTAGAAGAGATTATAAAATATGACATTCAAATAACACCAATTTGTTTAGGGACAGGAACAAAGGGGAAAGTTTTAGATGCGATAGCAAATGGTTTACTGGTAATTGGATCATGGTACGCTTTTGAAAACATTGCAGTTGAAGATCAGATTTCATGTTTACAATATAATAAGGTCCGTGAAATTATTAAATTTTTAGATCAAATATATTTAGATCCATTAAAATATATTTTAATCGCTGAGAAAGGTCGACAGAGCGTTCTTAAATTCCATGATCATAGGTCTATTTCAAAGGAAATATTTCGTTTTTTTAGTGATATATTATAATAAGCCCATTTTCTTATGTAATAAAAATGTTTCTAATTAAATTCCAATTTATTATTTATAGTATTTAGATGTCCTATGTTATTGTATTTCCTTCTCTTTATTATAGTTTTCCTCCTTAATCTGGCTGCAAAAAAAAGTGGTAAAGAATACAGTCTAATCTTATCTTTTCTTTTTTTAGCAGTATTTGTTGGTATTTCTGATATGTTAGGGGGGTATGATCGCTATATATATAGTGAACTTTTTGATAATATTGCAGATATTACAAAAGGCCATGGTATTTATGATGAAGCTTTAATATTTAAGTTATTTCCTAAAGAATTGGGATATATAAATCTTAATATTCTAATATCCTATATAACAAGTAATAGATATTTTTTTATTTTAACGATTACTTTCGTAATTTACATCTTTTATTATATCTCTTTCAAGAGATATTGTAATAATTATACATTTGCGCTTTTAGTGTTTATGGGTTTTTTTTTCTTCTTCACTTTTACGTATTTACGGCAAATGATAGGTGTGGGGATTGCATGGATAGGAATTAAGTATGTATATAAGCGTAATTTTTTAAAATTTATCTTTTGTATTTTATTGGCAGCTTCTTTTCATAATTCCGCTATAATATTACTACCTCTTTATTTTATTCCTATTAAGAAATTTAATCCTAAATTTATTATAACCTTTATGATTATGTGCCTTCTTCTGGGGCTTTCTGGAGGCCCATCTTCACTGTTTCGAATATATGGAGGAGTTATGGATATGCAAGTGAGGACAGATAATTATATTGAAAGAGATATTGGTTTTCGATACGAATATATAATAGAAGCTATATTTTTTTTATTTTTTATTTTAAAGAATTATTTTATAATACCTGTTGATAAAAAAAGTATTGTGCTATTAAATGCTTCTTTAGGATTTTGCGCAATATTATTACTTTTTGTCTTGTCTTTAAATGGAGGAAGATTAGGTTGGTATTACCTTATAGGACCAATCGCTACTATTTCGACAATCTGTTCTGATTCTCATAATACTAAAGTTGAAAAAATTATTATACCGATTGTTTGTTTTATATTATTTACACGAATTGTTTTTCAATGGGGCAATATGCTGTCTCCGTATAAGACGTTTCTTACAAATGGAGTACGGGATAATGACCTAATTTATGAGCTATATGAATATGATCATAACTATGCAACAAATAAATTTTATAGACGATGATAACAGTTCTTACTCCATCCTATAATAGAGGTTGTCTAATAAAAAATGTATATTACAGTTTAATTCGACAAACGTTCAATGATTTTGAATGGGTAGTTATTGATGATGGTTCTTCGGATTCAACAAGTAATATAGTCCAGAGCCTAAAAGAAGAGGGTAGAATAAAAATAGTTTATAAAAAGAAAGAGAATGGTGGAAAACATACGGCGTTGAATGTAGGTATTGCTATTGCGAAGGGAGATTTGATTTTGATTGTTGATAGTGATGATAGTTTGCCTAAAGATTCTCTGTTTAATATAAATCAAGAATATATAAAAATAAAAGATGATATTTCGATAGGAGGTGTATGTGGATTTATGGCTCACCATAATGGTACAATAATTGGTACTTGGACATATCCTCTATCAATGGATGTCTCTTCCATTGAAATGCGTTATAAGTATCGATTTAAAGGTGATATGTGTGAAGTTTTTAAAACTCAAGTTCTACGTGAATTTCCTTTCCCTGAAATAAAAGATGAGTTATTCTGTCCCGAAGATTTAGTTCTTAATAGAATCTCAAAGAAGTATAAGTTACGTTTATTTGATAAAGTTATTTATTATCGAGATTATTTAGATGGCGGACTCACATCTGAAATTGTAAAAATACGTATGAAAAGTCCTGTAGGCTCAATGATGTGTTATGCAGAGATCGTTGAAACAGATATTCCATTTATTTATAAGATAAAAGCCGCGATTAACTATTGGCGTTTTAGATTGTGTAATAGCGGCAAAAAGACTTATCCGAAACTTAGATATGGGTGGTATATCATAGCTCCGTTAGGTTTTTTATTACATATTAAAGATATACTTTTTATGAAATAATAGAAAATATTTTTAATGAAAAATTTATATTTACCATTTTCTTTTAAATATTGAACATTATGCCCCCTTTAATTTTTTCTCTAAAGAAAAAGATAAAAAAGTTAACAGAAGAACGGTGGAACGTAGGTTTCATTCAGACCCAAATGAATGATATCTTAAATGGTTCTACTATTCATGTGAATTGGATTAAACATAGTTATAAAAAATCGTGGTTTGCAGACCCTTTTATTTTAGATATAACGGATAACGAGATTATTCTTTTAGTCGAAGAATTTTATAAACCTTCTAGTAAAGGGAGAATTTCAAAGTTAACAATTGATAGAAAAACGAAATCCCTTTTAAAATGTGAAGTGGTATTAGAATTGTCAACACATCTTTCTTTCCCTTATATTATAAGAAAGGAAGATGAATTATCTTTGTTTATATCAGATTTAGATTCTAATATAAATGACACAGTTGAACCTTTTGTGTATATGTTACCAGAAAATGGAGAGAGTGGGGCCTTAAATATATATAAATATTTTCCCCAATCAAATAGAATTTCGCTTTTGGGTAGTGTCTTAGATGAGGGAGTAGAAGATGCTGTTCCTTTGTTTTATGAGGATCAGGTATTTTTGTTTTGTACTCCAAGAAAGAATCCTAATGGGAATATTTTACATATCTATAAATGGTCACCAAATAAGAAAAAATTTGTTTATGAACAAGCTTTGGTATTTAGAGAAAATGTAGCTCGTATGTCTGGAGCTTTTTTTTATGATAATGAGAGTCTTATTCGTCCTACTCAAGAGTGTAATTCGCAGTATGGTCATGCTGTAACATTCCAAGTCACTGACATAGCTAATTTAAATTTTAAAGAAATCAGAAGATTATATTCGGTACATCCAAAATTAAACATAGGATGCCATACTTTTAATTCATATAGAGGGGTAATTGTTACAGATGCTTTGGGTTTTGAAAGAATATGGATTCGTAAAATACTAAGATTTTTAAATTTGATCTAAGTAATGAAAATACTTCAAGTCATAACCTCCTTAGAAATGGGAGGGGCCGAAATGTTGGTAGTTAATTTGATACTACGGTTACAAGCCTTAGGTTATACGGTTGATTTGTGTGTTTTTAACGGCATCGATACTCCATTGATGCAAAAATTAAAGAGAGAAAGCCCAAACACAACGATTTATACTTTGGGTCGTGGGGTATATAATCCTTTTTATATTTTAAAATTAATAAAAGTAATGCGTGGGTATGATATTATTCATACACATAATTCCTCGCCACAACTCTTTGTTGCAATTGCAAATTTGTTTACGCACAAAAAGCTTGTTTCCACAGAACATACCACTTCCAATCGTAAGCGCGATTGGAAGTGGTATGCACCTGTGGAAAGCTGGATGTATCAACAATATCAACATATTATTTGTATTAGTACAATTGCTGAGATGAAGTTGAGAAAGTATATGGGTGGAGATTGGCTTAACAAAACGAATTCACGCTATAATAAAATTTCAACAATTAATAATGGAGTAGATGTTAAGGCTATTAGTAATGCAGTTCCTGATGCAGAGCTTCTGTCATTAAAGAAAGATAGGAACGCAATATTAATGGTCGCTGGTTTTAGAACTGCGAAAGATCAAGGTACGATAGTTAAGGCCTTAAACTTATTAGATAAAGAAAAGTTTGAAGTTTGGTTTGCAGGAATTGGTGACCGCATGGACGATGTAAAGCAACTAGTGGAATCCTTAGGAATTACCGGCAATGTAAGGTTTCTCGGTTTGCGTACTGATATTCCTAACGTATTGAAAGCAGCTGATGTTATCGTCATGTCGTCTCATTGGGAGGGACTAAGTCTTAGTAACGTTGAAGGAATGAGCGCGCATAAGCCTTTCATTGCTTCTAATGTTAACGGTTTACGTGAGGTAACAGAAGGATACGGTATTCTGTTTCCACACGAGGATGCGGACACCTTGGCTAAGGAAATTAATCGTTTAGCAGAGGATGAGAACTATTATAAGGAGATAGCAGGCCGATGTTTTGATCGTGCTTTACAGTTTGATATCAATAAGACTGTTGATGGATATGAAAAAGTTTATCAAACGTTAATGTCTAATGATAAAAGATAGGGTCGTATATTTAGATTTGGTAAAGTTTGTAGCAATCTTACTTGTTTGCATAGGGCATTGCTATGCAATGGCACCTTCCATTCTAAGTGTGGTAAGGCCTGTTATCTATTCTTTTCATATGCCTTTATTTATGTTGGTATGTGGATATTTTTCTTTCAATAGCTTAGAGCTTTCATTTTCTAAACTTATATCAAAAAAGTTTTGTCAGTTACTAATTCCTGTTTTATCGTGCACTATACTTTCAATGTCGTTGTTTAGGGGGGGCGTAAACGAAATGATTGGAAGTGTGTGGTTCCTGAGAACTCTGTTTTTGTGTTACTTAACTGCACGTATCTGTAAATATATAAGCTTGCCAGTAGAAATAGTTTTTTTAATTTCATGGTTACTTTTATTGGTTCTTCCTCATGGTGGTACATTAATGTTGAACTTTTTATATTTCTATTTCTGTATAGGTTATCTGTTTCATAAACACGAACGTAAAATAAATATATATGAAACGCCTTTATTTTTAATATCCCTCTTTTGTTTCCTTATTGCTATTTGTAATCAGTGGACGTCTCCATGTGAGAAAGTTGATTTATATTTTATAATACATTCACCGATAAAATTTTTAATGCAAACTTTTATCGGATTCTTTGGATCAATAACAATAATAGGATGCTGTAAGCTTTTAGATAAAGTTTCAATACATAGCAACTTCTTAAAGGTCTCTTTGTCTCGTTTGAGTGTTATAGGACAGTATACATTGGGCATCTATGTTGTTCAAACCTTTTTAATAGAACGAATACTCTCTGCATTTATTAAATTAGACAATATACAGACCTCTCCAATGATGGTTGATTTCATATTTGTTCCTTTCACTGGTTTTATTTTATGTGTATTGTGTTATTATATAGTTCGAATTTCACGGCGGAATAAAATTGTAAATATTCTCTTTTATGGAGGACTGAAATATTAAAATATGAAGATAAGGGACTTTATAGTTGTTCTAATAGATTATTGTTATCGTGAGCCTTTGATGAAATTTATGCTTATATTGCAGAAAGGTTTTTCGCTTTATAAGAGAGGTAATAAGCAACCATACATCTTTATGGTAGATGGAAGAATACCTCATGGTGGAATGTTTGATCGTCTTAAAGGACTCATTACCATATATGCCATTTCAAAAGCACAAGGGAAAGATTTCAAAATTAATTGGACTTACCCATTTGTTTTAAGTAAATATTTAGCTCCAGCACAGTATAATTGGCTTATAGAAGAGTCGCAAATGAATTTTGGATTGTTTTCATCTAACAATGTTATAGCTTATGGTGAAATCTCAAATCCATATCGTTTGATGAAAGAACGCAAGCGTGAAACTCATTTTTATTATGGTTTTAATTCCTTAGATGAGGTTAATAATCATTTTAAAACTGACTATAAATGGGGCGATTTGTACCGTGAATTATTTAAACCGACAGCTTATCTTCAAACTTATTTAGATCGTTTCCAAGCTGAAATAGGGGATTCATATATTGCAATCCACACGCGTTTCATGAATTTATTAGGTGATAAAACCGAGACAGGCATAAATCCGGAGTTGAAATCAGACGAGAGTAAAGAGAAGATGATTAGTTCTGCTATCGATTCAATAAAACAGCTTGCATTAAAGCATCAGAATGCAAGAGTTCTGATTGCTTCTGATTCAATGGTCTTTATTGATCGTATTAAAAAGGAAATTCCTTCTGTGTATATTGTACCCGGTACTGTAAAACATATTGATACAGCAGGTGAGACAGATGATACTGAGAACATCAAAATGTTTACTGATTATTACCTAATTAGCAATTCCCTGAAAGTTTATAGTCTATGGCATGAGGGAATGTGGAAAAGCGCCTTCCCTGAATATGCTGCAAAAATAGGGAATGTTCCTTTTGAACGTATAGAGTTTTAATAATTATATCAGGGATTCAATTTTATAATTATTGAAATTTATATTTTGCTTTATGTTTGTTTATTGATAGTTTCTTTCTTTGGATTGGGTAATAATACATTATGAAACACTGCAATAATAACATACTTCACGTTGTAAATATTTATTTTGTACTTCCGTATTTTATCGGAGGGCAATTTAAATATTTTAAGGATAAGGGCTATAAGTTCTTTGTTGTATGTTCTGAATCTGAGTATTTGGCGGCATATGCAAAAGAAAATGATTTTGATTATCGGGTATTACCAGTTCTCAGATCAATCAATCCTATCCAGGATATTAAGACCGTTATAGGGATATGCCGTTATATTAAACAAAAGCAAATCGGCATTGTTGTGGGGCATACGCCTAAAGGCGGCCTTCTGTCGATGATTGCAGGATGGCTGATGCGAGTTCCTAAACGGATATATTTCCGTCATGGTCTTGTTTATCAGACGTCACATGGACTGAAGCGTTTCATTCTGATGAGCGTTGACAGGCTTGCCTCTTTGTGCGCAACGAAAATCGTTTGCGTGTCTCCTTCTGTTCTGCAACACTCTATACACGATCATCTGGCTTCCCCATCCAAACAGATTATACTACATAAAGGTACATGTTGTGGCATTGATACCGAAGGTAAATTCAACCCCGACAATATAGACCCACAGAAGTTATCGCGTATGAAATCAAAGTGGGGAATAGCAGATGACGATTGGGTTATAGGCTATTCTGGGCGATTAGTACGCGATAAAGGCATTATAGAGTTGGTACGTGCTTTCCGTGATGTGAAGAAAGCCAATGCTCATTATAAGCTCCTCTTGGTTGGTATGTTTGAGGTTAGGGATGCTCTTCCCGATGATGTACAGCAAGATATTAAGAACGATACACAAATAGTATGGACCGATTTCCAAAATTCTGATATGGAATACTTCTATGCTATGATGAACGTTTACGTGTTAGCGTCATATCGTGAGGGTTTTCCCACGGGTGTATTAGAGGCCCAGTCAATGCAGGTTCCTGTTATAACGACGCGCGCTACTGGCTGTTGCGATTCCATTCAGGAAGGTATAACCGGACTGTTTGTTGAGCATAATGTGGTACAACTTGCCGATGCTATCCGTAGTATTCATGATGCACGCAGCAGTGTTGACGGGCAGAAGGCTCGTGAATGGGTGCGTAAGAATTTTGAAAATCATATTGTTTGGAACGAAATAGAGAAGTTATACTGATATGAATATATTGATAACAGGTTGCCATGGCTTTGTAGGACAGAATATTGTGCCTTATTTGGAAGCAAAAGGGCATACTATCTTTGGGCTGGGGCGCACGGGAAATTATGTATGGAATGACCTTGAAAGCGGACGGTTACCTCATGTTGATGCCATCATTCATCTGGCAGGGAAGGCTCATGATACCAAAAACCAGACTGAAGCAGATGTTTATTTTAAGGTAAACAGAGATTTAACCATGAAAGTTTTTACCTACTTCATGGAACATCAGGATATAAAGAAGTTCATCTTTTTCTCGTCAGTTAAGGCTGCGGCCGACAAAGTTCCGGGCCATATACTTACCGAAGATGTCACACCTGCGCCTAAAGGTCCGTATGGCGAAAGCAAGGCGGCTGCCGAAAAACAAATAAATGACATATGGCAATCGGCACCATCTTCCCAAACTGATGGCAGGCAGGTCTATATCCTACGCCCTTGTATGATGCACGGACCAGGCAATAAAGGTAATCTTAATTTGCTATTTAAAGTAATAAGCAAGGGTCTTCCATGGCCTTTAGGTGCGTTCGAGAACAAGCGTTCTTTCTGTTCTATCCAAAATGTATGCTTTGTTGTTGAGCAGCTTTTGGAACACAATGCTAACAGTGGTGTTTATAACCTTGCTGATGATGAGGCTTTGTCTACCAACACGCTGATTGAAATTATAGGCGATTGTTTAGGGCGCAAGGTGCGAATATGGAAGTTCGGGTGCGGAGCCATGACATTTTTGGCCAATATCGGTGACCGTTTACATCTGCCTTTAACCACTGAACGTTTGTCAAAGCTTACAGAAAATTATGTGGTTGACAACAGTAAGATAAAGCGTGCACTGCAAATTGATAAAATGCCATTGTCGGCACGTGAAGGTCTTTCTTATACCATTCGCAGCTTTAATTGTAACAAGAAGCAGCTTCAAACGCAATAGGGAATAGGTTTAAACGCAATAAATAGATGAAGATTATCAACAAAAGCCTGCTCGATAAGGTTACGGCAGAGGCGAAAGAAGCCGGCAGACTGCGGATGAATTACAACTTTCACGACTCTCTTGACGCCCCATGTCAGCGACTTTTAAATGCTTTAGAACCGGGAACTGTCGTCCCCATTCATCGTCATAAGCATACATCCGAAACCTATATCCTGTTGCGAGGTAAACTGAAAATGAAGTTCTATAATGATAAAAAGCAAATTATAGAAGAAACAATCCTAAGTGTTGAGGCGGATAATTACGGCATTCATATTCCCGCTGGCGTCTGGCATTCGATGGATGTATTGGCTTCTGGCACCGTGATTTTTGAGACAAAAGACGGTCCTTACATGCCTGTTCAGGAATGTGACATATTAAAATAATATGGGTTTGTTAAGCTCACGCTAACAATTTATTCCATAAGAGAGGTGATGAGCAAACAACTTAAAGTTTATATAAAAATCTTATTATTAAGTATAGGCCTAATAAGTTGCAACGTTATTAAGAAGAGAAACCAAGACTTTACAAATACAAAAGTCGAAAATTATGACGATACTACTTCCCGAAATCAGCATATTGTAAACGAAAAACTGTTAAAAGGTTCTCCTGAAACAGAGGCTGTCGTTTCTTTTTATAAAAGGTTTATGCAAAGTTATATTTTGGGAGGCTCGTTAAATAGAGGTGACAGCGTTGCAATGTCCTGCCTGACAACAGGGTTCATTCATAAATTAGAAAAGATATATTCAGAGGAATATGATTGCGAAGATGGAGGTTGTCTTGCTATATGGATGTTTGTAACTGGCGGCAATGACGATAATCCGGAGGTTAATATTCGCAATATGAAGATGGTGTTTATAGGTGATAATTGGTACAAGATAACCTTTGGCAGGCAACCCGAAAACTCATATCGGGTAAAAATAATAAAGCAAGGAGGAAGCTATAAAATCAGTGATATTATCAATAATAATACAATATAGCTGTAATTATAAGTATTATTTGTTCTTGTAGATGGTGTGAAAGCCATTCTTTTTTTATTCCTTTAGCCAAAGAAAACAGCTTACTCGGGTCGAATCTATATTAAAACAATTATAAAAATGTGGCGTTTAGCGATTATATTTCTGCTTCTTTTTATTCTCGAAATAGTTTATTTCAGGGTTGCCGACCATTATAATATTATCGACAAACCGTCAGAACGCGGCTCGTCTAAGTTTATAACCCTTCGCGGAGGAGGTATTATTTTCTATCTTGGTGCATGGGTATGGTTCCTGCTTTCTGGTTGCCATTACCCATTATTTTTTGTTGGTCTTAGCATTGTTTCGATGTTAAGTTTCGTTGATGACATCCATTCGTTAAGTCCTTTATTACGTTTGCCATTGCAGTTTATTGGCATTTTGTTATTGCTGTGTCAGCTTGTTTTGTCGGTTTGCAATGGTTTGTGTGCTACCTCCGCATCTTTTTCCTATATCATTTTTTTTGTTGTTATCGGGCTAATTGTCTGCACAGGAGCCATGAACGTGTTTAATTTCATGGACGGTATCAACGGCATAACAGGCGGTTATTCGTTGGTAGTGCTTACGGCTATTCTTTATACACTGAACTCTCATACTATGCAGGCCGGGGAATCATTGGCTCACTGGGTGTCGTCATTGGTTACAATTACGTTGCTGGCCGACGTTGTTTTCTGTTTCTTTAATTTCCGTCCCCGTGCAAAATGCTTTGCAGGTGACGTAGGTTCTGTTTCAATCGCCTTTATCATACTGTTTTCTCTTGGTTTCATTATCGTGCAAACGCGCGACCTTTCCTTGCTGTCGTTCCTGGTTGTATATGGTGTTGACGGGTGTCTTACGATTATTCACCGACTCATGCTGCACGAAAAAATATCGCTGCCCCATCGTAAACATCTGTACCAGATTATGGCAAACGAGCTGCATGTGCCCCATGTCGCCGTATCATCGCTTTATATGGTTGTCCAGCTTATATGCTGTGTGTGGTACGTTGCTTGCCCGGGTTACCTTACGTTGCTATTACAGATAGCCGTGTTATCGGTAGTTTATATTCTATTTATGAAACGTTTTTTCCATTTACATCAAGGTTAAGTTCCTGTTTCAATGCAAGCAAAGAGCGTAAAAGCCCATTTAGATTTTCTTAGATATTCCCTAAACGAGGACAGCCCTGTTCCCGATTCAGTCAGTGATATTGATTGGGACGAATTGTTGTTGTTTGGCCGAAAGCAGGCCATTGCCGGCGTATTGTACCATGGATTGGCGCGTATGGGCGATTCAGCCCACAAACCTTCGAGCGCAACTATTTTGAAATGGTATGCTACATATGCAGCTATAAAAAAGGCTAATATACAGGTTTACCGCGATGCTTCGGCATTGACCACAGGTCTTTATCGCGATTTCCTTGTTAAAAGCTGTGTATTAAAAGGGCAGGGCAACGCCTTAATGTATCCCGATCCTTACATGCGCACATCGGGAGATATTGATATTTGGTGCCAGATTCGGCCTGAAGCATCTACCGATGCCGGACAAACAGATGTACAAACCCAACGTAAACATTATTTCTGGACGGTTGATCCCGAAATTACAAAGCTCATAAAAATTGCCCGTCGGCAGGATAATAAGGGCGAAATAGGCTACCATCATATCGAACTTAACGTTATGAAAACACCTGTCGAACTGCATTTTTTTCCTTCGTTTATGGGTAATATCGTTCACGAAAAGCGTCTGAGGCGGTGGTTTGATGACCATAAAGACGAACAGTTCAGGAACATGGTGCAGCTGCCTGATGGCCTGGGAACCATCTGCATACCGACAAATAGTTTTAACGTTGTCTTTCAGTTGTCGCACCTGATGCACCATTTTTTCTTTGAAGGCATAGGCTTACGACAGATGATTGATTACTATTACCTGCTGCGTCGCCGGCTTACACCCGATGAGAAACAACAGGTTCTCGGTACGCTCCGCCATACGGGCATGCTTAAATTTGCCTCTGCCGTAATGTATATTATGCGGGACGTGCTTGGCTTAGACGACGATTTTTTGTTCGTAAAACCCAACGAACGCATAGGCCGGTTGTTGCTTTCAGAGATTATTCACAGTGGCAACTTCGGTTTTTACGATGAGCGTTATGCCTTTAGGGGGCTGTCTACTTACCGGCAGTATTTTGTTGAAACTTACCGTAACCTGCATTTTGCACTCGACTTTCCATCCGAAACGGTATGGGGACGGCCCGTTAGCCGTTGGTGGCATGCCTTTTATAAGTGGAAGTTAAGACGGGCCGCGGAGGCAGGGAAGTAAGTAATACAACGATAAATATCATTGTTTTGTAACCGGAATCAGTCGATTCCGGTTTTTTGTTATATCTATTTCTCCGACGGTTTTTGTCTTTATGTTACTCGGTTCAGGCTGTTAAGGTAAGGGTGTGGCAGCCGTCAGCAGCGTGGTTGACGGCCGTCGTACGTGTTGTTTGACGTTCGTCGGCAGCACTTCTGACGGCCGCCGCACAATGACCTTTATTTCATAATCTGCCTTTCACTGTGGTGTTAAACAAGCACCATTATGCTGTTATACATTTCGGGTTACGCCTTTTTGGTGATGGGTCAGGCTTTTTTAAAGATATAAAACAGTCTGTTGTACGGCATGCGTCACCCGGTTTCGTCCCTTCGTTGTACCCGTTTAAAGTTGTAGTTTATGGTTTGGCAGGGTATCATACCTATTTTTAAGTATTTTCCCTAATTGTTTTATAATCACAGCATAATCTTTAAAAATATTAAGGGAATTGTAGTAACTTTGTCGTTATAAACGTGAATATTTATGAACAGAATAAGGAGGTTTCTGGCAGCTTTTGTTGTTTTTGCCTTTTCTCCCTGTTTTCTTATTTTTAGTGTTGCCGAAGATAGAGTAATTACTTCGGCCGAACTGCAGCAGGTTAGTCAACATAATTTTTGGTATGCCCTGTCGGTATTGGAGCCTTCGTTCGTGCTTACCGACCGCGCATATCATGGCGATGTTCCCGGATATATTCCTGACGAATCGGCCGTCAGAGGTTTTACCCGTTGGGCATCACGTGCGGCCAGCCGTAACATTCTGTTTTTAATTGATGGCAATCGCGTTCCGCTTAACGTAGCCCGTGCCCTGAATGTAAGTGACATTAGGGAAATCAGGGTAATAACCGATGCTGTTAATCTGGCGGCATGCGGTATACATGGCGCTGACGGTGTGGTTGAAATTCAAACCGTGCGCCCCACGGCAGTGCCGCTTCAAGTATCGTATCGTGCCGGCTTTACATTGCTTTCGGCCGACAAAAGCCCGTACACGGCGCAGCAAAAAAACGTAGCAGGCCCCACAAACTGGCTTTCAGAGCCTCTCCAGACGGGCTTTACACAACGTCATCAAATTGATGTGGGGGGTGGCGACAGACTGGTTTCGTATAGGTTTACGGCAACTTTCTCGCCTGCCGGCAGGGGTGTAATGAAGGGCTCGGGCAATAACGACCTTAGTTTGCGCTCGTATGTAGGCTATCGTCACAAAGCCATTGATGTGTATAATGATATGGGCTTCGACTATTATAACGCCCGTAAGTCTAACTTCGGACGATGGGGTGATATGGCCCTCATTCAGGGAACTGAAAGCCCTTACGATGCGCAGGGTGCGCTGCAACCCTTTGTTGATGTCAACGGCAGGCCGTTACCCAACCCGCTGTATGAGCATTCGCTGGGTTCGTTCTTCAAGGAACGTACGGTTACGCTTACCGACAGGCTCGGTGTACGCGCTGTGCTGCCCTGGCAACTGCAGCTGAATGGTAACTTCAGCTATGTGCGGCAGTTTGTGCGATACGACGATTTTATATCGCCTTCATCGGCTGTTTTCCTTGCCAATACCGACTTGCGGGCCAACGGCACTTACCATATCCGCCGTTCAGGATATACCTCCTACGAGGGCGGAGCGTCGTTAAGCCATCACGCCAATATAGGGAAGGGTGTTCTTTCTTCGGCTTTAGGCTTCAGCCTTTTTGACGGACACAGCACGGGTGAGGCTTATGGCGGACGCGGAATTCTGAACGATAGGCTGGCCTATATTACGTTTACGCAGAGCTACGACACGCTGCAGGCACCGTCGGCCCATCGTTTTTTTGAACGTACCATGCGCGTTTTTGCGAATGTCGACTATATGTTTCGTCACCGATACGGCATAAAACTGTCGGGCAATTTGAACCGTTCCAACCTGCTTGCTCCCGAAAAGCGTTCGCGTTTTTACTGGGCAGGCAAGCTCTACTGGAACATGCACAACGAGCCTTGGCTGGAGAATAGCCGCGTGAAAACGCTGCGCCTTTTCATAGAAAGTGGTACAACGGGTGTGGTTCCATTTAGTTATTCCGACTTTACCAACACATACACCAACAACATTAACGACGAATATATTTACAATTATTACCAAATTGGGTCGCGCCTCAGCGCGAAACCGAATACCCGTTTAAAGCCTGTTACCATGCTGATGTGGGCTGCAGGTGCCGATATGACAACGGAGACGGGCCATTTTCATGCCGAATTTTATCGCAACAGTGCACGCAACCAGTTGGTTGTTATACCGTTACCGGCTATTGATGGTTTCTATACGCAGGCAGCTCATGGAGGCAAAGTGATAAACACAGGCTTTGAACTGACGGCCTCGGACAGGCTTTTTACGTATAAAAATGTGTTGGTAGATGGGTGGATGGCCATGCGGTATAATCATAATGGTATGGCCGATATTCCTGCTTATTTCAACGAAAACGTGCTGAATAAGCAACCGTTGATGATGTATGGCATGGGGCAGTCGACGTTTCGTGGCAGTATAGGATGGCTGATGGCCTGGAAAAAGTGGGGGCTTGGTGGTAGCTTTACCGGTGTTACGGGTAACAAAGTGGTTGATTATCTTACGGTTACACATGCCCTGCACAGCGACAACCGCTTACAGTGGTCCTCATTATGGTTGGGCCGTACGCTGAAGTTTAAGAGTAAATACGTTGATAACATACAGTGGATGTTGCAGGGGAGCAACTTGCTTACGTGGCGATCGGCCCGTGTTCCCGAAGGCATTTGCTACCCGTTAACACGCAGTTTTACGCTGTCGGCAAGCATTATGTTTTAACTTGATAGAGAAACGGACGAATGAAAAAGACAATATTTTCCCTCATTTTGCTGCCAGTTGCGGTGCTGTCATCATGTAACAGCTACTTCGATAAGACGGGCGATGAACAGCAAATTACCGATAAGAAGTTCTTTCATGACGATGCAGCCTTTGTTAATGCGCTTACCGACTGCTATAATCTCATGCGTTCGCGCAACCTTTATGGTGGTACACTGACGCTCGAAATGATGGAATTTGCCAATCAAGATATGGCTCCACACGATGCCATTACGATGGCAGCATCGCAGCTTAACTTTAGCGACGCAGCACTTTCGGCCCGTATCGATTCGATGACGCATGCGGCATACCGCGTGGTTATGGCCTGCAACAAGCTAATTAGTGAGGGCGAACGTACAAAGGTTGTTTTTACACATCCGGGGCAAAAGAATATAATTATGGGCGAAGCCTATGCGCTTCGTGCTGCGGTTCAGTTTGATTTGTTACGCCTTTTCCATCCAGCCCCTGCAACCGATGCGGGCTATCGAGGATTGCCTTATCTTACAAAGTTCGACACAAAAGCCCCCGAAGCCCTTGCGACAACAGAAATTTTACAGCACGTAAATGCCGATTTGGAACATGCTGCACAGTTGTTGAAGACGGCCGACCCGATATTGAAACCGCGGTATACCACCGTTAGCATGGGCGAATTTGACCGCCGGCTGCGTACGTTTCAAATGAATTATTATGCCGTAAAGGCCGTTCAGGCGCGGGTTGCACTGTGGCAAGGCAATTACGCAGCAGCAGCAACACAGGCCGACAGCGTATTGCAACATGTGCAGAATATGCCGTCGCGCTATCGCCTTTTTTATTGGGTTACCCCCGGACACTATGGTAGCGATTTCAGCTTTTCGCGCGAATATATCTTCGCTATCGCCTCAAAGCCCGACGGTTTTGCCCGTTTAAGCGACGACATGTTTAAGCAGCGGGGCATACAAACTACGAGTATATTGCGTAATATCTACGCCAATAGTTCCGACATCAGGTATAGGGCGTGGTTCCGTCAGCACGGCAGCGGCTATGCAATGAGCAATAAATTCGGGTCGGCAACGCTGCTTGCCGATTACGTGTACAGCGCATCGGCCACGGCAACTAACCTGCCGGCTGCCATCCCTTATATTAAATTGGGTGAGGTGATGCTGATAAAGGCTGAGGCTTTGAACGAACAGGGGCATACGTCAGAAGCGTTATCGTGTTTGGAAGAAATGCAGGGATATAAAGATGTAAGCTATGCACACCGGGCAACAGGCGTGACAAAGGACATGCTGCGCGAAATGATTGTTGACGAAGCGCGCCGCGATTTGTTTGGCGAAGGCCAGCTATTTTATCTTTATAAGCGCATAGGGCTTACATCGTTACAGGCTGCTGATGGCAGTATGCGCACGGTGAATGCCAGCCAGTACACCCTTCCACTGCCCGCTGATTTGTATAAAGCCGTTG
The DNA here is from genome assembly GCA_015256945.1 of Prevotellaceae bacterium. Classification (GTDB taxonomy): domain Bacteria; phylum Bacteroidota; class Bacteroidia; order Bacteroidales; family Bacteroidaceae; genus Prevotella. The sequence goes on along the minus strand of JABZLB010000026.1, from coordinate 6,236 downwards.
AATAAATGTTGAGAATTATGCGCTATAAAATAACAAACTCGCTGTCATGGCTGCTATTTATGGCTGTGGTTCATCCGCTAAACATGCTGGCTCAGGATGTCAGGACGCCTGTTGTACCCGTAGAAAAGAACGCGGGGCAGATGAAAACGGTAATACGTGGTACCGTTGTTGACGAGAACGGACAGCCTTTACCGGGTGCAAAGGTGCAGTTAATAAGTAAGGTTCCCAAATATAAGGTGGTGACAACAGGCATAACTGATGCCGACGGCAGGTTCTTATTGGATGTGAAAGACGCTGGTATGTACGTTGTTGTAGAATATATTGGCTTTAAAACCTTTGAAGCAAGGGCAAGGAAAAACACCGATATTACCATACAATTAACGCCTGATGAGCATACGTTAAAAGAAACAGTTGTCACGGGTTTCTACTCAAAGGCCAGGAATAGCTTTACGGGAACTGCCGTCCAGGTGGGCGGAGACGAGCTGCGTTCGGTCAATAACACGAGCTTTTTCAATAGTTTAAAGGTGTTCGAACCATCGTTACAGGTGGTTGATACGCGCGGTATGTTTGGGTCAGATCCCAACCATGTGCCCGGCCAGATAGAGTTAAGGGGTCAGAATTCAATGCCCGACATTTCGCGAAGTGAGCTTGAAACACAAACCTCACTGCCTGTTTTTATACTCGATGGCTTTGAAGTTAGCGTGCAAAAAGTGTACGATTTAGACATGAACCGCATCAAAAACGTTACTATATTAAAGGATGCTTCGGCGTCGGCTATTTATGGAAGCAGGGCTGCCAACGGTGTAATTGTGATTGAAACACGAAATCCCGAGGCAGGCAAACTGCAAATAAGCTATACCCTTAACGGTGGTATTCAGGTGCCTGACCTTACATCTTATAACCTCATGAACGCCGCCGAGGCATTGGAATTTCAAAAGGCAGCCGGTGTGTTTGACCCGTATTCGGCAGGCGAAGACGGCGGAACGAATCTTAATTCATACCATGCAGTGCTGCGAAATGTGATGAATGGGGTAGATACTTATTGGTTGCGAAAGCCCCTCCGTATGGGCTTTAACCGCAGGCATACCGTTATAATTGATGGCAGTGTGTTGGGTGAAGACGGAACGAAAGGCAACGTAAGGTATTCGGTTAACCTCGGAATGGGAACGAATGACGGGGCTATGAAAGGCTCGACGAGGACGACATATGAGGCAGGAACAAAGCTCATGTTCCAGACACGCAAGCTGTATATCACGAACAATCTGCAATTTTCGCTGACCAACAGTGCTGATTCGCCCTACGGAAACTTCTCAACTTACACGCGCACGCTGCCCTATTATCAGGAGCGTGACGCCGATGGCAACTACTATCGCTTATTGTCTATTGCGAACTTTGCCCCGTCAGGGATGGCCCTTGGCGTGTTGGCTTCGCAACAATCGCCTGTATATGAAGCGAAGTATTTGAGCAGTTTCTCGAAGGCTGAAGCTGCAAACGTAACGAATAACTTAAGTATAAACTGGCTCATATTGCCTGAATTGCGGTTGAAAGGTGCCTTTTCGTTGGGATATGACCTGGGTAGAAACGATGCCTTTGTGTCGCCCGCCAGTTTCGCTTATATCAATAATAACGACAATTCATCTACAAATCCTGATGTCATTTATCGCCGGGGACGTTATAATATCGGTAATTCGTCGGGCATAACATACAATGCAAACGCCGTTATTTCGTATACAAGGTCGTGGGGAAAGCTCGATTGGCAAGGCATTATTGGGGCTGAAGCCCGTCAGATGACAACCGAAACCGACGGCTATAACATGACAGGCTTCCTGGGAGACGGGCAGGATTACCTCTCGTATGCGGTGCAATATGAACGCTTTGGGCGCGTACGAGGTGTGCGCTCTACGGTGCGAACGGCGGGCGTTTTCTGCAATAACAACCTGTCATGGGACAACCGTTACCTCATGGATATGACGTGCAGGCTCGATGGTTCTTCGCTTTACGGCAAGCATGAACGGGCATCTTCCTATTGGTCGGTAGGCTTCAGGTGGAATATTTCAAACGAAAAGTTCCTGCGGGGGAACAAAAATGTGCAGAACCTCGCACTGCGATTGAATGTGGGTACCACTGGCAGTCAGAGTTATAACCGCAATCAGGCGGGTAACATGTATACGTACACACAATCGGTTTATGGCGGATATTTCGGAGCAATCATCTCTACTTTGGGCAACCCTGCGTTGCAAGGACAGCGCACGTACAACCGAAACATCGGCCTTGATGGCTCTTTTTTCAGCAACAAACTGAACTTTGAGCTGAACTATTACTACAATACGACGAAGGGAAACCTTACTACAATAACCATTGCGCCATCGATAGGCTTCAGCTCTTACAAAGCCAATATGGGCGATTTAACCAATCGTGGTTATGAGTTCAGCGTAAGTTATACGCCCGTTAAAACCAAAAAGATGCTATTAAACTTGTCATTTAACGGTGCCCATAACACGAATCGCATCCGTAAAATTTCCGATTTCCTGAAACGTTACAACGATACAGTGAACGGTCAGGCGCAACAATCGTCTGCTCCTACCACCGTATTCCTGTTCACTGAAGGCCAGTCGATGAATACTATTTATGCCGTACCCTCGTTGGGAATTGACCCTGGAACAGGTAAGGAAATATTTATAAACCGCGACAAAACAACCACATACACGTGGCAGGCACGTAACCAAGTGCCCGTGGGTATGAATGAACCGACGCTTCGTGGCTACATGGGCGCGAACCTTCGATATGGTAATTGGGAGATGGGTACGCATGCAGGCTACTCGTTTGGCGCTGATAAGTATAACTATACATTGGCTGAAAAGATCGAGAATGTGAACTATATGGTCAACAATGACCGTCGTGCGCTCACTGAACGGTGGCAGCATCCCGGCAGCATTGCGCGCTACAAGGCCATTCGTGACAACAGCGTGACGAAGGCTACATCGCGATTTGTGCAGAAAGAAAGGTACTTAAGTCTGGCCTCTTTGCGTGTGAGCTATATGGTTCCACGTCAGCGTTTGCTCAACAGTTGGATGAGTATGCTTAAACTTTCCGTCACAGCCAACGACCTTTTTTATCTTAGTTCTATCCGCCAGGAGCGAGGATTGGCCTATCCTTACACGCGTTCGGTAACGTTTTCAGCACTTGTAAACTTTTAAATTATGACGTTCAGAAAACCATTATACATTGTTTTGCTGTTGGTATTACTGCCTTTTCTTACTGCCTGTTCGTGGTTTGATGTGGGCAACGACAGCGAAGAAGACGAAGAAAACCTCTTTTCTTCTCCCGACGGATACATGTCATCGCTCACCGGTTTATACACCAACCTCGGCACAAAAAGTCTTTATGGCGGCAACCTTTCCCTGTATGCGCTCGAACCTTTAACCCAGCAGTATACCGTAAGCAACGATAATCCCGACCGCGTGGCGTGGTCGAAGTTCAATTATACCACCGATGCAGGGCAGAAATTAAATAATGATATATTCCTGACAATGTACAATACCATTGTCAACGACAACATGCTGTTGTTGAAATTAGATAAGGCTGCATCCGTCGGCATACCCGAAAGTGTCAGCAATATCATGCGTGGCGAAGCACTTGGCTTGCGTGCTTTCATGTATTTTGACCTGTTAAGGCTCTACAATCCCTCTTTTATGGTGGATAGTTTGGCCCGAAATGTGCCCTACAAAACCGACTTTGGCTTTGCGCTCGGACAGCGTATTTCGTCTGCCGAACTGCTGCGAAATCTTGTCGACGACTTGCAAAAGGCCCGTCAATTATTGTCTGCCGACCCGCTGAAAACAGGCCAGTCGCTCCCCGACAGGTATGTAAAGTATAACCGTTTACAGCGTATGAACTACTACGCTGTTACGGCATTGCTGGCCCGTATCAGTCTTTATCGCGGCAACTATACGATGGCAGCGCGCTATGCTTTGGAAGTAATCAACTCAGGAAAATTCCGTTTTATCCGCAGCAATGAGATTGAACGGACCGATGCTTACGGCGTTATTCAAAAGCAAGACCGACTGTTTGAACCTGAAATGATATTTGCATTGAATACCGATAACATCCTTTCCGTGTCGCGTTCCTATTATGAAGGCCTTACCCATGACTTTGTAAAGAGCACGCATGCCTATGCTGATGGCGATGTGCGTACGGTGTGGTTCTTTGCCAATCCTTCAGCAGGAGGCAAGATCAATATGGTGCGATACGAACGCTCTACGCAGGTAACCGACAGCAAAAAATATGGCGATCCTGTCGTCCCGATGCTGAAATTGAGTGAAATGTACCTCATTGCTGCCGAGTGTGGATTGCACAATGCCTCAACGGGTATTGACGCACGTGCCATGCTTAACGAGCTTAAGCGTGCGCGCGGAGCGGCTGAAGTTGGTGTTTCGGCATCGCCATCCGACCTTCGTCGTGAAATAACCCACGAGTATATCTGCGATTTTAAGGGCGAGGGACAGCTCTTTTACTATTACAAGCGCATGAATATGACCGCCGTTGACGACGGTAATTATAATGGCAATACGGTTGCAGTGCCTGCTGATGCTTACACGCTTCCGTTGCCTGAATACGAAAAACAGTTTGGTTATGGGCAAAACAGATAAATGGATAACGGCCTTGTTGCTGGCCGTTATCGTAATATTCACATCATCGTGCAGCGAGCAAAAGCTCGACATTTACGACGCATCGCGCCCCGCCCTCAACATAGCCAGGGGCACAATATTTGGTAATGCTGCCGACTACCCCGAAGAATACGCCTTCAATGCTTATTTTCTTGGCGGGCGAATAACCGATTATGTGCTCAACATTCCTGTGCGGTTACAGGGAGAAGTTGATACCGTTCGTGACCGTCATTATCAGATTGCCATTGTCGATTCGGCGAGCCGTGGCCTTGTTCCTGCCGTTTACACGTTCAATCGTGAGCAGACTTTCCGTCGCGGCATGTGGCAAGACAGCCTTCGTGTCACCATACACGTAACGGCAATGAGCGATACTGCCAGCTATAAAATGCGCATCAGGCTCGTTCCTGGTGCTGATTTCGGTGCGGGACAGGCTCAATATCAGTACGTGGATATTAGCTTTACCAAAAACCTTAACACCGCGCCGGCTCTGTGGAATAACAACAGTAAGCTGCGCCGTATTACGTATTCGGCTCGCAAATGCGCCGTTTTCCTGGAGGTTAGTGGTATTAAAAGTCCCGACTGGACCGACGATGGCACCACGGGAATATTGGATTATTGGATAAGTCTTTGCAAACAATATTTTGAGCAACATGCCGAATATGATGCAAACGGAAACCGTATTTATTTTGAATAAACGTCATATTTATTTTGAATAAACGCCATGCGAAAGATATTTTTCTTTACTTTTCAGTTGCTCTTTACGCTTTTGTTGTTGTCATGCTACGGCGGCAACGACCGTGAAGCCTTTCAGGATTTACAGCAGGTTACGCGCGTCGAGGGAATCTCGGCTGACGATTACACGCTCTATCAGGGCGATACTCTGCGCATCCATCCTGCGGTAACCTTCAGCGACGGTGCCGATACGTCAGTATACAGCTATCGTTGGGTGATAGGCAAAAGCCTGATAATTGGTAACGATCGCAATTTAGAGTGGCCCATAAATCTGCCGTCAGGCTATAACATGGTGGCCAATATACCAGGGTCTTTCATCGTACATAACAAACTTAACGGGCTGGAATTTCGCCAAACCTTTACGTTTAAGGTGCTTAGTAACTACACACCCTCGTATGTTGCAGTGTACGAAAAGGGCGACGGAAGGCTTGAATGGATGTCGCTTCAGGGCACGCCCGACCATTTTACACGATGGTTCGACGATATGATTGCGCGCATCAACCCCGGCAATCCTTTGCTTGGGAACTATCGTGGCACGCTTTATTCGATGAACGAACTGGCTGTTTTTACCGACCATGCCGACGATTACGGTCGTACAATCAGCATGAAAAACGCCGACCCACAAGGCGGATTCCCTTACCAGCTCGGCGAATATACGGGCACTGTAAAGGGCAATGTGTATAAGGGAACAGAGCAACCGCTTCGCTTTAGCGACGTCACCTTCGGCTACGGAGCCTCTAAATACCTTATCATGAACAAGGTATTGTATGTGTTTAACGGGCTCGACCGCAAACTTCCCATCTATAACGAGCAAACGTTTGTGAAGAGCCGCGACGT
>JABZLB010000025.1 GCA_015256945.1 Prevotellaceae bacterium | reverse complement strand
GTGTTTCTGAGCCCCCTAAGTTAGGGGGCTGGGGGTCTGAACAGTAGTAAACGTTCCCCCTTGTTCGTGTGGACAAGCCCCCTAAGTTAGGGGGCTGGGGGTCTGAACGTCCTTCTCCTTTATTAAATAAAGCGTAAATGTAAAAGAAGAGTAATTAAATCCTTCCCACATTACCCCCTTTTCGTAATCATATTATTTTGAAAAGCTTGTTGTTCGACGGCCGTCGGCAGCGTTGCTGACGGTCGTCACACCCATCGTTCGGCGGTCGCCGTACGCACTGCTGACGGCCGTCGCACAATGACCTGTACAATGTAAAGGAGAACGCATGGCGGCGTTCAGCCACAACTATTACGAAATAGAAAAAGGAGGAATATTTCGAAAAAAGTAAAGCAAAAGTTTGTGATAACAGCACAAAAAGGATAAATTTGTACTACCAAAACCTGATAACCTCTGTAACATTACAGTTTCGGCAAGTTGACGCAGTGCAATATCCGGTGTAGAAAACCTTTGCAGGCATCATGATGTGAAAGAGAGTTGTTTGTTACATAACGTTATTCATAACCTGTTAATTTTATATGATGCACATATCTCATACACTTGTTGGTGTTACCCTGGGAGCGCTATTGCTGCTGCCCGGCGTTGTAATGGCGCAGCCTGCTGTATCGTCAGGAACATACTCGAACCCTGTTTTGAAGCGCGATTTTCCCGATCCGAGCGTTATTTATGGTCAGGACAGATATTTCTATGTGTACGGAACTGATGGCGGCGGGCAAAGAACGCCCATCTATAAATCGCGCAATTTAACGAACTGGCGGCCGGCAGGTGCAGCCTTTACTGAAGCTTCGCGCCCCAAATTTGTGGCCGGAGGTGCTACGTGGGCACCCGAAATATCGTATATCAACGGCCAGTACGTGATGTATTACTCGCTGTCTACCTGGGGCGGTGAATGGGAATGTGGCATTGGTGTGGCCACAGGCGCTACGCCAAATGATGCCTTTACCGACCACGGCAAGCTGTTTATATCGAGCGAAATTGGTGTACAGAACAGTATTGACCCCTGCCATTTTGCCGACGTTGACGGCAAACAGTATCTCTTCTGGGGTTCTTTCCGCGGCATTTATGGCATAGAACTGTCGGCCGACGGCCTGCGAATTAAGGACGGTGCCAACAAGTTCCAGATAGCTCCGCGCAATACCATCGAAGGAACCATGATATATTATCACAATGGTTACTATTACCTCATGGGTTCACAAGGGTCATGTTGTTCGGGCGCAAGCAGCACATACCATGTAGTTGTGGCGCGCAGCACCAGTCTTAAAGGCCCTTATCTCAACAAGGCTGGGAGGCCGATTATGACCAGTCCTTTCGATGTGATGCTTCAAAAAAGCAATAAAGTATACGGTCCCGGCCACAATTCGGAAATCATTAAGGACGATAACGGCAAGTATTGGATGCTGTATCACGGGTACCAGGCAAGCAATATTGATGCAGGACGCGTGCTGTTTCTCGACCAGGTTAAATGGGACAGCAACGGCTGGCCTTACATAGAGGGCGGACAACCGTCGGCTACTGCCGAAGCTCCTGTGTTTACAACCTACGAAGCTGCCGGTATAGAGAACATCAACGCACAGGCTGATGACGAACCCACCATTACGCTGGCAGGTCAGAATTATTACCAAATCAGTGCACCTGACGGTCGTACATTTACATGGACGGTATCGGATTTAAGCGGACGAACCGTCAGAAAGGGTACGGCATCGGGCATTAAGGACCTGTGGATAAACGAGCTTTCGAACGGCGTTTACATCATCAACGCCGTACAGGGAGGGCAGAAGGTGAGCCGCAAGGTGGTGAAATGTGAATAAAAAAAGGCCCGTCCGTCAGAGTGATGGCTTAACTTCTTAACCTCCTTGCCTCCATTATCCTTGATAAATCTCACTAAAAACCATATCAAAAAATTATGTTGAACCGCATTCTTACTTTTGTTTCAGTGCTCGCTCTGGCTGCAAATGTATCGGCCCAGACGGCAGTTTACCGCAACCCTGTCATCGACAGGAGCTGTCCTGACCCCACTATTCTGCGTGCCTCTGACGGCTCTTTCTATCTCTATGGCACTGAAGACACGCCCAATGTACCCGTTTATCATTCTGCCGATTTGGTGAACTGGACATATCAGGGTACCGCATTTACCGATGCTTCACGCCCTCAATGGAACCAGAAAGGCAAGGTATGGGCGCCCGACATCAACAAGATTGGCGACAAATATGTGCTTTATTACGCCAAGTCGGAGTGGGGAGGTGAATGGGATGCCGGTGTAGGCGTTGCCGTTGCAGACAGTCCAAAGGGTCCGTTTACCGACCATGGCTGCATCATTAACAGCCGAAAGATAGGCATAAAAAACTGTATCGACCCCTTCTTTATTGAAGATGGCGGCCGCAATTACCTCTTCTGGGGCTCGTTTCATGGCATTTATGGTGCCGAGTTAACGGCCGACGGGCTGGCCCTTAAGCCTGGTGTAAAGCCGCAGAAAGTGGCGGGAAACTTCATGGAAGGCGCTTATATCAAACGCCATAGTGGCTATTATTACCTCTTCGGATCGGCAGGAACATGCTGCGAAGGCGCGCAAAGCACCTACCATGTAACCGTTGGACGCGCGAAGAATTTGTTCGGACCGTACGTCGACCGTAAAGGAAAGGCACTGCTTAAAAACCATTTTGAGGTGGTGTTACAAGGCAACAGCCAGGTAGCCGGCCCCGGACACAACGCCGAAATAGTGACTGATGACGAAGGAACCGACTTCTTATTGTATCACGGTTTCAAGGTTAACGACCCCCATGCAGGGCGTCTGGTGTGGATGGACAGGATTAACTGGGTTGACGGCTGGCCTTATATTCAGGGCAATGTACCCTCTGAAGTGGCTGCCGCACCAGTGATAAAGGCAGGCTGGAAAATGACAAAGAGCGGGCTTAACCCCTCTGATTTCGAGGCGAATATTCGCGGAAAGCAGACCCGTCTCTACACGCTGACGAACAAAAACGGCGTGGAACTGTGCATGACAAACCTTGGAGCGCGCATCGTTTCCATGATGGTGCCCGACCGTCAGGGCAAGTTTCACGACGTGTGTCTGGGCTACGACAACGTGGCTGAGTATGCCGACTACGAGCATTTTGGCAGCGATTTCGGCGCAACTATTGGCCGTTATGCCAACCGTATCAACCAGGGGCGCATCACAATTGACGGTAAAACCATCCAGTTGCCGAAAAACAACTACGGCCATTGCCTGCACGGCGGCTTCACAGGATGGCAGTATCAGGTTTACGATTGCCGCCAGACGGCGCCCAATACGCTCGAATTTACATTGCATTCGCCCGATAAAGACAACAACTTCCCGGGCAACGTGACGGCCGTTGTAACTTATACCCTTACCGATGACAACGCTATTGATATTCAGTATACGGCAACAACTGACAAGAAAACCGTCATTAACATGACCAATCATGCCTACTGGAACCTCAATGGTACGCCTACAACAGATGCTGAAAACCACGAACTGTACATCAATGCTGATAACTTTACACCCGTCGATACTACGTATATGACCGACGGTACCATCGTACCCGTTAAGGGAACACCTATGGATTTCCGCAAGATGCACGCGTTAAGCCAGGACATCAACAGCCAAACCTATGCACCTGTAAAGGCTGCACGCGGGTTCGATTTCAACTGGTGCCTGAACACATATAAGAATGGAAAGGGCAACGATAAGAAGTTAGCAGCTGCACTTTACAGCCCCGTTACCGGCATTTTAATGAATATTTACACCGACGAACCGGGCATACAGTGCTACACCGGCAACTTCCTCGACGGGTCAAATGCCGGTAAACACGGCGACCGCTACCCGAAACATGCCAGCATCTGCCTCGAAACGCAGCACTATCCTGATAGTCCTAACAAGCCCCAATGGCCGTCGGCCTACCTCTCTCCCGGCGAAACCTACCGCAGCCACTGCGTGTATAAGTTCTCGGTAAAAAAGTAAACGTTAGATAAAACAAGCGCGACCATACGAAGAAAATATCGTTGGCCACGCTTGTTTTTTATTTTATTCAAACTGTTTTATTCTGGCAAATCAAAAGGTTTGTCTGTAATTTCCTACGCCTTTTTGTTTAAATTCTGACAGGGACGGGACGAAAACAACACCGGATATTTCCTGTAACGCCCGACGCCTACTTCAGAATTGCGTTCTCTTCATGAGCCATAAAAACGTGGATATGGTCGTTTTCGGACGAGGTTTGCGCTTGCCTTTAAAACGGAATAAGCTCATAGCTGGTGTTTCTGCCGCCCTCGTTGCCGCGCCTCAGTATGCTTTTCGCAACAAGATCGTTTAAGTCGCGCGTTGCCGTATCCTGCGAACAGTGGTTTATTTTGTACCATTTCGACGAATTGAGCTTGCCTTCAAATCCGTCGAGAAGCATGTTAAGCACCTTTCTTTGCCGTTCGTTGATGTCCAGATTCTGATGTTCGTTCCAAAACTTTACTTTGCGAATGGTATGCTCCGTTTTCGCCAACGCCTTTTCCAAAGCCTGTTTTAGCATATCCAAAAAATATGAAATCCACCCGCTTACGTCGGCATTGCCCTTCTGCGCACGCTCCAATTGTGCATAATACAGGTTGCGGTGGTTCAATATTTCTGCCGACAAACTGTAAAAACGCTGTGGTGAAGTATCGGCCCTTGCGAGTAACATTTCGGTGATTGTGCGGCAAATTCGTCCGTTTCCGTCGTCAAAAGGGTGAATGGTTACGAACCAGAGATGAGCCACGGCCGCCTTTACCAAAGGGTCGATAGCGGGTGACGGACTGTTTATCCAGTTGATAAAACTATCCATCATCGGCCCCACCCTGTTGCTTGGAGGGGCTTCGTAATGCACCTTTTGGCGGCCCATTGGCCCCGAAACAACCTGCATGGGTTCGTCGCCCTGACGCCACTGTGCCACGCTTATTTTGTACATGCCGCTATATCCTGTTGGAAACAGTGCCGCATGCCAGGCAAACAGCCGTTCCTTGTCGATGGCGTCGTTATAATGCTGCGTTGCGTTTATCATGACTTGCACCACTCCTTCAGTATAATGGTCGGGCTTAGGCAAACCCTCGTACGCCAGTCCGAGTTGCCGTGCTACCGACGAACGCACGCTGTTGCGGTTTAAAAACTCGCCTTCAATTTGCGACGAACTGCTGATTTCGTTGGTGAGAGAGGCGAGCATTTCGTCGTTCTGCTCCCTGAATCCGAACATCGACAGTCGGCCAAACAGCTTGCCACGCAGCAGGTTTACCCTGGCCAGACGGTTGCACAACGAGCTACTGTTCCATGTAAGCTGCTGTAAGTCGGCATGTTGCCAAATGTAAGTATGGTGAGTATCGGTCATATTTCGCGAGGTTTGATAGTGGCAAATTTAGTTGTTTATCCTTAAATCTGCAAGTCTTTGCGGAGAAAAAACAGGTTATTCTCCGCAAATTTTGCGGAGAATATAAGCGGTAATCTCCGCATCCTGTGCGGAGAATGCAGGGCGTGTACGCTTGTTTCTGATGGTGGACAGGAGGCTATGGGAGATATGTGGCAGAGGCAAGGGAGGTGTAATATGAGAGTACGGAAGATGTGACGTGAGGTTTCTCTTACCGTATAACATCCGTATTGTCAGTAGTTTACGGTTATTTCGTGCGTCCCTGGTGGGCTATGGCCTGGTACATAAGCCTGAAAAAGTAGTTGTTCGGCGACCGTCAGCAGCGTTGTTGACGGCCGCCGAACGTGTTGTTTGACGTTCGTCGTACGCGCTGCTGACGGCCGTCGAACAATGGCATGTAGGGGGTAAAGGTGGTGGGAAAAGCAGGTAACAGAGCCATCTGTACAACGAAAGGACAGGACATTTTGCCTGTAACCACAAAGGGCAGCGTGCAAAAACGCGTTGCCCCATCTATGGTATATGATACAAAAACTTGTATCAGGGCAGGGGAGTGCAGACGAAAACGGGCCGCATCAGCTTCACGCGAGGTGAAACAGATGCAGCCTGTTGTATGATGTTGCCGCCTGGGGCTTAGGGCAAAACGGCTATTGTACAGGTTCGCCGTCGATGCTGACGATTTCCCTTACCCAGAATTCGGCCAGACTGATATTCTGGTCACGGTACGACTGTGTAACGGCAACCTTCACCATACGGCCTTTAATGCCGCCGTTGTTCAGCTTGGGTCGTGCCACCTGATACCAGCGCTGTCCGCTGTCGTGCGGCGCATTGATGGTAAGAAGATAGGTCCAGTTGTTGAGCATTGGCTGGTTATAGTCGGCCGCTGAGCCTCCGTTGGCAATGGGTTTAAAGAGGAAAGAGGGGTCGTTTGAAACGTAAACATCGCCACTTCTGAAGTCTTGCAGCGAGCCTGCACGCTGTTTTATGCCCACGCCCACAATGTTATGGGTAGCCCCGAGGTCAATAACGAACGTGGTTTTGTTGGCATCTCGGAAGCCTTTGAAAGCGTGCCACGACCTGGTGTGCGCGTAATCGTAGTCGTCACCGCTTACTCCTTTGTAGCTGAAACTGTTGCACGACGGTATCTGCCAGCCCGTATGCCAGAAGGTATTAGGGTTGTCATCGAAGATGGCTGTGATGCTGGCGTTATCCTCCGAGCCTCCCATGGCATTGTCGTTATTGCAGAACAGTGCGCTCCATGCGTCGCGCTTTATCTCCCTGATGCCGTATTTGGGTACGTCGATAACCACGTATGAATAGGCGCTGTCGCTCTGCATCTGCTGCCCCATTGACGATGTTCCCATCTTTAAAGGCAATACATAGGTAACGTTGCTGGTGAGCGTGGCGCGGTTTACCGTAAGCGTTGCATCGGCAGTAAGCTGTCCGGTGGGCAGCCTGAGCGCGTTGAAGCTGTACGAGCCTGCCGGCAACAGCGTGTAACTGGTGTTATGGGCAGCATTGTAATCGGCTACGGCCTGTGCGTCCTGCGATTGATTGAGCGTGCATGTAATGTCCCATTTGTTTTCGTTACAGTTGCGGATGGTGAGCGGTACTGCCACATCGAGCGTTTTATAATACATGGTTTGGCTGATGTTTTCGTGTCCGAAGCTGAGCATCGGGCTTTTAACGTCGATGACATACAGCACGTCGCTCATGTCGGTATTGGCGCTGTCTTGCGGGTTTACGCTGTTCATGCGCAGCGCCAGCACCCATTTTGTTGAAGGATGAGCCTTCATCAGTTGGAAGATACTGGCAGGCTTGAAGCTCACGGGCATCACAGCCCCTTCCTGGTTGGCAGCAAATGTAAGCTGTCCGCCGTCGGCAAGGCTGAACGTTGTGTCGGGAATAATTGTATATTCACCTCCTTGTTGCGAACCGTATGTGCTGTCAACTTCGGCCTGTGTAAGCGCTCTCAGCCTGAGAGAAGGCTGGCGTGAGGGGTCGCTGCCGGCCTTAATGACGAGCAATGAGTCGGTATGTGTGGCCTCAGTAGTATTCATTGTGAGCGCGTGTGTGCCGTGGTTCTTGATATATGTAATCGACTGGTAACCCTGTGGCACGCGGTCTTGCCATGCAAAACTGTCCTTACAGCCCGTCAGTGACAGGCTGCAGAGGAGCAGAAGCAATAAATATGATATTTTTTTCATTGTTTTATGGTTTAACGATTAATAGCCGGGCGACTGCACTAAATTGGGGTCGCTGTAAACCTCTCTGTCGTGAACGGGCAGCAGATACATGCGCGTTGCCCACTGAAAAGGCTGATCAATGCGCTTCAACTGATTGAATTCGCTGAACGACGGGTCGGTTTTTTCGGTAGCATTCAGTCCGTAATACGAGTTTGCATTTAAATAATCGGGTGCAATCATCCACCTGCGGAGGTCGAAACCACGCTGGCATTCGTGCCACAACTCGATGAAACGCTCGTTCCTGATCATATCGGTAAGCGTGTTGTTGGTGGTTATATCGGTTTCGAGCAACGCCGGAATACCGGCCCGTTCGCGCACTACATTGAGGTCTTCCAGCGCGTCGACGGTACGGCCCAGGGCCGCATAGCATTCGGCTCTGTCTAAATAAAGCTCGGCCAGACGGATGATAGGATAAGGCACCATCCTTATATTTTCGCCGCCGTCCTGACGGTATTTGATATTGGGCTGCACGTATTTGCGCGCTAGGAAGCCCGTAACGCTGTTATCGCGCTGGTAGCGTGAGGGGTTGTAACCCTGCGCAAGCTTGTCGGAACTGCGCATATTGACCGTCAGTGGCTGGCCGTTTGCAATATACTGGCTGTAAATATCGCCGTCGAACGACAGCCATGCGTAGAAGCGAGGCTCACGGTAAGCCATGAGCTTAACTACGTTGGAATTGGCCTGCCCAGCCGATTTCAGCCAATCTGCTTGTGGGAAATAGCCCGGGTCTTGAGCGGGAAGTTTGCCGTTCTGCGTATAAAAGTGGGTCATGGTATACCATGTAGGCGAGAGCCCTTCCCAACCACCGATGGGCGATCCGCTGCCATTGAGAGTTATTCCGTGAGGTACACTGATGGAGACAGGGTTCTTATCGCCGATGATGATGCCAAAAATAGTTTCGCGGTTACCCTCGTCTTCGGTCGAGCACATGAGGTAACGCATCTGCATAATGTGCTTGCGGGCAATGCTGTCAAGGCCTGGATACGATGGCAAATCGAGGCCGTCGTTGCGACGCAGCGTCTCAGAGGTAGCTATATCAAACAGTTTTCGCTGTCCCCGTGTTTCGGCAAAGTCGATGGCTTCGGTGCATGCGTCGAGGGCTCGCTGCCATTTTGTGGCATCGTATGTGTTGCTGACGAGCTTCTTTCCCTGGCCTGGAACGCTGAATTTATCGTTTTTCCAGTCGGGATAAGGGAAAGAACCGTTCCACAACGGCGATGCAGCGTAGAGCAGAAGACGGGCTTTTAGCGCCTTGCATGCGGTTGAAGTGGCACGCCCTAACTCGTCAGAGGGCAGCGTTGCAGGCAATATTTCGGCTGCCTCGTCGTACCATTTGGCGATGGAATCAACGCAAACGTCGTACGGACTGCGTCCGGGGAATTCAGACTTTGGCGTGCTGTTCGGGATATATTTCGTTACCAGCGGTATAGGACCATAGGCGCGAAGCAGCTCGTGATGGTAATAAGCGTGGAGGAATTTGCACTCGGCCTTCCAGCGTGCCTTGTCTTCAGGGCTTACGTTCGTGGGGTGCAGAATATCAATATATTTCAGAAAGATGTTGATTTGACCTATTGTATTGTAGGCGTTTACCCAGGGACCTGCGGCATGATTCGTTGTGGTTGTAACCTGGTTATATTGTATAAACTGGCTGTCGTAACCATAAATCTGTGGCAATACGGCCTCATCGCTGGCTCCAAAAAAGCGGCAACTCCAGTTTCCATACATGACAGGTATACCCGCATAGCACGAATACAGGAAACCTAATGTGGCGTCACGGTCCTTCATGGTGTCCTCAAAGTCGGGCGTTGCCGGTGGTACTACGTCGAGATAATTGCACGAAGTGATTGCGGCCAGCCCTATTAAGGCGAGCCATTTGCCTGCCGTGCGTTTCATGTTATAGTGTTTTATCGTAAGCATAATGATTAAATTTTAACTTGAATACCTATATTAAACGTGCGCTGGAGAGGGTAACTGCTCCACCATATTTCCGGATCCCACAGCTTAAACGGACTGAACACGGCCAGGTTATCGCCGCTGAAGTAAACACGGCACTGTTTAAAGCTGTAACCCATCTCTAATGTTTTCCATCGCAAAAAGCTGAAATCGCGCACCCAGTATGAACTGGTAGGCACGTTGTTGGCATCGTCGGCGGCAGCCAATCCCAGCCTTGGGTAGGCGGCTTTTGGGTTGGGATTGCTCTCCGACCAATGGTCATCGGCAATCCATTGCATCACCGTACGGTTGCCAGTTGTGTTGGAATGGAACGGCTGCATGCCCTGAATGGCCACGCGTGTCTTCGCCGAGCCGTTGAAAAATACGCTGAAATCGAAGTGCTTCCAATTGAAACTGGCTCCGAATCCGTATTGTAAGCGGGGCATAGAACCATAGTCTGAAATCATCACTTCGTCCAAAGAGGTAATCTTTCCGTCGCCATTGACGTCGCGATACTTTATGTCTCCCACCATCGGTGTGCTGCCAAGGCCACTCTGATCAGCATGATTGTTGATTTCTTCCTGTGATGAAAACAGGCCCTCGGCGAGGTAACCGCGAATATAACTCAGCGGCATCCCTGTCTGGCTCTGCCATACATAGGGATAGTCTGGCTCGTCAACGTAGGTATATTTGTTCAGGTTGTAGGTAACGTTGCCGCGTAGTTCCATGCTGAAATCTTTGTTCCAGTTGCGCCTCCACGTCAGCGACGCTTCGAATCCCTTGTTATCTACCTTGCCCACATTGCTCCAAGGGGTGGCGTTATGGTAGCCTAAGATGTAAGGCCATGAGGCTCTTTTCATCAAGATACGGTCGCGCTTGTTGTTGAAATAGTCAAAAGTGATGTCTATTTGATTCAGTATTCGTGCATCGAAACCAACGTCAAACTCGCGTGCTCTTTCCCAATGAGCGTTGGCAACAGCGTAGCCATTGAAGCCCGCTCCCCTTTTAGTGACGTTGTTTGGCGACTGAAAATATGGGCCGGTAGTGTAGGCAAAGCTGTTCCCTATGTTCACCTGGTTGATGTATAAGAAGTGTTGAGCACCTGCCTCTTCGCCAGTTTCGTCGTTACCTACAAGGCCGTAGCTGGCGCGAATTTTGAAGAAATCGACATATTTGGCGACGGGCTTCCAGAACTTTTCTCCGCTTATCACCCATCCTAATGACATGGCTGGGAATAGCTCAAAGCGCTCACCCTTGGCCAATCGTTCCGTACCGTTGTAGCCAAAATTAAGTTCTGCCAGATACCTGTTGTCGTAATCGTAGGTAAAACGTCCTGATAAGCCCTGGTTGCGATGAGGTAGAACGTTGTTCCTGAACTCGCGCATCATGTACATTAACAGCCCGCCAACGGTGTGTTTACCAAACCGACGCTGATAGTTGATGCGGCCATCGAGATAGAATGTGTTGTCAGAGAACCGGCTAATATCCGATTGAGAGATGTAGTCGGTGCCAGTACGTAGCAGCTCTGACGACATTACCGAGGGGTCAGAAGCCTGCCAGCTGCCTGGCGTCAGCGTATAATAATAAGGTGTTATGCCTCGTGTGTAGAAGGTTGCAGCCCACTGTTTCCAGTTGACAAGCGCGGTAAAGTTCAGCCCTTTCGTAATAAAGTCGAGGTTTTGTTCGAGGTTAAGCGAAGTGTTTATCGTCGAAAAGTTGGTTTCTTTATACGATGTAAGCATTCGCGCATAAGGGTTAGTGTAGAGCCTGCTGTCCGACATGATGGCGTTTCCAAAGCGTACATGTGTGTCGTTTGCTTCGGCAGGATAGGTAGCCGGGAACGTAACGGGATCGTTTTGCCATGTATCCCATAACAACGATGAGGAAGAAGCGTCGGGCCCTTTCTCGTTACCAATCTGTGCATTCATACGCAGTCCCAGCCGCGTTGTGGCGGTAAGGTCGTACATAATGTTGTTTTGGAAGACGTATTCCCAGTGATTATAGTTGTTGTCGAAATAAGGATTATGGCGCGTATCCATCAGTCCTGAGTCGTGATTGGCCTGCAGACTCATATAGTAGGTTACGCGACTTCCGCCTCCGCTCACGTTAAGGTTTGCGCGCTGGTTGCTTGTTCCCTTTCTGAAAAGCAGGTCGTACCAGTTTACATCAGGGTAAACGTACGGATTAATACCGCTTTTTGTATACTCGATAGCTTCGTCCGAGTATTTCGGTGTAGCCGTAGGATGGCGCGTCAGCAAGGCTTCGTTGTAGAGCTTCATGTAGGTAGCGCCGTCCACATATTTAATACGGTGTACGGGTTTATTATACGAAGCCTCAGCCGTTACGTTGATAACGGTCTTCGTATTCTTGTCACCAGTCTTCGTGGTTACAAGCATAACACCATTGGCTCCGCGCGCACCGTAGATGGCAGTAGCCGATGCATCTTTGAGGATAGTGAAGCTTTCGATGGTTTCTGACGGCAGACGGTTCAGGTCATCAGACGATATTTCGATGCCGTCGAGCAGGATAAGTGGTTCGGTTCGTCCGCCAAAGGTTGATATGCCACGAATATAAAACTGACTTTTCGCGCCAGGTTCACCGCTCGATGCCTTGGCAATGATACCAGCCATCTTGCCTGCAAGGTTGTTCGTAAGGCTTGAACTGGGGGCGTATAACGAGCTTCCCTTGATGGTTGTAATGGCTCCTGTTACCGAGATTTTGCGCTGTGTGCCGGCACCTACCACCACAACCTCGCCTATCTGGTCGTCTGCAGCCTGCAGCTTAATGTTCATCACGGCCACGTCGCCTGCTTGTATTTTGCGCGTTTTATAGCCAATGTACGACACCTGCAGCTCGTCGCCTGCCGAAATGCTGGGCAGTTCGAAGTCGCCGTCTATCCCTGTTGTAACGCCCATTCCGTCACTGCCCATGCGCACTGTTGCGCCAATGAGGGGTTCACCGGTGGCTTCATCGGTCACCGTTCCTTTGAGAACGTGGCCCGCAGCCTGCTTTTTTCGTGGCTGATGAGCGGGTGCCGACTGCTGATTTGCTTTCTTTCGGGTCACGATAATGTGCCTGCCGTTGAAGGCATAGGCCAGTTCGGGAGTCGTCATTTTGTCGAGAACCTCGCGTAGATCCGTCCCTTCCTTCCTTACATTAATCTGTCGGTTGAGGTCGATAAGGTCGCTGGCGAAGTCGATTGAGTAGTTCGTCTGCCGGCGGATGTTCTCAATTGCCGTCCCGATGCTTACCTTGTTCTTGCTGAATGTAATGGTCTGGGCCTGCAGAAACAGGGGCAGGGCCACCATCAGCACGAGCATGAGCCTGCGCCGCCACGATGGCCTTGCATGGGCTATGCTTTCTGAATAGAGTAGGTTTTCTTTCATTTTTGATGTTTATAATTTCAGTTTAGGTATGTTTTTATGCTTTTATGCCGACGTTACGGTGTTATTCTGGCGACAGCCATACGGTGTTTCCCCTGATACGATAGTGCATATTACCCATTGCAGCAAGCAGCGTAAACACGTCGTTTATGGTTTCGTTGCCATCGAGTTGCATGGTAAAAGTGCGGTTCACAGGCAGCCGTGGCGAAACTACAATGTTGATATTGTATTTGTGTTTAAGGTCGGTCACGATGTCTTCCAGTCGTGTATGATTAAACACCAGCGAGCCTTTTGTCCATGCTGTGGCCAGAAGAGTGTCGGCATGAGCCACTGAAATGCTGCCCGTCAGGGCCGAATAAACAGCCTGCTGTCCTGCCGTAACGTTTATGTTGCGGGCCTGTTTCGCGGTGTTTATTCTTACGCAACCCTCGGTAACGGTAGTAATTACCCGGCCATGGCTCAAAGTTTTAACGTTGAAACGGGTGCCCACGTCTTCAATATTCACGCTTCCGGCCTTTACAATAAAGGGTTCGGCACTGTTGTGCCTTACGTTGAACACGCCCTCTCCCGCAAGATATACGGTACGTGTACGGCCTGTACGGTGGCGCGGATAGCGCAGCTCAGCGCCCGCATTAAGTGTTACCGAGGTACCATCGTATAATACAAGGTGCATATTTTTGCCGTTGGGCACGCGGCATACGGCCATCTCGGCCTCGTTATGCCTGCCGTTTTCGGTTACTATCCACGCGCCTGCGCCTGCCATGACGGCTACAATGATAACGGCTGCATATTTTAATATGCCGCCCATGAGGCGCTTGCTGCTGCTGCCTGATGGCACAGCCCTTTGCCTTACACGCTGAAGAGCTGCGTGGGTTGTGGCGTCGGCATCGGCCGACAGCGTATTCCATATACGGCGCAAAGCCTCATCTTTCTCCGCCTGACGGGAATAAGAGGCCAGCCAGCGGCGTGCCATACGCTCCTGCCTGTCGGGCAACAGGCGGTCGAAATAACAGCGAACAATTTGAAAAACCGATTTCTTTTCCATATCATAACAGGTTTAAGCTGTATGTTTTTAGGTTTTTATATGGAAAAGAGACGTGGGAAAGGAATTTTACTTAGTTAAATAACATTAAAACACAACAGGCCGATAGCAAATGCCTCAGCTCGGCAACGGCCGTGTAAATATGGCTCTCAACGGTGCGTTTTGAGAGCTTTAGCCGTACGGCTATTTCGTCGTTGCTGAGACCTTCGGCCCTGCTCATCATAAAAATACGGCGCCGCTGCTCGGGCATGCGACTTATAATGGTGTTTACAAACGTTATAAGCTCGCGCTCCAACAGCTCGTCTTCGGGTGCCGTTCTGCCGTCGGCACAGTTGCACAGACTCTCAACGGGACGCATTTTTTCGCGCTTTCGCAGCCAGGCCAGTGCACTGTTGCGCGAGGCAATGAACAGATAGTTGTCAACATTACGCATGTTTTCAACCGTCATATGACCCTCAAGAATTTTCAAAAACACGTCCTGAGCCAGACTTTCTGCCTCGTTACGGTCGTGTATGATACCGTTGATAAAGGCCGTTACCTTGGGGTAATAGTGCAGAAAAAGACGGTCGAATTGCGTGTTGCTGATTTTCTTTGCTGACATTAACGTAACAAGGGCTTGTGGAATGCTCTCTTTTTGGTTTTTGCAGGTTTCCTTAAAATCGGATGATACAAAGATAATGAAAAAAGCCAATAGAAAGAAAAATGTGTATCTAATTTTTATATCGCTACTGTTGCTGAGCGTTACAACGGCAGGGGCATGGCGTTGTAACGTGAAACTCTGGTTAGGCTTTTGCGGCCCGTATGCAGTCTTGCAGTGGCCTTCATTCCGTAAAAGCTTTGCGATTACGCCCTGTGTCTGCCCCTTTTGTTTTGGTTATCTCCTGCCGTTAAAGCCTTTTGTTCATGGTTCGGCGGCCGTCAGCAGCGCGTACGGCGGCCGTCGAACGTATGGTGTGACGGTCGTCAGCAATGCTGCTGACGGCCGCCGTACAATAATCTTTTAGGCGTAAGGTTGACGGCATAAGGATGGCAGCGTGGCAACTTTCAGGGGTAAAGTTGCAGCGTAAAGGGCATAAACGCCTGCTCACGGCATGCTGAACAAACAGGCATGGTGCTGCCTGACGGTAAGCAGCAGGCTACGGTTTCTTCACCCTGCCTACCATTAAACGTTTTCAAACCAATTGAAAGCAAAGGTGGAACTGTGCTTAACATCTCAGGTACTGGCTACGAGGAAGCTTGGAAATCGATAAAAAGCAAATGCGGAGACATCCTCAACCGGATGCCTCCGCACGGGTTTATACATTATTTAGAGATATACTAACGGTATAAAAAAGGTATACCGTAAGCCTGAATGTTGCCTCACGGCAGCGTTTCTTTTGTTTTATGCGGTTGCAACTACTGTTGCCAGCCCGGATTTTGCTTTAGTTCAGGGTTGAGCAAAATGGCCGAAGCGGGTATGGGATACAGGTATTGTCGGCCGTCAGCATACCATACACGGCGGAGCTGTGGCTGGTCGTCCTGCCACGTCAGCGTGCCATGGTCGCCATCGGTAAGGGCCGAACCTTTGCCCGCACCAACCTCAATGGCTGCACATCCTGACGGAATAGTAGGCTTTGTACCGTGGTAGAACAGCACGTCGGCGGTGCCGTCGCCATCCAAATCCATCGGTGTGTTGAGGGCAGGAACATACATTCCATCCCACCTTTTGGCCATCAGCCAGCCTTCTTTCCATCGTTTTATATCGTTGAAACGGAAGCCTTCGAGGGCCAGTTCGCAGCTGCGCTCGCGGCGAACCTCAAGTATTACGGGCGAGGTTACGTCGGGGAAGTAGGTGTGTTGCAGGTAATTGTCGACCGTTACAGGCAGCGATGTAAGGCCGCCCGTGATGCCGGCGCGCGCACGTAACGCCCCAATGGTGCGGCTCCAGTCGGCTGAAGTAAGCGTCCCCAGCTCGGCTTTTGCCTCGGCATAGTTCAGCAACACTTCGGCATAGCGGAATATAGGTATGTTCTGCATGCTGTTGTGGCCGTTGTCGGCCGACGTGCGGTCAACACAATACTTAATGGGCTGATAGCCCGTATAGGTGTATCCTGCGAAGTTTGGCGCCGCAGGCTTGCCGTCACGCTTGTATCCTGGTGTGCGGATAAGCTGCGAAAGGCGCAGGTCGCGGCCCTGAAACTCCTGGCTGAAAAGCTGTGTTTCGTATCCCGCTGTGTCGGTATAGGGCGTGCCGTCAAGCTTTAAGAAGGTATTGATAAAGGTGCGCGTCAGACTGAAACGGTCGCCAAAGGTGCTCGATGTCCACCACCAGTTGGCACAACCCATCTTATTTAGTGCCTCGCTGGAAACGGCAGCGAGCATGGTTTCCTGCGTAATGGGCTTCTCTGCAATAAATAAGGCACGTTGCGAAAGGGCGGCACCGTCGGCCGTGTAGAGCGAATAGGGACTGTGATCCATGACGTAAGCGGCAGCGTCAGCGGCCTGCTGGAGCAGCTGCGGTGCCGTAGAGGTCAGGCCTAACTCGGTATGATACTTGCGGTAAGTGCCCTCAAAGAGGCACAGGCGCGATTTAAAGAGGTAGGGAATCCATCGTGTAATCATCGTGCTGCTGGCGTCGGCGGTGCGCGTAATGTGCGTACAGGCAAAGTCGAGGTCGGCTATCATCTTGTCAACAACGACGGTACGACTGTCGCGTGGCTGGTAAAGCATCGAATCGGTCTCGGCCAAAGGCTTGTCAATCCATGGCACATCGCCGAAGCGCGTAAGCATATTGTAATAGAAATAAGCGCGGAAAAAGCGTGCCAGACCAATGTAATTGTCTTTCACTTCGGCCGATAGCTGCGGACTTGTACAGTTTTCTATAAAATAGTTGATGTTGCGAAGCGGAGCCCAGTCTTCCTTACTCCAGCCCGAAGATGATTCAGAAGTGTATGCGCCGTCGCGCAAAAAGAGGTCGGGTGTCGACACCGGGCCGTAGTCACTCATGTTATCTTGTTTGAACCCGTTGTCGCGACGGGGCAGCGAATTGTAAAAGGAGAGGGTGTAAGTCTCCAGTCCACTGGCATTGTTAAAGATGGCATTCTTGTCGGCTTGTGCCTGTGGCGACTCGTCGAGAGAGCACGAAGCCAGGCACAGTGCGGCACACCAGATGGCCAAATTAAAGATATTTCGTTTCATAATTAATCGTATCTATAAACTGTGTAAATTAAAAAGTCTGTCAAAATGTAACAGAAAGTCCGAGGCTTATGCTCTTCATCTGCGGATAATTCAGTCCGTCACCGTAATTAATAGTGGTGAGATCGGGGTCAGAACCCGAAATATTGGTCACGTCAATATCGTGTGTACGCTTGTAAAGCGGCGAGTAACACCATATGTTTTCGGCCGAAATATACACGCTTGCACGCTGCATATGCGCCTTGCCAACGATGTTTTTGGGCAGGTTGTAGCCTATCTGGAGGTTCTTTAAACGTATGTAAGCCACGTTCTGCAGGTAACGGGTTTGTGCCACTTGCAGCTCAGCGTTTCGGCTTAAAGCCGAATAACCCACGTTCCTTGGGAGGTAAGCATCGGG
This sequence comes from Prevotellaceae bacterium, assembly GCA_015256945.1. Classification (GTDB taxonomy): domain Bacteria; phylum Bacteroidota; class Bacteroidia; order Bacteroidales; family Bacteroidaceae; genus Prevotella. The sequence goes on along the minus strand of JABZLB010000025.1, from coordinate 26,934 downwards.
GTTATTCTCCGTCCACTCGTTGCCTACGTGCCATTTCGGGTACTGGTTATAAGGGCGGTTGTACTGTCCCCAGAAAATACTCTCGCTGCTTGGATACCAGTTTTGTTTGCCCACGCCCTGGAAAAAGGCCGAGCAATACAGGTTGTTCCAGTCGGCACTGAGGTTTAAACTGAACGTGTAACGTGGCAAAGCGTTGCCAATTACTTTCCTGTCGCCGCTGTCTCCGGCGCGGTTATTGCCGTAGGTTATTTTCTTGTCGCCGTTCAAATCTTTGAATTTGATGTCGCCCGGCTGCCATATATTATTCTGCCCCGAGCGCAATTGTAGCTGCGAAGGCGAGCTGTTGATGTCGGCCTGGTCCTTGAAAAGTCCCTCGGTTACATAGCCCCATATTTCGCCTAAGCGTTCACCGACGTAGTAATCGCTAAGGTTTTTCTCGGCGTTATTGTACTTGTCGATAACCGAATAGCTGTCGGCCAGCGTGCCATGCAAGCGGTAATTGAATGGTTTGCTACCCAAATTAAATCTGTCGGACCACGTTATCGACAGCTCCCAGCCTCGTGTTGTCATGTCGGCATAATTGCCTTTTGGCGAGTCTGCGCCAAAAACCTGCGGCAGAGTCTTGCCTACGGTGTACATGTCCTTGGTTTTACGCCAGTAGTAATCGGCCGAAAACATCAGGCGGTCATTGAACATGTTGAAGTCGAGACCGATGTCAGTAGTCGTAGCCCGTTCCCATGTCAGTCCGGCCGGACGCACTGCAGGTGCACTGGTATAGGTGTTGACGGCTCCGTTTATCACCCTGTCCTGAGCCTGAAGTTTGAATATTTCGAGATAGGCATAAGGGTCGACGTTACCGTTTCCAAGCGAACCGTACGATGCACGAAGCTTTAAATTCGACATCAAACTCTTGTCAACCGTCCACCATGGCTCTTCGGTCACGCGCCAACCGGCCGATAACGACGGGAAGAAACCCCACTGCTGGTGTGACGGAAACTTCGAAGAGCCGTCATAACGACCGTTAAATTCCAACAGATAACGGTCGGAAAAGCCGTAGTTTAAGCGGAAAAATCCACCGCAAAGCTTCCACTTATAATACCCGCCCGACGTAATAATGCCGTCGCCCAAAGCCATGTTTATGTTCTTCGCATCGGGGTAGAGCAGGCCGTTTCGTTGTGTGGTTATCGACTTATACGTTTGTTCTTCGTAATTCCAACCGGCCATACCCTTGAAGTAGTGTTTCCCCCAGACGTGCTCATAATCGCCATAAAGATTGGTGCCCATGTAGTTGTTGCGGTCGGTTTTCACCGTATAGTCGTTGAATTGCGTGCCTAACCACATGGTTTTTCCTTCGTAAATTTCATAGGGAACAGGTACACGTCGGCGGTCGGTTTCGTCGTCACGACTCCGGAATGTAAAGTCACCCCTCACGTGTAAAGCCTTATTCAGGAAGGTGGCTACGAAGCTGGTTGTATTGCGTATTTGCCTGTTGTCGAGGTCGCGGCCGTTTTTTCCATACACCATATCGCCCAAACTGTATGCCGCCACGTATGTCAACGACCCGTTAGGATTGTATAAAGGTGCCGTGGGATGGCCCTCATCTTCGATGTTTCGCCATATACCGCCGCCCTCTCCAACGTTTTCAGGGTTATGATAACTGAACTTACCGTACTCGAAATTGTTCTCAATCCTCAGCCATGGAAAGAGCAGAAGCGAGTTCTTTGCGCGCAAATTGTAGTTCCGAAACTTGTCAGTGTTGTACTTAAACAGTCCGTTATACTGATAGAAACGGCCTGAAAGCAGGAACGTTGTCTTGTCGTTTCCCCCCTGAACAGCCACATTATGCGTTTGTGCTATGGTCGATTTCTTGTACAATTCGCCCATCCAGTCGGTACTTGCAAAGTACTGATAGCTCCCGTTAGGCAGCACAACGGTGTCGGGATAGGGTTGTCCCGAGTTGTGAAGTTGCTTGAATTTGTCGAGCCAGTCGGTGGTAAACCATTGTGTTTTGTTAATGCTCGCGGGCGCACTACCGCGCGAACCATAATAAGACTTGTAGAAATGTTCGGCCCAGATGTACCCATCGGTGACAAAATCGGGCAGTGTTGCCGGCGACTGTACAGCTATATTGCCTGAATAGGTAATGCTTGTATGCTGTTTTTCGGGCTGTTTTGTGGTGATAAGAACAACGCCAAATGAGCCTCGTGCGCCGTATATAGCTGCCGAAGCAGCATCTTTAAGCACCGACACGCTTTCAATATCGGCCGGATTCAGCATCGAAGGGTCGCCCTCAACACCGTCAATAAGTACCAGTGCACTGCCGCCCTGGCCTATCGATGCCTTGCCTCTTACCTGATAAGTAGCGCCTCGTGTAGGCTTGCCGTCTGTAATATCGAGTTGCAAATTGGGAATAGCCCCCTGGAGCATCTGGGTTGCATTGGCTGCAGGACGGTCCTTAAACACGTCGCTTGTAACCTGTTCAACGGCACCTGTCAGGTTTACTTTCTTCTGCGTTCCGTAGCCAACTACCACCACTTCGTTCAGTTCCTTGTTGTCTTCCTGCAACGTAATGTTCATGTTGGCATCGGCCTTCACTTCCTTTGGTGCATAGCCAACATAGGTAATTTCGAGCATGGCACCCGGCGTTGCCTCAATGGTGAACCGCCCTTCCATGTCAGTAATAGTTCCCGATGCGCCTTTGCCCTTCACCTTTACCGTAGCACCGATGATGGGTTCGCCCTGCGAATCGTGAATAACACCGCTTACGCGCCTGGAAGCCTGTTGCGAAACATTGCCTCCCTGCTGATGGGGGAGCGATGCGAATGCCCTGCCTCCGAGTGAGCACGACAACAGCATTGCCGTGGCTAACAAAACATTTCTCTTTGTGTACATTGTTTTTTTGATTAGATAGATTGAGTTTATCTCAGGTTGGTATAAATGTCAAAGGATGAAGACATCCGTGCCGGGGGGCGTCAAAATGCGGACACAGGCAAGCCGCAACCGGTTAAAAAGCTTTACAAGATTGTTGATAACAAAAATAAATAATTTTTGTAAAAACAAATGATACCCATTTCATTATTAACATATGTTATGGATATTTTGCAATAAAACAGCCCTTCTTATGCCTGATAACGCATGGTAACGGATATGCTGTGGGATACCCGTTTTCAGATTGTGCAGCGCAGTTACAGGTAGAGAGCAATGAAACGCCAGACCGTTTACGGCTAAAATATTCTTACATTTAGGCGTATTGTATATGCAAAAAAGGGCTGAGGCTTGTTGTGCGGCGGCCGTCAGCAGCGCGTACGGCGGCCGTCGAACGTATGGTGTGACGGTCGTCAGCAATGCTGCTGACGGCCGCCGAACGATGAACAAAATGATGTAAGGGGTTATGGAAAATGCCTCCGACGTACGGGCCTTACCCTGTAAAAGGTAGGACAAACGGCTGGAAAGCAGAACGGGGAAGCCATAAAACCTCTGTAAAGATATGTGCAGACCCATTCCGATTCCGTATGACAGGGATGCAGAAAATTTAAAAAATAAAAAAACAAGTAAATTTACGGGCCGTTCGTGTTCTTTTATTATCTTTGCGAAGTAAAATATATTTTTTAATTTTATATCCAATAAAACACAAATGAAAAAGTTTCTGAAAAGTAAGGGTTATTTTTTATTCTTTGTTGGTTTATTCCTTTTGATGGCAACGAAAAGCGAGGCACGACTAAGGATTCCTTTTGGCAGCAGAGATGTAGTAAATGTTGTTTATACTACGCCTGTGAAAGACAGTATTTTCATAGATGATAATAAGGTTGATATTGCGTGCTACCATAAGGAGTATAATATAGCCTATTTTTTCCCTCTCTATATCGAACAGGAACCCGAACTTGTGTTGTATGACCCGGAGAATGAAATGATTTATGCACCCGAAACAGCTCAACAGAAACAGTTTATAAAGGATTATTTAAAGAAGAAAGGCATTAACGAGGAAGAGGCTTTAAACATTGGCTGGTATACCCGATGGGGTGGAAAGGCCGTGTTTGTTCTGCTCATTGTGCTCGTTGGCGCTGGTTCGCTGATGGGAAAAAAGAAGGAAATAAAAGAACCTACGAAATTATAAACCTAACATATAACACAAATTATCATGCAAGTATTTCTTATTGTTGGAATCGTAATTATTATGATTGCAGCGCTTTCTATCAATGCGTATTTTTACAAAAAAAACAACACCAAAAACTTTACTAAGGAAGAATGGAATAATCGTATCGGTCATGTAACCGAACAAGAGATTAACAGCTTCTATGATGCTGACATGAACGAGTATATGAAACAGCTGAACGGCAAGAAGATGATTGCTGCAAGCTGTATATTTCATTTGCCCGATACGAAGGAATTCCTGAAGGACGGTGCCAAGAATTTCCTGAAACGCATGCTCACTTTAGGAATAGTGAGGTTTAATACAGTGTATGTTCCTACTCCGTTAATTCTGGCAGAAGACGGGTTGCACGTGCTTGAGCTGGATACAGACATGGATGTAAAGAACCATTATATTCTGGAAAACGAACGTCTGGCCGAAGCAAAAATTTCGTCTTATGAGGATAAGGAAGGTATGAAGCAACTGGGAGACAATGCCCGTTTCTTTATGCTTTCATTCCCAAGTCAGAACGGAGTTAAGGAGTTTGAGCTGTGTACCGAATTCTATCCTACGGGAGAGATATACACGGTATACCCGTTAGAGAAAAAGATTGTTGCAGGAGCTGCCGGCCGTTATTTCCTGAAGAAGCTGGGTGAACATTTCCCTAATCTTCAGGTTAGCTTTTAATGGGTGCGCAACTATTTTGTATCAGGTAAATAAAACAATTGGGAATAACCTTGCAACAGGGTTATTCCCAATTTTGTTTATGTATTGTTATACATGAAAATGGCCTGTCCGGTGGGCGGCCTGTCAGTGTAGAGGAGTGGCGGGATGGTGCTTTTTCCCGTTTGAAAAGTCTGCGGAGGTTACATCAATGGCATGGCTCGCGGGCATGTCTCTGTTGAAACAGGCCCTCGTAGGGGTTTATTCCATACACATTTTTAACCGCGCAAGGCTGACAATTTCTGCACCATGCTGTTGCGACAGGGAATGTTTTGCAGGCCTTTACTTCTATAACCTCTGCTCCAAATCGTCAACGGCCGAAGAAATGTCGTCGGCAAAGGTAGTATGTGTAAACAGAAAACCCTCGCGTCCGCGGGCGAGTTCGTGGTATAATTCAGGGCTCATGCTGCGCGCATAGTCGCTGATGGCATATTCAATATCGTCTTTCTGACGGCTGTTTACCGATTGCGAATAGATGCGCCACTTCTGATGAAAGAAGGCGTATGCCTCCTGAATGCTGTCTTTTGTAACCATAACAAGTTGTTTTTTCTGATAGGAAAGCAGCAAAAAGTGTGCACAAAAACATAAAGTCGACAAAAAAAAGAATTTGCAATGGCTTCGGCAGCGTGTGAGCATAAAATAGCTTAACTTTGCAAACGGCTGGGGAATATCCTGCTCGCTGAGCAATAACGGGAGCGTTTTGCCATGCCTGCAACGGAGCATGAAGAACGCTGTTCCCGCATGTTTTTTCAATAATCAGCTTTCGCGATGAACGTAAAAGTGAAGGGATTTGCCGCCGGTGTGCTGGCGGCTGTGTTCTACGGTACGAACCCTTTGGGCTCACTGCCGCTGTATGCTGACGGCATAACGCCCGGCAATGTGCTGTTTTACCGGTATGGTTTGGCCACGGTGTGTTTTGCATTGTGGCTTCTGGCACGCGGGAAGTCGCTGAAAATAAGGTGGGGCTACGCTGTTAAGTTTGCCGTTCTGGGCAGTTTGTTTGCACTGTCGTCAATAACATTGTACGTCAGTTTCAAGTATATGAGCGCTGGAATAGCCTCAACCATCCTCTTCTCATACCCCATTATGACGGCCCTGCTGATGGTGATGTTCTTTCATGAACGCCTTACGCTCACTACCACAGCATCGATAACGCTGGCCGTTACAGGCATCGGCCTGTTGTATCATGGCGGTGGTGACGACGGCGGTAGGGTGAGTACGGCGGGCATGATGCTCGTATTGATGTCGTCGTTGCTCTATGCCCTGTATATCGTTTATGTGAAACAGTTTCGCGCCGACATCGGTCCTGTTAAGTTTACCTTTTGGGTATTAGCGTTCGGATGGGTGGCCATTATGGGCTATATGGCTGTGGCGCGCGAGCCTTTGCAGCTTCTTCATACGGGCAGGCAATGGTTATGGGCTGTACAACTGGCTCTTTTGCCCACGGTGCTGTCGCTGTTTCTTATTAATGTGGCTATTAAAAGCATTGGCAGTACGCCCACAGCCATCCTTGGAGCCTTTGAGCCTGTTACGGCCGTTGTTATCAGTTGTCTGTGCTTTGGCGAAGCCTTCACGCTGCGTTTGTGCTGTGGTATTGTGCTTATTCTGGCAGCCGTTATCCTGATTATTGTCAGAAAATCGCCGCAATAGTATTTTCTTGTATCAGCAATAACAGCGTAAGGATGTGTGAAAAGTATGAGAATTGTGCTGTAATAACCTTTTTGGGTATTCGCAATAACAGCGTAAGGACGTGTAAAAAGTATGGAAACAGTGCTGTAATAACGTTTTCTGGTATCAGCAATAACAGCGTAAAACAGTAAATCCCCTGTTGTCAGCCTTGTGTTTCAGCTGGCAACAGGGGATTCCTTATGAGAGATGTGTGCGCACCGCCCTGCCGTTTTTACCATATGCCCACGGACTAATGGGCGGCGCGCACGGGGTATTTACTTCAGGTATCCTTCGTATTCGGCATCGGTTTCACAGTCCCACCATACGGGCATACTCCAGATATTGACATCCTCGCAGTGCGGATTGATGGCCTTTGCATTGGTTTCATTATACGAAAGTTCGAGCGTTCCGGGAAGCCTCCAGCGGCGTGGCCAGTAGCGAACATCGTTTTTTGATGTGCCCGTAAGCTTCTCTTGTCCCGTAAACATCGGGCTACGGTCGAAGTCAGGATATACTACTCCAAAGCTCCCTATGTTGCCGGCACTGTAATTAAAGCGCCTCATGTCGTTCCAATTCTCAAGGCTTAGTCCCATGGCTACATACTTTTGCAGCATGATGTCGCGCATAGTGAGGTCGGCTGCATTCTGGCAAACAGCTGCGCTGGCGAGGTAATTGGTGATGTCGGCCGTATTCATTGGCATCATATCAGGGTTGTCATATCCCTGCCCTTGCCATGTAGTGAGCTTCTTCTGCATATAATCGAGGTTGGCCTTTATGCCTGCTTTGTAGGCAGCCAGTGCCCCAGCCTTGTCGCCTTTGCGGAATAATACTTCGGCCTTAATGAAACAAGCCTCGTGGAAGGTCATCATCTCGAAGTCGGAAACAGGACGTAACTGGAACGAGCCTGTGGAGAAAATTACCCCGGCTTTGTATGCTTCGCCTGAAGCATACCAGTACAGGTTCTTGGCATCATCCTTCTGCCCCGTCTGCCCGGTAAGCGTAGAGCATGAGCGCATATTGACGTAAGCCGTGTCGCCGGCGAGGATATAGTTGCCGCTGTTTACGTAAATAGAGCCGGCTTTGTAGGTTACACTTACCTTGTCGCCGCTTACGGTTACAGCGTGCAACGGCGTCATGTCAGCAACAAACTGTGCGCGTTTGGCGGCATCGGTGATGGTATAGTCTTTCGTTACGTCGGTAGCGGCGTAGGTTGGAGCGGCTATTGATGCCGCGCCTCCAGCCAGCAGGCGTTCGGCATTATAGTGTGAATCGACGGGCTTTGAACGCTTCCAGGTGAACGATGACATTGTACCGCCGCTGAGTTTTACGTTTGACATGATGGCCGGTACTATCTTGGTAAAGCGCGGATCTTCAATACCCGCTCCCCTCATATTGGTGAGAAGGTTATAGAGATAGCTTGAAACGCGCTGGTTTGAGCCGTATCCGGCATAGTCCCAGTTGCCGTTTGTCTGTACGGGGTCGCCGTAAAGATAGTCGGTTACGTCGCCAATGGCGTTGTAACAAGGCAGCACACTGTTGTCGTCGACGCTTTGCGGGCCGTGCGACAGGCATTGTAAAATCTCGTCGGGCTTAAACAAATCGCTCTTCTTTGATAGCTTAAGCATATAGCGTGCTTTCAGTCCGTAGCACATTTTCAGCCATTTGCTTACATCGCCTCCGTTCAAAACGTCGCCATTTGCCAATGGTGTTGCAGTGGCAGACTGTGTTTTTCCAAACAGCTCAATGGCCTCGTCGATCTTCGCCATAATGCCATTGTATATGGTTTTACCGTCATCATACTTGGGAACAGGCGAAGAACTGAGAGCGTCGGTAAACGGAATCTCGCCGTAAAGGTCGAGCATTTCCATGAAGCCGAGGGCGTAATAAACGTCGGCTGCCGCCATATAGTGGTAGGCTCCGTCTTCTTTTGCCTTTTCGTAAAGGTCGTTGAGGTTAGAGGCCGACTCAACGAACCATGTCTGATAAGGACCCGTAGTAAGGCCGTTGGCGAAGTTCCAGGTGGTGGTGCACGTGTTTACCGACCAGCCGTTGCTGTATAACCATCCGGCCGTAGCAGCGGTACGGAAGTTGGTCATGCCCGCCGAATACATGTACATACGCTGTATCCAGGGCAGACGATTGCTGACAAGCAGGCTCTTGTTGTTCGGATTGTCGGGATCGGTATTGACATCAAGCCAGTCGGTACAAGCGGTAAGGCCTGCCGTTATCATACATCCCAGGGCTATCTTTGATAATATTCTTTTCATAATAGAATTGTTTTTTCGTGGTTTTTAGAAAGAAACGTTAACGCCAAATGTAATGCTTCGCACCGAGGGCACACTGCAATAGTCGATGCCTGTTGCGCCAGAACCGCCGGTTCCACCAGCTGTACTAACCTCGGGATCCATGCCTTTGTAATTGGTTATGGTAAAGAGGTTCTGGCCTGTAAGGTTTACAGAGAGGCGCTTAACGATGTTCTGACGGCTGATGAGGCGTGTAAGGTCGTAGGTTAATGAGATGGAACGCAGCTTCAGCCAGTTTACTTTCTGTATGAAATTGTACGACTGGTTGGCGTAATTGCTCCAGTAACGCTGTATCATAGCCTTGCCGTCGTAGGTAGTGCTGCCAAAAGTGTAGCTCTGGGAAGCCTCATAGGTTTTGTCAAAATCGGTAGAAGAGGTAGGCTTTCCGTTGCTGTCGAAGGTTTGAACAACGCCTGTAACAGTAGCCTTTTCACGGTTATTGGCGGTGGTTAGCGGACTTAAGCCGTTGTCAACCATATACTGAGATGTGCCGTTAAAGACGTCACCGCCCAGACGGAAGTCGAGTAAGAACGACAAAGACAGGTCTTTATACGTGAGCGTATTGGAGAAACCGCCTATCAATTTCGGTTCACGGTTTCCTACAACATCGTTTTCAGAGTTATGGATTTTGTAAAGACCGGTGTTCGGATCAACCAGATAGCGGCCGCCGATAATCTCATTTCCATTGGCGTCGTGCTCATATTCGAAGCGCGTTCCCACTAACGACATGAAGTTTCCACCGTTGGGAACCGATGCCGATTTGATGCTACCGAACTGTGCATCCGTCGGATAGAACATGCCTACACCGTCTAAGAACTTGCCCAGTGTGCCGCGGTTGTACGAGAAATTCAATGCCATGTCCCAGCGGAAATCCTTTTTAACAACGGGCTTGCCGGTGATAGAAATCTCCATTCCCTTGTTAATGACCGAACCTGAATTGATAGATGACAGAATGTAACCGTTGGCATTGCTCAGACGGGGTTGCGCAATCTGGTTCTTTGTAGAGCTGTGATAGTAGGTCCAGTCGAAGCCAATGCGATTGTTTAAGAACCTCATTTCGAGGCCAATCTCCCATGCTGTCTGAATCTCAGGCTTTAAATAGGCATTACCTGCTGTATATTGATTGCCCACGCCTATGAAGTTACCGTATATCATTGGCGGCGTAACGTAGGTTATTGTAGCGTACGGATCGGCATCCTTACCAACCTTAGCCCACGATGCTCTCACCTTTCCGTAGGATACAGGACTGTCTTTTGGCAACAGCTCTGAGAAAAGGAAGGATCCGCTTACTGATGGATAGAAGTAGGAACGCTCGTTTACAGGCAGCGTCGATGACCAGTCGTTTCGGCCCGTTACGGTAAGATAGGCCATGTTTTTATAGCTTACACCATATTCGCCATAAAAGCCAACGAGGCGCTTGCGGCTTGTACCGTCCTTGAAAAACTGGTTGGTTTTGGCAATGTTATTGAAGCTGACGGTGCCCGCTGTAATAAAATTGTATCCCCAATGAGTCTGATTCATGCGCTTCGTACTTTCTGCAGTTGTTCCCGCCATAAGGTGCATGTCAAAGTCGCCAAAGCGTTTATGGAAGTTGCTCATGAAGTTAGTCGACCAGTATTCATACCTGAAGTCGCTCTTTGCCAGACGTCCGTTCTGGTACATTTCGCTTACCACCGAACCCGGTGCAATGTAAGTGTAGGCATCAGTAGTATAGTTATCATAGCCCAAACGTCCGGTAACATCCCACCACGACGTAATATCGTAGTGCATGCTTAAGCCTCCTGTAAAGCGCTCTGTTTTGTCTTTCATCTTGTCGCGGTTCAGTATCCAGTACGGATTCTCCATGTCATCCTTAAGCTCCCAGATGCCGTCGAAAAGGCGATACTTCGTACCGTTTTCGTTTTCGTAGTGGCTCATGTCCTCGGTTAGCGGCCAGGAGTAGAGCGCATTCATCGTACCGATACCGCCGCTACCCCATAATCCGCTCGAGGTTAGCGTCTTTGTTGTCTTGGCTATCGAATAGGTAACGTTGGCCGCTATGGTTAATTTATCGTACCTTTGTTCCCCATTGAAGCGTACAGTAGTCTTATCATAGCCAGTGTTTCTGACGATACCGTCCTGGTCAAAGTTCGATAATGAAAGGTAAAAACTATTGTTCTTTGAGCCTCCTGATACCGAAACGTTGTTGTCAAATATACGTCCGCTCTGGAAGAAATTGCCGATATTGTCGTACAGTTTTTCCGTTCCGTCGTAGGCTTTACCCCACGAATTGTAGGTTTGATCGCTGAAAACGCCGTTCGTGCTGTACGCACCGCGTCCGAAAAGCTTTTGTGTTTCAGGCAGGTTTGTGTGGAAAGAGGTACTCATCTTTCCTGTATAATCAATGCGTGTAGTACCTGCTTCACCCTTCTTTGTGGTGATAATGATAGCACCATCGGCCGCACGCGAACCGTAAAGAGCCGCTGCAGCTGCACCCTTCAGCACGGAAATATCGGCAATATCTTCAGGATTGATGTCCATTGCACGGTTCGAAAACGTGGTGTTATTGCGCGTCATGCCATCCGTTCCCGAGTTACCCGTCACCTGAGTAGAGTTATCATAGATGACGCCATCGACGACAAAGAGCGGCTGATTGCTCCTTCCTTCGGCCGTTGAATTGGCTCCACGCATCACGATTGAGGCGCCGGCGCCCGCTGCTCCCGAGCTTTGCGTGATGTTTAAACCGGGTACTTTGCCGGCCAGAGAGTTGATAACGTTGGTGTTTTTGTTCTTTAAGATTTCGGCAGAATTAAGTTCTGTCACTGCGTAACCGAGGGCTTTCTTCTCCTTTTTAATACCCATTGCCGTTACAACTACTTCACCGGTGGTGTGCTCGTCTTCGCTAATGGTAATGTTATAATTGCCTCCTTTGCCCACGTTGATGGTGCGGGGTGCAAAGCCTACGTATGTAACTTCGAGCTGTGAACCCGCCGGAGCATTGATGGTATAATTGCCACTGGCGTCGGTTACGGTAACAATTTTCGTACCTTTTACTGTTACGGTAGCGCCGATTACAGGCTCACCGCTGCTGTCGGTAACCTTACCGGTAACCTTCTTTGTCTGCTGTTGTGCAGCATAAGCGCTTGTAAGGGTAGGAGATGCCTGAACAGGCGTTCCGCCACTCAGCAGTAGAGTGGCCAGCACGACGGTGGCATAAAGTCTGACAGTCATGCTTTTTTCAGAGAGGTTTTCATTCATAGTTATTGGTTTTATGATATAAAAAGATTTTCAGTTCGAGGCAGGCCGGGCCTGTTTATATAATATAAATAAGGTGGAATTGGGGTAAGGAGGTAGTGTTTGTATATTGTTTAACAGACGGCCGGGACATTATTGCCCTGCGTTGCTGTCGGGTGTGCGGCTGCCCTGCATCAGGCAGGGCACGCCTTATTTTAGTATTGCCCCGGCAACAGCATTCGCAACGAGCGCGCGAAGACGCACTACATTGCCCTTGTCAACGGGGTGAACGCAGTTGGTTAGCAGAATAATGGCTACGTCATTTGTGGGGTCAATGACAATGCTTGTGCCTGTATACCCCGTGTGTCCAAACGTCTGGGCACTGAGAAGGTCGCCTGAATTGGACGAGTAGGGGGTGGAAATGCCCCACCCCGGCGTGTGTCCGAACTGTGCCAATGAGCGTGGAACGGTTTCCATACACTTTACAGCGAGCGGACTTAATATGCGTTTTCCGTTCAGTTCACCTTTATTTAATATGGCAGCACAATAGGTAGCCACGTCTTCGGCCGACGAAAACAGTCCGGCATTACCCGATAATCCGCCCATCATGGTGCAAGCCAGCGGGTCGTGTACCACGCCCAGGAGGCAGTTTCCATCGGCTTGTTTCTCCGTGGGTGCGCAAAGAGCGGCCAGCTCTTTCGATGGACGGTAGTCGGTATGACGCATATTGAGCGGTGCAAAAATATTGTCGTGGGCAAACTGTTGCAGCGTCTGCCCTGTTATTTTCTCAATAACCTGCTGTAACATAATGTAGTTACAGCAGCTGTATGTCCACCCTGTTTCGGGTGCATAAAGGCGTTTGCAATGGCTAATCCAATTGACAACGGCCTGTGGATTCGGCGAGCCGTACTTCTTTTTCAGCTCCTGAACGGGCGCGTATGGGGGCAAACCCGAGGTGTGTGTCATCAGGTCGATAACGCGAATAGCCTCTGTTTCGCCCGTAATGCTGTCCTTCCAGTTCTCAAATTCGGGCACATACTGGTCAACACGGTCGTTTAATCGCAGCTGTCCGCGGTCGATAAGTATCATGGCACACGTTGCCGTTGACATGGCCTTGCTGCACGACGCCATGTCGAACACGGTGCCCGTGGTCATCTTTTCAGTATTGGGGTATACGCGTTTGTTGCCGTAAGCCTTGAGATAGCCTATTTTTCCGTGACGTTCTACGCACAGCACGGCTCCGGGAATAGTTTTATCTGCAATGGCCTGTGCGATGGCACGGTCGGCATTGGCAAGCCTCGAAGCATCCAGCCCAACGGCTTCAGGCGCAACAATATCGAGATTCTGGGCCGGAGATACTATATAATTAAGAAGAAAAACGGCAAGCAGAAATAGTTTATTCATTTTCAAACGGTATATAGTTAATGGGTTTTGATATGTTATTGTTTGGTAACAAATTTAGGCCTTTCGGCCGAAATAGCGGGTGTGTTTGCGTTAAAAAACGCTAAGAAGCTTACATTTGTCCGTTATCTTTCTTCTTATTTTATGGTTTTACATCTTTATATTAAAAAAAACTTATCCCTTATAATCTATATAAATTAAAAGCCGTAACTTTGACGAACCTGCCGGGAACTCCATGTTGGAATCCTGTTCAGGCGGGATGAAATACCCGACAATTATTTCTCATTATTTTAAAAGGAACACATATGATAAAAATGTTTGTCATGAAAACTTGCCCTTATTGCGAATATGTTGAGAAGCAAGTTGCAGGCGATAAGCGCTTTGAAGTAATAGATATTAGCACACATGTACATAAGCTGGCAGCCTTTTTACGTCTTCGCGACAACAATCCTGCTTTCGATGAAGCACGTAAGATTGGTGACGTTGGTGTGCCATGTTATGTAAAAGAAGACGGAACCGTAACGCTTTCGTCGGCTGATGTAGGTTTGGAACCTATGCCCGAAGGCCCAGCCTGCGGCCTCGACGGTAAGGGTTGCTGATATAAAAAACCGTTTGTTCTATGCCTGTTGTTTGTACAGGACATGATGGAACAAACGGTTTTTTTATTTTAAACAGGGTAATTTGTATTGTAAAACAAACGTCCTTTTAACATGCCCGTGACGTTTGTTGGTCAAAATTATAGCTTCATGATAATGGAAAAAGAACGAACAACAGCTTGTAACCCCATTGGTTTTATGGCCCGCGAGCTGCTTTTGCTGTATGTTTTTATAGGCTTTGTGCTGCGTATCGTACTGATGTTTACTGCTCCTGCCGATGCCTCTTTTGGCGTAGGCAGCGTGCTTCGCCTGCTTTTTACAGGCTTGTTCTCCGATACAGCCATGGGCATTATGCTGCTGCTGCCCCTTGTTTTGCTGTATCTGGGGCTGAACGAATGGAAGTATCGCCGGCTCGTCGGACTTGTTATCTCAGGCCTTTTGCTCGCTGCGCTGGTGTATGTGTCGTGTTTTCATTCCATCTTCAGCGAATATGGCGGCAGCGCTGCCAGAATAGCCAGGTATGTCATAGGCTGGAAATTCGTGAGCTTTACGCTGCGCTTTCTGCTGCCTGCCGTGCGCAACGTGTGGCGGCGAGCTTCAATCTATGTGGTGTGGGCGTTGTATGTGTTCTTCTTTATCTTTGTATCGGTAGGCGAATTCTTCTTCTGGCAGGAGTTCGGTGTGCGCTATAACTTCATCGCTGTCGATTATCTCGTGTATACCAATGAGGTAATTGGCAATATCATGGAGTCGTATTCAATGGTGCCTATCATATCAACAGCCGTTGTTGTTACAGCAGCTATTGTATGGTGGCGTTCAAGAAAACACCGCTTTCAGGTTCGTAATCTCTATACGCCACGCCAGTTGGCGTTACACCTCTGCGTTGCTTTGGTTGCTGGTGGCTGCTCATGGCTCACCCTCTGGGGCGTGTTGTCGCTGCCCTCTGACAACCAGTATGTGGCACAACTCGAACAGAACGGGGCGTGCAATTTCTGCGTAGCGTTCAATGAAAACAAGCTCGAGTATGACCGTTTCTATCCGCTTCTGCCGCAGAAACAGGCCATAGCCCTGTATCGTCACGAGGCAGGACTCGATGCACGGGGGCAGAAAGTGCTCGGCAGCAGTGCGGTAACCGCTCGTCCCAACATGGTTTTGATAACGGTTGAAAGCCTTAGTGCCGACTTCCTTACGCGCTATGGCAACAAGGAAAACATTACTCCTCGTCTCGACAAACTGATGGAAAAAAGTATGGTTTTCGACAGTCTTTACGCTGCCGGCAACCGTACGGTGCGCGGCCTGGAGGCGTTGTCGCTCTGCATTCCGCCCAGTGCGGGTGAAAGTATCATCAAGCGACGCGAAAACCGTATGGGACAATTGTCGGTGGGCAGCGTGCTGGGGAGCATAGGATACCGTTGTCAATTTCTGTACGGTGGCGACAGTTACTTCGACAATATGGGCGATTTCTTCTCGCATAACGGCTACGAAGTAATCGACCGCAAGCAGATAGACAGCCATAAAATAACCTTTTCGAACATCTGGGGCGTATGCGATGAGGATATGTTTACGAAGGCTCTGGAGGTGTTCGACGCCAATGCGCGCAGTCCGAAACCCTTCTTTGCGCAGATTATGACAACGAGCAACCACCGTCCCTTCACCTATCCCGCAGGACGTATACATGTAAAAGGCGACCCCAATACGCGCGAAGCGGCCGTGAAATATACCGATTATGCCATAGGACGATTCATAGATGAGGCCGCCCGTAAGCCGTGGTTTGCCAACACGGTGTTCGTAATCATCGCCGATCACTGCGCTTCAAGCGCAGGCCGTACGTCGCTGCCGGTCGACCGTTACCACATTCCGTGCATTGTTTATGCACCTAAGCTTGTGCGCCCTGCATTTATCAATAAGGTGTGTTCGCAAATAGACGTTATGCCTACTGTGCTGTCTCAGTTTGTGAAACCCACGAAAGCACGGTTTGCCGGCAGCGATATTCTGTCGCCCCGTTATAAGCAACGCGCCTTCATGGCAACGTATCAGGATTTGGGTTACCTGGAAAACGGCCGTCTTACGGTGCTGTCACCCGTTCGGCGCGTAACGCAATTCCGCGTAGTTCCCGATGCCGGCGGCCATCGTGAAGAGCCTGTAAGCAAGCCTGATAGCCGGCAAGTGCGCAGTGCCGAGGCTTATTATCAGTATGTAAACCTGTATTTAAGGGCTAAGTAGAGCCTTGTAAAAGCCTGCATTTCTTACCATAGAATGCAGGCTTTTATATTATATATATAAAAAAAACATGCAATAAAGTTGGATGTTCTGGTATAAATATATATATTTGCAGGCAACAGATATATACCCGTTATTTTTATTACATCACTTTAAATCTTTATTTTTTGTTTATGAAAAGTTTATTTTCGCATTCCTTTTTGGACTTTTCTTTGCCGCAGGTGCACAGGCACAGGTATCAGTTGCCGAACCAGAGTTTGCCGAGCAAACCCTTCTTCTGACGTCAGACAACAAGGGAACACTGCTCACAAGGGAGAATGGTACGGTAAAAACCAAGGCAGGGGCAAGCCTTTACCTTACCGGAATAGGCAAGGTAAAATCGCGTTTAACCGTTGCCGGCACCACATCGAAGAGCGCGGTACAGGGTGGACGTACCACACGCCTTATTGTGAAGGCCAAGGACAACGCTACCGACCCGCAGTCGTTCATCAGCATTTTTAAGTTCGAAGTGAAGGGAAAGGAACGCCGTTATCAGCTGGCCGAGTCGGGAACACTGTCAAAAACCGAGTCGAATAACCTGTCGAGTGTCGACTATGACGGCAAACGCTACGGTAAAAACTCATACTATCTGGTTCTGAACGACCTTGAACCTGGCGAGTATGGCATCGTTATCGGCGACCCTAATACGGAGAATACCAAAAACGGTATGAAGGTAACGACCTTCACTGTGAAGTAAATTCTTATCACTCGCGCCTGTTGTTTGGTGAGTTCGTGCCCCTTGTTCGGTGAGCACGAGCCCCCTAAGTTAGGGGGATGGGGGTCTGAACGGTAGCCGAAACCTCCCCAAACCTCACTAAATGTTGTAATGCCCTGCACGCGTGAAAAACGTGCAGGGTATTACTTTTCTCTTGCCTGGGCTGGAGAATAAATAGTTTTTCCCTCGTATTTTCATTTGCCTGGATAGTAGAATAGGGTTGTTCAGACCCCCATCCCCCTAACTTAGGGGGCACGTACACCCTCAATACGTAAAGCAAGTAGGGTTGTTCAGACCCCCAACCCCCTAACTTAGGGGGTACGTTCTACCGATTACGTCAGGCCATTTCGGTATTTTCTCCGAACGATTACAGGCTGACTAATCCCCCTTTCTGCCGTATAGGTCATTGTGTGGCGGCCGTCAGCAGCGTTGTTGACGGCCGTCATACCCATCGTTCGACGGTCGCCGTACGCACTGCTGACGGCCGTCGAACACTGACGTTTTCAGAACAACGTGGCGGGCACTACCACATAACAGTTTGTGCATTTAAGGCTTGGCAGACTGACAATTAACCGTATCTTAAATAGCAAAAAGAAGTATTCCTTATCGCATAAAAGTTAGGGGGACGGTGAGAAACCAATGTGGGGATATTTTAATATGGTGTAGCATATCTCCGTAATCAATATGAAGGCAGAGGGTTTCTATTGTCGCAGTCGCTCCCTGAGGCTGCTGCTCTTTCGCAAATAAGCCATTAGCAGAAGCACACTAAGGAAGCCGATGCCGAGCGATACGAGGTAAGAGACTGACGCAAACGTGTCGTAGAGGCCGTGAAGCGTGGCCGGAATGGCAAGGGCAAGCGTGTAAAGCACCTTGCGATAGCGCGGATAAAGGCCGGCCATACCCACAAAATAGCCCGCCATACCGCACCAGATGGCGTGCAAAAAGGGCAGTGACGTGAGGCGGGCAATGTTTAAAACAAAGGCTGTTACATAGTCGGCCTGCATGTTTACCGATGTCTGGTATTCTACACCCTCAAATACACCGAAGGCTATTCCTGCCATCAGGCCGTAGTAAACCATCGTCTGGGGGAGCAGAGGCTCGCGTGCACGCCGCTCGATAATGAGCAAAGGCAGCATCTTTGCCAGCTCTTCGGTAACGCCAACACCCAATATAAACCCTATAACACTGAAGGGAAAGGGAGCGTGTGTAAAAATATAGAAGAAGTTAAGGCGGTTTAATCCCGAAAAAATGACGAAAACACCGGCCTGCGTTAAGAAAAAGGTTGACGCGGTTGTCTTCCACGAAACCTGTCGCGTGCGGAAGAAATAGGCAAAGAACAAGCCCCATATCAGAGCAAAATAAAGCGATATGACATAGAAGGCAAGGTAACCGCCGACGGGAAAGAGCATAATAACCGACAGTCCAAGCCCCACTGTGGCCAGGGCAAGCAGACGCTTATCCTCCATTAACCGGTGCGCCGTGAGGTCGGCATGAGGATATATAAATTCGGCCCCTACGTGGGCAAGTTGTTTCGACAACGAGCCTCCGCTGACCGCTTCGGCACGTATTCCGCGTGCCTTAAGCAGCTCTTCGACGGTTCCTTCGCGGCCTGTTGCAGCGTCGCGTGCCTTATCATGCAGCAGCAAACGGCCCTCACGCACGAACGATGCCACCGTAGGCTCGTCGTAAGGACCATAGTCGCGCATGTTCCGTGTAACGATAATCATCTGTTTTTGTTTTTAATTTGTGAAAGCAAATATACGAAAAAATCTGTCGTTTGTCACGAAACGGGCACGGGAAAGGCCTTTTTGACTGATTCTTTTGTTAAATTTATGGAAAGTGGAAAGGCGTATGGGAGTTTTGCCTATCTTTGCAAACAAGCTATAAAACTGTTGGGAAATGAAGAAGTTTTTGTTGAAAATTCAGGAAACGGCCGGCCTCCACGGCCCGGCTTTCGGCAGGAAAAGGGGGAGGAAGATTGCACACGGTGCTCTCGTTGCCGTGCTTTCGGTGTTGGTTTTTGCCTCTTGTACGGCACTGGGAATATCGTCGGGAGCGGCACTTAACCGCATACATCAGGGGCAAACGCCCGAGGAGGTGCACGCCATTATGAAGTGCCAGCCCGATTATCGCCGCTTTACCGAGGACGGTCTGGAGCAGTGGGAGTATCGCTTTAACCAACAGCAGAACGGCGATTGCGACGTGGTTCTGATCAGTTTCCGTAATGGCCGCGTGGCGTCCATGGAAACATTTCCCTATGTTGCGCCCCGCCATCGCGGGCCGATGAGGCGGTAATTTACGGCTCAGGCATTGCAGAGGGTGGGGCTTTGCACGGTTTCCCGTTGCATGTTGCGCCATCCGCGGCCATGAAAGGTGCCTTTCTCAGGTTTGAACGGTATCATCCTTAAGATTGAATAGAATCATCCCTGGGTCTGAATAGTATCATCCTTACCCCCGGATAGTACTATTTTTGCGCCGGATTTACACCATCTTTCGTATCCCTGTACATAGTTTTTGCCATGTCATAACGCAAAATCCCTGCCACGGTTTTGTCCGTAGCAGGGATTGTTGATATTGTGCTTTGTAAGCGTTTACTTACTTCAGCTTGTTGTATCCATATTGAGCGTACTGACCAAGCTCCTCTTCAATGCGGATAAGCTGGTTGTATTTTGCCATACGATCCGTGCGGCTCATTGAACCAGTCTTTATCTGTCCTGAGTTGGTTGCAACGGCAATGTCGGCAATTGTTGTGTCTTCGGTTTCGCCTGAACGGTGAGAAGTAACAGTGTTGTAACCGTGACGGTGAGCCATTTCAATAGCCTCGAGGGTCTCTGTAAGCGAGCCAATCTGGTTCACTTTGATGAGAATGGCATTACCTGCGCCCATTTTGATACCCTTTTCAAGGAACTTTGTATTGGTAACGAAGAGGTCATCGCCAACGAGTTGTACCTTATCGCCGAGAGCCTTGGTAAGTTTAACCCAGCCTTCCCAGTCGTTTTCATCAAGACCGTCCTCAATAGAAGCGATAGGATACTTGTTGCAAAGCTCCTGCAGATAAGCGATCTGCTGGTCGTCGTCAAGCTCTTTCCCGTTCGGGTCCTTGGGCATACCGTTCTTCAGCTGCTTGTAGTTGTAGAACCATTTGCCGTTCTTTTGTGTAGCAAATTCAGAAGCAGCACAGTCCATAGCGATGGTAACGTCCTTGCCTGGCTCGTAACCTGCATCCTTAATAGCCTGGCAAATGCTGTCGAGAGCATCGTCAATACCGTTCAGTTCAGGAGCATAACCGCCCTCATCACCTACTGCAGTAGAGAGCCCGCGCTTCTTAAGAACCTTGGCTAATGCGTGGAATACCTCGGCACCACAGCGGATAGCCTCTTTCTCAGAAGCGCAACCGCGGGGCTGAATCATGAATTCCTGGAAAGCGATAGGTGCTGAAGAGTGAGCACCACCGTTGATAATGTTCATCATCGGGATAGGAAGGACATAGGTATTTGTGCCGCCAATATAACGATAAAGAGGCATACCGAGAGCCTTTGCTGCCGTATGGGCAGCTGCAAGACTTACGCCAAGGATAGCGTTTGCACCGAGTTTGCTCTTGGTTGGTGTACCATCAAGGGCGAGCATTTTGTAGTCGAGTGCGCGCTGATCAAAGATACAGTCACCCTTTAAAGCGGGTGCAATCACATCGTTTACGTTGGCAACGGCCTTCAATACGCCTTTACCGCCGAAACGATTCTTGTCGCCGTCGCGAAGCTCAAGAGCCTCATTTTCACCGGTTGATGCACCTGATGGAACGCTTGCACGGCCCATAACGCCGTTCTCAAGAGTGATTTCTACTTCAACTGTCGGGTTACCGCGTGAGTCAAGTATCTCACGAGCATGAATCTTTTCAATTTTCATGATTAAATGTTATTATTAGAAAACAATATATATATGTCTATATGCAAAAGTAATGCCATTAGGCGGGGTAGCCAAATGTTTCAATTGAAACATGCCTTTGTTTTTAGTTTTTTTAAAAAAGATGCTTTGCCCGTATGGCAAATATGTAGTATGGCCAGCGGCAGTTTGGCGTTTACGGCCGATGATGCTCTTATAAATAACAAGGTGATATGATGTTTATGCAGTACCTTGCATAAACCCTGTTGACGACTTGTAAAAACAGTTACGCCCTGAAGACGATGGCTTCAGGGCGTAATGATAAAATGCAGAACAGCGCGTTATGAAATTCCAGCCGTTCAATAATATCGTAAGATTACAGATTTTTCAGGAATTGGATGATCTGATCCAATATGCTGTTTGCATCCTTTGCGGTAGTACTGTCGGTGTTTTCTGAAATTTCTTTTTTTACCTGCTTGCTCACTTCGTTTGCAATCTGGCCCGAAACCTTTTTCGTTAACGAGTCGACGTTGGTACCATCCTTCTTAATAGCCTTTATGATAAGGGTGGCAATCTGCTCTTCTGGCGATTTAGTCTTGTCGCTGTCAGCCAGTTCCGAAGGGTCTATATTGAGGTTGCCATTGTTGGCTTTCGCCATTTCCTCGAGAATAATCTGGGTAGTAATGTCCGAGATGCCGGCAGCACTGACGTGACCTAAGTAGCCTGTTGAGCAACGAGTATCCTTATCGAGCAGACTGCTATGGAGCGTAGTGGTTGAGAAAAACACGTAATTGTGATATTCAAGATGGTCATCAATCATCTCCTTCAGAATGTCCTTTGTAGCACCTCCGCCCATACGCGCCATGGCTTTTGTAAGACTTCGTACAGCCGGATTGTCGATATTGTTCAGCTGTTGCGATGTAGTATCTACCCTGTCGAGTATAGATTGCCGGTGCTCGGCCATGCCGGGATTGGTGAGTGCAAGAATAAACAGAAGCACAACAGCCACTGCACATGCAATGTAACAGTTGCGACGGCGATGCTTTTTTTGCTCTTCGGCTATGCGCTGACGCTCATTTTCCTGTACCTTCAGCACCTCACGAATGGTGTCGGCCTGGCTGTTTGTAGCTGGTTGAGGCTGTTGAGGCTGCTGCTGTGCGGCACTTTCGAAAGGAGGTGGCGTTGGTGTTGTATCGCCATTGGCACTTTCCTGCAGAACGTCCTTAAGCTCATCAACCTGACTTGCCGGTGCCCACTGTGGCATTCCCTCACACCAAACTGAGGTTTCGGCGGTGATACCCTGCTGCTTTAGTTCGTCAATGGTGAACGGACCTTGCTGCTGGTTGTTGACAATAATAAAATACTTCATAGAAATTTGTGTTTACGTTTACTTAGTCTAATGCCCCTGTTGGCCTGAACTGATGCTGGCTTTCGCTGTACGTATAACCGTTTTCGGCCAGATATTTCTTCAGTTCTTCGGGTTCACGATTGAAAGCATAGCAAAGCGATTCTAACGAATCGTATTCGCCATCACGCAAGTACATGTTGATACTTGAAACGAGAATGGCAGGGTCTTTTGGAAGATAGTCCATAGCTTAATGTTATTTTTGTTTTTGTTTAAAAGCCTTATATGTGAGATAAAAGCCCAGTGTGAGAAACGCTGCCAGCAATACAAGCAGGGGCGTTGCATACTTTTGGGGTTCTATCCAGAACTCGTTGAAGAAGTTGATACGTCCCAATACCTCTACGGGAACCCAGAAAACGATAACCGTTGCAATAGCCATACGGATGTTGGCACCCCATGATTGTCGTTTCAGCTCACTGGCAAACATGAACAACGATCCAATAAAGCAGCCGGCTCCCACGGCGTATGTAATGATCGAATGGTCGCCGATGAAGCGTGGATCATAGCAAAACATGAGCAAAAGATAGCTTGTCCACATAATCATATTGAACTCCATGAATGTGGTTATGGCCACGTGGCGCGACATAGGATGGGGTACAATCTCGTTCTTGCGGTTGCGGAAGAATTGCTTTTGCAGCCAGTTGATGAGGTCGCAGCCTGTTTTTGTGCAGAACATATAAACGAGCATCATCATGGCCCACAGGCCAAAGGTAGCCGGAAGAATAAGGTATTCGGGCTTGGTTACCACAACGCCATTCTCTATTTCAGGCATTGTACCGTAGCGATGGGCGTAGTATTGGAACAGAAATTCAACCCATCCCGTCCAGAAAAACAATGCACCGATAAGTCCGAATAGTGTTTGTTTGGTATCGCCCTTGACGAAAACGCCCCATATTACCATCACCAGACCGGCGAGACCCAGAAGAAATCCACCGACGTGTACGGCATCAGGACCCATGTTTTTCTCCATGATGATCATCGACGCGTGGCCGAGCGGCATCATGAAAAGCACGAAAAGGAACGAGGCTATTGTGCGCCACCAATAAAGTTTAGGTTTCATACCGAATAAAATTTGAATATACAGGGTGTTGTATCAGGGCTGTACCGTCATGCGTTTGCTATGGAATGGCAAAACAAGAACATGCGGTTGTCATGCCCTGGAGGATGCTGGCTTAGCAGTGTTTGCGCGAATAGATACCGATATTGTCGGATGCCTTGAACGTAATTTTGTCGTGTGCTTCGATGGTAATCGGTTCACCCGTCTGTGGATTTTTCCCTTTACGCTCGGGAACATGCTTGACGGCGAAGTGTCCAAAGTCAGGAATGGCAATATCTTTGTCGCCTTCTGTAAGGTTATCTGCAATGGCTCCCAATACAGCGTTGAGGCATTTGGCAGCATCGTTCTTTGATATTTCAGCACGCCTGGCTACTTCGTCAATGAGTTGTTTTCTTTTCATCGTTTTATCATGATAATGTGAATGGTAATGCAAAGTTATATATTATTTTGTGCAATATGCTATATTACAGACGTTAAAACATCCTTTATCTACTCTATGACAGGTTAAAATACCGAGAAATGTTGATGTTTTCGCATTGTTTTTGTTTTGTATCTGTTACGCAAAACCTTTATGTGAATAACACAAGGCAGCCGTTTATAAATCATCAAAATTGATGATAACCTCAACGGGTGTTATCTTAACCTTCTTCGATGACAGCCTCTGGGCTTTTATTTTACTTTTTTCAGACAGGTGTCCGTTGACCTGCTGCTCGATAATCAGCGATGCAATGGGTGCGGCAAGGTCGGCTCCAAAGCCTCCGTTTTCAACGTACACGCTGACGGCTACTTTCGGTTTTTCCATAGGAGCAAAGCCCATAAATATAGAATGATCGGCGCCTTCGTTCTCGGCTGTGCCCGTTTTGCCACATATACGATAGTCGGGACGGTTAATGCTTGCGGCCGTTCCGTTTACAATGCACGCCCGCATGCCACGGACAACTACGTCGAAAGCGTCGGCCGTTCCTTTGGCATAGTGCCGGGTAGTAAACGTGGTATCGGTGGCTCCTGCGGGATTTTGATGAATATGTGGCGTGATATACCACCCCCGGTTGGCAATAAGCACCGCCAGATTACATAGTTGAAGGGGTGTGGTTGTAACTTCACCCTGTCCCATTCCCATCCACATGACGGTAGTTCCGTTCCATCGTGTATGGCGTTTTCTTAAATAAGCGGCATCAGGAATCAGTCCGCTAGCCTCGCCCTCCATGTCAACACCGAGCGGCTTTCCCAGCCCGAAGCTGTGCATATAAGCGGCCCATCGGCCGATGGCTTCGAACTGAGAGGGATAGCTTTTGCGGTTATCAATCATCTCTTGAAAGGCTTTACAGAAGTAGGAATTGCACGATTGTCCGATAGCCTGCACCAGTGTGAGCGGCGATTTGTGCTGATGACAGCCAATGTGTATATTGTTAAAGGTGAAGCCTTTACGACATGGATAGCTCGTCTCGGTGGTGAGCGTGCCTTCAGAAAGCATCTCCAGGGTTTGGGCAGTCTTAAATGTTGACCCGGGCGAATAGGTCATACCGATGGCCCTGTTCACGCCGTCGTCAACCTTATTATGGCTTACAAGTGCCAGAATACGGCCGGTAGCAGGTTCAATGGCCACAATACTGCCCTGCTTGTTACGAAGCAGCTGCTCGGCCAAAGCCTGTAATTTGGGATTGATGGTAAGCGGTCCGTCGGTAGGAAGAGGAGTTACTGTTTGTGCCACCGTGGGCAAAACGAGCATCCATAAAATAAGGCTGACGGATAAACGACGTATGTTATTCCTGATGTTTATCATATTCATATTAGGGTACAAAGTTACCATTTTTCTTTAAAACGGCCTATATATAAAAGGTATATTGCAGACGTCACAATACAAATCAATTTAGAAAGGACAGGCATTGAAAAGTTTTGTTCTTTCGTTTTAACGTATCAACTATTATATGTACCTTTACGTCGAAATAAGTATATATTGAAAATGCAGAACGTAGACGATTACCGGCAGCAGATATTACAGTGTATTGAGGCTGCCGTTACCTCAAAAGGCGAACCACGATATACCAGCGAGCAGGCACTTGCTCTGTCAAAAGAACTGACGGATGAGGAATTAATTGATGGTATGGACTTCAATACGCCTGAAGAAATAGCACAGTTGCTGATGGAATCGGGACTTTAAAGAAAATTCAAAAACACATGGATAATCAAAAGAAAACGTCGTTTGACAGTTATCTTGACGAAATAGGCGACATGCCTTTGCTTAGCGATGCCGAAGAGCAAAGCCTCTCAACGCGTATTCAGCAGGGCGATGAACGTGCCGTTAACGAGCTGATAAGGCCCAACTTACCGTTTGTGGTGAGCCTGGCTAAGGGTTATTTGTATCGAGGATTAGATATAGACGACCTTGTGAGCGAGGGCAATTTGGGTATGCTTAAGGCCGCCATGCGCTTCGACGGACGACAGGGAAAACGCTTTGTTGCCTTTGCAGCACCTTATATTCGCGAAGCCATCGAACATGCTATTGAACAGCAAGCTGGCCTTTATCGCGTGCCACGTAACGTAGAAGACTCTGTTTTGGAGAAGCGTCGCAGCAAGGC
Organism: Prevotellaceae bacterium; assembly: GCA_015256945.1. Classification (GTDB taxonomy): domain Bacteria; phylum Bacteroidota; class Bacteroidia; order Bacteroidales; family Bacteroidaceae; genus Prevotella. Next base: position 1,007 of record JABZLB010000025.1, on the reverse strand, counting down.
TCTCTCTATCGATGCGCCCATAGGGGGCAGTGCTGAGCTTAGTTTGGGACGGGTAATAGCCGACAAGGATGCGCCCCTGCCCGAAGGAAGCCTGGAACACGGTATCATAATCGGCGAACTTCAACGGGTGTTAGGTCAGCTCGACGAGCGGCAACAGCGTGTTGTCCAGAGCTTTTACGGGATAGGAGAAGAACCGCAAACCATGGCCGAGATTGCGCAGAAGATGGGCGTTAAGCGCGAACGCGTACGGCAAATACGTAAAAAAGCGGTACGGCATATTTTGAAAATAACAGGAAATACCGAACTAAAACATTATCTTAAGGCATGAAATATATGATACTTTCCGACATCCACGGGTCGGTAACACGCTTGCGTCGTGCACTTGATATTTATAAAAAACAGGCGTGTGACATGCTGATTATCCTGGGAGACATACTGAATTACGGCCCCAGAAACGCTATTCCTGAAGGTCTCGACGCCAAAGCTGTGGCCGAAGAACTCAACAAAATGGCCGGTAATATTATTGCAATTCGTGGTAATTGCGATTCGGAGGTCGACCAGATGCTGCTTAATTTTCCCATCATGAGCACCTATACGCTGCTTGTTGACGAGGGCAGGCGCATTTTTTTAACTCACGGACACATATATAATAAGGAGCAATTGCCGAAAGGTTATTTTGATATGGTTTGCTACGGGCATACGCATCTCTGGGAGATTACGCCACAACCTGATGGTCCTACCATCGTTAACACGGGTTCAATAACCTTTCCAAAGGGAGGAAATCCGCCTACACTGGCCATCCTCGACGGCCATCAGATAACCATGTATCGTATAGATGGTGACGAAGAAAAGGCGATAGGCGTTAATGTCTGTTAAGAAAACGGCGTATTATACGGCTGTTTTCCCCACTCTCAAATTAAATCATTAATTTTGCCTGACGTTTTAATGGCGAGGGTTCCGTAGCTCAGTTGGATTAGAGCAACAGCCTTCTAAGCTGTGGGTCTTGG
>JABZLB010000051.1 GCA_015256945.1 Prevotellaceae bacterium | reverse complement strand
GTATCAGTCCGAACCATTTATGATGCTTGCGCCATGTTGATTTTTTCATGTGATAGTTTATGGTGAAATAGGGAAATCATTGTTTTATATTTGTATGTTAACAGCGGTAGATAAAATAATGGATACCAGGAGTTAACCTCATAAAATCAATGAAATATAGTTCAATTTACTTTTCGTTCAGAGCGCTTTTAATCTCGCGATACAACACGTCATAGTGGGCTTTGAGCGTTTTTGAGGGTGCTGAAAGGCGCAAACGTGCCAGCAATTTAAACAGTTCGTTGGCCTTTACTTGGTTGGCAGGGTTCTTGATGGCTCTGAAATCTTCCATCGAATTAAAGTCGAAGAAAGCTGTTGAACGCTCATCTGTGTAATGGTTTACTGAAGCTACATGGCATGATGTAGAGTTATGGTCGAAAGATTTTAAACTTTCTTTCAGTGCGGACATCGAAGAAAGCCGACTGCCTTGCTTTGCAGACAGCGCACGTAATAAGCAGCTTACGTATACCACCTGGAGCTGACGCTCGTAGAAATCGGGCGTAGCGCCTTTCAAACTCTTGGCCCATACAAAGTTGTATATTTCGTTCATGAGCGTTTGATACGTCAGAGCCTTGGCGGGTTCCATTTGTTCAAATAACGAGAGAGCGGTGGCAATGGGAGTAGCAAACAGGCTTTTGAGGAATCGTGCCTGCAAATCAGGAATGGAGATAATGAGGCCCGTCTTGTTGGTAACCTCTTTATTGAGCATCCAGTTAGGCAGGTCGGCAATGTTCTTCAGAACGAAACGGAGAGCAGCCAACTGCGTATTGCGGTCGATAAAATGGTAGTTTGTCCGGCCGTCACCGGCAACAGGATCGTCCATATAAATGCTTCCTACGTACATTACAGCGTGGTAAACATAGCGCTTGAGCTGCTCGGCTATTTCGGTATACGCCTCTTGCAGACGCCTGTAATCCCTATTTTGATCGACACACCAAACAGGGAGCTTGCTCATAATAAGCTTAAGGTTCTTGATTCCGTATTCACCAGCTTTAACGGCATCGTTGCCAAGGTCTTCCGATTGGCAAGTAGGGTCTACGGAATTAAAGAAATATTGCTGTCCGTACAGGTACATGGGGTTGTGCTCTTTCTCACGTATCCATTGGTTCAGTGTGGTTAATTCGTCTTCGGGTGTGGCCGCCGACGGGATAGGACGATAGCCCCAAGCAATGGCATACTCGTCGTATACGCCCAATGGTGGCGGCAACAAGTTAACACCTTTATCGCCAGGCTGGGTTATGTAATTATAGCGGGCATAGTCCATAATAGACGGCGTGGTACCATACTTCTGTGTAAACGACGCGGAGCGTAGCGAGTCAACGGGAAAGGCTGTCGATGCGCGGAAGTTGTGCAATAAGCCTAAAGTATGTCCAATTTCATGTGTAGCGACATATCTGAGCGAGCTTCCCGTAAGCTCATCATCAAATATTCGTGCCCTGACCTTTTCGTCAACGGCTGCCGTTTGTACAAAACGCCAGTTATGAAGCAGCTTAACACTGTTGAAATAAAACAAAACATCGCCCTGTATTATTTCGCCTGTCCGGGGGTCGGAACAGCATGGTCCCATCGAGTTTTCAACGTTAGTGGTGATCATTCGGTAGCAATTGTAACGAATATCATCAGGGTCAAATTCAGGGTCGTTGGCGGGATAGTCCTTTACTTGTATCACATTCTTGTAACCAATCTTTTCGAAAGCCTTGTTCCATTCAAGCACACCTTCTTTAATATATGGGCGCCATTTACGTGGGATTGCGGTGTCAATGTAGAATACAATAGGCTTAATAACCTCGGTCAATTCGCCGCGATGATAGGCTGATGAGTCAACAGGCTGAAGATTCCAACGCTTAATATACGACACGGGTACGACGCCATCCTCCTTGTCTGTAAAGTATTCCTTCTTCTCATCAAAGTATCCTATTCGCGGGTCGGCATAGCGGGGGCGCATGGGTTTTTCAGGTAACACGATAATATTGCGTGTCATAGTAACCGTGAAAGGCTCGCCTTTTGAACTGTATCCCAGCTGTGATTTAATTTGAACATTCCTGGGAAACGTCTTAATGCCGGTTATCATGCAAAGGTCATTAATAGGACTCCCCGACATTGTAGCCTGTGGAACGCCTGTTTTAAAAGGGTTAAGCTCCTTCACATCTCCTGTAAAGAGAGGTGATAAATCTACTAAAATAGTACTGTCGTTTGAAGCTTTAATCTTATATGATTTCCATATGGGTGCAGTAAAATTTCGTTCAAACGAAGCTTGTAGTGAAGAATTAGGGTCGCAAATGTTCTTTGTCGACTTCTTATGAATGTAGAATCGTTCGCCTGTATAAGAGAATTGAATGAGAACTGGCGAGTGAGGCATTTCGCCTGCAACCGTACTTGCATTATCGCTTGTGGTTGAAACGCGCGACGTTAGCAGAAGATCTTTGCCCAGTAATGACTTTGGAATGGCAAAGAGATAACCGTCGGCTTTAGAATAAATGTCAATAGTTCCCCGATGAACAGTATAGCCTCCAGTGGCAGTATCGAAGCTGCTTTTGGGTGTTGTAAGTTCAGTCTTTTCGGCATCTTTGTTTTTCTTTTTGCTTTTCCCTGTTATTGGGAGTGTGCATATTAATAAGGAGAAAAGCAGAGTAAAAGATTTTAAAGTCAGATTCATTTAAATTTGTGTTTATGTTGCAAAGTGATAAAGCTTCGGGTTATTTAATATTGTCTTGCCCTGCTTTATCACTTTACGATATGTTATGGTAATTGGTCAATATCGAAACCGTCGCATTTTAAGAAGGCTTCTTTCAGAATTTCATACTTTTGCTTCATTTTTGGATAGGCCGCAATTAAAGAATCCCGTTCTGTTTTCGGCGTATTGAAAAAGAAAGCTACCCATTGACGCTTGTCGACATCGGCATTAGGCACTTCAATCCACCATGCACCTTCTGCTTCATCATAAAACGTAGTGTTGTGGTTGTATGTAATAAAGCCTAACTGATGATAGTCAATTTGCCAGGGCAATTTCCCAGTAACGTTACCAAGGTCAGCAATGTAGTCAACACCTTTACCATAGTAACTCTTACTGATTTCTTCGAATTCTTCGGGAATTGAGAACACACCCTTCGCGCCTTGCAGGAAGTCTATCCAGTAGCGTGAATGTATATCGCCTTTAATTGCCAGTTTAAGACTATCTGAATATGTGGCCATTTCTCTGCGAATACCGCCTAAAGCCAAGAAGCGTTGGCTGGCATACGAATGGTAATATGGACGTCCAACATCTTGCCCTAAATAGAAAATGCTATCCGCTAAAATAATAGAGAAAGGCAGATGTTTCTTTTTAAAGTCGGTGCTATAAACGTCAAGGAATAAGCTTTTAAGCATATCCACGCCACCTAATAACACATCGTTCGATTGCGTTGGGGCGATCATCAGAATATTATTCTTCGTCTGGAAGTTAAAACGATAGTCTTTTACCTCCGGGTTCGTGATGAGATAGGTGTGATAATTCTGATAAAACAAGAATCGTTGATGTTGTACAGGGTCAGAAGTATCGTCGGTAACGTTGTATTCTGGCTCTTCTAATTCTGCGTGAATGGCTCTCTCGTTGCTGCATGAAAAGCACAGCATGAGAAGCGTACCACATAGTAGTGTTGTATAAAACTTTATTTTCATTGTTTATCTTATTTAAAGAAAGGTATAACCATCAGGCTATTCCATGATGTGAGAATTAAGGTTACGTTCGCTTCGTGGCACAGGTAACGTGTAACGTTCATCTCCTTGATTAAGCTTGTATTCTATTGCAGGAGATGTTCCGTTGTTCGCATTGTATGTGTGTTTTAATTCAGGACATCCCCATCTTCTTAAGTCAAACCATCGTAAACCTTCAAAGCACAGCTCCATTCGACGCTCTTTTCGAACCTCTTGCATGGCATCATCTGCGTTTGTAATGGATACGTTTGTATAGTTAGCTATACGATTAGCTCTTATGGTATTTAAGTCGTCAACAGCCTTTGCAACCTGTCCCAACTCCACATAAGCCTCTGCTCGGTTCAAATATGCTTCAGAAAGGTGCAATGTTCCTGGAAGCATGTTCTTGGAACTATTTTGATAAAACTTAAAAGGTTTAATGCCTCCTCCCGGTACAGATGTAAAGAAAGCATTCTTCCTTCTATCGTTAGAGTTGAACATTGCATACAATGTGGGATTAACAGCATAGCATCCTTTCTCGCTACCACTGGCTGAAACGTAAACATATAAGCGGTATGCGTTTCTGGAACCAAAGGTAAAAAGAATTTCCTTATTTTCCTCATCAAAGAAGCGTAGCGTTGAGCGAACAGGCTGTTTACTTAAATCAAAGAGTTTCACACTTCCGTTATTAATGAGCTGTGTTGCCCAATCGGCTGCCTTCTGATATTGCTTTGTGTAGAGTGCTACACGCGATAAGAGGAGCAGAGAAGCGTTAAGATTTGGACGATAAATGTTCTTAGTGATGTTCGTTTCTGAAAAGAGGCTAACCGCTTTTGTCAAGTCTTCTTCAATCAAAGTGTAAATATCAGCGAGTGTTGCACGTTTAAGCTGACGGTTTTCCACACTTGTTGCCGTATTGAGCGGTACAGCAATTGTTGTACTTGCTTGTGTAGCATCTTCGTAAGGCTTGGCATAAACGTTTACCAACATAAAGTAAGACCAAGCACGAATAAAGCGAACCTCTGCTTCTAAATCGTTCTTTTTTGCCTGTTCTCCAGTGATTTCAGGCAGACGATTCAGAATAATGTTGGCCGTTAATATACGGTGGTAAGCCACGTTCCAAAGCTGATCGGCTGTAAATGTGTTGTTAAAGTCGATCTCTGGCTCTGCTTGCCACGAATAGTATCCCCACATTTTTTCACGACTATCTTGTGAATCCTTGCGGCGAGGCTTTACTCTATCGCTCACGTCATCGGTCAGAATATCTAAATATTCGGCCAATACAACACCATTATGTTGCCCCATATTGAGCATCTCTCCAGCAACAAACTCTTTATAATCTTGTACTGTTTTGGGGATAAATAGGTCTTGCGACTTCTCTTCGAGGAAGTCACCGCAAGACGTTGTCATTGATAAGAAGGCAACAACAAGAAAAGTTTTGCCAAGTCGAAATATATTTGTCATCATACGATCTCTACCTTTAGAATTTTAATGTGATTTGACAAGAGAAACCCGGACGTGGAGGAACAGTTCCTGACGAAATAGCAATCTGTTCAGGGTCACGACCTATTAACTTAGAGCTTTTGAGCACAAATAAATTGCTGCTTTCAAACGACACGCTGGCTCCCTTTAGGTGGAAGAAGTCGAGTTGCTCACGACTGAAGTCGTATCTCAAGCTTAACGAGCGACAGCGTAAGAAGTTACCCGATGCCACTCTGATGTCACTCTTGTTATACATGTCCCAACGGTTGTCAGCAATAGCATATTTACGTGCGTAATCGCCAGTGAAAAGCAGTGGCTCATCAGACAGTGCGGGGATGTTAGTTTTCAATTCATCGCCAGGCTGTCTCCAACGATTAACAAACTCGCGCGACATGTTTTGCTGTGGAAAAGGCAAAGCCTGTCCGCTCTCGCTATAAAGATTGTTGAGCCATATCTTGTTACCGAGCGCAAATGCAAACAATGCATTCAACGTGAAATTTTTGTATTTGATTGATGATGAGAAGCCACCTGTCAGGTCAGGAATACGTTTTCCCATATACTTAAAGGCAGCATCGAGCGCCTCCTGCTGACTATTGATAATGGTTTTGCCGTTTTCATCTTTCTCCAGTTCACCATAGAAGATTGGCTCTCCCGTCCTACTGTCAAGACCTTTAAAGCGGTAAGCATAAAGGCTATTTACAGCATATCCGTTCTTTACAAGCGATCCGTTTACATAACGCTGCCATGATGCTTCCGAGTCGCCAGCCTTTGTTACGCGGTTAAAATTCTGTCCAGTGTTCACTGAAACGCTCCAAGTTACGTCTTTTGTGCGTACAGGCACGAAGTTGAAAGCCAACTCCCAGCCCTTGTTTTCAATGTCACCTTCGTTCAAAGCTACGTTTTTGGCACCGTTAGAAGGGGCTATTTCAACAGGCACTACCTGGTCATAGCCTTTCTTGTGGTACACATCGAGCGTTCCAGATATACGATCATCAAGGATTGAAAAGTCGATACCCAAGTTGTATGACACCGTTTTCTCCCATTTAAGATAGTTATTTGGGAATTGATAAAGCGTAGAAACGAAATCGCGTAAGGTGCTATTATAGTTCTCTTGCTTTACAATAAGGAAAGGTGTTTGGCTTGGGTGCACGTTACCCTGCACACCATAAGATGCACGAACGGCAAGCTCGTTCAGCCAGTTCCATTCCCTGGCGAACTGCTCATGGTGTACGTTCCAGCGGCCCGATATTGACCAAATAGGCAAGAAACGTGCGCTCTTGTCCTGACCGAAGCGGTTAGAACCATCAGCACGAAGATTGAAATTGGCAATATATTTATTATTGTACGTGTACGTAAGTACCGAGAAATAAGACAGCGTATTGGTGGTGTTGTCAATAATTGACATTGGGTTTTGCTGTATAGAACGTGCATAAGCCTGATAAAGCGTTAAATCAATGTCAGCAAAACTCTTTCCTCTGAACGGCATATAACCTAACGAACGGCCCTTGTGGCTGTTGCTCACAACCGATGTTAGCTCTGTTCCTGCTGATGCAAATACGTGATGAACACCCCACTTTTTGCTAAAGTCGGCTACGTTTCTGAACGTATAGCGTTTGCTTGATGTATCTTGATAGATTAGTTCTCCACCTAAAGGAAGCGAAGAATACTCGTAAAAATCCTGTACTCCGTTCATATCTGTCCCGAACGGTGTTAAGCGTCTTTGCGATGCGTAGAAGCTTCTCTCGTCGGCCCACATCTCTTCTCCCGATGTGCTATTGCTGTATCCTACGAGCGTGTACCATTTCAGCCACTCCCAAGGACGCCATGTAAGGTGTGCGTTTGCTCTGAAAGCCTGCTGCTTAATGTCACGTCCTGTAGTTTCCAGTTCGTTCAGAATGTTGTAGGGAAGCGATGCAAAACGTGTTTTCTCATTGTCATAATAGAAGTATGAACCATCGCTGTTATATGCCGGAATAGCACGTGATGTGCGGAAAGCATAATCTAATGGTGCTACTGATGGGTGCGAATACTGCGAGTTTGCTGTATTCATGCTTAGCTCTGCACCTACTTCTAACGACTTGGTTATTTGTGCGTTAATTTTCGCCATACCCGTTAAACGGTCCAAATTCTCATGTTTGTTGGTACCCGTTTGGTCGAGATAGCTTAGCGAAACATAATAATCCATGCGCTTTCCTGAACCAGAAAGCGATACCGAATGCTGCTGCGAGAGGCCTGCACGGAATAGTAAGTCCATCCAATCGGTGTTGAGTTGCTTCAGGTCTCTCACATTACTACGGAACGTGTCATAGTCGATTTCCTTGTTCCATAGTTTCTGAAGCTCACCCTCATAAGCCATATTGGTAGGCTGGTAAGTTTTGAATTGCAAACCACGAGCCACCATTTCTTCCGACATTTCGATGCGCTCTTTCGAGTTCATTTGATTTAAAATGCCGTATGTAGGGGGCAGTGTTACGCCGAAGTTACCGCGATATGACACCTGCGCACGCTCGCCACGACCGCGTTTTGTGGTCACAACGATAACGCCGTTAGCTGCTTTTACACCATAGAGTGCGGTTGCACTCACGTCCTTTAATATATCAATTCGTTCAATGTCATCGGGGTTAAGGCCTGCAATTGCATTACCAACGAAGTTCACATTATCTATATTATTGAGCTCTTCTGTCGATACCGAGACAGGGTCGTCCAGTATGATTCCGTCAACAACCCATACAGGTTCGCGGTTACCTGTGATAGATGACGAACCACGAATACGTATTTTGGGCGCAACGCCCACTGTAGAACTGGGGTTAATAACCGAAAGTCCCGCAATTCTACCCTGCAACATCTGGTCTAACGAATTGGCTGAGGGTGTCTGCAAGTTTTCCATATTGACGGAGGTAATAGCACTCGAAAGCTTTCTCTTATCAATTTCCTGATAACCCGTTATCACCACATTCGCCAAGTCGACAGCTGCCTCTTTTAAAACCACATTTAAAGTAGCTTCGCCCTGCCACGTAACAGATTGTGTGGTCATACCGATATAGGTGAACACCAACGTTGACGGCTTTTTAGCCACGCGCAAATGAAACTTTCCCGAGCTATCGGTGTATGTCTGTTCGTTTGTGTTTTGAACCTTAATGCTTACGCTGGGTAGCGGCTCATGGTTTTCGTCGGTAACGCTTCCGTTTATCAGAAACGTTTCAGCGGCTTGCCCATAAGCATGGCAAAGCGCAATACACAACAGACATAAAAGTAAAGAGACTTTTTTCATATACTGTCTTAAATATTAATAAATAAATTGGTTTGATGTGCCATACAGCTCTCGTGTTGTTTGCCGGCCGAAGATGTTTGAAACATCAAAAAAAATAATGAACCTTGCAATTGTCAGATATTTATAATGCAAAGATAGGATGTTTTATTTATAAATAAACGTTAACGTATGGGAAAATATAACATTTCGATGAATGTTTATGTTTTTTCTTGTAAAACACGGGCTCTTTCTTGAGTTGAAAAGCACAATATTCCCCCTTTGGTATGGCAATAAAGCTTAGTCGGGCAAACGAAAGATAGGTAAATATCCCGTGATATATTCTCTAAGACAGGGAAATATGCAAGGATGGCAGGTAGATGCTGATTATCATGTGAAGCATTTGCCGTGTTCTGCTGCGGGCTTTTTGCCGCAATCGTAGTGTAACGGCGGTCGTCAGCAGCGCGTACGGCGATTGTCGCATAACGTGTATGACGGCCGT
>JABZLB010000002.1 GCA_015256945.1 Prevotellaceae bacterium | reverse complement strand
AGCGCACTACGTTCGGGACGTAGGGGTCGGGCGTTCGAGTCGCCTAATCCCGACAAAGGCTTCGGTTAAATGATATTAACCGAAGCCTTTTGTTTTGCTGCCTATTCAGCTGTTCCTATGGCAGCTGCCACGTCTTCGGGATTGATATTACCCGTTACGAGAATACCGATACAGTCGGTTTTTCCCGAAATCATCACCACAGCTTCCTTAATCATATTGTCAGAACCTTTGCGGGCCACGATACTGATATTGTCGTCATCTTCCTTAAAGGCTGCTATTTCATCGTACCCGGTTTTACCTAATTCAACGATTTTTTTTGTAAATTTCTTGCGTATGCCTCGACGACACTGGCTTAACGTAAGCAGTTTGGCCGAAGAAATCTGGCTCAACAATGCCTGGAAGTTACCCGTTTTCATCTTTGAAGCTACAAGGTTCATTACCATTCGGGGAGCACTTACATACTCAACATGCTTTTTATCCTTAAAGTAGCTGAAAACAGATGTGGCGTCCTGTGCCGAAGCCCACAGGCATGACGAAAAGAGAAAAAATGTAAATAGTAATTTCTTCATACTGTATCATTTTAAACATGAAATAACCATGTGAATCAGAAAGAAACGTAATGTGACAGACGTTCCATGTCGGCAGGGGTAAAATCGTGCAGCAACCTGAGGTCGTCAAGGGCCTTAAGCGGACCCCGTAAGCGCCGGTAATCAACAATGGCACGGGCCTGATAATAATTAATATAAGGATGACGACGCAGCTCGTTAAGCGTAAGCTGATTGACATTGATGCGGTTTACATCGCCCGATATTTTGAAAAACGGGAGTGCCTGCTGTGGAAAGTTGTCAATTTCAAGCAGCTGATGCGACGAGTAGAAACCGCCCAGACGGTTACGATAGCTCATAATCTGGTGAGAAAAATAGCTGCCAATTCCAGGCACACGCTGCAAAAGGGTGGTATCGGCTGCATTTAAGTCGATGCTTTCACCGGCAGCAAGCTTGTGTTTATGATGGCTAACAGTATCGGCTGCTTCTCTTGTCTCGGGCTGATAAAGCGACGACGCCGGAGCGTAATCACTACTAATATGGATATATGGTTCCAATGCAAGATACTGTTTACGTGTTAATCCGTAAAGGCGTGCAAAGTCAACAGGACGGCGATATACCCCTCCAGAGGCACGATATTTATAGATATTCCGGACCTGCCAGGGCTGAAGCCCCAGACGAAGCAGTGTTGTAGAGTCGGCCGTATTGGGGTCGAAGTCAAATAATTCAGGCGTGGAAGCTTCGGCACGATAATAGGAATGAGAGGCTTTATCCCCCTTGGCATACGGCCTGTATGCAATATCCGAAGAAGCCATATCGACAAACGAACGGGCCGTTTCGTCATCATCACTCAGAACAATAACCACAAGGGCTGCCAGAGCTAGTGCAAGAAAGAAAAGCAATATGCTGCGGTCGGAGCGGTTTAAGTAAAAAAGGTTCTTCAGATTCATGAATCGTTCCTTTTTGATTCCTATATATTGAAACGGGTGATATATATGCTTTATTGCATCATTAAGAGGATATAAGAGCGGGAGAACATTTCACACGATAGCGGAAGAGAGTATGAAGGTTGGAGGAAAGGGCGTATTATATAACATTAAACTGGTGCATGAAGATACAAAGAATAGCCAAAGGGCATACAAAGCGCACCAGAAAGAGGAAGACAGGAAACAGCCGATTGCACACAGTTCCCCAATTGGTAAACTCGTCTTGCACCATTTTCTTAGGAACAAACCATCCTATAAACAGGCAGGTAAGGAAACCACCGACAGGCAAAAAAATCTGTCCGGTAACAAAATCGAATATATCAAACAAAGGCTTGCCGGCAATTTGCAGCCCTCTGTACCCGCTTAACGAGAGCGAGCAAAATATGCCAACGAACATGGTTGACACTGTAACGATGGCGGCTCCCTTACGGCGTGAGATGTGCAATTCTTCACAAAAGAAGGCCGTTCCCACCTCATGGAGTGAGATTAAAGAGGTTAAAGCTGCCAGCGAAAGCAGCAAATAGAACATCAATGACACCACCCACTTGAGCACAGGCAAACCTGCAAAGGCCTGGTTAAAGACGTTAGGAAGCGTAATAAATACCAGAGAGGGACCACTTCCAGGGTTTATTCCCACAGAAAAAGCAGCAGGGAAAATCATTAATCCCGCTAAAATAGCTACACATGTATCGATAAAAGCTATTTGAACAGCAGAACCAAGCAGGTTGGTTTGCCGGCTGTAATAAGAGGCATAAGTGCAGATACAACCCATGGCTATGCTTAGTGAATAAAACGATTGTCCCAAAGCACCAAGGAAAACACTGCTGTTGAATTTGGAAAAATCGGGCTTAAAGAGAAAGTCGATGCCTCTGCCGGCATCAGGAAGCATACACGAAGCACCAACAATAATAAGCAAAAGGATAAACAATGCCGGCATCATCACTTTGGATGCTCTCTCTATTCCACCACGAATACCATGAATAATAACATAATGTGTAAGAAGCAATATCATGGCAAGCCAGAACAGAGGACGGACGGGATTGGTTGAAAACGACTGGAAATAGCTTTCAACGAACGATGTATCCCCATGTAACTGGCCCATTCCGGAAGCGTAAACATACTGCAAACACCAGCCTGAAACAACTGCATAATAGCCGGTAATCAACACGCCTGTCGCCACACCGAGCAGACCTACAAGCTTCCAGGGGCGCCCGTTGCCGACCTCAGAGTAGGCCCTGTACGTGTTTGCAGCACCATGACGACCTATAATAAACTCTGACACCATGCAGGGAATACCCAACAGCAACACGCACGCAATGTAAACAATTATAAATGCAGCTCCTCCATTTGCACCTGTCATATAAGGGAACCGCCACACATTGCCCAGACCAACAGCTCCTCCTGCTGTGGCAAGTATCATGCCCAACTTACTTCCAAAGCTTGCTCTTTCCTTCATCTTATCCAATAAAAACTTTCAATTTATAACATAAAGCTGTACTCTTCGTTGCAAAAATAAATAAAAATATCTACTTTTGTATTTAAAATGAAAGTAAATATGGATTTTATATTTAAAAAAGTAAGAAAATACCCTGTTTCGTGTGCATGTATACTTATTATTTGGATACTGTGCCTTATACCTGTACCAGAAAGTCCGCTTAGCCAGGTAAGATTCATAGATAAGTGGACGCACTTTGTATTTTTTGGCGGTTTGTGTATACTGATTTGGGCAGAATATGGCCGTCTGCACAACTATATCGACAAACAAAAAGTATTTTTATGGATTTTCATTGCTCCGATAATAATGGGAGGAGCCATTGAAATTGTGCAGGCGACATGCACTGGCGGCAACCGGAGTGGAGATGTAACAGACTGGGTTGCCGACATAACAGGTGTTATATTAGGACAGATTATCGGTATTCCTCTGGCACAAGTTCTTTCCAAAAACAGAAAGGATTTGTAAGTAAACTGGAGTTACGGAAATGTATATCGCCCGTAACCTCGGGGCCAATAAAGTCGGGTTTGTCGTAATTTTCACTTTCTGCTCTCAGCTCTACTTCAGCAATTACCAACCCTTCATTGGCTCCATGAAACTCGTCAACCTCGAAAACATGATCTCCAAAAGGCACTAAATAGCGGTGCTTATCGACAATACCACCCTGACATAATGCCATCAGATGACGAGCTTCATCGAGTAAAATTTCCTTCTCAAACTCGTAACGTGTAAGCCCTCCATGGCTACTGTGGCTCTTAATAGTGAGGTATCCCTTATCGTCACGGATGCGAACGCGCACCGTTGCCCCTTTGGCGGGTATATAACCCTGCTGAATATGACTATAAGAAGAGGCGGCACGTTTAAACGCGTCGCCTTTTTTTACTAAGAATTTACGTTCAATCTCTAATCCGCTCATTGTACAATGTACATTGACCAAACCATGTAAATGACAGCCAAAGCGATGAGGACTCCAAATACCCACATCACAACTTTGTCACCGTTTGCCTTTTGTTTTTCCTCACGATCAATGCGATGTTTCTTACTATCTACATTTCTTACCTCGCGATTGGGAATGTGTTTACTTGCTTTCTTAGTCATACCATTTCAATTTAAGTTAGATTTTTGTCTTTATTTTAATCTGTATCTTCATGAAATTCCATCAAAAAGGCTTTGATAAAACCATCAATCTTTCCATCCATTACACTGTCAACGTCAGACGTCTGAAAGTTTGTTCGATGATCTTTAACACGTCGGTCATCAAACACATAACTGCGAATCTGGCTTCCCCACTCAATTTTCTTCTTGCCTGCCTCTATTTTAGCCTGCTCGGCCTGGCGCTTTTTCAAAGCCCTGTCATACAGTTGGCTTTTCAATAACAGCATGGCTTTAGCACGGTTTTTGGGCTGATCGCGGGTCTCTGTGTTCTCAATCAATATTTCTTCTTTTTCTCCTGTATCAGGATCTTCATACTGATAGCGGAGCCTTACGCCTGATTCTACTTTATTTACATTTTGTCCTCCAGCTCCACTTGAACGGAAAGTGTCCCAGCTTACTTTCGCAGGGTCGACATAAATTTCGATGGTATCATCGACCAAAGGAGAAACAAAAACACTGGCAAAACTTGTCATTCGCTTGCCCTGCGCATTGTAAGGGGATACACGAACAAGGCGATGGACACCATTCTCACTCTTTAAAAAGCCATAGGCATACTCGCCACCTTCAATCGTCATCGTCACACTCTTGATGCCTGCCTCATCACCATCTTGAAGGTCTGTAATAGTAACCTTATAGCCTTTAGCCTCACACCATCGCATGTACATGCGCATAAGCATTTGCGCCCAGTCTTGACTTTCGGTACCACCAGCACCTGAATTGATCTTCATTACGGCGTCCATCGAATCTTCTTCTTTCCGAAGCATGTTCTTTAACTCCAAGTCTTCAATCGACCTGACAGCCTTTTCGTAATCGGTATCAACCTCTTCCTCTGAAACAAGATTCTCTTTATAATATTCGAAAGCAAGATTAAGTTCGTCTGTATATTGCTTAACTTGCTGATAACCGTTAAGCCATTTTTCTATGCTTTTAACCTTTTTCATCTGCTCCTGTGCCCTTTTGGGATCATCCCAAAAGTCAGGAGCCTGGGTCCGGAGCTGCTCTTCCTCGAACTCTACTTTCTTTTGGTCAATATTAAGATAGTGATGAAGTTTCTCGGTTCTTTCCATCACATCTTTCAATTGTTCTGCGGTAATCATAAATTATTGATTTTCTTCATACATCTTGTCGATGACATCCTTGTAGTTTTTATAGATAACAGGACGGCGCATTTTTAAAGTATTTGTCAGCTCTCCTGTCTCCATGGCAAAATGATGAGGAAGTAAAGTAAAACGCTTTATTTGTTCGTAGTGGGCTAATCCTTGTAATAATGTATCAATTCGCTCCTTCATCATACTGTTGATTTGAGCATTATCGCACAATTCTTCTGTGCTACCATAATTGATACCCTGCTCTTTTGCCCACTTCTTAAGCATGTTAAATTCAGGAACAATAAGGGCCGAGACAAACTTTCGCTGATCTGCAATAACCGCAATCTGGTCAACAAACTTATCAACCAACAACAGCGACTCTATCATTTGCGGAGCTATGTATTTACCATTACTTGTTTTAAAGAGGTCCTTTATTCGCTCCGTGAGGAAAAGTTCACCATCTTTCATATAGCCTGCATCGCCCGTATGGAAGAAACCTTCTTTATCAAAAGCAACCTCATTGAGCTCTTCTCGCTTATAATAACCAGGAGTAATCGTCGGACCTTTCAACAATATCTCATTATCTTCACCTATTTTTATTTGTATGCTATCAATTGGACGACCTACCGATCCCACGGTATATGGCCTGTCTGGATGGTCGCATGATACGGTAGCAAGGCTTTCAGTGAGACCATATCCTTTAACCATGTTAATACCAATTGAATGGACAAACATCTCAACTTCAGGAGAAATATATGCACCTGCTGTCGGGAAAATATGAGCATTCTCTAACCCTAATTGCTTACGAACGAGACTAAGAATTGATTTATTAAGAATTTTATATTCTAAAGAAAGACTTAAAGGTGGCCGTTTACATTTAGAAAGATAGTCAATATTATATCTCTTTCCAACATTTAAAGCATGAAGAAACAGCTTCCTTTCAACAGCATTTGAACTATCTATTTTCCCTTTTACAGCCTGATAAACCTTTTCCCAGAATCGGGGAACGCTTGACATACTCGTCGGGTGTGTTTGTCGCATCGACTCTTGTATGTCTTTTGGATTGGTATTAATAATGAGTTGGGCACCTACTGAAAGTGCCAAATAGCTCCATCCACGTTCAAAAACATGTGTAAAGGGAAGGAAATTGATTATCCTTTCATTCTCATCGACGGGCACACATGCATTATTTGCTTTCATGGCAGCTGCATATTGCCCATAAGTTAACATAACACCCTTACTGTCTCCAGTAGTTCCACTGGTATAAAGAATGTTACAAAGATCTTCATTATTTGCCTGACTGTAAAGTATGTTTACCTCCGACTGTCTTGGCAAACCTTCCCCAAGCTTCAGAAAATCCTTAAAATAAACAGAATTGTTATCTTGCGAACTCAGGTGAACATTATCGTCAAATACTACAATTCGTTCCAGCGACGGACAAAGAGATAACACTCGACGTGCCTTATCATACTGCTCTTGTTCTCCAACAAAGATAATACGAACCTGAGCATCGTTTATCATATATTGAATCTGTACCTCAGAACTTGTTGCGTAAAAGGGAATAGATACTACACGAACACCATAGGCTCCAAAGTCAGTATAAAGATATTGAACGCAATTTTGGGAAAAAACAGCAATATTTTCCTGTGGTTTAACATTAAGGTTCAATAAAGCATTGCTAACTTGTTGCACCTGTTGTGCAAAATATTTCCAGGAAATTGTCTTCCACTCTTTGTCTCCGAAGTCCTGATATGTAATTGCTGTACGCGTACCATACTTTTTTGCTTGCTCAGGAATAAGTACCGAGAAATGACTTCTGTTCTGCATATCCAAAGGGTTTTAATAATTGCAAAGATATAGAATTATATCAACAATTAGAAACTATTCTTTATTTTTTCATGTTTTTACGTTACCAGTTCTTACAACTAAACAATATTCGATAAACGTTCTGGTAACAAAAAGACCTTCAGCTTTTCTTCAGCAAAAATACAGTATACAACTACTCGCATCACTATAAATAAGCTGCCTGTTATAAGTAAAGGAACTCTTTTCCAATCTTATCTTCCTAACCAGGCTTCTGGATTTAACTTAGTACGTTCTTTCCGCAGTTGGAATTGAAGAATATTATCAATCCCTACAACGCCCAGAATCTGACGTGTACTTACTTTCTGTCCACGGCTCACACTGGCCGATTTAAGGTTCGCATATACAGAAATATAGGCTCCATGCCTGAGCATAACAACTGTTGAACCTCCATAACTGAGCACAGCGCTCACCTCTCCATCATATACAGCACGAGCCTGACAACCATTCTGACCCATAATATTGATACCTTTATTATCAAGCGTTACACCCTTCAGGCCTTCAACATTATATTGTCCGAAATGACTAACTATCTTATAACTTCCTGTGATTGGCATAGGAAGCCGGCCCCGATTCGATTCGAAGCCATTATTCATCATACGGTCAACTGTTGAAAATTTCTGTATATTCTCCTGCTGTTCTTCAACCTTTGTAATCTCAACCTTCGCACGTTCTGCATCAACTTTCTCCTTGCGTTCTGCAGCTTGTCGTGCAACTTCTGCCTCTTTAGCCCGTTGCTCTGCCACGGCTTTAGCAGCGGCGGCATCTTTCGCTGCCTGTTCACGCTGTGCCTGGCGGGCTGCTTGCTCAGCAGCTGCGGCCTTACGTGCAGCCTCTTTGGCAGCCATCTCACGCTGACGAGCTTCTTCTATACGGCGTGCATTCTCACGAGCCGCAGCCTCTGCCGCAGCTTTCTTTCGGGCAATTTCAGCTTCACGTCGTTTCTTTTCAGCCGCAGCCAATTCTGCCTTACGCTTAGACTCAGCTGCAGCACGAGCTCGTGCTTTTGCTATTTCAATCTCGACCATCCGATCAATCTGTGCATTCAGTGCGGCATCCTTTTTACGTTGGTCGTCAATAACAGCCTGAATTGTTTTCTGTTGTTGCTGTAAACCAGCCACAATATTTTGTTGCTGACCCTTGTTTGCTTCCAACTTGGTCCTTTCCTGCTGTCCTTTGTAAAGCAAATTATTTTTTTGTCCACGAACCTGTTGTAGCTGATGGTGTTTGGCATCAATCTGTATTTGCTTAGCTTTTACCGCTTCCCCCTGAGCCTTCTGATACTGGGCATACTCTTTTACAAAGCGCAAACGACGATACATCTGATAGAAATTCTTCGCCGAGAAAATAAACATCAATTTATCTTGCATCGTACGGTTACTGGCCATATACCGCATTGACCGGATATATTTAGCCTGCCGGTCTTTCAATTGTTCAGTCAACGTTGAGAGTTGAGTTTTTAAAATACCTATATTTCCCTCAATATGATGAATATCTTTTTGAATACCTTCAATATGTTGCTGATTTTCATCTATCTCCCCATTAATAAGAAGAAGGTCCTTTAACCTTTTTTCTACATCTTCCTTATTGGCTTTCAAAGCCTGCTCTTGCTGCTTTATCTTCTTTTGAATCGCATTCCTTTGGCTCTGAAGCTTTTTTATTGATGCGTTTGAATAACTGGCAACGTTGTTCTTCGTATCTCTTTTGGCGACACGATCCGTTTTATTAGCCTTCAACTTTACAGCCTGAGACTTTTGCTTTTTGGCAGCAAGGGGCTCCTGTACCTTATGTTGTGAGGATGTTTTCTGGCCATATGCTGCCACTGATACCATCACAGTACAAACCAAATATAGTAGTATATTGCGCTTCATTTACATATTAAGTAGTTTATCAAAAATATCTTTTGCATCCACTTGTTTATATTTTGGTGATATGGTTGTCTCTGTATCCCAGTCGGACGTTGTCCTTATATCGTCCATTTCTATACGAACAGTTGCATTTTTTTCTTTCCCATTTGCATGCGTTGTGAAGGAAAACTCCTGAGACAGAGGAAACATTTTTGACCCTAATGATTTGAAACCCGAATAATTCCATATCAGCTTTGATGTGTCCCGTTTAGGTGATTCGTAAACAACCTCAGTTTTTTCTATACGGGCGTTCGACCGATTAGTATCCCATCTATATAAGATATTCTTGTTTTTCAGGCTGACAGGTATTTTTTCTCCCATTTCATCGAGACTTACCTTAAACTTACTAAGGTCTCCCTCACCTACATGAACCGCCCCAGGTATCAGCAACTGATTCCAGAAAAGAGCTTGTAACGAATAGAAATTCAAACCATTTTCCCTGAGAAAATCAAGTTGATTATAATCACCTTTAATATATTGTTTATGAATCCTGTCAACTACAAGCACATAGTCTGGTGTAAATTCCAGGCGCCCTACCTCACTGCCTATAATAGGAATAAAAAGCTGAAGCCGTATCACTTTATCCCTACGCATACGAAGTGCACCGGGTACAGACACTGTTTTATCACCTGCCGTTGCACGGAAACTCATATCACTGACAATGTTTTGTGCATATACTTGTTGATCGTACACCTTCTGCACGTACGACAATGATTGATTTTCGCTGGAATCGTTGCTTAACGCTCCGGCCTGCTTCCTGTCACCTTCTTTTATCATTGCCTTTTTCGTACCACAAGATGCCAATAATAAAGAAGTACAAAGCATCAATATTTTCAGATAATTCTTCATTTTCGTCTTCTATAAAGATTAATCTTCTTTGTCAGCTTTTTAATATCACCGCCCTGTTGAAGAGCTTGTTTATAAAATTCTACTGCTCGCGCATAATCTTTCAATCCTACATAAATATCACCCGCATGCTCACGCAAAGTGGTATCGTTAGTACTGTCAGCAGTAAACTTTAGTGCCATATCAATGTATATCTTGGCCTCTGCAAAGCGTTTCTGTTTATAAAGAATCCATGCATACGTATCTAAATAGGTTGCATTCTTCGGCTCTACCTTAACAGCCTTTGCGCTCATCTCCTCTGCCTTTTGCAGGTCGGTTCCTTCTTCGCTAAGATAATAAGCATAGTTGTTTAATGTAACCACATCGTCGGGTTTCCACTGTAAACAACTGTCGTAAGCTGCAAACGATTGAGCCTTTTTACCCATATTATGGTATATTTCACCAAGAATAGAATAAATAACACCTACCGTTTCCGGGTTGCTTTTGACCGTTACTGCACGTGTTCCACGTTGTAAGGCATCAAGGGCCTTTTTATCATCTTTCAGATACCACCTCGACAAGCCTGAGAAATAATAAAAGGCCATTTCATCGGGATTGTACAACATGCCCGGCGTACTCAACGAATCAATTTTCGCCCAGTTTCCTGTATCCCATTCGTTTTGGATGAGCTGCATCCGTGCTCCTGCATTATCGGGTTGAAGTTCCAACAATTCAGACAAAGCTTTATTGACATCAGCCGTAGGAAATTTCTTCATAGAATAATATGCTACACGAATTTGAGCAACAAGCGTATCTTTAGGAACTATTTGCTGAACACGGTTTATAAGGCCAACCGTTTCCATTGAATCCCTTCCCTCTTGCTCACTATTCATAATAGCCTGACGCAGAAATTGTATTCTGCTTGCCTGTGGAGTACCCTTGCCCAGCAATATTCTGTTCATCATCCTATTGGCTAAAGAATCTTGCGATGTAGCCTTATAGTAATCATACATAGCACTTTGAGCAAAAACATTATTGGGATCGGCCTGCAATGCATCAGTATAAAGTTTATAGGCTTCTTTCTGTCCTTTATGCTGCATAAGCCAGTTTCCCAGCATTAAAGAATAGTTTTGATCAAAAGGGTGTGTGTCAGCAAGCTGCTTTAATGTTTTGTAAGCATTCTGCTCATCGCCTTTCAGCTCATACACATTCATTTTCATCATAGCCGTTTGCTCACTTTCTCCTTCAACCTGTTCAATGCGCTGAATGGCAGAAAGCATGCTATTATAGCTTTTCAATTGCTTATAAAGCTGGACCAGAATACCTAAAACATCACTTCTACTTCTATTATTCGAATATAAGTTTTCATAGGTTTTTGCAGCCTCTTCGTACTTCCCGGCATTAAGATAACCTTCTGCCAGACGTTCCTGATAGGTGTCGTTTGCAGGCTTCAATGTAGCAGCCTTTACCAAATCAGCAAAGCTCAACGAATCGAGATGCATTTGTGAGTAATACCCCGAGCGCATAAAATAAGCCTCGGCTGCCTGGGGATTTAGTTGCAAACAAAGATTAAGCAGATCAAAAGCCGCAGCAAGGCGACCGGCATTTTGTTGTCGTACAGCCTCAAGAAAGAAATAGTTATATCGCTTTGAAGCTTCATAGCTAACTGTATCAACCTGAGCTGCCTTTTGATTCAGATATAGTTTCTTAGTCTTTTTTGCTTGTAACGGGACAACAAAAAAGCAAGAAGACAGCATCAAAAAAGCGATGAAATCTATAATTTTCTTTTGTTTCGACATATTATTTACTTTACACCAGTATGGCCATAACCTCCATTGCCACGCTCCGTATCATCCAATTCCGTTACCAGTTCAAAGTCGACCTTTTCATATCTCGCTATCACCATCTGCGCGATTCGTTCACCTGCATTAATAATAAAATCGGTATCTGAAAAGTTAACCAACAAAACCTTCAGCTCTCCCCGATAGTCGGCATCTATGGTTCCCGGTGTATTCAGCACCGTAATACCATGTTTCAACGCCAACCCGCTACGTGGACGCACCTGCGCCTCAAAGCCTTCAGGAAGAGCTATGCGCAATCCGGTTGGAATAAGCTGACGTTCCATAGGATGGAGCGTGATAGGAGAATCGATATTTGCCCTAAGATCCATTCCTGCACTTTGGGCTGTGGCATAAACTGGCAAAGGCTGTTTTCCAGTATTGACAATTTTAACTTTTATCATATAGTTGCAAAATTAATCAATTCTGAACACATAATCTGATTTTAAATATTAAAAAGGCGAAAATCAAGGAAATAAGCGTATCTTTGCGTATCAACAAAAACGACCGATGATGAATTGGCTACAACTAATATCTAACAAGCGACTCGGGCAAGAGATTGGACATCCTTCGCGCCACGATGACCGTTCAGAATTTAAACGTGATGGCGACCGTCTCATCTATTCTGCCCCATTTAGACGCTTACAAAACAAAACACAAGTATTCCCTTTACCAGGCAGCGTGTTCGTACATAACCGCCTAACCCACTCGTTAGAAGTTTCATCTCTTGGCAAATCACTGGGAGATGACGTGGCTCATATTCTTGTCAAGAAGCATCCGGAACTATCTGGTACCCTATTTGAAGAAATAGGAACTATCGTACAAACAGCCGGTTTAGCACACGATATGGGCAACCCTCCTTTTGGCCACTCTGGCGAAAAGGCCATTCAAACTTATTTTACCGAAGATCGCGGTTTGTATCTAAAAGATAAAGTAAGTGCTGAATTCTGGGCAGACATCAGTCATTTTGAAGGTAATGCAAATGCTTTTCGCTTGTTAACCCATCAGTTTTCGGGCCGTCGTCATGGTGGTTTCGTCATGACTTATGCTACACTTGCAGCTATTGTCAAGTATCCTTTTGCGAGCACTCTGGCAGGCAATCACGGTAAGTTTGGTTTCTTTTGTTCAGAGGCTTCCACATTTAAGAAAATTGCCGATGAATTGGGACTAATCCGCTTATCTGCGCCAGGAGAACCCCTTCATTATGTACGGCATCCGTTAGTATATCTGATGGAGGCTGCTGATGATATATGTTATGAGATCATGGACATTGAAGACTCTCACAAACTAAAGATTCTCAGCTTTGATGAAACAACAGAACTGTTACTGGGTTTCTTCGACAAGAACACACAAACAGATATTCTTAACAGGCTAAAAAAGGAAGGAGTTACCGATGAAAACGAGAAAATTGTATATATGAGAGCCTGTGTTGTAGGTAAACTTGAGAACGAATGTGTACAGGCTTTTGTTGACCACGAAGACGAAATATTACATGGAACACTGAAAGGAACGCTCATCGACAACATATCAGAGCCTCAACGGTTAGCATACAAACGCTGTTCTGAAATTTCCTACAAACGCATTTATCGAAGCAAGCCCGTTCTTGATATTGAATTAAGCGGATATAAAATTATGGAAACACTGATGCAGTCGCTCATCAGTGCTGTTGTACAACCCGAACGATTCCATAGCAAGCAAATCATTGGGCGTGTCAGCAGCCAATATGATATTCGCAGCAATAACCTTGAAACACGCATTATGGCTGTTCTCGATTACATCAGTGGCATGACCGATGTGTATGCCTTAGACGTATACCAAAAGCTCTCAGGCATCTCCTTACCAATCGTTTAACCCCATTTCATCGGATTTTTTCATATTTAAATTATATCATCAGGGTTTATACCAACAGATGTAAGCCCTGATGATATGCAACAAGCAACTTACAATTTGTTACCTATGAAATAATATGATAATTATACTCTTATTTTTTTAATATTTCAGAACCATAATGTCATTTGTAACAAATAGCGTAAAAACGACAATTTTATCAAATTTCTGTTTAACAGCCAGTTAGAATCTTCACCTTCTGCCACCGTTTACAAAATAAGGCACATTGACTCATAATTACGATGTAATTGTGAACCCTTTACGATGTAAACGCAACGACATTACGATGTAAAGGAAAGAACTTTACGATGTAAACGTAACACGATTTGGGCGTAATCGTCACACCTTATTTTACAAGACTTGAGTTTTTAACAAAAATAAACAGATACGGGAATCGAATAATCTCTTATTCATCCTGAAAATTACTTCATCCGATTACAACAAATATATAAAACCTTTCCGGTTTCGTTGTTCAGCAGGCACAAAATATCATGAATATTATTTACAATCAATGCTCTTGGACTAATCTTTTACAGAAAAATAGTTATAAATCAAAACTCTGTACTGAGAGCGAATATAGCAGAGTCATTAATTGTTTAAAGACAAACCGACAACCGTCTTTTGCCCAAACAAACAAATTACAAAATAATATTATCCTTGTTGCCAGGGAGCTTCAATGCCTCCGGATGCTCCTCAACATAACTGTTAATATGCCGTACTCTCTTTTCCTCAAATATTTCGTTTACGTCAATCAGAATTCCACTTTCCTCCACATCTCCGAAATCGTGATTGATGGCAGTACCAAAGAATTTCATCGTAGGACTTAGATTCATATAAGCATTAACCAACGGCGGAATGTTATAACCCAGTTCGCGTACCTGGTGATTCAGGATGCGATAATCACGTCGAAAGTCATCCTCACAGAAAATATGTGCCAGTTCTTCTTCTGGAGTAAGCGTTTCTAACGGTTCCATCGGTGTTATCAGCTTATCATTATCCTTAAAATGCTTATGCAGGAAGTAGAGAATCATATCACGTCCACGCTTCGAGAAAGAAGGGTACATGGTCATCTTTCCAAAAAAGAAACGGCAGTCAGGATTGATAACTGTAAGTGCCCCCAGGCCGTCCCATAAATTATCGAGTGCAAAAATCGACTTTGTATTAGCCCGTACATTCTGATAGTCAAGAGAAACAAAGCTTCGACCTAATTCAACTGTATATGGAGCATTATCACGCATAAACTGTGAAGAAAAGTGAAACATATGTCCTGTTGCCAATACAGGCTGCCCCGTTTCATCGGTTTTCCAGTCGCGTCCATAAAGATAGCGGTATCCTCCTATAATTTCTTCGTCTTCGGGATTCCATACTATCAGCTGACGGCATCCACCCTCCATGGTATCGAATTTGTCAATATCCATGGCCTTTCCTGTGCCTCCTCCCGATGTCCGGAAAGCGATTTCACGCAAGCGTCCTATCTCCCTCATTACATGAGGGCATTCAGCAGCCGTAATAACATAAATATCGTTGTGGCTCTTGTTTGTTGTACGAAGTTTGCGTTCAGGAGTCAGTTCGCTTCTAAGAAGCGCTTTACTGACTGGTGCTATAATCTCTTCTTCCATATCTTACCGTTGGTTAGGCTCATTCGGCACGTAATGCAGCCGGACCTGCTTGTTCGTAAACTTTGTTTTCAACATATTGTGCCCATTCGGCAGGTGTACGCGATTTATCAAACGTTTGCCAGGGAATAGGTTTCCCTATCACAATGCGGAAGTGCTTTCCTACATTACGATACATCTCATCCACCAGAAAAAGCATGGCAATATTTACTTTTAAATGCAGGCGCTTCTGCCATTTGGCAATGCGATAAAAACGCTTCGAATTACATCCGCTAAAGTAAACAGGTACAACATCACGGTGATATTCTACACTTTTTGCAATGAACGTTTTCTTCCATGGCAAATCATGAATATGACCGTTTATGATGCGAGAGTTCAGCCCTGCAGGAAACATCAGCATATGGTTGTTACTTTGAAATCCCGCCTCTACCATACGCGGGAAGTCACGTCCCTGCCTTCCTGTTTTATTAATACCAATGCTCACAGGCTTCAAACCAGGGAGGAAGAGCAATAAATCATTCACCAAATAACGGAAACGCCCGTTATAATGCCTGCCGATAATAGCACCAAGACACACTCCGTCTTGCCCACCCAGTGGATGATTAGACACAAAAGTATAAAGACGGCCATCGTCAGGGTCGGGCAAATTCTCCGCCCCCTCCACAGAAATATTCATCTTTAAATACTTCACACAGTCTTCGAGCCATTCTGTTCCTTGTTTATTCCGGCTTTCCCACAGAAATTTATTTACCTCGTCTTCGTGAATAATACGTTTCAACCATTTGACAAGGAAACAAGGTACAAACCGCACCTTATTCCCCATCTTGCTTTTTAAAATACGTTCTACGTCAATGGTTTTCTCCATGCCTCAATGTGTTTCCTCACATCATACTAAACAACTGCAAAAATAGTATTTCTTTTTCTAAAACTTTAGCTTTTGTAACGAAAATCTATATAAAATGGAAAAACAGCAATACTTTCACACAACTTTTTATCCATAAGATTGTCAGGCAGATATTGATTAAAAATAAAAATGAGGTTAAAATGCAAAAAAATGTGGGGCTATGTGGCGCAAAGTGGGGGACTTTGCGTAACTTTGAAGGCAAGAATCTTTTATAGGTAAAGACACGTATGCGTTTTTTAGGTAATATAGAAGCCAGGACTGATGCCAAGGGTCGGGTATTCCTCCCTGCCCTTTTCCGTAAAATACTTGCAGCATCAGGTGTCGAAAATATCGTGCTCAGGCAGGATATTTTTGAGAATCTTCTTGTTATCTATCCCGAAAATGTGTGGAACCTGCTGATGGATCAAATGCGAAACCGGCTCTCACGCTGGGACAGGAAACAACAACAAGCTTATAGAACTTTTGTAAGTAATGTGGTATGTCTCACCCTCGATGCAAACGGTCGTATCCTTATACCACGTAATTTTCTTGAAGCAACGGGAATAAGGCAAGCCGTCAGGTTCGTAGGAATGGGTGATACCATAGAGATTTGGCCCAACGATGACGATTCAGAGAAACCTCTAATGGATAAAAAAGAGCTCGATTATACTTTAGGAAACGTAATGGGCGAAGAAACGAAGGAAGCCAATTCCTGTCAAAATAGCAAATAACTCCATACAGAATACTATCACACTAATGGCAAATACACCAGAGGTATATCACGTTCCAGTTCTTCTAAAAGAGAGCGTTGACGGACTTAATATTAAGCCCGGCGGAATTTACGTAGATGTAACTTTTGGAGGTGGAGGGCATTCTCGTGAGATTCTTTCACGCATTGGCACCAAAGGTCACCTCTTTAGCTTTGATCAAGATGCCGATGCTGAAAACAACATTTTTGAAAGCGAAGACAACGATATTAACAATACGGATACACAAAAAGCCAGACGCTTTGTAGACGACAGTAGATTTACTTTTGTTCGTTCCAATTTCAGGTACCTGAAAAACTGGATGCAATATTATGGCATAGAGCACATAGACGGACTGCTCGCCGACTTAGGCGTATCGAGTCATCACTTTGATGATGAGAGCCGTGGCTTCTCATTTCGTTTCGATGCCCCGCTCGACATGCGCATGAATAAGCGTGCAGGAAAAACGGCTGCGGAGATTATTAATGAATATGACGAAGAACAACTGGCCGATTTGTTTTATCTTTATGGTGAACTCAAGAACTCAAGACGGATTGCTGCTACGCTTGTTGCAGCCCGAAAGCAGGCGTTTATAGCAACAACAAGTCACTTCATTCGTGCCGTTGAGCCTCTGTTCAGCCGGGAACGCGAGAAAAAAGATATGGCCAAACTGTTTCAGGCGCTGCGCATTGAGGTTAATCACGAAATGACAGCATTAAAGGAAATGCTCACGTCGGCGACAGCCTTGCTGACTCATCGTGGCCGATTAAGCATAATTACATACCACTCTCTGGAAGACCGGATTGTAAAAAATGTGATGAAAACTGGAAATATAGAAGGAAAAGTAAATCAGGATTTCTTCGGCCGTATAGAAAGTCCATACAAGCTTATAAACAATAAGGTAATCACTCCGTCAGAAGATGAGCTAAGTATAAACTCTCGAAGCAGAAGCGCAAAATTAAGAATTGCAGAACGAAAATGAACAAACTGTCTGACATAAATATTATGCAGAACGACCTTTCCTCGAACAACGATAGCAAATTGGGAGAACAAGGAGAGGAACTTTCTTTAAAAGAGGTCATCGAAGAACAGGCTATTGAAGATGAAGCTCCCCTTTCAAGCAAGTTCTCTTTAAGAAAGGTTCTTGGTGGTGACTTGCTGAATACAGGAGTCATACGTCGCCAGATTTGGTTATTTTTGCTTATCGGTTTCTTCTGTTTACTCTATATTGCCAACCGTTATAGCTGCCAAAAAGATATTATTGAAATTGATAAGTTACAAACAGAACTTTCTGATGCAAAATACAAAGCATTGTCGAGCAGTAGCCAACTCACCGAGAAAAGCCGGATGAGCAATGTAATTGAATTGCTTAAGAATAATAAAGACAGTGCACTTAAGATAGCTAATCAGCCACCTTATATAATTAATGTACCCGAAGGCGAATAAAAATGAGTAAGTTCGACCATAATAAAATCATGCCACGATACAGCATCATCTCGTTTATACTGATGTTTGTTGCATTGTTTGTCATTGGTAGAGCGGGCTACATCATGACCATTAAGAAGAGCTATTGGATGAAAGTGGCCGACCGCGTAAAGCGAGATAGCGTAGAGGTACAACCGGCACGAGGGAATATTCTGAGTTGTGACGGTCAGCTTTTAGCCTCTTCTTTGCCAGAGTTTAGGATATTCATGGATTTTCAACAGCTTCATGAAGCAGGTAATGACTCGTTATGGAACGAAAAGTTAGACAGCATTTGCAACGGGCTGCACGCTATATTCCCTGAAAAAAGTGCACAGGCTTTTAAGGCCGATCTGAAAAAAGGACAACACAGTAACAAAAGGCGTCATTGGCCAATATGGCCCTATCGCATCAATTACAATACGTACAGTGAAGTAAAAATGCTTCCTGTTTTTAAACTTTCAAAGCTACAAAGTGGCTTCCATGAAGATGAATTGAATGCCCGTGAGCGCCCATACGGCACACTGGCAGGACGT
Source organism: Prevotellaceae bacterium (assembly GCA_015256945.1). Taxonomy (GTDB): domain Bacteria; phylum Bacteroidota; class Bacteroidia; order Bacteroidales; family Bacteroidaceae; genus Prevotella. The sequence continues at coordinate 141,767 of JABZLB010000002.1, read as the reverse complement.
ACTGTGGGCGACATGTTTGCAGCAAAGGATGAAGGTCGTACGCCAAGATGCGGACTTGAACTTTCTTATGATTCTCTGTTACGAGGCACAACGGGTATCGTCAGCCGGAGAAAAGTGCTGAATAAATACCTGAATATTACCGACACGCCACCTATCAATGGCAGCGACATCATCACAACCATTGATGTAAACATGCAGGACTTGGCAGAAAGGGCTATTGTTAACAAGCTCAAAGAGGTCGGTGGGAACACAGGTGTAGCCATTGTTATGGAGGTAAAGACAGGAGATATTAAGGCCATTGTAAACATGGAGAAGTGTGTAGATGGTGAATATCGTGAAATCAAAAACCATGCAGTGAGCGACCTTATCGAGCCTGGCTCAGTGTTTAAAACGGCTTCTGTCATGGTGGCATTGGAGGATGGGGTGTGTGATACTTCAATGACGATTGCCACTGGTGACGGTCAATGGCGTGTCTATGGGCGAGAAATGAAAGACAGTAACTGGCGATTAGGAGGACATGGAACTATTAGTCTGGGTGAGGCTATGGAACTAAGTTCCAATATTGGCATCAGTTACGTAATCGATAAATTCTATCATAATAATCCCGAAAAATTTGTAAGGGGCATCTATCGCACTGGTATCAACGACCCAAACATACGCATTCCTATCGTCGGACACGCTATACCACAGATACGAATGCCCAAGCGTTTCCCGAACGGACAATGGAGAAACTGGAGTAAAACTGCACTTATGTGGATGAGCATAGGCTACGAAACGCAAATACCTCCTATTTATACTCTTACCTTTTACAATGCCATTGCCAATGGAGGACGTATGATGCAGCCACGTTTTGTGAAAGCAGCAGTTATGAATGGCGACACAATTGCAGAGTTTCCACCTGAAGTAGTAAAAGGGCGTGAGCAAATAGCCTCGGAGAAAACTATCAAAATCATACAGGATTTACTTCGTCGTGTAGTTGTCAAAGGAACAGGAAAGAGGGCCAATACGCCCAATTTCTATATCTGTGGCAAAACTGGAACTGCCATGATTGCACGCAATGGCAGCTATAAAGGCATGCCTAACCACCTGCTTAGCTTTGCCGGATGGTTTGGAACAAAGGAGAAACCATTATACAGTTGCATCGTCTGCATACAGAAAACAGGTATACCAGCGTTTGGCTGGATGAGCGCAGAGGCATTCCGTGATATTGCTGAAGGTATCATGGCTAAGTATGTAAAGTATGACATTTCCGGCGCTCGCGACTCCTCATCAGTACCTATTCCTGATGTAAAAGCAGGCAACATCTTGTCGGCCGACTACGTTTTGTCAAGATTAGGAATCAATACACATACCAACTTTACATCGAACTTTAATGTCTCCAAGCCTATATGGGGCATTGCTGAAAGGCGTAAAGGCAGTGTTATGCTGCAAAAAAAGAACGACATGGGGACACGTTATATGCCTAACGTTATTGGTATGGGTGCTCGCGATGCTGTTTATTTAATTGAGAAACGAGGAGTAAAATGTAAGCTGAAAGGCCGTGGAAAGGTTTCGGGGCAAAGTTTAGAAGCCGGACATTTCATAAAAAAAGGTGAAGTGTGTGTGCTCACGCTCGATTAGCATTATATCATCATTCCCATAGAAGATACATCTAATAACGATAATAATATGAAATTACAAGAACTGCTAAAAAACATCAAGCCTTCTGTGATAGAGGGTAACACTGACATAGAAATATCAGGAGTAAATATCGATTCCAGAAAAATCAGGGAAGGACACCTGTTTGTTGCTATGAGAGGCACTCAAGTAGACGGGCATAAGTTTATAGATAAAGCACTGGAGTCAGGGGCAAAAGCCGTTCTTTGTGAAGAGTTTCCACAAGATAAAAAAGATGGAATTTGCTACATTCTGGTTGATTCTACCGAAGATGCTGTGGGCAAAGTGGCTACCCTTTTCTACGGCGATCCATCCAAACACCTTAAGCTTGTTGGCGTAACTGGCACGAACGGCAAGACAACTATTGCCACCTTATTATATAATATGTTCCGAAAATTTGGTTATAAGGTTGGCTTGTTGTCAACGGTATGCAATTATATCGATGACAGAGCTGTCCCTGCTGACCACACAACACCAGACCCAATTGAACTCAATGAGCTTTTAAGCGAGATGGTAAAAGCAGGTTGCGAATATGCCTTTATGGAATGTTCGAGCCATGCCATACACCAAAAGCGAATTGGTGGTTTACGATTTACAGGTGGTATTTTTACGAATTTAACCCGCGACCACCTCGACTACCATAAAACTTTTGAGAATTATCGTAACGCCAAAAAGGCGTTCTTTGACGGCCTTCCCAAAACAGCCTTTGCCATTACCAATGCTGACGACCGCAATGGTATGGTTATGGTACAGAACACAAAGGCTACAATTAAGACCTATTCAACCTGTCAGATGGCCGACTTTAGGGCGCGCATCATCGAAATGCACTTCGCTGGGATGTATCTTGATATAGATGGACACGAGGTAGGTGTGCAGTTTATTGGTAAGTTTAACGTCAGCAATTTGCTGGCTGTATATGCTGCCGCCAGGATGTTAGGCAAGCAACCTGAAGAAATTCTCGTTGCCATGAGTACGCTACACAGTGTAAGCGGCAGGCTCGAGCCAATACAAAGTCCGGATGGTTATACCGCCATTGTCGACTATGCACATACTCCTGATGCTCTCGAAAACGTGTTAAATGCTATTCACGAGGTGCTAAACGGCAAGGGAAAAGTAATAACTGTATGCGGTGCAGGGGGCAATCGTGACAAGGGAAAGCGTCCACTCATGGCACAAGAAGCCGTCAGACAAAGCGACCGTGTGATTATAACCAGCGACAATCCCCGTTTTGAAGAGCCACAAGACATTATAAACGACATGGTAGCTGGGCTGAACAAAGATGAAATGAAGAAAGTAATCACCATTACCGATCGCAAGGAAGCTATCAAAACGGCGTGCATGATGGCACAAAAGGGCGATGTAATTCTTGTTGCCGGTAAGGGCCATGAGAACTACCAGGAGATTAAAGGTGTAAAACATCATTTCGATGACAAGGAAGTTTTACATGAAATTTTCGGAAACTAAAGTTTAATTTTTACAGCTTTGCCTGACACAGGCAAAGCCCAATAATAAAGTATTATTGTTTCTTATATTATAGAAGCGTGCATCGTCTCATACCAAAATCCATAACAAATGGTATATTATCTTTTTCGCTTTTTAGAGCAATTTGGTCTATCGGGAGCTGGTCTTTGGAGTTATATATCCTTTAGAGCTCTGTTAGCACTTATCTTTTCGCTGATTATATCGGCCTGGTTCGGCGAAAAATTTATAAAGTATCTCAAAAGCAAACAAATTACAGAAACCCAGCGCGACGCTAAAGTTGATCCCTTTGGAGTGAACAAAATCGGTGTCCCGTCAATGGGAGGAGTCATTATTATTGTTTCTATTCTCATTCCAGTACTATTACTTGGCCGTCTCCGTAACATTTATCTTATCCTGATGATCATCACAACGGTATGGCTTGGATTCCTTGGAGGTATGGACGATTACATCAAGATTTTCCATAGAAACAAGGAGGGTTTGAAGGGAAAATACAAGATTGTCGGGCAAATTGGTATCGGTCTCATTGTAGGATTAGTGCTTTGGAGTTCGCCCGATGTGAAGATAAATGAGAATATTGCCATCGAAAACCAGAACGGACAAGAGGTTGTAGTTAAGCACAGAGCGGTGGCACACAAATCGCTTAAAACCACCATACCCTTTATTAAAGGGCATAATCTCGACTACTCCCAAATTACATCTGTATTCGGTAAGCACAAAGTGGCAGCAGGATGGATTTTGTTTGTTATCATGACTATCCTTGTAGTTACAGCTGTTAGCAACGGAGCCAACCTTAATGATGGCATGGATGGCATGTGTGCAGGCAACTCAGCTATCATAGGTGTCGCCCTTGGCATCCTGGCTTATGTCAGTTCACACATCCAGTTTGCAGCATATCTTAATATCATGTACATTCCCGGGTCGCAGGAACTGGTAGTATTTATGTGCGCCTTTATCGGCGCGTTGATCGGTTTTCTCTGGTATAACGCATACCCTGCACAGGTATTTATGGGCGACACGGGGTCGCTAACCATTGGCGGTATCATTGGTGTAACCGCAGTTATCATACATAAAGAGCTGCTGTTGCCTATTCTTTGCGGGATATTTTTTGTTGAAAGCCTCAGCGTTATTCTTCAGGTTTGGTATTACAAACTGGGGAAACGACGTGGCATTAAGCAGCGAATCTTTAAACGTACACCCATTCATGACAACTTCCGTGTTACCGATTCGCAGCTCGAACCCGACTGTAAGTATCTCATCAAGAGTCCTCATTCGCCTAAGCATGAGGCAAAAATTACCATTCGTTTTTGGATAATCACTATTATTTTAGCTGTATTTACCATCATCACACTGAAAATAAGATAATAGAAAAAAATACAAAACATACACACATCCCGTTATTTCACGTATCAGATTTAAGCAATATGAAAAGAATAGTAGTATTAGGAGCTGGAGAGAGCGGCGCAGGAGCTGCCGTTCTGGCCAGGCAGAAGGGCTTTGATGTATTTGTATCTGACATGTCGGCCATTCATGAAAAGTATAAGAAAATACTCGATGACCATCATATTGAATGGGAGGAAGGGCACCACACCGAAGAGAAAATTCTCAATGCCGACGAAGTTATCAAAAGCCCGGGAATACCCAAAGAGGCTCCGATGATTCAGAAATTGCTCAAACAAAACACTCCGATTATCAGCGAAATTGAGTTTGCAGGCCGTTATACCCGGTCGAAAATGATTTGTATTACCGGCAGCAACGGCAAAACAACAACTACTTCTCTGATATACCACATTTTTAAATCGGCTGGCATTGATGCCGGTCTGGCTGGCAATATAGGCCGTAGTTTGGCCCTCCAGGTGGCTGAAGACCCGCACGAATATTACATTATCGAACTGAGTTCGTTCCAGCTCGACAACATGTATAGCTTTCATGCCAACACCGCTATTTTGCTAAACATCACGCCCGACCACCTCGATCGTTACGACTTTAAGTTTGAAAACTATGCCGATGCCAAAATGCGCATCACACAAAACCAGACTTCTGACGACTACTTTATTTACTGGAACGACGACCCTGTCATCAAAAAGGAATTAGAAAAAGTAAACGTTCAGGCAACCTTATGCCCATTCTCTGAAAGTAAAGAGCACGGGAGTGTTGGCTATTTAGATAAGGAAGAGTATACCCTTACCTACCCTTCTTTGTTTCAAATGCCACAGGACGATTTGAGCCTTACGGGCAAACACAACGTATATAACAGCCTGGCAGCGGGGCTTGCAGCCCACATTGCAGGTATCAAACCCGACGTAATACGCAAGAGTATGGGCGATTTCCCGGGTGTTGAACATCGTCTCGAAAAGGTATGTAAGGTGAAAGGCGTACAGTATATCAACGATTCGAAAGCCACAAATGTGGATGCTTGCTGGTATGCTCTGGAAAGTATGCGCACGCCTACCGTACTTATTCTTGGAGGAAAAGACAAGGGAAACGATTATAAACATATCTACGACCTGGTAAAGCAAAAGTGTAAGGCATTGGTTTTTCTGGGTGCTGACAATACAAAACTACACGAAAACTTCGACAGTTTCGGCATTACCATACGCGATACACATAATATGAAGGATTGTGTTCAGGCATGCTATGAGCTGGCTGCCGATGGCGACACCGTACTTCTGTCGCCTTGTTGTGCCAGCTTCGACCTCTTTCATAACATGGAAGACCGCGGAGAGCAGTTTAAAGCGTGTGTCAGAAGTTTATAGGCAACGATGGGATGACAGCCTCTCAGCAGGGGCGTGATTCGGAAAAATAAACATGAATAAAAAGTTTAATAACATATTCAAGGGCGACAAGGTGATATGGATGATATTCTTTTTCCTCTGTATCATCAGTGTAATTGAGGTTTTTTCGGCCTCGTCAGAGCTTACATACAAAGGTGACAGCTACCTTGCGCCTATCATAAAACACCTTGTTATACTTGCTGCTGGCATTTTTTTGATGGTGGTAACGCTCAATATCAAGTGTAAATACTTCAAGATAGCTACGCCCGTTTTGCTTACCGTATCGTTTCTAACCCTCATATGGGTAGCCGTTGCAGGCCATTCTACCAACGGGGCACAACGGTGGATCAGTTTTCTTGGCCTCCAGTTTCAGCCCTCTGAAATAGCTAAAGGCACCATGGTTCTTGCCACAGCTCAAATTCTGAGCGCCATGCAAACCAACCATGGAGCCGACAAACGTGCCATGAAATACATCTTAATTGTATGTCTTTTCATTGTACCACCTATCATGATAGAGAATTTATCGACGGCTGCACTGCTGTGTACCATTATATTTTTAATGATGTTTATCGGGCATGTACCGGCAAGACAGCTTAGTAAAATAGTAGCATCGGTAGCTGCTGTCATCCTTCTGGTATTTACTTTAGTCATGACTATTGGCGAAGACAGGGGCAATATCGATACCAACCAGAGCATGACCGAAGTGGCTGCAGCCAATGGGAAAACAACAACTACTGAAGGACGGCGTGGTGTTTTCCACAGGTTCGACACCTGGAAGTCACGTATCGATAAGTTCCTAAACCATAAAGAAGTAAGCCCAGCCGAAGTAGACCTCGACAAAGACGCACAAACAGCGTATGCCAATATTGCCATAGCATCGTCAAATATTATTGGGAAGGGACCCGGAAACTCGGTCGAACGCGACTTTCTTTCGCAGGCTTTCTCCGACTTTATCTATGCCATCATCATAGAAGAAATGGGCATAGAGGGAGCTGTTTTCGTAGCCCTGCTGTACATTATACTTCTTTTTCGCACAGGGCGTATTGCCAACAGGTGCGAGAATAATTTCCCGGCGTTCCTGGCTATGGGGCTTGCTCTGCTCCTGGTTATACAAGCATTGTTCAACATGTGCGTCGCCGTCGGGCTTGTTCCCGTCACAGGACAGCCCCTTCCACTTATCAGCAAAGGAGGAACATCAACCATCATCAACTGCATTTACATTGGTGTTATACTGAGCGTTAGCCGTACGGCCAAGAAAAATGCAACGGCTAAAGATACCGATACCGACGAAACGTTATCGCAGACAACAGCCTGACCACAACCTGCAAGCCTTAAACAACAACGCAAAATAACCGTTATGCTTTTTAAACCATGGCATAAGTGCAAAGGCTTTATGTTATACAGTTCGTTGTTCGACGGCCGTCAGCAGCACGTACGGCGACCGTCGAACAACGGGTGTGACGGCCGTCAGCAACGCTGCTGACGGTCGCCGAACAATGAACTCTACGCCGTAAGGCGAACAGCAAAACAATTATAATACACAAACAGAACGATATAAAGCCTGATTCAATAGCACGAAAAGGCCCGCGAAGATATAAATAAAAGTAGCCGGGAAATAGCCGAAACACAAAATTTTTCATTACTTTTGCCAAAAATATACGTTGCAAAAATGGACAGAGAACTTAGAGTAATTATCAGTGGAGGCGGCACTGGCGGACACATATTTCCCGCTATCTCCATTGCCAATGCAATAAGGGCCAAACACCCCGACGCCAGAATCCTTTTCACAGGAGCACTTGGACGCATGGAAATGCAACGTGTTCCGCAGGCCGGATACGAAATTAAAGGATTGCCTATCAGCGGTTTCGACCGTAAGCACCTGTTGAAAAACATTGCCGTGCTTTTCAAAATCTGGAAGAGCGAACGTATGGCAAGGAATATCATCAAACAATTTAAGCCGATGGTTGCCGTAGGTGTGGGTGGCTATGCAAGCGGCCCTACGCTTAACGTTTGCGCCGAACGCGGCATACCCTGTCTCATACAGGAGCAGAACAGCTATGCAGGAGTAACAAACAAACTGCTGGCAAAGAAAGCCGACAAGATATGTGTAGCCTACGAGGGTATGGAACGTTTCTTCCCTGCCGACAAAATAATCATGACGGGAAACCCCGTCAGACAGAATGTGCTTTCATCGGCACTGACACCCGAAGAGGCCCGCAAGAGCTTCGGTCTTGCCCCTGAAAAGAAAACCATACTGTTAGTAGGCGGAAGCCTTGGGGCCCGCACCATCAACGAAAGCATGCGAAAGCATCTCGACCTGATTAGGCAATCGAACGTACAGTTTATCTGGCAGACGGGAAAATACTACTACGAAGAGATGGCTGCTGCCGTTAAGGCATATGGCGAATTGCCCAATTTAAAGGTATTAGACTTTATAAGTGACATGGGCGCTGCGTACAAATCGGCCGACCTTGTCATCAGTCGTGCAGGAGCAAGCTCCATCAGTGAGTTCTGCCTTATTGGGCAGCCCGTAATACTTGTGCCCAGTCCGAATGTGGCTGAAGACCACCAAACCAAGAACACAATGGCACTGGTTGACAAGGATGCCGCCGTTTATGTTAAAGATGCCGACGCACCTGACACGCTGCTTACAACAGCACTCGGCATTATTAACAACGAGGCCAAGCTCGAATCGCTCCACAAGAATATACTGAAGCTGGCGCTAAAGAACTCGGCTGAGGTCATAGCCGACGAGGTTGTAAAGCTGGCATGGGGCGAGAAATAAGCAGAAATACAAAAACAGTGTGAAACAAAAAGAAGAAACAAAGTAAAGAAATGGAACTGAAAGATATTAAAGCTGTTTATTTTGTAGGAGCAGGCGGCATAGGCATGAGCGCCTTAGCCCGTTACTTTATGAGCAGAGGACTTGTTGTTGCAGGATACGATAAAACACCATCGGCACTGACACATCAGCTTGAAAAAGAAGGGATGGTGATTCATTATGACGAAAACACTGACGAGATTCCGCACGCCTGTCGTGACAAAGCTTCTTGTCTGGTTATCTATACACCTGCTATTCCGGCTACCCATAAAGAGCTGTGCTACTTTCGTGAGAACGGCTTTGAGATACAAAAACGTGCACAAGTTCTTGGAACTCTCACTCGCACACACAAGGGTTTGTGTGTAGCCGGTACACATGGCAAGACTACTACGTCGACCATGTGCGCCCATATCATGCACCAGAGTCATGTTGACTGCAATGCCTTTCTTGGAGGAATATCAAAGAATTACGGTACAAACTATATCCTGTCTGACCATAGCGACTATGTGGTTATTGAAGCCGACGAGTTCGATCGTTCTTTCCACTGGCTGCGTCCATGGATGAGTGTAATTACCTCTACCGACCCCGACCACCTTGATATTTACGGTACCAAGGAAGCATATCTTGAAAGTTTCCGCAACTATACCGAATTAATCCAACCTGGCGGCGCGCTCATTATCCATACAAACTTAGAGATGAAGGCCCATGTTCAGGAAGGCGTTAAAACCTATACTTACAGCAGGGATGCCGGAGACTTTCATGCAGAGAATATCATTATTGAAAACGGGGAGATTACTTTCGACTTTATTTCACCCGTTGAATGTATAAAAAGAGTGAAGCTTGGCCAGCCTGTTCCTGTCAATATAGAGAACGGTGTAGCTGCCATGGCGATGGCACAGCTTAACGGTTGTACCGCCGAAGAACTGAAATATGGCATGGAAACCTACCACGGTGTTGACCGCAGGTTCGACTTTAAAATCAAAAACGACAGACATGTATTCCTGTCCGACTATGCCCATCACCCGAAAGAAATACTTCAAAGTGCCAGAAGCCTGAAGGAACTGTACAAGAACAGGAAGATAACTGCCATTTTCCAGCCCCATCTTTATTCGCGTACACGCGACTTCTACAAGGATTTTGCCGATGCACTGAGCAACTTTGATGAGGTAATTCTCACTGAAATTTATCCGGCTCGTGAGCTTCCCATAGAGGGTGTTACATCGAAACTGATTTACGATAACCTGAAGCCGGGCGTGGAAAAAAGCATGATTAAGAAAGACGACGTGCTGAACCTGGTAAAGAATCGTGATTTTGACGTGCTCATTACCTTAGGTGCAGGCGACCTCGATAACTTTGTTCCGCAGATAACCCAAATCATAGAAGAGAAAAAGTAACAGGCAAAGCTCGTAGTTGTTTATGCGCTTTAGTTGGAAAAAAACATTGCTGTTAACGTGCGACATCTCTCTCGGCGTGTACCTTATAGCCGCTTTCACCGCGTTTAACAAACCCGATGAAACGAACCATGTTTGCAGCAAGGTGAACATTGACATACAGGATGAGGCTACAAACGGGTTTATAACAACACCCGAAGTAAAGGCCAGGTTAGAGAAACTACACCTTTATCCGATGTCGAAGCCAATGGCACAAATCAACTCCCGCAACATAGAGGACGTGCTAAAGCAGAGTCCTTTTGTAAAAACAGCACAATGCTATAAAACCGATGACGGCCAGGTTTTCATTACGTTAACACAACGTATGCCTACCTTACGCATTAAATCGGCAAACGGCGACGACTATTATCTCGACGACAACAACAGCATTATGCCGAACTCGAAGTATACAAGCGACCTGATTGTTGCCACGGGATACATCAGTCCATGGTTTGCACGCAACTACATTGCATACGTGGGAAAGGCTCTTATGGCCGATGATTTCTGGAACAGACAGATAGAACAAATAAACGTTTTGCCCAATAAGGGCATAGAACTTGTACCGCGAGTAGGTAATCATATTATATATATTGGTCAGCTTCCCGAAACAAAACATGTGGCAGAACGAGACAAGCTTGTTACCGATTATATGAACAACAAAATGCACCGCCTCGAAATGTTTTATAAATACGGGCTGTCACAAGCTGGCTGGAACAAATATTCGTATATCGATATTGAATTTGACAACCAGATTATATGCAAGAAACGAACAAAGAATTGATAACAGAATATAAGCTATGGCAGAATTTATAGTAGCAATAGAGCTTGGTTCGACCAAGATAACTGGTATTGCAGGAAAGAAGAATCTTGACGGTAGCATCAGCGTTCTCGCTGTTGTCAAAGAAGACTCTACCGCTTGTATCAGCAAGGGTGTGGTGTATAATGTCGACAAAACCGTTCAATCGCTCATTAATATTGTTAAGAAACTTGAGAACATTCTTAAAACAGAAATCATACAAGTTTATGTAGGCGTAGGCGGAAAATCTATAAAAAGCGTGAAGAACGTTGTCGTTAAAGAACTGCCTGAAGACGCTATTGTAAGTCAGGATATGATTAACGAGCTGATGGATAACAACCGTAACACGCAATATCCTGAGCAGGAAATACTTGACGCCATTACAGAAGAATATAAGGTTGACAACCAGTATCAGCTCGAAACCGTAGGTATACAGTGCCACCGTTTGGAGGGTAACTTCCTGAATATACTCTGGAAAAAGAACTTCTACAAGAACATCAACAAATGCTTTAACAATGCCGGCATAGCCATTGCAGAGATGTATCTCTCCCCGTTAGCACTGGCCGACAGCGTTCTTACTGATGCCGAGCGACGCTCAGGATGCGTGCTTGTAGACCTTGGTGCAGGCACAACAACAGTATGTGTTTACTATAAGAACATTCTTCGATACTTAGTTGTTATTCCGTTAGGAAGCCATAATATAACAAAAGACATTGCAAGCCTGCAGATAGATGAGCAGGAAGCTGAAAAGCTAAAGTTGAAATATGCCAGTGCCTTTACCGATATTAACGAAATAGATAAAGAAAAAACTATATCTATTGACGATGACAGAACGGTAGAAGAAAGCAAGTTTATCACTATTGTAGAGGCACGCATGCAGGAGATTATCGAAAATGTATGGTGCCAGATACCTTCGGAATATACCGATAAACTACTGGGCGGTATTATACTTACTGGCGGTGGGGCTAACCTTAAAAACATAGAAAGCGCCTTCCGCAGGTACACCCACGTTGATAAAATAAGAATAGCAAAGACAACTTTACAAACTATTATACCAGACAATACTGCCATCAATGCCAAAGATGGCACCATGTGCACTGTGTTAGGACTGCTTGCAAAGGGCGACATGAACTGCGCAGGGAACCAGATAAACAGTAGTCTTTTCGAAGGAAATGAGGAGAAAAAGACTTCTCCTTCAACAGCCGACCTGCATAAAGAGCCACGTCCCATTACTGAAACAACGGGTAGAGGCATTGTCCAGACGGAGGCAGAGAAACAGGTTGAAGAAGAGGCTCGCCGCAGGAAACAACAGGAAGAGGAAGAAAGACAACGGGCAGAGGAGGAAGAATTAGAACGTCAGCGTGAAGAACGACGTAAAAATTCATGGCTCCACAAAACCTTAGCAGGTATTAAAAACTTCGGCAAGAAAATGGTTGCCGAGGATGAAGATTAAAAGTTTAGCATTGTGCAACCTACTTAAGCTATCATATTATGGCAGACAAAAATATAGAATCGCAAAGACCTCAGATGCTCGACATTGTTTCACCACGAGTTGAAAAGAGAATCATTAAGGTAATAGGTGTTGGCGGTGGCGGTGGAAACGCCGTTAATCATATGTATAAACAAGGCATCCATGACGTGTCATTTGTTCTCTGTAACACTGATGTACAAGCATTAAATGAATCTCCCGTACCTGTTCATCTGCAATTAGGCAAGGAAGGTCTTGGTGCCGGCAACCGCCCTGAACGTGCCCGGGAGGCTGCAATGGAGAGCATAGACGATATTAGACGCATGCTGGATGACGGCACAAAAATGACGTTTATCACAGCCGGTATGGGCGGTGGAACTGGTACAGGAGCGGCTCCTGTCATAGCCCGACTGAGCAAAGAGATGGGTATTCTCACAGTAGGTATCGTTACAATACCTTTCCGTTTTGAAGGCCCGAAGAAGATAGACCAGGCTCTCGACGGTGTAGAAGAGATGTCAAAACATGTTGATGCACTTCTCGTCATTAACAATGAGCGACTTCGTGAAATATATCCCGACCTCAGTGTTCTTGGCGCATTTGCCAAAGCTGATGACACACTTAGCGTGGCAGCAAAGAGTATAGCTGAGATCATTACAGAGCGAGGTATCATAAATCTTGACTTCAAAGATGTGAAAACGGTATTGGAAAATGGTGGCGTAGCTATCATGAGTACTGGTTATGGAGAAGGTGAAGGCCGTGTAAAAAAGGCTATTGACGATGCTCTCAACTCGCCATTGCTGAACGATAACAACGTCTTTAATTCGAAGAAAATACTTCTTTCAATAACGTTCGCAAATGAAAATAAAGACCAGCAAACTCTGATGATGGAAGAAATGAACGACATTCATGATTTCATGGCGAAGTTTAAAGAGGGGTATGAAACCAAATGGGGACTGGCTGTTGACCCGGAACTGGACAAGAAGGTAAAGATAACTATCCTTGCTACCGGCTTTGGAATTGAAGATATAGAACCTCTTGACCGGAAGGCTAAACGCTCACAGGAAGAAGTTGACCGCATTGCCGAAGAAGAAGAAAAGGCTGCTGAACGTGAAAGACGACGCGAGAGCTACTATGGTGACGACAATAACAACACACAGCATAAGCGCAGACCACATATATTTATGTTTAGTCAGTCTGACCTTGACAACGAAGATATTATACTTGCCGTAGAGAATACTCCCACATATAGCCGCACACGTCAGAAGCTTGAAGAAATACGAAATTTAACTCATAACGTTAAAGAAGAATCGGAAAGCAAGGAAAAGACAGGCGAAACCATACAGGGAGTTATCAGTTTCTCATAATATTAATAAGGTATAGGAGAATCATCTGCTTACACCATAAACAAAATTATTATGGCATTATTTGAACAAGTTAGTAAAGATATTCGCGAAGCCATGAAGGCTCACGACAAAGTTCGCTTAGAAGCATTACGTAATATTAAGAAGGTTTTTCTTGAGGCTAAGACAGCTCCTGGTGCCAATGATACGCTCGAAGATGATACAGCCATGAAGATTCTGCAAAAATTAGCCAAACAAGGTGAAGAAAGCGCAGAGGTTTATCAAAAGGCAGGGCGTAACGAACTGGCCGAGGAAGAACAGGCACAAGTAAATATTATTAAGCAATATTTGCCACAGCCTCTGTCAGAAGAGGAAATAGAAGCACAAATAAAGACCATAATTACACAAACCGGAGCCTCAACAATGAAAGACATGGGGAAAGTTATGGGGCTTGCTTCTAAACAAATGGCCGGACAGGCTGATGGTAAAACCATATCAACTATTGTGAGACGGCTGCTGGCTTAAATGACAGACTCCAGTCTGATTCAATCTAAACGCTTACTCCTATCGTAGAAAAATACAATTCAATTGCTCCATAAAAGCCGATTAGAAAAGTGTTTTTACGACATCAAGTGAGTGAAGTTGCGGGAATCCCGGTACATGGAGTCTGTAATAATATAGTATAATATCAGTACAACGATTTCGTTGTTCCCTATTCATTCTGAAGAGGTGCATATTCTCATAGGTCATACGCATGAGACTATGCACCTCTTTTGCATGGATCGGTTCGAGGCAATCAGGATGCAAAGGTTGTAAAGACGTGAAACTTCCATTTCGCAAATCGAACCACCAGCCATCGTGAAAATCGTCAATATTAGGAAAGAAACCAATAAACATAGATAGCCGCATCGTGAATACTAAATGGAAATTGGCATATCTTTCCTGAGCATTATCCAACCACATCAGACTATTTTCTACATAGCTGTACAACTGTTCATTATGCTGCTCGTTGTATAACGCATAAGTAAGAAACTCGGAAAGGAAAAGAGAAATCGACAATTTCCCTGCATCAAAAGGAACAGAAACGTATGGCAAAGACAACCTTATATCTTTAAAATGCTGCAAACTTCTGTTCGGACGATAGTCGAAAACAATTTCAAGAATGCTCAGAGGCTGGAAAAATTGCTTCTTAATTCGCCCCTTCGATGTTTTGGGAAGATGACATATAAACGACAACCGGCCTTGCTCACGAGTAAACAAGTCAACAATCATTTGAGCATCACCATACTTCAACGCCCGCAATACAATAGCACGACTTTTGGCTTCCATTTCGGCACAAAAATACAAAAAATCACGCTTCTATATAAAATAAGTGATATAAAATTTGGACGAATATAAAAAATGTACTACCTTTGCATCCGCAAAATAAGCCTAAGGTCCCTTCGTCTATCGGTTAGGACGAGAGATTTTCATTCTCTAAAGAGCAGTTCGACTCTGCTAGGGACTACATCAAAAAAATAATAAGAAGAATTTAAGATGGCAAATCACAAATCATCAGTAAAGAGAATTCGTCAGACAAAAGTTAAGACTTTGCACAATAAATATTATGCCAAGACCATGCGTAATGCCGTTCGCAAGCTGCGCGCAACAACAGACAAGGACGAGGCTGTAAAGCTCTTCCCTGTTGTTCAGAAGATGCTTGACAAGCTGGCTAAGACAAATATTATCCACGCTAACAAAGCTGCCAATCTTAAATCAGGCTTGGCTTTGCACATAAACAAGTTAGGGTAATCGTCAGAATATCCCAATATCAATGATATAAGGTCGCACTCTTACGAGTAAGCGGCCTTTATTTGTTTATACATTATTCATCTTTCCTTTACTACAAAGACAACTAATTTCTACCATATTCAAAGACTATTATTTTGAATTAAAATCGACTAGACAGAGTAAAATTTACAAGGATACTCAACGAATTTTAAAATATCCTGTCCTATTAAAATTACAAAGTAAAATAACTAAAATAACAACGCATAATACCTGACATTGCAAAGGGGCTTTTTTTATTGAATAATTTCTCATTTACACTGAAATTTTGTATCTTTGCATAGTTAACATAATTGAAAACAAATGGCAGAAAATCAGAATCAAGCAGACAATTATTCAGCCTCCAACATCCAAGTATTGGAGGGTCTTGAGGCTGTACGCAAACGACCAGCCATGTATATTGGCGACATCAGTGAGAAGGGTCTGCACCATCTTATTAACGAAACGGTAGACAATTCTATCGACGAGGCCATGGCAGGCTTCTGTCATCATATTGAAGTAACTATTAACGAGGACAACTCTGTTACCGTAGAAGATGACGGACGAGGCATTCCTGTTGACGAACATAAGAAGCTACACAAGAGTGCTCTCGAGGTAGTTATGACGGTTTTACACGCTGGTGGAAAGTTCGACAAAGGCTCTTACAAAGTTAGTGGTGGTTTGCATGGTGTAGGTGTAAGCTGTGTGAATGCTTTGTCTTCACACATGAAGTCACAGGTTTTCCGCGATGGCAAGATATATCAACAGGAATATGAGAAAGGCAAACCGCTCTATCCTGTAAAGGTTATTGGTGAAACTACAAAACAAGGAACACGGCAACAGTTCTGGCCTGACCCGACAATATTCACCACTACTGTCTTTCAGTGGGATATTATAGCACGTAGAATGCGTGAACTGGCATTCTTAAATGCCGGTATAAAAATCACATTGACCGATCTTAGACATAATGATGAATCAGGAAAACCACGCCAAGAGGTATTCCATGCCAAAGATGGGTTGAAAGAGTTTGTACGTTACGTAGACCGTCATCGCCAACATCTGTTTGACGATGTCATCTATTTGAAAACGGAAAAGCAAAGCATTCCTATTGAGGTTGCCATTATGTATAATACAGATTATTCTGAAAATCTGCACTCATATGTCAACAATATCAATACCATAGAAGGAGGAACTCATGTAACTGGCTTCCGTCAAGCTCTTACCCGCGTGCTGAAAAACTATGCCGATAATGATGCACAAATATCAAAACAAATAGAGAAAGCTAAAATAGAAATCGCTGGAGAAGACTTTAGAGAAGGACTTACTGCTGTAATCTCTATTAAAGTTTCTGAGCCACAATTCGAAGGACAGACCAAGACGAAATTAGGTAACAGTGAAGTTACGGGAGCTGTTAATCAGGCTGTTGGGCAAGCACTTACCGACTATTTAGAGGAGCATCCTGTTGAGGCAAAAATGATTTGTGAGAAGGTTATCCTTGCTGCTACTGCACGTGTAGCTGCCCGAAAGGCACGCGAAAGCGTACAACGCAAGAGCGTTATGAGTGGTGGTGGGCTACCTGGTAAGCTTGCAGACTGTTCAAATAAAGACCCAAAGGAATGTGAAATTTTCCTTGTCGAGGGTGATTCTGCAGGTGGTTCGGCCAAACAAGGGCGAGACAGATACACACAAGCTATCCTACCGTTGCGTGGAAAGATATTGAATGTTGAGAAGGTTCAATGGCATCGTGTATTCGAAGCCGAGTCTGTGATGAACATTATACAAAGTATCGGTGTACGCTTTGGGGTTGAAGGCGAGGCCGACCGCGAAGCAAATATAGATAAATTACGCTACGACAAGATCATCATTATGACCGATGCCGATGTCGATGGTTCACATATCGACACACTCATTATGACACTATTCTTCCGCTTTATGCCCAAAATTATTGAGGAAGGACATTTATATATTGCCACCCCACCTTTGTATAAATGTACGTTTAAGAACAAAGTAAGTCAGTATTGCTACAATGAACAGCAACGCCAGGCGTTCTTAGACAAGTATGGTGACGGCTCTGAAGACGCTAAAAGCATACATACACAGCGATACAAAGGATTGGGAGAGATGAATCCCGAGCAGCTATGGGAGACTACTATGGACCCGAAAACTCGTTTGTTAAAACAAGTAACCATTGAGAATGCTGCCCAGGCTGATGAGATATTCTCCATGTTAATGGGTGACGATGTTGAACCAAGACGCGAATTTATCGAAGAAAACGCAGCATTTGCAAATATAGATGCTTAAAGCATTACGATGTAAACGGTCTTCCTGAGAGAGACAGAGGTTATTCCTCAGGCTATCTCAGGAAGATTTTTTATTTCGGCATGTTACCGGCTTATAATGAGAAAACTATTAACCTTATTTCTGTTAGTTTTTGGCATTTCGTCTATTTCGGCACAAGAATTTAACTGCCATTGGATAACAATTCATCAGCCAGACAGCCTTTCACATGTATGGTTCCGACGTACTTATATTTTTAATGGCAGACCTCAAAAGGCTTGTATAACCTTCGCTACAACAGGATTACTGAAACTTTACGTCAACGAGTGTAATGTAGGAACAGCTTCTTTCTATCCCCTTAGAGAAGATAAGAACAACGATCCTGTTGCTATTACACTCGATGTATCGGCTTATCTCCGTCCTGACAGCAATGTTATTGCAGCCGTTTATTCCCCTACATTTCCAGAAACCAACCATCGTCAACTATCTGTATGCTTTTATGGTACCTGCGAAACAGGAGAACCTTTTTGCCATACCAGTGATAACAGCTGGCTTTGCCGTCGTGCAAACAGTTCTCTGACATTAAACGGAGGAGAATTTATTGACGGACGGACACACAATACATCATGGAAAGCAGTGTGGTTTGATACTGCTTTATGGACCCATGCCGATACTTTCAGAGATACAAAAGAACTGTCTCTAAGAATTTTTGAGAATGGATTTACAGCACCAAAAATCAAAAAGGTAAATACTTTTGAATGGTTTGATACCGACAGCATGGGAATTTTTCAAGAATTCTACCCTGCATTTCATGGTTTTTTACGACTCACTTTGCGCGGCGCAAAACAAGGAGAGCACATCAACTTTGGCAATATCCAATATATTTGTAGCGGAGATATGGATGAACAGGCGTACCCATTGTTTAATATTTCAAACTATAACACTATCCATATCATCGGTGACAAACATTTTTCTCCAAAACAACTTACAACTTTAGAGGCAATAGAAATAGGAGAAGGAAGCTATTTTGATTTCTAATTTTACATAATGGAGTAAGAAGAAAAAATAACTATCTTTGCAGAAAGATTGAAATAAGCCTCAAACTCAACAAAACAAAGATATGAATTCTAAAATGGGAAATATCACAATAGAGAGCGTCAAGAAGATTGCATCATGTAGTTTTATTGATAACGATCTGGCACTTATTGATGACATTTCTACTGTTTTTATATCCTCTAAAGCCTACTATATGCGGTGCTTTCTCATCGTTATATGTACGCAAGGACAATTTAGTTACACTGTCGATACAATACAACAAACCGCCCATGCGCATAATAGTGCTATTGTTAGTGCAGGCCAACTTATTGATAAATGCACGCTCAGTGCCGATTGTAAAGGTTTTGCCGTCCTTATTTCAGAGCATTTTATACAAGAGGTCCTTACTGGTTTGCGCGACCTCTCCATGGTTTTCCTGTTTACCCGAACCCATCCTGTATTCAGCTTAAGGCCGTCAGAGCTGCAGGGAACACGTAATTTTTACCATCTTCTGCGTCAGAAGGTGCTAGAAGAATCACGCCGCTTCCGCCGCGATACTGTCCGTTTGCTTCTACAAGCATTTATTTATGATGCGGGAAGCATATTCTGGAACACCTTACAAGACAACAAAAAACACCATACAAGAGGCGAAGATATTTTTGCTCAGTTTATACAATTGGTACAACGTAACTTTAAACGCGAACGACGTGTAGGCTGGTATGCACTGCAAATGAATATATCACCCAAGTACCTTGCTGAAACCATCAGAACGGTTAGCCATAAAACTCCCAACGACTGGATTAACTATTACGTTGTGCTCGAAATGCGTGTACTTCTGAAAAACTCTACTAAAAGCATAAAGGAAATTACCGATTTACTTCATTTTCCCAATCAAAGCTTCTTTGGAAAATACTTTAAAGAGCATGTCGGCATGAGCCCTTCCGACTACCGAAAAGAATAAATACGAAGTAAAGAAGACCATTTTTAAGGAGATAAACTGTTAAGAAGACAGGAGTTACGACATATATCTGAGGATAAAAGGCGTAAGTTACAGAGAGCCAAAACATTTGTTTAAATCAACCCTTCTCTCTTTAGCTCATTGGCTACACTGCATAATTCTCCATACCATTCATGCCCAAAGCGGCGGATAAGCGGCTCTTTTAAGAACTGATATAAGGGTAAGTTTAGTTTCTTACCTAGAGCAACTGCATCCCTACATATCTCCCACTGATGATAATTAATACCTGTAAGTCCATTCGAAAAGTGCTTTTCCCGGATAGGATACAATGCACAGCTAATGGGTTTTTGCCATGAAATGTCACCCTTTCGGAAAGAACAATCGAAAGCACACAGGCAGCAATTACTGATTGTATGCCCATCTGATTCATCCTTTATATCGTTATAACAGGTAAAAACACAGTCACGCCCGCCTACAATACTGGTTACAAGCTCGCCGTCGGCATCAGAATAAGCCACTCCCTGCTTATCAATTACCGCCTGAGCTGAAGCAGAAAGTTCCGTCCATACGCTATCCACATTCTCCTCCATCAGGCCTATCTCTTCGAGTGTGACAGGTGCTCCCGCATCGCCTTCGATGCAACAACGCCCCTTGCACTTTGAAAGATCACAACAAAACTTCTCTGTAAAAATATCGGGCGAAACCAAAACATCGCCTACTTGTATAATATGAAGCATATTTCAACAATATATTACCAATTAACCGGCGTAATACCCTTGCTCTCTAAATAGGCATTACACCTCGAAAATTGGTGCTGACCGAACCAACCTCCGCGATTAGCCGACAGTGGAGATGGGTGTACTGACTCCAGAATAAGGTTCTGCTGCTGATTAATTAAATAGCGTTTGCTCCGTGCATAACTGCCCCAGAGCATGTAGACAAGTCCCTTACGATGATCAGACAATGCTTTAATGGCTGCATCGGTAAACTGGCTCCAGCCTAACTTTTGATGGCTGTTAGCTTCGTGTGCCCGTACAGTGAGTGTTGCATTTAAAAGTAAAACACCCTGCTTACACCAACGCGTAAGGTCACCGTCTTGCGGAATGGGATGGCCTAAATCCTGTTGTATTTCTTTGAATATATTCACAAGTGAAGGTGGTATCGTTGTACCTACGGGTACCGAAAAGCTTAGTCCCATAGCCTGTCCTGGCTCATGATAAGGGTCTTGCCCAATAATAACAACCTTTACATCGTTAAAAGGACACAGATTAAAGGCATTGAAAACCTGTCGTCCCGGTGGGAAACACAAATGATTCTGATACTCCTGACGTACGAGTTCGGTAAGATTGATAAAATATTCTTTGTCAAACTCGGCATTCAAATAGCGTTTCCAACTGTCCTCAAGCTTTACATCCATATTCTTCTAAACTTAAAATCCCCTCTGTTAACATTCTAATGCGATTGCAAACAGAGGGGATAAATGAAATGTCAAGCCCTGAAGGGGGCTTATATTATTGCTCTTTTTTACAAAAGAAACTTATTATATCTCTTATTTATTATCCTCTATCAGGTTCTCTCCTGTCATGTCAGCAGGCTGTTCCAAGCCCATAATATGCAGGATAGAAGGCGCTACATCAGCCAGACGACCGTCTTTTACAGTAGCCGAATTATTCGATGTAACATAGATAAAAGGCACAGGATTCAATGAGTGTGCGGTATTAGGTGTACCATCTTCGTTAATAGCGTGGTCAGCATTACCATGGTCGGCAATAATAATTGTCTCGTAATCATTGGCTTTGGCAGCCTCAACCACTTCCTTCACACAATTGTCGATAGCCCAAACGGCTTTGGCAATAGCATGATATACACCCGTATGTCCTACCATATCGCCGTTTGCAAAGTTCACAACAATGAAGTCGTATTCCTGTGTGTTAATCGCACCCACAAGCTTTTCCTTTACTTCTAATGCACTCATTTCAGGCTTCAGGTCGTATGTAGCAACCTTTGGAGACGGCACAAGAATACGGTCTTCGTTTTCAAATGGCGCTTCACGGCCTCCATTAAAGAAAAAGGTTACATGTGCATATTTTTCAGTTTCGGCTGTATGTAATTGTTTTTTGCCGTGCTTTGACAGATATTCACCCAGCGTGTCCTGAACGTTTTCCTTCGGGAACAACACATGAACACCTTTGAAATTAGCATCATACGGAGTCATGCAATAATATTGCAAATCCTTTATGATGTGCATGCCTTCCTCCGGCATATCCTGCTGAGTAAGCACCTCTGTAAGCTCTTTTGCACGGTCGTTACGGAAGTTGATAAAGATAACAACATCGCCCTCCTGAATAGTTCCGTCAACAGTTGAGTTGTTTATAGCCTTGACAAACTCGTCGGTAACGCCGTCGGCATAACTCTCTTCCATAGCCTTTACCATGTCGGTAGCCTGTTTTCCCTTACCTTCAACAAGCAGGTCGTAAGCCTCTTTTACACGATTCCACCGCTTGTCACGGTCCATAGCATAAAAACGTCCAATAATACTTGCTATGCTTGCACCATTTTCTTTACATACCTTTTCAACATCAGCGATAAAGCCCTTGCCGCTCTTCGGATCAGTATCACGGCCATCCATGAAACAGTGTACGAAAACTTTCTTCAGGTCATATTCCTTACCTATCTCTATAAGCTTATACATATGATCCATTGATGAGTGCACACCGCCGGTAGATGTCAGCCCCATGATATGCAATTTCTTACCGGTTTCCTTTGCATAACTGTAAGCTTTGATAATATCCTGGTTCTTTAAGATGTCACCTGTCTGGCAGGCTTTGTTAATCTTTACAAGGTCCTGGTATACGACACGGCCTGCACCGATATTAAGATGCCCTACTTCTGAGTTACCCATTTGCCCGGCAGGCAGACCCACATCTTCGCCACAAGCCATCAGTTGTGAGTGTGGACTCGTTGCATTCAGCAGGTCAAGATATGGAGTTGGCGTATTATAGATCACATCACCTTTGTCATGTTTTCCGATTCCCCATCCGTCGAGAATCATCAATAAAGCTTTTTTTGCCATAATATTATGTATTTAAATGTTTGTTATTCTGCTATGCAAAGTTACTACCTTTTCACTTATTGCACAAGTTACATGATGATATTATTGTTTCATAAAGAAGTCGGCTGCATACCGTCCCATCTCTTTGTAACCCTCAGCATTGGGATGAAGGTTATCTTTCAGGCGCCATTGGGGTCGTAATGCCAGCTCTTCAGCAGGGTCACGCAACAGTTTATCAAAGTCGATATAACCGTCAGCTTCATGCTGTGTGCGTATCCATTCGTTTACAATTCGACGGCACATTTCGTGCTGTACGCTGTAATAGGCCGACCCTTTCATTGGCGTTATCGTTGCAAGCCATACACGAAGGTGTGCCTTACAACACTTTTCTATCATTGATTTATATGCCTCTATCAGTTGCTTTGCCATAGAAGACGATGCTTTTGTGGTACCAATGTCATTGATTCCTTCAAATATAACAACGTCGGTTACACCATGTTGCCCCAGTATATCACGGTCAAACCTTTTTATGGCTGCCTCTCCGAAGCCAACACTAAGCACACGATTGTTACCAATACCCAGGTTAAGTATGCCATATTCGTGCTTTTTTCCGTCACGACGCTGCTGTTCACGACCATAAACTTCGTTTAAGTAAAAGCTCATTTCATCCGGCCACCTGTCCTGTTTGTTGGTTGTCGAGCCTTTCCCGTCGGTAATGCTGTTTCCCAATATGGCAAATGTACGCACGTCGGTAGCAAACACTTCCAGGGCTGCTATGTTGAACCACTTTTCATATTTAAACGCACGTGCAAAATCGGTCTGTGGTACTGTAACTCCCTTCATGATATACGATGTGGTACGCGACCCCATATGTACCGTGGGAATACGTGGTGCACGTTCATAGTTTATTGTAATAGCCAGCAGTTCACCTGTTTTCAAGGCAAAGCGTTCGCCATCCGAATATACCGACTTTCCAGCATCAATCGTTACCCCCTCCTGGCTGTTGAAATGCAGATAACGTGCACTAGAGACGTCAATACGACAAGAATCGAGAGCATATGCAATATATACCGACTTAATTACTACGGGCGTTTTTGAAAATATATTCGACAGCTGGAGCCTTAAAACATCTCCTCCTGCCGATACCTTTACAATCTGACGTACCGACCTGTCCGTCATGTCGTTATTATAAGGCATAAAGGAACGTACCGGTATTTGCATGGCCGTAGCCCATGTTCCTGTCCAATGGCCGATAACATTGTCATACTGCTGGGCTTTAGTACTGGCAACAAAGACCAGCATATAAAGCATAATTAAAAATTTCTTCATCTGTTGTTATCCTGAATTTATATTTCGCTGCAAAGGTAATGGTATAAGCTCAATGACGGCTTTCCTACGAGTTTAAGAAAGGTAAAAAACAGCATTTATCATACCTTGTTTTCTTTTGGTTTAATTTTTACAGTGCAGGCTTTCGCAGTTCCCAAAAGGCAACAGCTGCCGCCGAAGCCACATTGAGCGAATCGACGCCGTGTTTCATCGGTATACGGGCCACATAATCGCACGCTGTTATGGTGTCGTGAGGCAGCCCGTCACCTTCTGTTCCCATAACAATAGCCAGGCGAGGTTCGGCCTTTAAAACAGTATCGTCAAGCGATACCGACTTGTCGGTTAAAGCCATGGCCACCGTTTTAAACCCTTCGGTGTGCAAAAGCTCCAGGGGATTGTCAATCCACGTCCATGGAACAAGAAATACCGAGCCCATCGATACCCTGATGGCGCGGCGGTTTAACGGGTCGCACGTATCACGTGTAAGCAATACACCGTCAATGCCCAGGGCGGCAGCGGATCTGAAAATAGCACCAATGTTGGTCGTATCGGTCACGGCATCTATTACTACTACACGCGAAGCGTCCTTACAAACAGCCTCAACCGCAGGTAAAACCTTACGTCGCATGGCACACAATACGCCGCGCGTGAGCGTATAGCCCGTCAGCTTGGCCAGCACTTCGCGTTTGCCTGTATAAACAGGTATGTCGCCACAAGAGGCTATAATAGCTGCTGCATCGCCAGCAATATGCCGCTCTTCACACAACAGTGAAACGGGTTCGTATCCAGCCTGCAACGCAACGGCAATAACCTTCGGGCTTTCTGCTACAAACAATCCGCAATCAACGTGCAGCTTATTGCGAAGCTGTGGTTCGGTCATACGGCAGTAAGGTTCAAGTCCGGCATCGTCGAGTGATGTAATATGTATGCAATTCATGAGTTGTTCCTATCATCAGCAAATAAGAAAAAGAGGCCCTTCAAGGCCTCTTTCTTTTATTTTACAATTTTTTTGCCATCAACAATATAAATACCGTGGGGCATTTTTTCAATATCAGTACCCAGGAACGTACCGCTGATACTGTAAACACGGTGTGTCCTTGCAGGCGTCATGTCAACACCTTTTATATCAGCAGGTACGGGCGGTACCGGCTGTATGTTTTGCCTTGCCGACTTACGAAATACAAAGCTCATGCTGCCATCGCCCTGCTGTTTAATATTTAAGATGCTGTAATTCATCAGCTTTTTACCCTCGCTATTTTCGTTATACAACATAGCGGCCGGTGTAGAAGTAGCCGTTAATGAATCGTTTTTCATATAGGGATAGGTAGCACCTCCCTCGTCCTGCATCAACAAACGCCCCAATCCGCTATGCGACATCGACTCATCATAGCCGTTGGCATGGAATATTGTAACGTGCTGGTGGTCGTTTCCATACGCATAAGTTCCAACCGTTGTATTGACAGCATTATACCTCCATAGTGTTGCATCGTAGTCGATATGGCTGATTATCATACCGCGACCGGGCAATTGGGCATCAAATCCTTTCAGCTGGCGGTTATCAAGAATGTAATATTCGTTACGGTCGGCATCGTTATAGACGATATAGGTTTGCCCCATGTCGGCCAGACACTGCATGCCTGTAATGGTGGTATCGGCCGTAAGCTCAACAGGTTTCGTCCATCCGCAAACCATTTTCTCATATCCTGTATAGCCGGCAGGCACGAAACCGTCGCCGTTATACGCCCCGTTGTCCATCAAATCCCAGCTTCCCATGCCATAGTTTCCGCTGTAAGCGGTATCATACATGTCAGGAAAGCCCATGCAATGTGAAAACTCATGACAGAAGGTTCCGATGCCGGCTACTTCACTTCCTCCCAGTTTGGTATACCGTAGTTCGCTGGAACAGGCGTACGTATTAATAATAGTGTTGTCTAATTTAAAATTACGATAGCCTGCACTTGCAAGGTTAGACATGTGCGGCCATATCAAATCGTCGTCTTCAACAGGCGAATCAGCCTGTCCGTGACCGGCGTAAAGCACGAACACTTCTTCGGCCTCGCCGTCGTTATCCCAGTCGTATGTGCTGAAGTCTACTGAATCTTTTGCCTGCAAGCACGCGGTCCTGATCATGTCAGCAGCATGGTCATCATTGTTCATGCCATAGTAACGATAAGGGCGCGGCAGCTTAATAGGGCCAACAATATCAAACGTAAGGTCGAACTGGCCACCGCTCTGAGCATGGAAATAGTCGCGTATACTACCCTGAAAACGACCTTCACGATACCCCTTGTCATTGGCAACGTGGGTATAAAAGTTTTTAGGAGAGGGCATGGAAAAATGCTTATCCGAAAACTCTACCAACAATATAAGCCCGCGTTTGCTGCCCTGAAATATTGCCGGATTCTTGTTTTCGCCCGGTGCTCTGAACCTTTGTCCCTTTGTATTAGCTGCACGGGCCATGCGCTTTTGCCTGGCAACAGCCTTCTTTTCAAGGCTTTTCATGCTCACGGCCTTAAATAATCCGCTTTCACCATCAGGCACATAAGCCGTACCATCTGCCGATTGCCAAAAGTGAACATGCTCATCACCGCGGAGCATAACCTTCACCTCGCTGCCATCGGCCAGTTTTACGGTTCGCCAAATACCCGGGTAAGCAGGGATGGCATTTGCAACGTATACTGCCATAGACAACAACAGGGTACTGAGAAATTTCTTCATATCAAATTATTTATTTTTGTCTTTCATTCCATGCTACACCGTACGAAATGTGCGTTCAAAACATAAACTGTTGGCATAGTGACCAGCAAAGTTACGTTTTTCTACCGATATGACAAAACAAAAAAGCCATAACCTTTCTGCCTTTCAAGCGTTTATATACTTCCTGAAGGGTCATATGCAACGATGTTTTCAACCATAAGAGTATTGTTCGACGGCCGTCAGCAGCACGTACGGCGGCCGTCGTATAATGCGTTTGACGATCGTCAGCAGCGCTGCTGACGGCCGCCAAACAGTGAACATTACATCATAAACGGCATAACATTCAGCTGCCATCAATGTAAAAAAACGGCATAACAGACCAACTGTTATGCCGTAAAACAACTGTAATAGCTTTTTACCGTTCTAATATTTCAGGTTCGCGCATGTGACTCATGGTATGCAAACGTTCGTTTAAATAGTTACAGAGTCCGTCACCCTGCACAATCTCAACATGGTCAAACAACCCCAATACAAAACGTCCTATACCCACATAGTTAGCCACCTCGGTTGTAAGCAGCCAGCGATTTTTGCCATCAGGCTTTATCAACTCGGCAGCATGGGGATACTCTTCGCACATGAGGCTGTATGCCAGCAGGTCTAAACGTACACTGATAGGGATGCGCTCTTCGCTGCTAAACATAAACATGTCGGTAAATAACTGGCGGTGCTTGCTCTCGTTTGTCCAGCGATCGTTCAGTACTTCTACCGATTCAATACGGCTTATTTTGAAGGTTTTGTTCATACCCGACGATAGTTCGTAGGCACGAATATCGGCTCGTTCGCCGAGAAAAAGGAAGGGTTCTACAACACGATCTTTCACCGTCTGGCTGTGACCCGAGCTGTATCCATGCAGAATAACCACATAACGCTGGCTGATGGCATACTGAAGACGCTGGACGTTATTGTAAAAAAGACGATCTTTCCACGTTGGCGAAAACTCGTTAAGATGATAGTAACGTGTGAGCTTACGGCGCAAAAGACCGGCAATCGGGTTGTTTTTGTTGTCGGCATCAACCAGCAATGAGTGCATGTAAAAAGCCTGTTCCTGGGTAAAGTCTACCGTACGGGCAATGTCTTGAAAGAAAGGTGAATGGGGGTCGAGCAAATAACGGTTATGCGAATGATGAATCACAAAGCCGTATTTTTCCAACTGTTTGATAACATAATAAAGGTTACGCTTGGATGTTCCCAGAACTTCGGCCAGCTCGGCAGCCGTATGACTGTCGTCGGCCATGGTTGAAACGAGGTCTAACAAGCGCCCTACGGCGGTATCGGATGGTTGAAAGGTTTTATCGGTCATATCAGAAAATGGTATACTAATGGATGGGTTGTCATGAAAAAAGTACTTGTTTCGGGGTATATTCAGCAAGTTTACGGCCTGTAACGATGTCTCAGAGTTACTCGAATTTAATCTCGAGCTGGCGCGCTCCAAGCAAGTTATACGAGCGCCTGTGATAAGGAGTAATACCAAATTGTGCAATAGCCGCACGATGTTTGGGTGTAGGATAACCTTTGTTTTGTTTCCAGTTGTAAGCGGGATACTGGCGGTCGAGCTCATCCATATAATCGTCACGACAGGTCTTTGCCAATATGCTGGCCGCAGCAATAGCCTGGTATTTGCCATCGCCTTTAACAATACAGGTGTATGGTAATGGTGTTTTTGCCGTATCATCATTGGGCGAAGAGGCCTGATCAGGATAGTAAGGATCGAACCTGTTGCCGTCGATAATCAATGCTTCGGGCTGTACCGAAAGCTGTGCTATGGCGCGGTGCATAGCCAGAAAGCTTGCATGGAGAATATTGATACGGTCAATTTCTTCGGGCGTTACCACACCAATGGCCCATGAAACAGCGTCATGCTGTATCTGTTTACGCAAGGTATACCGTGCCTTCAGGGTTAGTTTTTTCGAATCGTTCAGTGCAGGGTTGTTATAATTACGCGGTAAAATAACAGCGGCGGCATAGACACTGCCGGCCAAACAGCCCCTTCCGGCTTCGTCACAACCGGCTTCTATCAGGTCGTTATAATAATGAGGTTCTAACATAACTTGCTATTTTGTTCTGATATTATTCTTCAGGAGTTAAGGAGTTACATTCTGGGAGTTAAGGAGTTATGGAGTTAGGAGGAGTTAAGACAAATGTATGGTTGGTAAGAGTATAACGTCAGGTATAAACAATATTTAGATTATTCTACACTAAAATCGAAATAAGACAGCTTCAATATCTACATTGTTTCAGCACGAAATCAATGTTCAAACCATGCTTTGACATTTATCTTAACTCCTCCTAACTCCATAACTGCTTAACTCCTGAAGAATAACTCCAGACCCTTTAGTATTGTCTTAACTCCTCCTAACTCCCATTAACTCCATAACTCCTGTTTTATTCTTAACGTTTTTAACGTTGAAATATTGTGCAGTGAAATAACACTTCACTATCAATAGCTACCTTTGCAGCAGAAAATAACAATATAATGTAAATAAAAAATGGAGAAGGAAATGATACTTACAGCTGATAATCAGCGGGTGAACAGTGTACAACGTTCGGTAAAAAGCACTTTTAATATGATATGCAAAGCCTTAGAAGGTGTGAAGATACCGGTTGAATGGCTGCGAAAATATTATTCAAAGGTATGTGAAAAAGAACTTACTCTCGGGCAGACCGTATTGTTGATAAACACCCAATTTGCCTTTTTGTTCACCGCCTTACCTGCAAATATGTCCATCATTGCACGTATAGCAGGCTGCGCGTGGCTCATATTCAGTTTAAAAAAATGTCACGAACAAATATAGATCGTGTTACAAGACACTCATCCGGCCATCATCAACACAAATAAAAAATCGGCTGACGTATTCACCGTCAGCCGATTTTGTTTTATATAATATGCTTATTGCTGTCCGCCAGCCCACCATACAGGCTTCGTAAAGATGTACATTCCGGCATCGTTACCCGTGCCAAAGGCCTTCTTTACATTGGGGTTTGAAATAACATCGCTGTTGCCATAGGGCAGACGCAGCGGCCATCTGTTACCCACTGCATTGTTATTATTGGGATTAACCATGGTTACAGGATAGCTTCCGTCAACAAATTTACAACGGCGCATATCGTTATAAGTCTCAAGCTGCTCATCGCGAGTCTGTGCAATATATTTCTGAACAAGAATCTCTTTCAATGGATTTGCCAGATAAAGCGCATTGATATTGTTGAGATAATTCTGTACATCAGTTGCCGTGATATTGGCAGGATTGATGGTACCTAAGCCAAATACAACATCGGTAAACTTGCCTCCGGTAGCCTGCCAATCGTCCATAGCGGCCGTAACTGCCGCCTCAAAGTCAGGCTTTGCATTCTCATTAAGCCGGGCCTTTGCTTCGGCACGGATGAAGTAAAGCTCTGATTTGCTGAACAAATGCTCGTATGCAGCAGGGTTCAGATAGAAAGCAGGAACGTTCACTCCCTCCTGTTCGGCAGCCAGTTTAGCGTCACCAGGCGTTGCAACTGTGTCGGCACCTGTCACGTCTTTGTAGCAAGCGTAGTTGTAAATAGGCTCACGAGGGTCGTTGCGAGCCTTTAAAAGGTTGTCAACTGTCGTCGAAGAACCGATGTATTCACGGCTGAACCAGTAGGCGTACCAGGAATTATTCTGCGACCCTGTGTCAAAAACGTTGAGGTTTGCACCCTTAAATCCTGCTGCAAGGGCGGCGTCGGTCTCACTCAAAACCTGCCGAAGCAGGGCATCAGTCTTGTTTACTCCATAAGTGTGAAGCAGATAACGGGCCTTCAATGCGTGCGCAAGGCCTGACCATTGCTGCAAGTCGCCTTTGAAGATTACGTCCTGCGAAACTCCGTTTTTCATACTGGCTCCACGGACGAAATTGGCCTGAGCGGCGTCCAATTTAGCAAAAATGGAGTCGTAAATAGCCTTTTGAGTATCAATCTTTGGAGCAGAAACATCTGAGAAACACTCTGACATGGGCACATCTCCATGCAAGTCGGTAAGCACGCCCCAGTTTAAAGCTTCGAGCGTCTGGGCCATACCCATCAGGTCGTACTGGCCTTTATTGACACCGCTTTCGCACTTTTTGCGCAACGATACAATATTATAGAGATTTAGATATGCGGCGTTCCACTCGTTAGCAAAAGAAGAACTGGCCGCAATTTCTGACAGAAGACGCGCCTCTACATCCTTTAACTGGTTGTTGTTTGTACCGAATTCCTGCTCGGTGAACGATGAAACATACCACGCATAGTTTCCACAAAGCACACTGTAAACCGTGGCAACCTCGCCGTCTGTAATCTGAAACTTGCCGTCAACAGCCGGCAATGAAGGGTGCTGCTCGTCAGTATTGATCTTATCCATCATGCTATCCGAACACGAAGACAGGAATAACAGGGATGACATGGCTAAGCCTAAAACATATTTTATTTTCATAATCGTTTTCCTTTAATGAATAAATTGATTAACGTTTCCCTTAGAAACTAAGCTTGAAACCACCGCCAAAGCTCGATGTGTTAGGCACGGAGAAGCGTTCAAAATAGCCTCCCATGTTACCGTTTCCCTGAGAACTTTCGGGGTCAAAGGTAGGCATCTTTGCCCAAAGCAATAAGTTTCGTGCGAAAGCATAAACAGAAAGGTCGACCCCTGCAAACTTAGGGAGCTTGTAAGACAGCGTTACATCGCGGAGCTTAAGGTAACCCGTGTCGTATATTCCTGCTTCGGTTACGTTGGTATAAGCCTGATAATATTTCTGTTTGCTTACCTGAACGGTATTTTCTAAGCCCGTAGCCTGATCTATTCCCTTAGCTACCATCGTTCCCTCATGGTAAGGAAGCGACTCGTTTGTTGCGCCAAAGTAGTTCATTGTAAGCAGTGTTCCGTTATACATTTTACCGCCATTCTGCCAGTCTAATGTAGCTGAAAGCGTCAGCTTTTTGTAAGAAGCGCTGAGGTTAAAGCCCATATTGAAGTTGGGAGAACATTCACCAAGGTTCTCGCTATCGCCCGTAGCCTGTGGCAAACCATTGTTTAAAAGCAGTTCGCCATTGTCGGCACGCTTGAACGCCAGGCCGTAAATATTGGGATAAGTATAGCCTGCCTGTGCACGAATTTGAGGCTGAACGAATCCACCCAACATAATACTCTCCACGCCTGGAGCCAGTTCTTTCACGAAGTTATGCACCTTAGTGAAGTTAACACCCAGCTCAACGTTGTAGTCGCGATGCTGTAAAACCGTTGCTTGTAGCGAAAATTCGTGCGACGATGTCGTCATTTGTCCGGCATTTGTACGTAGATATTGGTAACCCGTTGAGCCTGCTGTTGGTACGTCAAATATCTGGTCTTTAACGTCCTGATAGCTGTAAGTGTACTGGAAGCGCACCCTGTTCTCGAAGAAATTCAGGTCAATTCCGGCCTCCCAGTTCTTGGTATTCTGCGGCTTTAAGTTCGGATCGTACTTCACATAATAGGGTGTATAGGCCTTCGCGCTGCCCAAAGGATAGCTGATTGGTTTATAAGTGTACATGCCACTACCGTATTCAGGTACATACATATAATTGTTATAGAACTTGCCTGCCTGCCCAACCTGCGCATAAGACAAACGTAATTTACCATACGAAAGCGTTTTGTTGTCCTTCAACTGTGGAAGCTCCGTGAATATCCAGCTTAGCGAAACCGACGGATAAAAGAAGCTGCGGTTCTTGCTTGGCATCATAGAAACTACGTCGTTACGACCTGTTGCCGTCAGGTAAAGCATGTTTTTCCACGATAACGACAGCTGACCGAACGTACCAACTGTACGTTCTTGTTCGCGATATTCTTCGTGAGTGGCCATCGTTGTGGTGTTACCAATGGTGGGCTGACCGTAGAAAGAGAGACCAACGCCGTCGTAATCCCACTTCCGTGCATTCTCATGGTTGAACTCGTTACCCAGCAGGAAGCCGAAGTCTACATCGTTCCACTTGGCCGTAAAGTTCGCCGTGAGCAGATTGTTAAATACATTTCGCTGAACGCCACGGTTCCGAACCTCTCCAGTTTTGTTGTAAGCCGATCCTACTTCAGCCACTGTACGGTTATTGGTTGTGTAAGCATCGATACCCGCCTGCTCGCGGAACACGAGGTGATACTGCTCTCCCCACGCCAGCTTTGGACTGTATTCGGCATAGGCATTGCCAAAAACGCGGTTGGTATGCTGATAGAATTCGTCGTTGTCGGCCCACCAATAAGGGTTATTAAAGTATGCAACGCTTCGGAAACATATCTGTGAAGTGGGGTCGCCAGGCACGTTATAAGGCGTGCCTTTCAGGTTATACTCGGCAGGAGCACTATATACTACGTTTACGATACCACTGTTAGCACCCGGGGCTGACGTAATTTTCGTTGCACTATAATTGGCTGAAAAGCCCGTCTTCCACTGGTCATTCACCTTCCAGTCAACGGCTCCACGCCCACCCGTACGGGTCATACCGGTCGACGGTATAATGCCTTTCTGGTAGGTATCGCTTAAGCTGAAGGCATAACTTACATCCTTTTTGGTCTGTGCTATGCCAAAGGTTGAGTTCTGCGTAAAGCCCGTTTTAAAGAAGTCGCCAACGTTATCGTATAGTTGAGGCGTTGTCCAGCCGTCCAATCCTGCGGCTGCATACTTGGTGTTATAATACTGACCTTGGTGCAAATTCGCCCCATTGTTTGTATACTTATTGGCTACATTACCGCCATATTTGGCATCATTGGGCAGCTCTGTAATCTTTGGTCCCCAGGTCATTGAGCTTGAAGGGTTATACTCGTCAAAGCTATTACCCTGCGCATACACCGTCTGGTGTTCGAACTTACGGCTTAAGGTTTGTCCGCTAAGGTCGGTAGAGAACGTAATTACCGGCTTTTCGGTTCCCTTTGCGCCACGTTTTGTAGTAATCAATATTACACCATTCGAAGCCCTTATACCGTATAGGGCCGAAGCTGCCTGACCTTCAAGCACATTGACGCTTTCAATGTCGTCAGGGTTGATGTCAATAGAACGGCTTGCATAATCGGCTCCTGTTACCGAGTCGAGGGTTTTAAAGTCGGGCGTCGATACCACAGGCATACCGTCAATAACATATAAAGGCGTGTTGTTACCGTCGAACGAGCGCGCACCACGAATCGTAATCTGTGCCGAAGCACCCGGTGCACCCGATGACTGACGGATGGAAACACCCGTCAGCTTGCCCTGAAGAGCACTGGCTAATGACGATGTTCCTGCCACGTTAAGGTCGCTGGCTTTCAGATTCTGTGCCGAATAGCCCAGAGCTTTCTTGTCGCGTGTGATACCCATTGCGGTTACCACCACCTCCTTCAGCTCTCTATCGTCGGCATCTAAAGCCACTTTCATGTTTGCCCCTGCGGTTACAGTCTTCTTCTTCATGCCCAGATAGGTAATGACCAACTTGCTCCCAGCTGGAACATTAAGTTCGAAATGACCATCAACATCGGTAACTGTTCCCGTCTTTGTACCATCTACCATCACAGAAGCTCCGACAACAGGGCCCCCGTCTTCCGACGAAGTGACGGTACCTTTTACCGAAGACTGCGCCAGAGCTACTCCTATGGAAAGGAATAAACCGGCTGAAAGTGCTACTAATCTTCTTCTCATAAATTCTCTCATTTTTAAAGTTACTCTGCAACTTTACAGGGTTAATATAACATAACGATTGCAAAACTAAACAACTTTTATTATATTCACAACTTTTTAGCACAAAAACTTTCATTTTCATTAAAATGAGTATCGTTTTACTTACATAATGTTTTAATATTAAATAAAAATACAACATTACCAAAAAAACGGTCTGTTTAATGATGCCTTATTTTTAGCATATTTGTCCCAATAAAGCTAAAAATAAGTTATTGCACATCCGCCTTCATGCTCGCATACTGCAAAACGGCTGCTGGTTTAGCCTATTATTCATAAACAATTACGATGATACGGACCCGGGATTCAATAACAAGACGTGTGCATTATCAAGGTAAAGGTCATTGTTCGACGGCCGCCGTACGTGCTATTGACGGCCGTCATACACATTGTTCGACGACCGCCGTACGCGCTGCTGACGGCCGTCGAACAATGAACATTAGCCCATAAAGCTTTCTGCAAACAGGAATGAAGCAAGCAACAAATCATCTCTACCGGCTGTAAATCAGCACGATATGATATAAAGACATACCCATGGCAACAAAAACAAAGAAGCGGATACCACAATGGCATCCGCTTTTATAAACTATGAATGAAATGGTATATCAGCAGGCCGACAAGCAGAAAAGCTCCAAATCCGCAACCTGATGACACGCCAGAATCAGAACATCGTCAGCACCCTTCTGAGGCCAGCTACGAGCTTGTCAACCTCTTCCTTTGTATTATACAATGCAAACGAAGCTCTAACCGTGCCGAGAACCCCAAGGCGGTCCATCAGAGGCTGTGCACAATGATGGCCTGTACGAACGGCAATACCAAGCTGATCGAGCAGAGTTCCCACATCCATGTGATGAATTTTACCTAAATTAAAGCTGATAACGGCATCGTGAGGACACAACACCGCCGATGACGAACCTGTGCCATACAGGTGCATTTCAGGAATATCGGCAAGCTGTTCGAGAGCATAATCGGTAAGTTCCTGTTCGTAAGCCTGTATGTTTTCCATGCCCAGCTGCTCCATATAGTCAATGGCTGTGGCCAGTCCGTGCGAAGCAATATAATCGGGTGTACCTGCCTCAAACTTTAAAGGCGGACGCTCAAACGTTGTCTTCGTCCAGCTTACATGCTCTATCATTTCGCCGCCACCCTGATAAGGAGGAAGCTTTTCTAACCATTCTTCCTTGCCATAAAGCACGCCAATACCCGTAGGACCGTACATTTTATGACCACTCAACACAAAGAAGTCGCAGTTAATATCCTGCACGTCAACCGTAAAATGGGGCGCACTCTGCGCTCCGTCAACAACAATGGGCACACCGTGTGCATGAGCCATTTCGGCCATTTGCCTTACAGGGTTCACCGTTCCCAGCACATTGCTGACGTGAGCCACACTAACAAGCCGGGTATGTTCGTTGAAAAGGGCTTCAAAAGCGGCCATATCGAGCACGCCTTCATCGTTCATAGGTATAACCTGCAGCCTGATTCCCTTGCGTGTAGCCTGCATCTGCCATGGCACAATATTGCTGTGATGCTCAACGGCCGAAACGATAATTTCGTCGCCTTCCTGCATCATAGCATCGCAAAATGAGGAAGCAATAAGGTTTAAACCTTCGGTAGTGCCTCGCGTAAACACAATTTCGGCAGCAGACCGTGCATTTAAAAAGGCACGAATTCTTTCGCGAGCCTGCTCATGTAGTTCAGTAGCGCGCTGGCTCAGATAGTGTACACCACGGTGCACATTGGCGTTGGCGTTGAGATATTCTTCGCGCATGGCATCAAGCACACACAGGGGTTTCTGCGTGGTAGCAGCGTTATCGAGGTAAACCAGCGGCTTGCCGTGCACCTCACGAGCGAGTATTGGAAAATCGGCTCTTACCTTATCAATATCAAACATCGTTTTTTATGTTCTTAAAGGGTTATTGAAAGATGATATACTACCATCGGAACGTCTGCATGCCGAAAGCATTTATTTACAGAGTTTACAGTTTTCACAGCCATTCAGTTCACCGCGAAAACGTTTCTCTACCAGCAGATGAAGCCTGTCGCGCAAGGGTTCAAGCTTAATATTATCGATTACTTCGCCAATAAAAGCAAACTCAAGGAGGAGCTTTGCCTCATGTTGATCAATGCCCCTTTGCTGCATATAGAAGAGCGCTGCATCGTTAAGCTGCCCCACAGTAGAGCCATGTGAACACTTCACATCGTCGGCATAAATCTCCAACATGGGTTGTGTATACATGCGTGCCGTACGTGTCATAACGAGGTTCTGGTTGGTTTCCTGCGACGTTGTATGCTGACTGTCGTGGCGAACCAGCACGCGTCCGGCAAAGGCACCGGTGGCATGATCGTCCAAAACATACTTATAAAGCTCATGACTGTTACAATGAGGCACAGCATGATCGATGAAAGTATTGTTGTCAACATGCTGATTCTTGTCGGCAATTACACATCCGTTGCACCAACATTCGGCACCCTCGCCCTTCAAAACAAGGTCGAGGCGGTTGCGGGTAACACCATTATGCAACGTAATAACATTGTGGTTAACGCGGCTGTTAGCCTGCTGTTCAATATAAACATTGCTTATACGCACATTCCTGGTATGGGTTTCTTCCAGGCAATAAAGACCTAAATCGGCATTCTCGCCAACATAAACCTCAATAACCTGCGTTGTCAGGAAGTTGCGGTCGTCGGCTGTATCGTCACAGAAAAGGAACCTGGCTTCGGCCCCTTCCTCCATAATGATAAGCACACGGCGGTTTACCATGAGGTCGACATCAGAGCGAAGAATGTTAACTACCTGTATAGCCCTGTCAACTTTTACACCCTTTGGCACATAAACAAAAAGGCCATCCTGTGCCAGCATGGTGTTTAAGGCCGTAACAGCATCCTTATCTGTATGGGCCATACGGGAATAATAACGTTCTATAAGTTGCGGATTATGTTCGGCAGCATCCTTTAAACTGCCTACAATAACACCGTCGGGCAACGATGCCTTGGGCAGAGCCTTTGTATAAAACTGGTCGTTTACTATAAAATAAAGGGACGTACTGAGGTTGGGTACATCGCATTTGAAAGCATCGTAAGGATTTACAGGAATATCAAGGCGGTTGATATTGAGGCCGTAATCAGGCGCAAACAACTGGTCAATATCAGTATATTTGTAGCGTTCTGCTTTTTTTGAGGGGAATCCCTGTGTGCGAAAGTCGTTAAAAGCCTTGTCGCGAACGGCGTTCATTACTGGCGCAGCATGGTCAAATATCATCTGGCGCGACGCCTCATAAAGGTCTGTATATTGTTTCTCGCTGCTCATTATTTATTGTAAATATGTTGTAGTGTAGAAAGCTGCATGTCGTTAAGTTTATACCTTATTATAATACAGGCACACAAAATACGTAATTAAGGATGCAGCTTTATTACAGCAAAATAATACTTATATCATAAAAAAGAAGACTTTTCCTCATGCCGTTTACTTGCCGTATCGGGCATCGGCCTCTTCTTTTATCCAGTCGTAGCCACGCTCTTCAATCGTTTTCGAAAGCTCAGGACCCTCTGTTTTCACAATGCGGCCGTTGTAAAGCACGTGCACTACCTGTGGTTTTATCATGTCGAGCAGGCGTTCATAGTGGGTAATGACGATGATTGACTTGTCGGGTATAAACAGTTTGTTCACACCATCGGCCACAATACGCATGGCATCGACATCAAGTCCTGAGTCGGTTTCGTCAAGAATGCTGAGACTTGGATTGAGCATTGCCATCTGGAAAATTTCGTTACGCTTCTTCTCTCCTCCCGAAAAGCCCTCGTTGACAGAGCGTCGTGAGAGCTTCGCATCAAGCTCAACTATCTCGCGTTTCTCTTTCATGAGCTGCAGAAAATTGGCTGCTTTCAATGGCTCAAGGCCCTGATACTTACGCCTTGCATTCACAGCGGCCTTCATAAAATTGACCATTGACACGCCCGGTATTTCGACAGGATATTGGAAACTAAGGAAAATACCTTCGCAAGCACGCTCTTCAGGTTTCATCTTTAGCAGGTCCTTGCCATTAAAATAGGCCTCTCCCTCGGTAACCGTATACAGCGGATTACCGGTAAGAACAGCGCTAAGTGTTGACTTTCCCGAGCCGTTGGGACCCATAATAGCATGAATTTCACCGTCGTTGACGGTAAGATTAATGCCTTTCAATATCTCTTTGCCTGCAATAGAGGCATGTAAATTCTTTACTTCAAGCATATCTTTTTATTGTTTTTACGCCATACTGATAATGCAATAAGCGTTTATAGAACATATTTTTCTTACGTAAAACCCAGTGTCTACCCTACTGTTCCTTCAAGACTGACGGTGAGAAGTTTCTGTGCTTCCACTGCAAACTCCATGGGAAGCTTGTTTAAAACCTCCTTGGCATAACCGTTAACGATAAGCCCTACCGCGTCTTCGGTTGATATTCCACGCTGATTACAATAGAAAAGCTGGTCTTCACTAATCTTGGATGTCGTAGCTTCGTGCTCAACAATAGCCGTATCATTATGAACATCCATATAAGGGAAGGTGTGCGCTCCGCATTGACTGCCAAGCAATAATGAGTCGCATGAGCTGTAATTGCGGGCGTTATCGGCATGCTGTCCGCATTTAACGAGCCCGCGATATGAGTTTTGACTATGACCTGCAGAGATGCCTTTCGAGATGATTGTCGACTTGGTGTTGCGGCCAATATGAATCATTTTCGTTCCCGTATCGGCCTCCTGGTGATGATTTGTCACCGCAACACTGTAAAATTCGGCCTGAGAATTGTCACCCCGAAGGATACAAGAGGGATACTTCCACGTAATGGCCGAACCGGTTTCAACCTGTGTCCACGACAGCTTTGAGTTGATTCCGCGACAGTCTCCGCGCTTAGTGACGAGGTTTAATACGCCTCCTTTGCCTTCCTCATCACCAGGATACCAGTTCTGTACCGTCGAATACTTCACCTCTGCATTGTTCATAACCACAATCTCTACGACGGCAGCGTGCAGCTGATTCTCGTCACGCATCGGAGCTGTACAGCCTTCAAGGTAGCTCACATAAGCGTCGTCGTCTGCAATTATAAGCGTACGTTCGAACTGTCCAGTATTGCGAGCATTGATCCTAAAATAGCTACTTAGCTCCATTGGGCATCTAACTCCCTTGGGAATATACACAAAAGAGCCATCGCTAAAGACGGCAGAGTTGAGTGCTGACGTGAAATTGTCGCGATAAGGAACCACTGAGCCCAGATACTGTCTGACGAGATCGGGATGGTCTTTCACCGCTTCGCCGATGGAAGAAAAGATGATTCCTTTCTCAGCAAGCTGCTTTTTGAAAGTGGTTTTAACCGAAACCGAGTCCATAATAGCATCAACAGCCGTTCCCGAAAGCGCCAAACGCTCTTCCAACGGTATGCCTAACTTATCGAAAGTCTTTTCTAATTCGGGATCGATTTCCTTGTTCTGTGGTTTCTTTGCCAACGGATCGGCGTAATAAGATATGCCTTGAAAGTCAATCTCTGGTACGTGAACATGTCCCCATGTGGGCATTTTCAGCGTCTTCCAATATCGGTAAGCCTTTAGCCGGAAGTCGAGAAGCCACTGGGGTTCTCCTTTTTTCTGCGATATAAGGCGTACTACATCCTCGTTCAATCCATTGGGAATAACGTCAGTTGCCACGTCAGTAGTAAAGCCGTATTCGTATTTTTGTTCGGCCACTTGCCTGACAAATGCGTTCTTTTCTTTATCTTTCAAGTCTGTTTCCATATTAAAAGGGTGTTCGTATATTTGATGAAAAACCCGCTCTGCCTGCTAATAGCAAACTACATGCCATACGCATGTAAACGGAAAACCATCATCGCGTAATCGTCATAACGCTCTATAACGAGTTGTTTACCATGTTAAAGATGGTAACATATGTTACTCAAATGGTGACATTCCTCACGAAAGAAGAATGTCACCACCTTATTAAGTCGTGAGCTTATTGCTGCAAAAACCTTGTCGTTTCACAGTAATATTCCTGCTCTTACAGTTTTTGTTCAACTTCAATCTCTGTAAAGGTCTCTAAAATATCGCCCTCAAGAATATCGTTATAGTTCACAAGGCTGATACCACACTCCATGCCAGTAGGCACCTCTTTGACGTCATCCTTATAACGTTTAAGCGCAGCGAGAGGAGCTGTATGTACTACAATGCCGTCGCGTACGACACGAGCCTTGTCCTTACTGTGCACTTTTCCTTCAGTAACAAGGCCTCCAGCCACTGTTCCTACTTTGGAAATCTTGTACACTTGCTTCACTTCGACCTGAGCTGTAACTATTTCTTTCTTCACCTTATCGAGCATACCTACCATTGCCGACTTCACATCATCTATGGCATCGTAGATAATTGAGTAGGTGTTTATTTCAACACCTTCACGGTCGGCAAGCCTGCGGGCATCGGCAGAAGGACGTACCTGGAAGCCAACGATGATGGCATCTGATGCACTTGCCAGCATAACGTCGCTCTCAGATATTTGTCCAACAGCTTTGCTTATGACATTAATCTGTACCTTTTCTGTTGAAAGCTTCAGGAAAGA
The DNA here is from genome assembly GCA_015256945.1 of Prevotellaceae bacterium. Classification (GTDB taxonomy): domain Bacteria; phylum Bacteroidota; class Bacteroidia; order Bacteroidales; family Bacteroidaceae; genus Prevotella. The sequence continues at coordinate 100,548 of JABZLB010000002.1, read as the reverse complement.
ATCGGACAGAGCCTCTACCGAACCATTGGTATCACCCTTAACAATAATATTAAGTTCATGGAATTCACCACGTGCAATACGATGCGAAATATCGCCAAGGGTAAGGCGTTTTTGTGTACGAAGACCTTGTTCGCGCTGTAATTGCTCACGCTTATTGGCAATTTCACGAGCCTCTTGCTCCGTCTCGATAACATGAAACTGGTCACCAGCCGATGGCGCACCGTTGAGACCGAGCACAATTGCCGGTTCAGCAGGCTTCACGTTATCGATGCGCTGGTTGCGCTCATTAAACAGAGCCTTAACGCGTCCCCAGCATGTTCCGGCGAGAATAACATCGCCAACTTTCAGTGTTCCATTGCTAACGAGCACCGTTGTAACAAATCCACGTCCCTTGTCGAGAGAAGATTCTATCACCGTTCCCGTAGCCTTACGGTTAGGATTAGCCTTTAATTCGAGCATATCGGCTTCGAGAAGTACTTTCTCCATAAGGTCATCGACGCCTACTCCCTTCTTGGCACTGATTTCCTGACACTGGTATTTACCTCCCCATTCTTCAACCAGAAGGTTCATATTAGCGAGGTCTTCACGAATCTTATCAGGGTTAGCACCCGGTTTATCAATCTTATTGATAGCGAAAACCATAGGTACTCCTGCTGCCTGAGCATGTGAAATAGCCTCTCTTGTTGTCGGCATCACCGAGTCGTCAGCAGCAATAATAATAATGGCAATATCGGTAACCTGTGCACCTCGTGCGCGCATGGCTGTGAAAGCCTCATGTCCCGGGGTATCAAGGAAAGTTACTTTCCTGCCACTTTTCAGCGTAACGCCATAGGCTCCTATATGCTGTGTAATGCCGCCAGCCTCACCAGCAATGACATTTGTGTTCCGAATGTGGTCGAGCAATGAGGTTTTTCCATGATCAACATGACCCATAACGGTTACAATGGGTGCCCTTGGCACAAGTTCGTTCTCGTCATCAACCTCTTCGCTTACGGCCTCTTGTACCTCAGCACTCACGTATTCGGTCTTAAAACCAAACTCTTCTGCCACCATGTTTATGGTTTCAGCATCGAGCCTTTGGTTAATAGAGGCCATAATTCCGATGCTCATAAGTGTCGAAATTACTTCGGTAACACCTACGTCCATCATCGTAGCCAGCTCGCTTACGGTTACAAATTCAGTAAGCTTAAGTATCTTACTTTCTTTCTTTTCTGCCCTTGCCTCAGCGTCTAACTTCTCTTGAACCGCTTCACGTTTTTCCTTACGGTACTTAGCTCCACGCTTATTCTGCGTCTTACTTGTCAATCGTGCAAGCGTCTCTTTTACCTGACGTGCTACATCTTCTTCGTTAACCTCCAGCGGTTTCTGAGCACGTTTGCGGTTCTTTCCGCTACGTTTGTTGCCTTGTCCTTGTGCAGAGTTATTCTTTCCGCTTTGTGCAGCAGCAGCATTGATGTCGACACGTCCGCCGTTTATGCGCTGACGCTTCTTGTGTTCACCGCCTCCTTGCTGACGAGCCTTTTCCTCACGGTCCTTGCGTTTTTCTTCTTTTGTGCGCTTTTTTGGACGTGTACTCTGGTTCAGAGCATCGAGATCAATCTTGCCTAATATATTTACTTTGGGTGTATTAGCGATTTTACGTTCGCTCTTCAGCTGAAAAATCTCCGTTTCGTTCTTTTGTTCAGCCTCTTTCTCTGAGGTTACTTCAGCTACCTTTACAGCTGCAGGCTTCTTAACCCTGCGGGGTGCTTTTTCTGCCTCAACTGGCTGTTGTACCGGCTTTTCTGCTACAACAGGTTCAGCTTTTGAAGGCTTTTCCTCCACAGGTTGTGGTTCAGCCTTTACCTCCTTCTTTTCAACTTTCGTTTCATGAACAGGCTCTGCCTTTTCCTTTGGCAACTCTTTCTGAACCTCATTCTTCACTTCCGGAGCGGGGCTTACGGCAGCAGCCTTCTCCTCTTCTTTCGGTTTTGCTTCAGGAACAGCAGATTTCGGGGCTACCTGTTTTTTGCCAACGCTGTCAAGATCAATCTTTCCCAGCGGAGTATACTGCTGGCGAGAGGTTGTCTCCAAGAGAGTTTCTGCTCTCTTTTCTTCTTTTTTCACCTCCTGCGGACGCTTCTTTTCCTTTGGCTTTTTGAAGAGTTTTTCTGCCTCTGTGCGCACAGCAGCATCCTGTTTAAAGGCTTCTACAAGAGCCTCATACTGCTTGTCATTGAGCTTAAAGCTCAGTTCGGGCTTCACTTCACCCAGTTCGCTCTTCTTCTCAAGGAACTCAACTGCCGTTTGAAGTCCTATATTCAATTCACGTAATGCTATGTTTAATCTGATGCTCATTCAATTACTTTCTTTTTAATCGTCTTTATTCCGGGGCATTTAAAAGCTTGGTGATTATTCGTTTTCGAACTCACTGCGCAGTATTTCCAGCACATGGTCTACGGTTTCCTCTTCAAGATCGGCCTTCTCCACAAGCATTTCGCGTGGAGCATTAAGCACAGCCTTGGCTGTTTCCAGACCTATTCCCTTAATGGCATCGATGATCCACTGGTCTATTTCGTCATTAAACTGATCGAGATATACATCATCCTCGTCAGCTCCCTGCTCGTCGTCAACCACACGATATACGTCAATGGTATATTCAGTAAGCATTGAAGCCAGCTTAATATTGAGGCCGCCGCGACCAATGGCGAGGCTTACCTCTTCGGGTTGCAGATATACATCGGCCTTTTTGGTTTCTTCATCAATATTGATATTCGTCACTTTTGCAGGACTTAATGCACGCTGAATAAACAGCTTGGTATTGGCAGTCCAGTTAATTACGTCAATATTCTCATTGTTCAATTCACGTACAATACCATGTACACGGCTGCCACGAACACCCACGCACGCCCCAACGGGATCTATTCTGTCGTCATAACTTTCAACAGCTACCTTGGCACGGTCGCCCGGCATGCGCGCAATCTTCTTAATTGCTATAAGTCCATCGGCAATCTCAGGCACTTCCTGTTCGAGCAAACGTTCCAGGAAGGCAGGACTTGTACGCGACAATATAATCTTAGGATTGTTGTTTTCGTTATCAACGCGTTCAATAACGGCACGCACGGTTTCACCTTTTCTATACTGATCGCCGTTTATCTGCTCGCTCTTAGGCAGTATAAGCTCGTTGTTATCGTCATCTATAAGCAGTACCTCGCGCTTCCAAATCTGGTAAACTTCGGCCGATATTACCTGCCCTACACGGTCTTTATACCTGTTGTAAAGGGCGTCATGCTCAAGCTCTAATATCTTGCTTGCCAGCGTCTGACGCAAGGTAAGAATTGCCCTGCGGCCAAATTTGGCAAAGTCAACCTTCTCTGAAACATCCTCTCCTACCTCATAGTCGGGTTCTATTTTCTGTGCATCCGACAAGCTTATCTCCTTATTTTCGTCAGCCACATCGCCGTTGGCTACTACCACGCGGTTGCGATAAATCTCGAAATCGCCCTTGTCAGGGTTTACAATAACGTCAAAATTTTCGTCACTTCCATATATTTTTACCAGCACGTTACGGAAGCTTTCTTCCAACACGCTTACGAGAGTAGTCCGGTCTATGTTCTTTGTGTCCTGAAAATCACGAAACGAGCCTATCATGCTCACCTGCTCATCGTCTTTCTTTTTTACTGCCATCGCTTTTCTCTACTTGAAATTTAATAAGTATTTTGTATATTTAACGTCGTTCATATTAAAGGTATGGTCAACATCTTGCTTTACCGGACGCTTCTTACCTTCAATCTTAACTTTTTCATTTACCGCAACAACGAAGTCGTCTCCATTGACACTTTTCAGCACTCCGCGCACCTTATGTCCGTCCGCATCAAGCACCTCGACGCTGCTTCCTATATGGTTTTCATACTGCTGGCGCACCTTAAACGGCTGCCCCAGGCCCGCAGAGCCTACCTCAAGCTCATAGTCTTCTTCGTCACGACTGATATGGTCTTCGATAAACTGGCTCAGCTTTGCACAGTCTTCTATCCACACGCCGTCGGCGTGATCAATTTCAACCGTAATCTTGTCATCCGCACTGACCGTCAAATCAACCAGGAAATACTCGGTGTTTTTCAGCCATTCTTCAACTAAGTTTTTTACGATGCTTTTGTCAATCATATCTTGTTATTATAAAAAAATGAGGAACTCTCGCAGAGTCCCTCATTCCACTGAACACCGCAAAGTTACGAATTGTTTTTTGATTGCGCAATATTTTTCCCGTTTTTATACAATAATTCTCGTTATTTTCTGATTTAATGGTTCATGCCTTACGGTTAAATGTTTATTGTACGACGGCCGTCAACAATGCGTACGGCGACCGCCGAACAACGGGTGTGACGGCCGTCAGCCGCGCTGCTGACGGCCGCCGCACGACGAACCATACATCATAATGCCCGGACAAGAACGCTGTTATGCAACCGCAAAATCAGCCTGATGCCGGCAAGAATACGCCAGAATAACTATTAAAAGCACCATCGGAACAAGTATAAAAACGCTGGTATTGCCGACACACCATCCTGCCAGCACTGCCATTATACTGCCGCATCGCATACTTAACACAAAACAAACCACCATCCCAAATAACCCTGACGGTTATTCAGAATGGTGATTTTTTATGATTAATTTGATCCGAAACCTGAGGTTATAACAGCCTCAGCATTGATGCAAAAGCATACCGCCTGCCCGGCTAAGGCTTTTTATCTATGGCCTTCGACTCCAGAATTTTACGATATTCACTGTTGTTTTTCAATAGTTCAAAAGCGGCTCTGGCCTGCTTGTCAGTCCGAAGAGAGTTCTGAACTGAGCCTGCCTGATAATAATAGGCGGCCACAATGTTGTTGGTCAGCATTTGTTTGATGCTGGCTTTATTGTGTTCAAGGTCTTTCTCAAGATTAGGCTTAAGCTGCTTTTTCAGTGCTTCAAACTCAGCTTTTGCATCGTCATAATAGCCTTCAAAGCGTGCAACCTTCTCCAGATTCTCCAATTGTTTCGCACTCAGTGCATCGTATTTGAAGTGGCTTTTCAGCACCATCTGCTTAAATTCGTCATAGTCGGCATCCGTCAATTCAAAGTCGGCGGCAGGGGCTATCGTCGGATGGCGTGCAATATAATCCTGTTCAAAGGTGCTGACAAGCTCGTCCGAGTCGCGCACTCCCACAAGATAGTAGGTTATGTTAGGCAGCGAATCGGCTACCACTTCAACGTCGGGCGTAATGCCTCCGCCATCTTTTACTGCACGTCCATGGGCTGTATAGAATGTCTTTGTGAGCGAATCGGCCACCACTTCCGTCGATCCGCCGTTGTCATGCTTGTAGTTCAGCTTCTGGATACAGCGCCCGCTGGGAATATAATACTTATTGGTTGTAAGCTTTAACTGGCCGTTATAGGGAAGGTCTACCATGCTTTGCACAAGACCTTTACCATATGTTTTGGTGCCCATGATGACGGCACGGTCGAAGTCTTGCAGCGCACCACTCGTAATTTCAGAGGCCGAAGCCGAACTGTTATTCACGAGAACCACAACGGGCATCAGCGTATCGACGGGTTCAACCTGCGTAAAATAGTCGCGGTTAACACTCTTCATCTTGCCGCGGTTGCTCACAACCATCTTGCCTTTCGGCACAAAACAGTTCACAATATTAACAGCTTCCTGCTCTGATCCGCCACCATTGCCACGCAAATCAAACACCAAAGCCTTCATCCCCTTGCCCTTCATCTCGATGATTGCGTTCCTAACGATCTTGCCACAACCCTCAGTAAACGAGTTCAAATTGAGGTAGCCTATACCGTCTTTCTGCAAGCCATAGTAGGGAACGGCGGGCAATTGTATGACCCTTCGCGTAATTTTGAATTTCATATTCTTGCCTGTTGAGGGGCGGAATATTTTTAATTCGAAGGTAGTTCCTGCGTCACCGCGCAGATGATCGCTAACGTAAGCGTTGTCCCTGTGGGTTACATCTTCGCCGTCAATGGCCAGAATAACATCGCCTTTCTTTAGTCCTGCCTCGGCCGCCGGCATGTGTTCGTAAGGCTCATCAATGCAAACGCGCCCGAGCTTATAGTTATATCTGATAAGCGAACCGATGCCAGCATACTTGCCTGTAAGCATCATCTTCAGGTCACCGCTCTTATCGGCCGGATAATAGACGGTGTAAGGGTCAAGGCTTCGCAACATCGCGTCAATACCGTTACCCACAACTTCGTCGGCGTTAAGCGTGTCAACATACATCAAATCAAGGTTCTTGTATATGGCATTCAGTACATCAAGGTTTTTGGCTACCTTAAAATTATGATCTCCTTTCTGCGCAAAAACGGCAGCATTCAGGCACAACCCTACGGCCAGCAGCATTATTCTTTTCATTTCTTATGGTTTTATTCTGTTGTTTACGTTATTCTATTCTGTTATTGCTGTGGAATAAAAACATGATGACAATAGTTATATTTTACCCTCATCACAGCTATATTCCCTTGCGTGCAAAGATACAAATAAATACGTTTATGCCGTAATTAGGCCTGCAAAAAGCCCTTTTTGAGAGAAAAATATTAAAAAATCACAGAAAATATTTGGTGGTTTCATCTAATCTACATACCTTTGCAACCGCATTTCAGCAATGAAATCATTCTGCTTCAGTAGCTCAGTTGGTTAGAGCACCTGACTGTTAATCAGGGGGTCGTTGGTTCAAGCCCATCCTGGAGCGCGCTAAAAGGAGTTGTCTTTACAGGCAACTCTTTTTTTGTTTATGTTGGCTTGTGTATTTAACTACATCATATTATCTTTGCAATTACAAAATACAAGTAATAACGCTACATCGTGCTTTGTGCACCCTAATATAAAAGAACTGATGCCTTGGCACAACAAAACAGACAATATTATATAAGGGAAAATATACCTTAATATAATAAGACATGCCTCTTCACACAACAAAACATACTTCATCATACAATAAAATATACCTTTTCACACGATAAAACATACATCTTTACACTATGCAGCATACTTCTCTATATAACAGAAGATGCCTCTTTACATCAATAAAGGCAAGGAACGGTACGAAAAAAGACCGGTGACAAAATCAATATCGTACGGATATTTGCGTTATAACACTAAATAATCACATATTTATTTGCTTTATGGACTTACCAAATTCACAAAAGAAAAACCTGTTTAAACGAATGGTTGACAGCTTTATCAAAGGATGCCGACGCTTTCCTCTGGCTATCTTACTATTGTTTTGCTGGGCCGTTGGTGCCATCGTTATGCACCATTTAGAGCGAAAATACGGCTATGGCAAGCTTAATTTACAAAGGCTTGAGTTCTTTATCGCCTACTATTTCCCCTCTGCAGCATTGCTTGTTACGGCCTTTACGCTCGACCGCGAGGCCAATCCCACCAAACCTTTAAATCGTTTTGTTGCGCCCGTTGTATATGTGGCGTGGTTGGCATTCTGTAGTATAACGGCTTACTTCATACCGTTTTCTATAACCAATAGCATCATGCTCGGCACACTCATAGCCACTATAATAGTTGTAACGGCTACATTAGCGTTCCGTCATTCTAAAGATGACCGCGAGTTTTGGCGCCTTATCATGGGAGCTATTATTGCAGCAGTGGTAGCAGGTATTGGTGCAGGCATCTTCTTTGGAGGCTTACAACTGCTCTTGATTGGGGTTGAAACCTTATTCGGTATCAGCTTTTATTCTGAGATAACATTAGATATTATCATCGTCTGTTATATGTTTATTTGTCCCGTTGTTTGGCTTCAGATGTTACCATCGCTTACTCCGAACGACGAACGCACGATTAAAATGCCACGCTTCCTTGGCGGATTGCTGCACTTTTTATTTATGCCTTTAGTTGGCGCATACCTTATAACGCTATACATTTATTTATTAAAGATCATCTTTATATGGGAGCTTCCCGAGGGCATGGTGTCATATTTAGTAACCGCTTTAATGGCTGGGACTATTGCAATACTCTTTTGTCTCTATCCCACTCGCTTTGAAGAGGGGCATCGTTTCGACAAGCTCGTTGCACGATGGCTGCCTATTCTCACGCTCCCATTGCTTATATTGATGACCGTTGGCATCGTAAAACGCTTCTCTGATTATGGAGTAACGATGCCTCGTTTGTACGTATTGACGTTCAATATATGGTGTTACGGTGTGTGCCTTTGGCTTGTAAAATGCAAGGGTAGTCGCGTTATCTGGATTCCTATATTATTTGCAGCCGTGCTGTTTGTGACATCAGTAGGACCACAAAACTACAGCAACCTGGCAAAAGCTTGGATAAAACATGAGGTTCGCACGGCATTAAAAGGAAAGAAATTGCCTCTAAACGAACGCGATTATGACCAACTTTTCAAATCAAAAACGCCAGAAAGACGACGGTTATTAGACCAATTGGCTTATCTTTCAGCCAATTATCAGCCGGGAGATCTGACTGACATCATGGACTCTACCGCTTATGGCAGGATCTATTACTTTGATGATGAAGACACCGTACAGACGGAAGATTTCAGCGTTTATGGCGCCGATTATCCTGTTTTCAACATACAAGACTACGCCACTATGGTGCCCATTGATATTAATACTCTCAATACGACATTGAAAGATGGCCAGTTAATCTTCGACATTCCACTTAAAGCGCAAGGCTTTAAGAAACCTGTTCGCATGGTGATTCCGATGAAAACAATCCGTAAAATGGATAAAGATAACACAGTAGTTCAACCTATTTTATACGAAGGTAACGCTCTTTTTATTAACTCAATATCGCTTAAACTCACCGACAACAAGCCGTCAGACTTCAGCATTAACGGTATTCTGCTGTTGAAAGAACCCTTACCTAAGAAGGAAGAAACGGTGAAAAAATAAAGCCTTTACTTTTCAATAGTATTTAAAAAGGGCAGGAAAGAACGAGCATTTATTGCCATTCTTCTCTGCCCTTTTTCTTTTATCTGCTTAGCCTTAATGCTATTTTATACCGCGTCTGCGACTACCACAACCTGCGCTTACAGGATTTTCGTATTTACTACTTGAACAATTTCTGTGCAAATTCTGTAAGATACACACGCCAATTGCGCCATATATGGCCGCCGTCGGTTTCCATATAAGTGTATTTATAGCCCATTTTATCGAGCCCTTCACGATAAATTTTATTCATATCATAAAGAAAATCGGTACGACCTATAGCCATCCAGTAATACAAATTCTTATCTGCAAACTGCTTCTTAAGCTTGTCATCAAAATGGCCATACATCTTTAAGTTGCTCTTTTGACGCTGTCCATCTACTATGGCTGCTGAAAAAAGACCTACATATTTAAACCAATCGGGATGATTAGCTGATATGACTTGACTATGAAATCCGCCCATAGAGAGACCAGCAATAGCGCGATGCGACTTATCGTTTATGGTACGATAATGGCCCTCTATAAACTCTTTAATCTCAGGAAAAGCCTCTTCAAAGCTTCCCTCCATGGTTTTAGGCAGGTTAAACGACGGCTGTTTCGGAAGTCCTGGAGCCTCTCCTGGCGCCGCCTGTTGCGAAATATTACCGTTAGGCATCACCACTATCATTGGCACAGCCTTCCCTGAAGCAATCAGGTTATCAAAAATTTCGGCAGCACGCCCCGTTGCAATCCACGCTTCTTCATCGCCTCCCATTCCATGAAGCAGGTAAAGAACGGGATACTTCTGTTTCCCTTCCTCGTAGCCTGCAGGTGTATAAACCGTCATGCGACGGCTGAAACCAGCCAGCTTTGACGGATACCACACGCGCGAAACTGAACCATGAGGCACGTCGCCAACGATGTAAGGATTAGACGATGATTCGCCAATGAGGAAATAATCCATGGTATTTGCCACGTCGCGCACCTTAAAAACGTTCATCGGATCGTTCGTTTTTACACCGTCAACAGTATACCAATAGTAATAAAATTCGGGTTTTAGCTGCTGTGTTGTAAATGTCCAGGTATCGCCTGTATGCTGCATATCACGCACACCGTCACGCAAATTAACCTTACCTTTCACAAGAAAGGTATCAGGAGGGAGGCAGTCGCTTGTAACCTGCACCCGCTTAGCCTGGGGTGCATACAAGGTAAAAGTTACTGTTCCATCCGCATTTATACGGGGAGAAACCATGGAATTACGGTCAAAAATAGCTTGCTGGGCCATGACCGTTAGTGGTAAACCACATGTGAATAACACGATGGCCATTAGTTTTTTAAACAATTTCATTTCTCTTTTATACATTGAATAATACAGTTGTATGGTTTAAATCATACCATGTTACCATTGAGATTTCATTGCTTTACGATTGAAACGCCCGCGTTCCTATGGCTTTTACCCGCTCCTCAAAAGTGTCACGGTCAACCTTTGCGCCGTTTTTCACGCGTGCTCTGTAATTATAAATGGTATTAACCGAATAGTGAAGAAACTCGGCTATCTTGCTACTGTCGTCTATTCCAAGACGTATCAGTGCAAAAATTCTTACAGTAGTATTGAGCCTTTCTGCTGTACTGAGCTGCACTTGCTCATCAGGACGCAGAAGCTCATTGAAACAATCTACGAAGTTCGGGAACAGATGGAGAAAGGCTTTATCGAAGTTTACATACAGTTCGTCAAGCTCTTGCTCTTTCGAACTGTCCGTTTTTACCAGCTCGTTCAGCTCATCATATCTCTTCGTTTTCACCAAACGGCTCACACGTTTGCGCATACCGTCAAGCCTGTCAACATATACTGAGCACATGCGCATGAAACGACCCACATACTCTTCTTTCACACGGTTGGCATCAGTAAGCTGTGCATTGCTTTCAACAAGCTGCTCATTGAGATGCAGAAGTTGTTGATTCAGTTCTGAAAGCTGGCAGTTACTCTGCTTTAAACTGTCACGAACCTCTGCCAAATGCTGCCTTTGCCGGTTGGTATAATAATATAGAATAAGAACCAGCAGCATGAACACCGTAAGTATTCCCAACGCTATCATCAGCCGATGGTAATTCTTTTCGCTTTCAGCTTTATACTGATTGGCGATAGTTGACAACAGTGGCGATATTTGTGACAAACGCTGTCGCGATCCGAAACGGCCGGCACAGTCGCTCGTAAAGCTGATATAGCGGTAGGCTCTGTCTACATCTCCATGCACCATCAGCTGGTTAGCCATCTCCCACATCGACCCCTGGTCGAGCACACCGTTGCGTATATCGGCCAGAACAGAGCGCGCAAGCCACTGCATCATGCGCACAGAGTCGCCCACATTCTTATATTCAAGATAACGGTAAAGCGCTACAAGGGCGTACACATGCGAACCTTCAGGTACACGCTTAAGCCACTCGTTGTTCACCGCCATCGACTGTTTGTACCGTCCTTCGTTCATTAATGTCAGCTCCTCTACCTGCATCCGATTATTGTCGTAGCGTGGCAACACGCCGAACATAAGCCGTCGATAGCGTGCCTGCTCGGCCTCATAATGCCTGCGCATGCCTGCAAGATGGGTATAATAAGCCAGTTCGCCATATACATGAACATAGGCAAAATAATACGTCCCAAGGCTGTTTTTGCCCATTTCATCGGGATTTACCTGCCCCAAAATGGTCAAAGCCTCGTTGTACATACCCGTATTGCTGCACCTTAAAGCCAGCAACGAGCGGCACAAGCCAACGCGCTCACGATTGCCCGATGCCGTAGCCAGAGCGATACAGCGATTAAGATAAAAGATGGCCGAATCGTTAATAAACGGCTTATACTCTTCATATAGCCTGAAAGCAGTTTGATATTCTCCGTCTGCATCACGTATTTGCCGGAGCTGCGTACGCAGCAACGTAATGCGTTTCTCCTTTTGTGCAATATATTCGTCCGAACGATTCACGGCTTCATCAACCTGGCTTATCAGATAATCAGGCTGGTTATCATGTGCAAAAAGCGAACCATGAATAGTAAAAAGAATAATAAAAAGATGTAGAAACTTCGGTGGCATAACACATATTTTGGTGCCATCCACAAAGATAATGATTTTTTGTGATATGATTCGCTTTTTTGTCAAAAACCGTCCTGCCCTGTATCTACATGGCTTTCTGGCATATTGTTGCAACGTTTTTTACCCATGATTACCCTCTTTCTTTTGCAATACTCATTGTTCGACGGCCGTCAGCAGCGCGTACGACGGCCGTCACACCCATCGTTCGGCGACCGTCAGCAACGTTGCTGACGGCCGTCGAACAACCAGCATAACGGTGCAAAGGCGCAGGCAAACTGTTGAAAAGCTTATAAAAAATCATCGGATATTTACAGCCAAACAACCGTAAATATCCGATGAAATGGTGATTTTTTGTCTATTTCGTGGTCTTCATGTCCTTTGTCACATGTTGCGAAGGTTAGAGCCACAAACAACAATTTCTACTTCTGATAAACACGAACATAATCAACGTCCATCGCAGCAGGCAGGGCAGTATCATCTGTTCCCTGCTGTCCGCCCCAGTCGCCGCCCCAGGCTAAGTTCAGAATGACGTAGAACTCATTGTTAAAAGGCCATGCGCTGAGGGTACCTTCGTTGTTGTAGGTAAGCAGAAGCTGGTTGTCAATATAGAATTTCATATACTCGGCTGTCCACTCAACGGCATAGACATGGAACGCAGAGGTGGCATTTCCTATATTGCGACTGGCTGTCTCAACAGCGGTTCCTCCGTTATTATACTTTGTACAGTGAATGGTTGAATGAACTACATCTGGGTTAAAACCAACGTGCTCCATGATGTCTATTTCGCCTGTGGCAGGCCATGTACCGCCTGCTACCGGCATCATCCAGAAAGCAGGCCACGTGCCTTTGCCCGCCGGAACGCGTATTCGTGCGGCTATATAGCCATACTTCCAGCCTGTATTGCGCTTGCCATATATGCGTCCGGAGTAATATTGATTATTGATTTTACGCGCGATAATAGAAAGATAGCCGTCCTTTACATCAATAAGCTTTTGTCCGGCATAGCTTTCTGTACCTGGATAAATTTGCTTTTCGTTGTTTACACGGCCCGCAGCCCAGTTCTCAATAGTCCAGTCGGGCGAGAGCGTTGTACCGTTAAACTCATCATGCCACACCAGATGGTAGCCGGCAGGCCCCCGTAATGAATCAACCTCAACGGGACGTTCTACCCCCGATTGCCTTACAGGGATGTAAAGACGACGTGTTCCCGACTTCACAACTATGTTGCCCGTACGAGCCTCATAGCCCGTATTGGGCTTTATTTCTACACTTATCGTACCTGTATTTTTGTTGGTACCATTAGTGGTTATCGTCACCCAGCCACTGCATGAATCATCGGTAAAAGCCGTCCATTCACGCTGTGTGGTTACACTGATAGTTTGTGAAGAGGCCGTATTTGCTGCCTGTATGGCATTGACACTCGCCGTAATGCCTTCGCTCGAAGGCTGAAATATGCCATTGTCGCCGTTGTCACGTCCTCCACACGCTGCCAGCACAAAGAGCGAAAGAAAGAGCGTAAGCAATGATATTTTTTTCATAATCATTCTTGTTTAAATAGAAATATAGCGGTTAAAGCGCTGTTTTTTGTAATATAATATGGCTTGCCGACACATGTGTATCAGCCTGACAGCCTCCAAAATCAAGCACAAGTTCAAGACTTGCAGCAGCTCCATTGGGAAGCGTAACGGCAGGCACCTTAAGCGTATACTCTTCGTACGGGCGCAAAGTAACCTCTTTTGCGAACAGGAAATTGTCGCCCGAAGCCGTGTCGGTAAGCTTAACCATGAAAGTTCCACCCTTATCAGTGTTGAGCTTGCAGCTGAAATCGTACTTCGTATTGGCTTCGCCCGCAATATCAGTAGTAATAAAACACTGGGCCTGCCAGCGGTCAGAGGTGGCCTGTGGCAGTACATACGAGAAGGTTCCGGCGTTGAAAGTCATCGCTGGATTGGCTATTTGCGACCATCCCGGCGCGTAATAGTAGCGGGTAGTAAAGCCTGACGTACCACGGTCGTCGACATGGGTTTTCCACAAATTAGACGTTGCGTTGTACACATATACCGTATGATCCTGATCCTCGGCAGGCGCAACGATACCGTCGCACGCATGTTCCTGCAAATCGATACGGCTTACTGTAACATCGGTACCAGCCTCATTGCCGCCAAAATCAAGCACAAGCTTTACGTTATTCATGTCAATACCAGGCATATCGCTCTTGTAGAAGACGTAAGGTTCGTATGCCTTCAGCTTAATAACATCTACAAAATAGAATACATTATCGTCATCTTCCTTCACCAATTTCACCGTAACGCTGTTATGATCCTTTGTAGAAAGGAACTTCGCAGAGAAGTCGTAGCGGGTAGATGAGTTCGTGGTCATATCGGTATGGAACATACATTGTGCCTGCCATTGCTGTGTAGTGGCCTGTGGAAAACTAAAGGTATACGAGTTTCCATTGGCAGTAAAGCCGGGAGCTGCAATCGGTGACCACCCCGGAGCATAATAGAAGGTGGTATTGAATGTGCAGTTTTTCCACATATTACAGTTGCTATCGGCATTGAAACCCTGAAAGCCTTCCTGTCCGCTTGTAAGAATAAAGTGCCACGAAATATTCTTATTGGGATTGTCATAAACCAAATCAAGCTGTGTGGCTGTAATGTTTTCCACACGGAAGCGCGGCTCATTATACTGGGCATCGGCCGAGATATAGGGGAAGAGCGTGTGCGCAGGCAGAACCAGATAGAGCGATGTTCCCTCCACCTCAAAGCGATAATCAGCAGTCTGCACGCTTGCAGCAGTGGTGTAATCGCTACCCGAGTGAGGGTTGTTACCATAGCTTGCATCCTTATTTACATAAACGGTACCGCTCGTTCCCGGGTCATAGGTATAGCCTTTTTCGGTTGAAAAGGTAAGACGGTCGTCATAAAGTCCGAACGTTCCTTTCTCATTGGGCTGGGCAGAATACCAGCTATTGCCCGTTGTTCCATAAGGACCGCAGGCAATATGGCCCGCAACGCTGCTGGCAATACGCCATTCCTTCTTCTTTCCACTGTTTTCAGAGCCTCCTGCCAACAGGTTATAGTACTGGTCGAAATTAACTATTGAGTTATTGATATGGAAAGTAAGCGTATCGGTTCCGTCGCTTATGCCGTTGCGGTTACCTACGCGATAGGGAATCTTATAATCGCCGGCAACGGTAAAGATAACCGTCTGGCCGTTGACAGTAGAATAGGTTGTATTATTTCCCTGGGGCAAAAGCCATATAGGATATTGGCCTTTGTTATCGAGATAAAAGGTTACTCCGTTTGTTGTCTGGTCAACCTCTACGTGTGCTTTCGCCTCAGTTACTGAAGGAATACCGCCTTCATCCGGTCCGTCAAAATCTTCAGGTGAACAGCTTGCCAATGCAAAGACTGCAAGCGTCAGGGCAAAACCTGCCTTCAGCACAGAGCAACCACCATATATTTTCTTCAAAATTGTTTTCATATCACGAAATTATTTATGATTGTTTCTATTGTCAGGGCTTAATAATTATGCTGTACAAGGCCACCTTGCGCAGCGTCAATTTCACTCTGTGGGATAGGAACGTACTTACGATTCGGGCTCCATGTGTTCTTGCGGTAACCGTCGGCATCGGGCACTAACGTAGTTGCAGCCTTGCCTGTACGCACTAAATCCCAGTAGCGTTTGCCCTCACCCATGAACTCTAAGTCCCTTTCGTTGATGATATTATCAATGTTTGCCGCACGGTTATCGGTTAAACCT
Source organism: Prevotellaceae bacterium (assembly GCA_015256945.1). Classification (GTDB taxonomy): domain Bacteria; phylum Bacteroidota; class Bacteroidia; order Bacteroidales; family Bacteroidaceae; genus Prevotella. The sequence continues at coordinate 84,787 of JABZLB010000002.1, read as the reverse complement.
GCACGATGATGCACCATATTGAGATACTGTTGTGCGTCTGCAAGGCTTCCGCCCGTGCGCACAAGCAGTTCGGCTGCATTCAGCAAGGTTTCGGCATAGCGGTATATTCGGAGGTTGTTATTGTAGTTGGCGTCGGTAGCTCCTGCAATATTCTGCAGGTTGGCACTGCGTGCAATATACTTGTTAAGCCATAACCCTGTGTCTTCATAGCGCGGTTTGTAAGAACCCGCAGCAGGCTGATAGCATGTGGCATCGCGGCGAACGTCGCCCGTTTTAAACTTATTGTAAGCCTCAACACGCACGGGAGCAGCGCCCCATCCGTTGTCAACGCCATCGGCTGACACGCCTCCTTCGGGACTAATTATACGTGGAAGCCACGTCCCGCCAACGTTTCCGACACCGCCATCATAGGCTCTTTTGCCGTTGGGTCCATCGGTATAGTTAATCTCTAAAATGCTTTCCTTCGACCATTCGCCGTTGCTTGTCCAGATGTTGGCATAGTTAGGATTAAGCTCATACTTGCCGCTGTTGATAATTTCCTGCATATATTGCAGTGCCCTCGCATAGCGAGTATCATCATTCTGGTACATCACCATCTCGGCATACAGCATATAAGCCGTTGCCTGACTGATGCGGCCGAGGTTGGAATCGTCCCATTGCATGGGCAGAGCATTCAATGAAATGGCACTCTCAAGGTCGGTTATTACCTTATTATATACGCTGTCGGGCGAATATTGCGGGCAGGTATAAGGCGCCCTGAGGTTCTCCATGTATACAGGTATGTAGCCATAGAACTTCCAAAGCTGGCAGTAATAGAAGTCGCGAAGCACCTTAGCTTCGGCCGTAAACAGGCTTTTCTTTGACGCGTCAAGCTTATTTCCCAGATTATTGATGTAAGTAAGAACGTCATTTGAGTTCTTAACGCCAATATAACACTGTTTCCAAATGCCATCGAGCGTGTGCAAAGGGTCGGCCTTATAGTCCTCCATGTGGTGCCAATATGAGTAGTCATTGAGGTCGGCACCACCAGCCCAGAAGTTGTCTGCCATCACTTCGCTGCAGATATTTAAGGGATTATATGAAGCCCCATTCCAGTCAAAGAGACGCATGGGTTGGTAAGAGGCAACCACAGACTCGTATAAATGAGCATCAGATGCGAAGTATTCTTCCAGCGTTGTTTTTGTACCAGGTTCTACCTCGAGGAACGAATCCTTACAGCTGGTGAGGGAAAGTGCAGCAAAAACAGCTGACACAATTCCTATTTTATTCAATATTTTTGTTTTCATAACTGTTTCGTCGTTAATCTTTAACATGTTTCTTGTGATATGTCAGAAGCCCACATTCACACCAATCATGAGGGTACGGGCCTGCGGATAAACTCCATAGTCGACACCTAATGAAGTACCTCCTGAAGAAATTTCGGGGTCGAAACCGTGATATTTCGTAAAGGTAATCAGGTTTTCAGCCGATACATACACACGAAGACGGTCGATATAGTATTTATTAATCAGTTTTCTGGGAATTGAATAACCCAATTGAATATTCTTCAAACGGAAGTAACTAGCGTCAGAAACAAACAGATCGGACGACAGCCAGTTGTTATGTGTATCGACCGTACAGAAGCGAGGATACTTGTTACTCGTACCTTCTCCCGTCCATCTACCGAGCATCCAGCTCGGCAAATTGGCTTTAGAGATGTCGGTTCTGCGTGTGGCATCAAACACCTCGGCACCAGTAACACCCTGCCACATCATCGAAAAGTCGAAGCCACGCCAGTCAGCATTGAGGTTGATACCGAAAGTCCAGTCGGGCATTCCCTTACCAATTTTCGTCATATCACCATCCTGAGTAATCTTCCCGTCGCCGTTTACGTCAACAAATCGCACGTCACCGGGAACGGCATTAGGCTGAATCAATGTGCCGTCGGCGTTTTTATAGGCACGCACTTCTTCCATATTCTGGAATACTCCAGCCGTTTTATATCCATAGAAATAAGGGAAAGGCTGACCATTCTGTGCACGGGTGATAGTGCCTACACCCTGAAAATTATCATAGTTCAGGTAGCCCGTGTCGTTGCCTAAGTTCACAACCTTGTTCTTTAAATAGGCTGCATTGCCCTTGATATGGAAATGAGCATCGGCAATGTGCCATTTATAGCCTGCCTCAAACTCCAGTCCACTGTTTTCCATCTTGCCGACATTACCGATAGGACGCGCCGATCCCACATATTGAGGAACAGGTATTTCCATCAACATTCCGCTGGTAGTTTTATTAAACCAGTCAACAGTAAAGGTGAGAGCCTGATTGAAAAAGCCGAAGTCGATACCCAAATCGGCCTGAGAACTCTCCTCCCACTTTAAATCAGGATTAGCTAATCCGCCTGCCTGTGTACCGATAATTTCAGTATTGTTGCGCCCAAAGAGCACGTTATGATTGCCTTCTGTATAGACGGCATAACGGAAATTACCTATGTTTTCATTGCCATTCTTACCCCAGCTAAAGCGTACTTTCATGTTACTAAGCCAGTTACGGGTAGACTCCATAAACTTTTCGTTTGTTACATTCCATCCTAATGAGAACGAAGGAAAGGTGGCATAGTGGTTATTTCGGCCAAAACGGCTCGAACCATCGCGACGTAAAGTTACCTCAGCCATGTAGCGTTCGTCATAGTTATAGCTTGCACGGGCAAATAAAGAAGCCAGTGTTGCTGTGTCGTTAGGCCCGCCATAAACACTTATATCATTATTGACTGCCATGCCCGTTGCATAGTCAATATAGGGCTTTCGTGCATCAACGGGATAGTTTCTACTGCCTCCAAGATACCAGCCTGTTGACTTTTTAGCCGATTGTCCCAGCACAACGTTTACATGATGCTTGTCAAACTGACGTTCCCATGTAAGCACATTCTCCAGCTGCCAAACCGTATAACGATTGCTTTGAGCATTTACAGAAGGTTTGATGGCAAGGTTATTGCCCGACAAATAATAACGAGGTGTATAACCGTTATCCACACCATTAAACGTCATATCGGCACCATAGGAAATACGATAGGCCAGTCCCCAGCCCAAATTCAGGTTAGCACCGAAGTTAGCTACAAACTTATGTACCCACGTTGGCGCGCTGGGGAGGTTGAGCATAGCCAGCGGATTGTTCATCTCATGGAAGTCGGCACCCGGTGTATAGAACAAATTGCCGGCGGCATCATATATTGGAGTATAGTTGTAACTTACAATACCTGTCTGCGGATCAGTAGTAGCCGTTGCTGCTTGCATACGTGAAATTTCGGCAGCCTGGCCAGTAACGTCAGATGATAGTATCGATACGGGCAGCATAGGAGACAATACAACCGCCGAACCAAGGATTGAACCCCACTGCGAATTGGCTTCTATGCTCGTACTTTTTATTCGTGCATATGAAAGGTTTGATGTGATTTCGAGCTTGTTTAACCATTCACGCTCCTTGCTCATATCAAATAAGGTGTACTTCGTATTGCTGCGAAGGGTGAGACGCCGGTAGTTAGACTTTCCAAAATTACCGCCTACAATACCTTCCTGGTTATTGTAACCCAATGACAAATAGTAGTTAATCCGGTCGGAAGCACCACTTACATTCACCTCGTGATTGACCATAGGGGCGTTATCGTTAAACACTTCCTTCTGCCAGTCAGTGCCTTTTCCAAACGAATAAGGGTCGGCATAGATGGGTGATAAGCCTGAATTGACCGCGCCTTCATTCATCATAACGGCATACTGTGTAGCGTTTAAAACGCTGCGTTTATGCCATGCAGTTTGCCAGCCATAAGCGAAATTGTAATTAACACTCACCTTACCTTTGGTGCCTCCCTTAGTTGTAACCAGCACAACACCGTTGGCAGCGCGTGCACCATAGATAGCACCCGATGCGGCATCCTTCAATACTTCAATGCTCTCTATGTCGCTGGGGTTGATATAATCAATATTACCTTCCACCGGCATTCCGTCCACAATATAGAGCGGATCCGAGTTATTGATAGTACCAATACCACGTATTCTCACGCGTGCGGCAGCACCAGGCTGCCCCGATGATGATGTTACCGTTACACCGGCAGCCAATCCTTTCAGTGCGTTATCCATACGCATGGGTGCTGCTGCTGCCAAATCCTTGGCATCAACCTTGGCAATAGCCGCCGTTACAACGCTCTTTTTCTGCGTGCCGTAGCCCACAACTACCACCTCGTTCAGGGATTTCTGGTCTTCTTTCAGCGTGATTTTCAAATTCTGTCCGCCTGCGACTTCCGTAGTTATAAAGCCTACGTAAGATATAACAAGGTGTGCACCCTCGTTACCTTTAAAGGCAAACTTACCGTCAATATCGGTTACAGTGCCACGCGTACTTCCCTTTTCCACAACAGAAGCACCAATAATAGGCTCACCTGTCTCGTCTACGACCGTACCCGATAGCTGATAATTCTGGGCATGCGTCACCACAGCAAACAGAAGAGATACCAATAAGGTAATGAATCTTGTTTGGTTCATACGTAATAAAAATTTAGATTTATTGTTTAATAATCAGTTGAAGTTATCCGATTTTGTGGTTTTCTTATCCTGTGTTCATGCAATATGGAACAATGCAAAATTATATAAAAAAGACTATCATAAATACTATTCTCCTTAAAAAAGTGGAACAATTAAGATATAATGAAAAAGCAAACTTTTAATAATCAGACTGTTACAATAAATTGATTTATATCAAAAAGTGAATTAAATAACTTGAAATAAGTATATGAAAAGAAGCTTTTACTCTTTACTATCCATTTATTTCATCATTTCAAACCATAAAAAAACATATTCAATATCAGCTTTCTGCTTTTTACCTTATATATTATATCCGGCCACTTACCTACATTAACCTGACAAAACAGTGGTGTTATGTAAATTTATATAGGTTATCTGATACTTTTTCGTACCTTTGTATCGTTATCACGATAAATAATAAACCTTTTTTACTAACATGACATCAGCTTTCAAAAAACTGCTGGTTGCAGTATTCCTGCTTTCAGGAAGCCACGCGGCAATGGCTCAAACCGCATTTCAAAAACATTTTTCCCAACCCATTTCAAAACCTGTTTACCTCGATGCTACCAAAAGCATTGACCAGCGTGTAGAGGATGCTCTCAGCCGAATGACGCTTGATGAGAAGATAGCTGTCATCCATGCGCAGAGCAAATTCTCGTCTCCAGGCGTGAAGCGTCTGGGCTTACCCGACTTCTGGACTGACGATGGCCCTCACGGAGTACGTCCTGATGTGTTGTGGGATGAATGGGAACAGGCTGGTCAAAGTAACGATTCGTGCGTAGCTTTCCCTGCTTTAACCTGTCTCGCAGCAACATGGAATCCCCACATGGGCTGGCTTTACGGCCGCAGTTTAGGCGAGGAAGCCCTGTACCGTGGCAAGAATATGATTCTCGGCCCAGGCGTAAACATCTACCGTACACCCTTAAACGGACGTAACTTTGAGTATATGGGCGAAGACCCTTTCCTGGCTTCTGTGATGGTTGTTCCGTATATTCAGGGGCTGCAATCGAACGGCGTTGCAGCGTGTGTTAAGCATTATGCCCTGAACAATAACGAGGTAAACCGACACACGACCAATGTTATCATCAGCGACCGCGCCTTACACGAAATTTACCTGCCGGCTTTTAAGGCTGCCGTTACCAAGGGTAAGGCATGGGGATTAATGGGTTCTTACAACCTCTATAAGGACCAGCACAACTGCCATAACGACATTTTGCTGAACCAAATACTAAAGAACGACTGGAAGTTTGACGGCGTAGTGGTAAGCGACTGGGGCGGTGCACACGATACGGATCAGGCTATTAAGAACGGTCTTGATATGGAATTTGGTACCTGGACCAACGGTCTTTCAGCAGGAAAAGCCAAAGCTTACGATGCCTATCATCTTGCCGATGCCTACAAAGAGGGCATAAAGGCTGGCAAATACAGCGAGAAAGAGCTTAACGACAAGGTGCGCCGCGTGTTGCGTCTCTTCTTCAGAACCACAATGGCACAGCATGAAAACCACGGCTTTCTTTGCTCTGAAAGTCACTATGATGCCGCCAAGGCCATTGCCGAAGAGGGCATTGTGCTGCTGCAAAACAAGGGCAACGTACTGCCTTTATACGGCGGACTGGCAACGATAAAGCCCATGGGGCAACAGAATGATATTGCAAAGAAGCGACAGGTATTGGTTGTTGGCGAGAACGCTATTAAGATGATGACCGTAGGAGGCGGCTCTTCGTCACTGAAAGTACAAAAGGAAATTTCGCCGCTTAAAGGCCTGGAAGACCGCCTTCGCGGTTTTGCCGACGTGGTTTATGAACGTGGATATGTAGGCGATACAACGGGCAACTACAACGGTGTAACCACAGGACAGAACCTTAATGACAGCCGTTCGGAAGCCCAATTGATTGAAGATGCCGTAAACAAGGCCCGTAAGGCTGATTACGTAGTGGTGTTTGGCGGACTGAATAAGAGCGATCATCAGGACTGTGAGGACACCGACCGCCAGCAATACGGCTTGCCTTACGCGCAGGATAAGCTGGTAGAGGCCCTCGCCCGTGCCAACAAGAACCTTGTTTTCGTCAACATTTCGGGCAACGCTGTGGCTATGCCGTGGAAGGATAAGGTAGCAGCTATCGTACAGGGATGGTATATTGGTTCGGAGGCTGGAGAAGCATTGGCCTCAGTTCTCGTTGGCGATGCTAACCCATCGGGTAAGCTTCCCTTCACGTGGCCGGCACGCTTGAACGATGTTGGTGCCCACGCACTGAACACTTACCCGGGTACATGGCGTGCCGATAAAAAGATAATCGATGAAGAATACAAAGAGGGCATCTATGTAGGCTATCGCTGGGTAGACAAGAAAAAGACGCATCCGCTCTTCGCTTTCGGTCATGGTTTAAGCTATACCACCTTTAAACTCTCAAACATCAGGATTGACAAGCCCATGCTTCGCGGTGACGACAGCCTTACTGTAACGGTAAATGTGCGCAACACAGGCGCGCGCGAGGGCAGCGAAGTGGTGCAACTCTACATTCATGCCAACAAGTCTGCTGTTGACCGTCCGTACAAAGAGCTGAAAGGTTTCGCCAAGGTTAGTCTGAAACCAGGCGAGGCACGCGATGTGAATATTAAGATAGCTGATGGCGATTTGGGGTATTACAGCCAAGCTGTAAAGGGTTGGGCAGATGAGCCTGGCATGTACACAGCCCTTGTTGGCAACGCATCCGACAATATTACGCTAAGCAAAACATTCAGCTTGGCATCGGTTGCACCTATCGCGGTAACCCGTTAAACAACAGAATATAATAAGCAATACAGCCTTTATAAAGGCTGAATGATAAGCATAAAAGCAGCCATCACGGGCTGCTTTTATGCTTTTATTTATATCTTTGCACTGCTAAACCACACTTATACTTATTAAAAAACAGCATATTGCCATGCAAAATCATCGACTTCAAGCCCATGCAGCCGTACTCCTGGCAAACATTATCTTCGGCCTTGGTGTGCCTATAACCAAACTGTTGCTCGACCAATGGGTATCGCCTATGGCTTATATGGCAACGCGCTGCCTCGGTGCAGCCGCCATCTTCTGGCTTATCTCCCTATTCCTACCGCGCGAAAAGGTGGCACCACGCGACCTTACCGTCATCATCCTTGGCGGCTTACTGGGCATTGTTGTTTCGCAAACGCTCACGGCATGGGCACTTACTTTCACCACGCCCGTTTACTTTTCGCTCATCGCTACGCTTACACCCGTAGCTACCATGCTTTGTGCAGGCCTCTTCATTGGCGAAAAAATATCGGCACGCGGCATCGCTGGCGTTGTACTTGGTGTGGCTGGAGCCATGCTCATGGTGTTTATAGGGTGGCAAGGCGGCTCGGGCAAGAACGACATTTTAGGCATTGGTCTTACTATATTAAGTATGCTCACATGGGCCGTTTACCTCATTATTACGCGAAAGGTATCGGCTCGTTATACAGCCGTTACACAAATGAAGTGGGTATTTCTCGCCTCATCCGTAGCCGTACTGCCCTTTTCATGGACCGACTTACAGAGCGCCACACTATACAGTGCCGCCACACAGTGGAGCGGATTAGCCGAAATGGCTTTCATCGTGGTGTTTGCTACGGTAGCAGGCTACTTTGCTATACCTTTTGCCATGCGCTATTTAAAGGCTACCACCGTGAGCGTTTATACCAACCTGCAGCCCATTGTTGCCTCGCTTGTAGCCATTGCGATCAGTCAGGATGTGCTGACATGGGACAAGCCCGTAGCCCTTATTTTGGTACTATTAAGTGCATGGCTCGTGACGAAATAAACCTGCTTACCTTAATCCTATACTCCATTTGCAAACCTTATATTGCCTCTTTACAACAAGATTACAAAATGTAATTTTGTAAAAATAATTCTGAATATTTTACCTCTCCAAAACAAGGTGAAATAGAAAAAAGCTATATACGAATAGTATTCTGATGGCTGCAAACCTGCATTCCTGCGATTATTTTTCACGATTATATCGTTACTCATTCCTCCTTACAACCTGACAAATCACAATATCGGCACTATTGTGTCACGATTACATCGTAAAGGCGAACCAATTACATCGTAAAGACGAGACGATTACGACGTAAAGGTCAGACCATTACATCGTAATTGTGACACAATAGTGCCGTAATTGCAAATACCGCACACTGCAAGTCACGCCTGTAAGCACCGATGAAATGGATTTTTTTGAGAAAAAAAATCCTATTTCATTGTGCCTGTTCCCACACATTTACGCCGAAAAGGCGGCATAAAAACACCAGAAAAAGGGATAAAAAACAAGGTAAAATTACATAACTCGCTGACAAACAGCGAGTTGATTACAACGCTCATAATTCGCGTGTATGTAAGCAAGGTATCACCTTACTGAAAATATTGCAGCCACAGGAGGCAAAAACGTAAAATTTTTCATGGTTTTTCCTCATTCAGTTTAAATCTAATAGGGACATTATAAATAACACACACAGGCTTTCCATTCTGCTTGCCAGGAATCCATTTAGGCATCAGTTTAACCACGCGTATGGCCTCTTTATCGAGCAATGGGTCAACACTCCAAACTACTAATGGATTTAAAATATTTCCTTCACAATCGACAACGAACTGCACTACAACGCGCCCCTCTACACCTCCTGTACACACTACGGGAGGGTATCTGAGGCTGTCGGCTATAAATTTCATCATTGCTGCCTGACCTCCTGGGAATTGGGGCATCTGTTCTACAACATGAAAAACCTTGCCACACGGAGTATCCGTATTCTGTGCACGAGCAGTTGTAAGGGTAGTAAAGCCCAGAATAAGAAAGAATAACAGCTTTTTCATTGTGGTTATATTTAATAAGTTCAAAACTTCTGCATACTTATCCCATCATGTCGCAAATATAATGTGAAATAATGTACAAAACAAGTATTTAATAACAAAAGCTTTCATATAAAGCGAAAGAAACACAAAACGAGGATTAAAAGAAATATACCCAACTGATTTTACAAAAAATAAGGAGGCATAAATGTGAAATATATTTATGCCCCCTTAACGAAGTAAAGTACTTTAATAATAATAAATGTACAGGCTATAGCCTTACATCTACAAGATTTTATATCTATACACCTTAAAGTTTAAATGTTATAGGAAGACGGTACTTGACATTTACAGACTCCCCATTCATCCTTCCCGGAGTCCATTTAGGCATGCGTTTGATAACCCTCAGCGCTTCGGCATCGAGCAACGGGTGCGCAGAACGTTCTACCGTTGGGTCAATAATACGTCCCTTTTTGTTAACAACAAAAGTCACTATCACGCGTCCCTCTATCTTTTTCTTCTGTGCTTCGGCAGGGTATTTGACATTATTACGCAGAAATTTCATCAGTTCTCCCTGCCCTCCGGGGAATTGAGGCATCACATCTACAATGTCGTACACTTTACCGAGCGGCTTTTCGGTTTGCTGTGCACCAGCTGTTGCAAGAGCGGTAAAGCACAGCATAAGAATGAATAACAGTTTTTTCATTGTTGTTTTATTGAACAGGTTTAACATTTTCGTTGGGTTTTGTCATGATGTTGCAAATATATAGTAAAACCGTCTACTATACAAGGAAACGGCCATTAAAACCTTTACATCAGGCAAAAAAAGAACAAAAGGTATATTTCAGGCCTGTTAAACCGTACCGATGTTTATTTATTTTGCGATAAAACAAAATGATAAGACATGACAAAAATCCTGATTTCACGATTCCGATATACAAAAAATAAGAGGCCGCAAAACCAAAATGGTAGTGCGACCTCTTAACTACGTTAGTATGTTATGAAAAATTTGAGAGAATTAAAGCTTCACAGCTTCGTTGTTTTTGTTTTACTAAACATGATTTTATAGAGAAAGCATAGAAATATTCATCATTGTAATGGCCCGCAGCTTTCAGGCTGCCGACATTCGCTTACTGGGCCTTTTTGGTAGGCATAGCCATACTTTGTTGCATGGAATCAACCTTGGCACTATCGTCCATAGCCACCGAAGTACCCAAATTTAGCTCGGGCTTGTAATAGCCATCATAGCTGCTTATAGGGTCTTTCTGCTGACGAGCAAACGGAACCTGAACGGCATTGCCCAGCGTAAGCATAATAGCCACAACTGCAGCTGCCTTAAACAGTGGCTTTAAACGCTGTGGCATGGTGATAATATGCGCCTTGACCGGCGCAGTTTTCTCGATAGAAGCCATCAGCTTCTCGTCGAAATCGTCACCAAGTACATTTTGTTCAGCATCCCGTTCTGCATAGGTAAAGAGGGGCTGGTAGCGCATCAGCTCGGCCGGTATAACCTCCTGGCTGAAAAAAGCACGCAATATGCTTTCTTCCTCAACAGAAGTTTCGCAGCGCCAATAGCGTTCCAATAACTGATTAATGTATTTATAGTCCATTGTTTTCTTGTTTCTATTGTTATGACGAATGTTGCTAAAGAAAGTTACACACCCTCTTTGTTTTAACACTAATTAAATATAAAGTTAAGTTGATAAGAACAGTATTATGCACTTATCACAAGAAAAAGCTGCTGTTAAAAGCTCCTGTCAAAGCTGTCGAGCTTTTCATAACGCTGCTTGATGGCTTGCCGCGCACGAAAGATATTCACCTTAACCTGCTCCTCACTTATACCTAAAATAAGGGCAATATCTTTGTAGGTTTTGCCCTCAAAGTCGCGCAACTGAATACAACTACGCTGTTTTTCGGGCAGGCTGTCAACGATTTGACGCACCATATCCATCTGATCGTTGACAATGGTTTGTCGGGAAGGGTCGTTAGATGTGTCTATCTGGTCGGAACCTTTATCGTCTAACGTTTTGTTTTGATTATCATGACGCTTAATGCTGTCGAGAGAAAGATTACGGCATACCGTAAAGCAAAAAGCCTCAATATTGTCAATCTGATCCCAGCTATCGCGTTTGTTCCATACCTTTATAAGCGTTTCCTGCACAATATCCTCGGCTTCTGCCGTATTAAGCGTGATGCGAAGGGCAAGACGATACAGCTGATCTTTCAATGGAAGAATATCTGTGCGAAAGTTGAGCATGGGCTGATGTAGAATAAAATAAAGCTTTTGGTGGCGGACAAAATGGAATTTGCCCGTCCTTAAAACAGAATAAGGGCTACTCTAAATAAGTATATCCGTAAAGCCCCGAGCGGTAATTGCTGAGAAACTCCTTACCTTCTTCGAGCGAGAGCTTGCCCTCCTTCACACACTTTGTAACCCATTGTTCTATCTGACGAACCAGTTTTTTGGGATTGTATTGCACATATTCGAGCACCTCTTCAACCGTTTCGCCATCTATAATCTGGTCAATATGGTAGGTATCGTCCTTGACAGAGATATGCGCTGCGTTCGTATCGCCGAAGAGATTGTGCATGTCTCCGAGTATCTCCTGATAAGCACCTACGAGGAATACTCCAATATAGTAAGGTTCATTTTTCCGCAGAGCGTGTACGGGAAGGACGTTAGAGAGCGTACCTCCTGCAACAAAGTTCGATATTTTTCCATCCGAATCACAGGTAATATCCTGCAAAGTACAGTTGCGTGACGGGCGTTCGTCGAGGCGTTGCAAAGGCATGATGGGGAACAACTGGTCGATACCCCAGCAGTCGGGCAGGCTTTGGAAAAGTGAAAAATTACAGAAATACTTATCGGCAAGGAGCTTATCGAGCCCTCTTAATTCGTCGGGGATATGCTTCATACCACGTGTAAGCCCGTTGATTTCATGACAAACGCTCCAGTACATCGCTTCTATCTCTGCACGTGTCTTTAAGTTAATCATGCCGTGTGCGAAGAGATCGAGACTGTCTTCGCGTATTTGCTCGGCGTCATGCCAGTCTTCGAGCATGGTCTTTGGCGTGAGATTACACCATATTTCATACAAATCCTTAACCAATTTATGGTCGGTAGGCTTCGCCTCAAACTCCTCAGGCATCACAGGTAACGATGCCGCACCAAGCACATCGAGCACAAGAACCGAGTGGTGAGCGGCCAGAGAACGTCCACTTTCGGTAATAATATTGGGATGAGGAATACCATTTCGGTTGGCCACATCGGTGAAAGAGTAGACACAATCGTTAATATACTCTTGTATAGAATAGTTTACAGAGCTCTCCGAATTGCTTGAACGGGTGCCGTCATAGTCCACACCGAGTCCGCCTCCACAGTCTACATACTCGATGTTATACCCCATTTTCCGAAGGTTTACATAATATTGTCCTGCTTCGGTAAGGGCGTTTTGTATACGCCTGATCTTCGTAATCTGGCTGCCAATATGAAAGTGAATGAGCTTCACACAATCGTGTAAGCCAACCTCATCCAGCTTATCAAACGCCTGCAATAGCTCGGAAGAGGTAAGCCCGAACTTCGATGCGTCGCCACCACTCTCGGCCCATTTACCCGAGCCTGAAGAAGCAAGCTTGATACGAATGCCCAGATTAGGCTTTACATTTAAGCGTTTTGCTGCCTTGGCAATGACATCAATTTCATTGAGTTTTTCAACAACAAGAAAAATATGCTTGCCTAATTTCTGGGCAAGCATAGCCAGTTCGATATAGTTTTCGTCCTTATAACCGTTGCAAATGATGAGAGAATCGCTCTTACACTGCACTGCAATTACAGCATGTAACTCGGGTTTTGACCCGGCCTCTAATCCCAAATTAAACTTACGTCCGTGCGAAATGATCTCGTCAACAACGGGCTGCATCTGATTCACTTTGATGGGATAGATGATAAAACTTTCTCCTTTATAGTTGTATTCCTTGGCTGCTTTTTTAAAACATGAAGCCATTTTCTCGATGCGATTGTCCAGAATATCGGGAAAACGAAGCAATACAGGGGTCGTGACATCACGCAAAGCCAGCTCGTCTATAATCTGGCGGATGTCTATTTTAACATTGTTTTTGCTGGGGTTCACATAAACATTACCATTCTCGTTAATGCCAAAATAAGATGTTCCCCACCCGTTTATATTGTAGAGTTCTTTAGAATCTTCAATAGTCCATTTCTTCATTTGTCAGCTTTCTCTTCTAAATGCTTTATATTTTAAACAGTATCATCAGTAGTTGTATTCTGAATAACCAGAAGCTATATTCCATACTTTCGGATATTACATGCAAAAAAGACGATAGTTGTATTTCGAATCATCTGAGATTATATATCGAGTTGTTCACGAATTTGCGACACGGTTATCTTTACTTTATCGTAATTATCCATGAGCGATACATCTATAATATGCTTCGCCTGGCTATAAAAGCTTTCGCGTTGAGCCAGCTGTTCACTAATGAAAAGCTCCACTTCTTCATTTGTTTTGTTCAGCAAGAGCGGACGAATAGTCTTACCCATCCTCAAATGTGCGGAAAGAACGTCAGCCCTGCACTTCAGATAAACGCTCTCTCCCTGTTGATTAATATAACCGATATTGTCGAAAAAACAGGGTGTTCCGCCACCACAGCTAATAATAACATTCTCAAATTCGGCAACCTCATGGAGCAAATTACGTTCTATTCTGCGAAAACCTTCCTCACCTTTCTCCTCAAAAATCTGATGGATGCTTTTGTGCATTCTGTTTTCAATGTACCAGTCGAGATCATAAAACGGGAGATTAAGCTCACGGGAAAGCACCTTGCCTACGGTAGTTTTTCCCGATCCCATATAGCCAATAAGGATGATTCGCGATGGCATCATTTCCCGCCTCTCCTGGTTTTTGGTTCAGGTGCCTTCTTAATGATTTCCATACATTCGGCATATTCCATATTACCTGCCAGAGCTTTCTCCTGAAGTTTCTTGTCAATATGGTAATTCTTTCCTTCGTATGACAGGTAAGGGCCATAGCGTCCCTTTAATAATTCCAGCTTCGAATCTTCGTCAAATGATTTAATATGCCGCTCTTTTTCCTGACGACGCTTGTCTTCTATCAGTTCAACAGCAGCGTCAAGGCTCACCGTCATGGGGTCAATGCCCTTAGGAAGTGACACATATTTCTTGTTGTGTAAGATGTAAGGACCGAATCTTCCAACCCCTACACTAACTTCGGTTCCTTCATAATTACCAAGAGTCCGAGGCAGTTTAAATAGCTCCAAAGCCTCATCAAGGGTAATGGTTTCGATACTTTTATCCTTAGGCAACTGCGAAAAACGCGGTTTCTCCTGGTCATCAGCTGACCCGATTTGGGCAACCGGACCAAACCTTCCTATCTTTACATATACGGGTTTACCTGTTTTTGGATCAAGCCCAAGCTCACGTTCACCGGCCTTATGTTCTGATTTTTGCTGAATAACCTGCTCTACAATGGGATCGAACTTGTCGTCAAACTTACGCATCATGTCCTTCCACTCTTCTTTTCCCTCGGCTATTTGGTCGAACTGGGTTTCTACTTTTGCCGTAAAATTAAAGTCCATGATGTCGGGAAAATTCTTTTGAAGGAAATCGTTCACAACAATTCCTATATCGGTTGGCAATAGTTTTCCTTTCTCAGAACCTACCATTTCTTTCTTGTTACGCGTGGTAACAGAGTTTCCTTTCAGGGTATTGATAACATAAGAACGCTCTTCTCCCTTCCTGTCACCTTTCTGAACATATTCACGTTGCTGAATAGTTGAAATGGTAGGAGCATAGGTAGACGGGCGTCCAATGCCCAATTCTTCCATCTTATGCACCAGACTTGCTTCTGTATAACGTACCGGACCTTGTGAGAAACGCTCGGTCGACACGATCTCTGTGCGCTCTAACTTATCGTTAATATGAAGTACAGGCAGCGTATATGCCTCATCTTGTGCAGAGGATGACTCCTCATCCATCGACTCACGATATACTTTTAGGAATCCGTCAAAGACGATAACCTCACCATTTGCTACAAATTTCTCTTCGGCTCCATCAATATCAATCGTAACCGTTGTTTTCTCAATCTGTGCATCTGCCATCTGTGAGGCAATGGTTCGTTTCCATATCAGATCGTAAAGACGGCGCTCCTGACTGGTCCATTCCTGCCCTTTGGTATCGGCAAATGTGGGGCGAATAGCTTCGTGTGCCTCTTGTGCGCCCTTGGAATGTGTATGGAACTTTCGGGGATTACTATATTCAGCACCGTAATTTTCAACGATTTCCTGCTTACAAGCACCAATAGCAAGCGATGAAAGATTAACGCTATCGGTACGCATATACGTAATACGTCCGCTCTCATAAAGACGTTGAGCCACCATCATTGTTTGAGAAACGGTGAACCCAAGCTTACGTGCAGCTTCCTGCTGAAGGGTAGAAGTGGTGAAAGGTGGTGCCGGCACACGCTTTAAAGGCTTCTTTACAATATTGTCAACGACAAAAGAAGCATCCTTACACTTCTCCAAAAAGGCCAGAGCTTCATCATGGGTGCTGAATCGCTTATCAAGCTCGGCCTTAACCTCTTTGTGGCTACCCTCGTCACCAGTTACAAAGAAAGTGGCATTGACACGATAATAGGGTTCACTCTTAAACGATTGTATTTCACGTTCACGCTCAACTATAAGCTTCACGGCTACGCTTTGAACGCGTCCGGCCGACAGTGCGGGCTTAACCTTACGCCAAAGTACAGGCGAGAGCTTAAAGCCCACAAGGCGGTCAAGAATGCGCCTTGCCTGCTGGGCATTAACCAAATCCATGTCAAGATGACGGGGAGTTTCTATGGCTTCTAAAATAGCAGGCCTCGTTATTTCATGAAATACAATTCTGCTTGTTTTAGCCTCATCAAGCCCTAAGACCTCACAAATATGCCAGCTTATAGCCTCTCCTTCACGGTCTTCATCGGATGCAAGCCATATCTTTTTTGCAGCCTTGGCATTCTTTTTCAGTTCTGCAACAATCTTCTTTTTTTCCTCGGGTATCTCGTAATAGGGTTCAAGGGTCGCCTCATCTATACTTAATTCTTTCTTCTTCAAATCACGAATATGACCATACGAAGACATCACCTTAAAATCTTTTCCAAGGAATTTTTCAATTGTTTTTGCTTTTGCCGGACTCTCTACAATCACTAAATTATCTTGCATCTTGTCGCCTTTATGATTAAATGGGTAACAAAAGTAACTAAATCTTTGTAGCTACATTATTATATAGTGATAAATTTTGTTTTTTTAATACTCGTGATTCTGTCAAAAATAAAGGCTCTGCATCGTTACGATTTGTCGTGTTTATCTCATATTTTCATACAGTTTGAGTTTCAAAAAACAAAAAATACACAAAGAAAAAACACGACAAATCTATATCAGAACCTGCCTGCGTCCAAACAAAAATGGCGAAAGATGCAACAAATCCAGTATTTTACAAAGCAGAATACAACCTGAAACGCACAGCGGCAACGATATAATCAGGTATACAATATGCGTGGAATCGAACCCTAAATAAGGAATAAATACTTTACAACATAATGTGAAGACGGGTGAAAATATATATAAAACCAAAGAGTTTCGTCCCAAACAGGCCAGTATTTTTTTAGCCGTTCCAGGCACAAAAGGAAATATTGTCAGTAGAAAAGAGAATATAAAATATACAATAAGCATACCTCCAGGCGAGGCTTTATCGAAAGCCTCCGGATGGAAAAACAAAATAACCAGAACGACAACCGACCACCACGACTTTCGAAAAACGTGTAAAAGTGAGTATCCACACTGCCGGACGGCAATTCCAAGCCAGAAATATAACGAACAATTTAAAGCAACAAGCCCTGACAAGGACATCGCATAGTATAACAGGCCCAGTACTATCAGGCGTGAAAAATTCGTAGTTTTTATCCACCTGAACGTTACAAAGTATAAAACCCCGCACAATATAAGCGTATGAAGATACCAGTAAGGCCCGAGCGGATTAACCAGCAACTTATTCAGAAACACCTGTAATGTCAAATTTTCCACATGGTCTTTTATCGGTAATACCGAAGCCATCCCCACGTATCCCGTCTCCATGATAACATAAGGTACGGCTAACCATAATATGGTTCTGCCATACTGCCGTACCGTTTTGCCTGCTTTCATCAGATAACCAGATATAATCAGGAATCCCGACATGTGAAAAGTATACACGAATTGCTTCAGATAAGGATAGCTGTCGGCGAAATAAGCCAGATGAAAAGCAATCATCAGAAGTATGAAAACAGATTTTAAATAATCTATTTCAACGATTCTTTTTCCTTCGCTTTTTGGGTGAATGTCTACAAAATTCATACGTCTGGCAATGGTCTGTAAAATATGATGTATCGTTTTACAAACGCTTATTTCTCCCAAACATTGTAATAATCATATCCTATTTTCGCCCCCGGGTCATGCGTTCCTTCGTTTCGTCCTCCATTTCCGGGAGCATTATCAATACCCGATACAGCCGTATTTCCATGCAACCTGCCTGGTGAACCGACAAGAATTGCATATTCAGGGAAAGAAGATAATTGCGCTATTACAGGAAAGACATACAGTTTTTTCATTGGTTGTTAACAGGATAGTTCGGGTAATATTCAAATATTTCTCTTAGCAATAACATGCTGTTTTTAAACCTCCCCGTCGAATTTTATAAACGAGAAAGCCTTTATGCCACAAAAATACTAAACATTTTGCACACAGACACAACCCTTCTTTATTTTTTACACTTTTATATGCAGAATGAAGAGATTACCTGACAGGACACAGCCTCCGTGGCAACTAAACCCTGGAAACCTGCACGTTTTGTCAGGATAACAATTTTAAACAAACTACATATCATGTACAAATAAAGCATAATTCAGGCATTAATGTACGTAACAGGAACTAAATAATATGCCAGATATTGTCTAATCGGCCTATTTTGGCTACTTTTGCACAAATATCTTTAGAGCATGACATACGATAAAATGGCTACCGACAGAAGCCGGGGACTGAATGACGATGAAATAATTGTACGCAGAAAACAGTATGGTGATAACGTTCTGACGCCTCCCAAACGCGTTTCTCTTTGGAAATTATACATTGACAAATATCGTGATCCCATCATTGAGATACTTATTGTTGCTGCTGTTATATCGCTCATTCTGGCCTTTATACAGAACGATTTTATCGAAACCGCCGGCATTTTTATAGCCATTTTCCTTGCCACAACAGTTGGTTTTTACTTTGAACGCGACGCAGAAAAGAAGTTTCGTGTGCTTACAACGCTGAACGAAGACCAGCTTGTCAAGGTAAGACGAAATGGTAAAGTAACCGAGATTCCACGGCGCGACATCGTTGTGGGCGATGTGATATTAGTAGAAGTTGGCGATGAAGTGCCAGCCGATGCTGAACTTTTTTCAGCCATTAACCTGCAAGTCGATGAATCAACACTTACGGGAGAGCCTCTCGCCACGAAAGAAGTTCTGGGCAATGATGCTACTGCCGCTGTCCAACAACAAGATTTTTCGTGCGACCATACGCAGGAACCAGCTTCTTCTCATGAGAGTACCTATCCCCCAAACCTTATTCTTCGTTCAACGATGGTGATGAACGGGCACGGCGAAGCCGTTGTTATTCGTGTAGGTGACAATACGGAAATTGGTAAGGTTACCATTTTATCGAATGAGAATACACATGTTCAAACTCCTTTAAATTTACAGCTAAACCGTCTGGCACGCCTTATTTCGCAAGCAGGTGCCATCGTTGCCTTTGTTGCCTTTGTTGCTTTTCTGGTACACGATATTCTTACAAACAGTATATGGCACAGCCATGACTATTTAGGAATGGCCCAAATTGTGCTCAACTATTTTATGATGGCGGTTACCTTAATTGTCATGGCCGTACCCGAAGGCTTGCCCATGGCCGTAAACCTTGCACTGGCTTTGAACATGCGACGCATGCTAAAGTCGAACAATTTAGTTCGAAAGCTTCATGCCTCTGAAACGATGGGCGCTACCACTGTCATCTGTACCGATAAAACCGGAACGCTTACAGAGAACCGTATGAGCGTGTCATCAATGCTTCAGGCCGATGTTCCTGCAAGGCAAAACCATCTGGATTTCGATGCAAAAAGCTGGAACAGGCTTTTCTATATGGCGCTTGCCGTTAACACTACTGCCGAGCTTGACAACGGCAAGCCCATAGGAAACCCTACTGAAGGTGCGCTTCTGATGTGGCTGGAACAGCAGGGACAGAACTACGAACAACTGCGAAAGGAATGTAAAATTATCGAACAGAAGCCGTTTTCAACCAATACAAAGTACATGGCCACAACAGTTTTGGTGGACGATAAAACCTATACTTTTGTAAAAGGAGCACCAGAAATTGTACTCCAGATGACGAATCTTTCGGGCAACGACTGTCTTAAGGTAAAGGAAACACTGCTTTCTTATCAGAGACAGGCCATGCGAACGCTGGCCTTTGCCTGCTGTGAAGGATGTTTTTGCAATAACAATCTTATTTACCAGGCGGTTACAGGTATCGCCGACCCTGTAAGAAACGATGTGCCTGCAGCCGTCAATCAATGTCGCCAGGCAGGCATTGAGGTAAAGATGGTAACCGGCGACACGTCGGCAACAGCCATAGAAATAGCACGCCAGATAGGCATATGGCCTAAGGAAGACAACGCTGAGGAAACTGAAAGACACGTAAAAGAATGGCACATTACAGGACCTGATTTTTCGAATCTTACCGATGACGAAGCCTACAAACGAGCCAAACTGCTGCGCGTTATGAGCCGGGGCCGTCCTGCCGACAAGCAAAGGCTTGTTGAATTGCTTCAGAAAAGCGGAGAGGTTGTGGCGGTTACGGGCGATGGTACCAACGATGCACCTGCATTAAATTACGCGCATGTAGGACTATCTTTAGGCTCAGGGACATCGGTTGCCAAGCAAGCTTCCGACATCACTCTGCTTGACGACAGTTTCCATTCTATCGCATCGGCGGTGATGTGGGGACGTTCTCTTTACAAAAATATTCAGCGATTCCTCTTCTTCCAGCTCGTTGTAAACCTCTCAGCACTGCTGCTTGTACTTGGCGGGGCGGTTATAGGTACCGAGATGCCTCTCACGGTAACGCAGATATTATGGGTAAATATCATCATGGATACGTTTGCAGCGCTGGCTCTTGCCTCGCTTCCGCCATCGCGTGAAGTTATGAACGAACAGCCCAGAAAGCCGTCAGCCTTTATCATTACAAACAGCATGTGGCGTGGAATTATATTCTGTGGTACAAGCTTTTTTATATTAATGCTGTTATTCCTCGTCTGGTGCGAACGTCACGGACAGGGTAGTATCATTGACGTTCACGAGCTAACACTTTTCTTTACCACTTTCGTGATGCTGCAATTCTGGAACCTTTTCAATGCCAAAAGCATGGGATCGGTACACAGTGCTTTCCGTCATTTCTGGCGCGACCGTGGTCTTGTGCTCGTACTTGTACTTATTTTGCTCGGCCAGTGGCTCATCGTTACGTTTGGAGGACGTATGTTCCGTACGCTCCCCATGAGCTTAACCGAATGGCTTACCATCATCTTTGCAACAGGAACAGTAGTTTTAGGCAGCGGCGAACTGTGGAAAGGGATAAACCGCATACGCCGAAAAACAAAAGCCTTATAGGACCTGGGGCGTAACAACAGGCCGGTATGTGATACCGTTTATGTTAGGCAGCAAGCATTTCATACACGGTATTATACTGGTTAGCTTACGTATAGCTAACGGATTATGCCTTATTTTATAATACCTTGACGCCATATTGCTACCCGCTTTCCGTAATATGGTTCATGGTTCGGCGGCCGTCAGCAGCGCGTACGGCGACCGTCGTACAACAGGTTTGACGGCCGTTAGCAGCGTGGCTGACGGCCGTCGAACGTTAACAAAAAACCGTAAACCCGGATACAAGATGGTAAAATGATAAGCACCATACATCATAAAGATTTAAACTTAAGCCCTGAAACTTCAGAACCCTAAAACACGAAACCATTTTCTTGTTATTGTTACGGTTTCTTCGTAACTTTGTCATGTAAACGGGGCTGCACGCCCTATGGCCCATCATATAAACAGCGCGAGCAATGAAAACCATATATGTTGACAACCATACCCAGCTAAACCAGACGGCCTGCGTGGCAACAATAGGCTTCTTTGACGGGGTGCACCGCGGACATCAGTTTCTTATAGGTCAGGTATGCAAGCAGGCTAAGGCTAAAGGCATGGCTGCCATGGTTATTACTTTCGACCGTCATCCACGACAGGTCCTGCACAACGACAACCAGCCTTTACTGCTTACAACAACCACAGAAAAGCTGCGGTTGTTGGAAGAAACGGGTGTCGACATCGTTGCTGTGCTTCACTTTGACCGTGAAATGGCCTCGCTCACTGCCTGCAATTTCATGAAACAGGTACTGCTTGACAAGCTGAAAGTGCAGACGCTGATGATAGGTTACGACAGCCGTTTCGGTCGTGGGCGTACCGAAAGCTTTAACGACTATGTGCGCTACGGGCAGCAACTGGGCATTCGTGTTGTCCAGAGCGAAGCTTTTCTATTACATGGCGAGCACATCAGCTCGTCTCTTATCAGGAAAGCTCTACTACGTGGCGACGTTGAATTTGCAGCCCGTTGCTTAGGCCGTCCCTACACGCTGGAAGGACGTGTAGTAAGCGGTTATCAGGAAGGAAGGAAATTAGGGTTCCCCACTGCCAATATAGACGTATCGCATTCAGGACGATTGGTGCCGTCCAACAGTGTGTATGCGGTAAAGGTAAACATCGCAGACAAGAATTGTGACAAGGCATCTTCAAAAACCTTTGAAGGCATGATGAACATCGGAATGCGCCCTACATTTGGTGGACAACAGCGTACGCTTGAGGTAAATTTGTTTAATTATGATGGCAATCTCTATGGCAGCGAACTGTCGGTAGCCTTTATTCATCATATTCGCATGGAACAACACTTCGACAATATCGGCTTGCTGGCTGCACAGCTGGAGCAGGATGAAGCCCGGATAAAGAAACTTTTTGAACAAGATAAAGCAAATGAATAAAAACGTTCGTGACTTTTTGGATGTCGTTTTCTACGTTATCGTCTTCTTTTTAATACAACTATTCTTTGTTTATTTCGTACAGTTTGTTGCTGCTTATATAGAGGGAAAGACGATTCATGATGCGCTGCAATGTCTGCAACAGGAACCTCGGCTAACGGGAAAAATGATGGCAGCAGTAAGCGTTCTCTTCGGTATGTCCAGCATTTGCTGGTTTATATGGCGCAAGTGGACGCCCGTATCGCGTACCTGGATAGCTGGCAGGCCATGGTTTGTATTGTTATGGGTAGCTGCGGCTGCGCTGGGTTCTATCCTGCCTTCTGAGTGGGTTATCGAACAAATACAATATACCATGCCCAAAGCCATGGAACAATTGTTCGAAGATATTATGCGCGAACCGCTGGGATATGTGGCTATTGGCATTGTTTCGGCTGTGGCCGAAGAGGTGGTTTTCCGCGGTGCCGTACTGCGACGCTTGCTGGATATGAGTGACGAAAGGTGGCATTGGGCAGCCATTATCGCCTCGGCACTTATCTTTGGAGGCGTGCATGGTAACGTACCACAGTTTATACATGCAGCACTGATGGGGCTTATCTTAGGCTGGATGTATTATAGAACACGGTCGATTATTCCGGGCATTGTATTCCATTGTGTCAATAACACGGTGGCTTATGTAATGTTTAATCTTCTTCCACAGATGAACGACGGCAAACTTATCGACCTCTTCCACGGTAACGAACGTCTGATGTGGATGGGATTGCTTTGCTCAATGCTCATCTTCCTGCCTGCATTGCTTCAGCTAAACCTGCGTTTAAAGCGGGCCGAATAACGCATCACACCCTTTCTAAAAACTTTATTGATTATTTGTTTACAGGCTTCCTTTATATGTGGAAGCCTGTATTTGTATTGCCGTTAAATAAGTTTTTTTTTACCTCTTCCTCTATTCTTTCCATTACTTGCTTCTTAATTTACTAACACCCCTTGCAAATAACTTCACTCGCCTACCCCTTTTCTTTCTGAACTATGGAGTAATGTCTTAACTCCATAACTACTTTTAACTCCCTAAATACTGAAAGAAAACTCCTTAGCTACTGAAAGAGACTTAACTTCATAACTCCCTTCAACTCCATAACTACTAATCAAAAACTCCTTAACTACTGAAAGAAACTTAACTACAAATCTCATATAAACGCTTTTCTTTACACATAAAAAGGCCCCACCAGATAACGTTCTGGCAGGGCCTTTTCTATACGATTTGCAAACCTACGCGCAAAAGCGGCGGTGCAATGATAGCTATTTTATTCAATATCGTTGTTGTTATCGAGTTCAGTTGAGAAGTCTTTCGGCTCGTCCTGGTGCTCATTTTCATGGTGCTCAAAACGACGAGGACGATACTCTCCGCGCTCTTCGCGATGGTCATCACGACGTGGACGTTCTCCCTCACGGCGAGGACGACGGTCACCTTCGCGCCTTGGACGGCGTTCACGCTCTACATAACCCTCGGGCTTTTCAAGTAAAACGCGATGCGATAACTTGTATTTACCAGTCTTTCCATCTATTTCAAGCAACTTCACTTCGATGTGATCACCTTCCTTAATGCCTGCATCTTCGACACTTTCCAAACGTCTCCATTCTATCTCTGAGATGTGGAGAAGTCCTTCTTTACCAGGAAGAATCTCAACAAAACAGCCATAAGGCATGATGCTTTTTACAACACCATCGTATGTTTCGCCTACTTCGGGCAGTGCTACAATGCCTTTTATCTTGGCCATTGCTGCATCAATGCTATCCTTGTTGGGTGCAGAGATCTGTACATGCCCCTTACCATCAGCCTCCTCAATGGTGATAGTAGCGCCCGTATCTTCCTGCATCTGCTGGATAATCTTTCCACCAGGGCCAATAACTGCACCGATAAACTCTTTGGGAATGTCAATACTTACGATACGAGGTACCTGTGGTTTCATTTCCTTACGAGGCTCAGAGATGGTCTTCATCATCTCATTCATGATATGTTCACGACCTGCCTTGGCCTGCATAAGAGCCTTTTCGATAATATCAAACGACAGTCCGTCACACTTAATATCCATTTGTGTAGCAGTCAAACCGTCCTTAGTACCGGTGGTTTTAAAGTCCATGTCGCCAAGATGGTCCTCATCTCCAAGGATGTCACTGAGGATAGCATACTTGTCTTCTCCCGGATTCTTGATCAATCCCATGGCTATTCCTGACACAGGTTTGTTGATAGGTACACCCGCATCCATCATAGCGAGGGTTCCTCCACACACACTTGCCATAGAAGAAGAACCGTTAGACTCGAGAATATCGCTCACAACGCGAACGGTATAAGGAAAGTCTGCGGGAATCTGTCCCTTTAAAGCGCGCCATGCTAAGTGGCCATGTCCGATCTCACGACGGCCTACACCTCGCTGCGATTTGGCCTCACCGGTAGAGAATGGTGGGAAATTGTAGTGGAGAAGGAACTTTTGATAGCCTCTGCTTACAGCGCCGTCAACGAGCTTTTCATCCATCTTTGTACCGAGAGTACATGTGGCAAGCGACATGGTTTCGCCGCGCTGGAAGATGGCTGAGCCGTGAGGCATGGGAAGAGTAGACACTTCTGACCAGATAGGACGGATGTCAACGGTCTGTCTTCCATCCATACGGACGCCCTCATCCAATATGCAACGGCGCATGGCATCGCGCATAACGTCGCCGTAATAACGGCCTGCTTCAGCGTGCTTTTCTTCGAGTTCTTCCTCCGAAAGCTCAGTGTGGGCAGCGTCATACTTCTCTAAGAAGTCGGCCAGTATTTTGTCAAAGGCATCGTTACGCTCCTGTTTCGGCAGAGCTTTACGATTAACTTCGTAAACCGGATTATATAGTTCGGCGTGGATTTGCTTACGTAAATCCTCGTCGTTTATTTCGTCGTTGTATTCGCGTTTCTTATCTGTTCCCAGTTCCTTTGCAAGCTCATCCTGCAGCTCGCACATCGGAATGATAGCCTCTTGAGCGGCTTTAAGCGCTCCGATAAGGTCCTGTTCAGATACCTCACTCATCTCACCTTCAACCATCATCAGGTTATCTTTTGTGCAGCCTACCATGATATCGAGATCCGAATCCTTCATTTGTTCGAAGGTTGGATTGATGACATATTCACCGTTTATGCGAGCAACACGACACTCTGATATAGTATGTTCGAAAGGAATAGTAGAGCAAGCCATTGCAGCCGAAGCGGCAAAGCCTGCCAATGCGTCCGGCTGGTCAACACCATCAGACGACAAAAGCATAATCTGTACAAAAACTTCGCTGTGATAATCTGATGGGAACAACGGACGAAGAGCACGGTCTACAAGACGCGATGTGAGGATTTCTTCGTCACTTGCTTTACCTTCGCGCTTGGTAAAACCTCCTGGAAAACGGCCCGTTGCATAATACTTCTCTCTGTAATCAACAGTTACCGGCATGAAATCGGTACCTGGAACAGCTTCTTTGGCTGCGGTAACAGTAGCCAACAGCACTGTATTGTTCATACGAAGAACCACAGAACCGTCAGCCTGTTTGGCAACCTTTCCTGTCTCAATCGTGATGGTTCTTCCATCAGGCAACTGGACAGATTTTGTAATTACGTTCATCTAAATCTAAAAAAATTATTGTTTTGACTTACATCTTAAATATAGAAATCGGGGCAAAGATACCTATTTAAAACGAGAGATAAGAAGAAAACATATATATTTTTTGTTTTTTTACTGATTAGCTGTATCTTTGCAATCATCAAAAGAAATCTTATTGAAATGAAAATATCACGCTTATTCTCCTTAGGAGCCATCATGATGGCTGCGCTTTTCTTAGCTTCCTGTACAGGAAAAAAGTTTCATTTGTCAGGAAACATCAGCAATGCGAAAGACTCGTTATTGTATTTTGAGAATATGAGTCTGAACGGACCTGTCACGGTCGACTCCGTAAAACTTGGCGAAGATGGTTCATTTTCGTTCAATGAGAAAGCTCCCAAGAACCCTGAATTCTATCGTCTTCGCATTGCAAACCAGATTATAAACATTGCCGTCGACTCCACAGAAAACATTACTGTAAAGGCTTCTTATCCAACGATGTCGTCGCAATACGATGTAGAAGGTTCCAATGAATGTGCAAAGATTAAGGAGCTGGCCCTCATGCAAATGAACCTTCAGGGTCAGATTAATGCTCTTGTAAACAACCCCAACATACCGTATCAGGCTGAAGGTGACAGCATACAGCACCTGCTCGATGCCTATAAGAATACGGTAAAAATGCAGTATATTTACAAGGAGCCCATGCGTGCCTATGCTTATTACGCATTGTTTCAGACTATCTATATAGGCAATCAGACGGCTCTTATCTTCGATCCGCGGAGCAAAAAAGAGGATGTTCAGGTATTCGCGGCCGTGGCAACGAGCTGGGATACCTATTATCCCGGGTCGGAACGTGGCAAGAATCTGCACAACATTGCTATTGAAGGCCTAAAGAACATACGCATCATTCAGGCTGAACGCAACCAGACAATTGATGCCAACAAGGTGAATACATCGGGAATTATTGAAATAGCCTTGCCCGACAATAAGGGAAATGTGCGCAAGTTAACGAGCCTGAAAGGCAAGGTTGTACTGCTCGATTTCCACGTATTTGCATCACAAGGCAGTACGGCGCGCATCATGAAGCTGCGCGAAATATACAATAAATATCATGCTCGCGGACTGGAAATTTATCAGGTCAGCCTCGATCCTGACGAGCATTTCTGGAAGGAAAGCGTAGCGGCTCTGCCATGGATATGTGTACATGACGATGCCGGCACCGGCTCTTCATACGCTGCACAGTATAACGTTCAGACGGTACCCACTTTCTTCCTCATCGATCGTCAGAATGTTTTACAGAAACGCGACGCACAGATTAGCGACCTTGACGCTGCCATTAACAGCATGCTTTAAGGCCTCATATTGAACAAACACAAAGCAGCCGTTGCCTGTAAACCGGCTGAAGACATCAAAAATCAATAAAATATAAAGGCAAGCTGCACAACGATTGCGGCTTGCCCTTTTTCTTTAAACCATGCACCCATTAACACTTTTCACCCATTGCCCTGCGTGCGGCAGCAGTAATTTCAATGTCAACGACCCCAAAAGCAAACGCTGTAACGATTGTGGCTTTGTTTATTATCTCAATCCAAGCGCAGCCACAGCGGCCTTTATTCTGAACGAAAATAACGAATTGCTTGTTGTTGTGCGTAAACAAGAACCTGCCAAAGGCACGTACGACCTGCCTGGTGGCTTCAGCGACATGGACGAAACAGCCGAGCAAGGCATTGCGCGTGAGGTGAAAGAGGAGACGAACCTCAATGTTACCGATATGCAATATCTGTTCAGTCGCCCCAACATCTATCCCTATTCGGGTTTCGACGTGCACACGCTCGACCTGTTTTTCCTCTGCCGTGCTTCCAACTATCAACAAGCAAAGGCTTGCGACGATGCCGCAAGCTTTCGTTGGATACCCCTTAACGAGGTTAATCCTGCTTGCTTTGGCCTGACATCTATCAGGCAGGGTGTTGAGCAATTTCTTAAATTAAACGCCCGTATTATTTAATAAGGTTTTATCGTTATACCGACAAAACTAAAAACATACTATCGTCTGCCTGATAGCTTTTTGGCGAGCCACGCTCTCGTTGGCTCGTCATAGAGCTTTAGAAAAGCCCACGCTACGCATACCGACACGAGCACAACGCCCACATTTACCGAAATATGTATCCACAAAGGAGCATCTTTATGGCGTTCAAACCAAGCCATTTGCATATACATCAACGGGTAATGGGTAATATAAAGCGGATAGGAAACTGCTCCTAAAAGCTCGCACCATGCCTTGCTTCGCTTATCGGTTGTCTTGCTTCCGGCACCAACAAGCACTACAACGGGAAACAAAACGATAATACAAACAGCCTGATACAGTCCGTCGGCAAACCCTCGTTCTCTGCCAATCATAGGCATAGAAAATATAATCACGAGCATTATCGATGCCCACCAAAAGCCTCCACGTATTCCCATATAGCTGCCACCGGGGTTAGACGGTAACATGCGGGCAGGCAGAATACGCGACAACAGTAATCCGCAAAGGAAAGGATAGCCCAGACGTGTAAAGCCTATGTACAGCTGATCAGGCGTAATGCTCCATCCGCCAATGACGGTATACTGTGGTCCGTGAGGCAGCAAATGAAAAACATCCCACCCCAATGTAAGGTCGAGTGTAAAGAAAATACTGCACAAACACAATATACCAAGCACCACAACAGGCAGCCGTCTCAGAATCAAGGCATAGAGAATATT
Source organism: Prevotellaceae bacterium (assembly GCA_015256945.1). Classification (GTDB taxonomy): domain Bacteria; phylum Bacteroidota; class Bacteroidia; order Bacteroidales; family Bacteroidaceae; genus Prevotella. Next base: position 55,894 of record JABZLB010000002.1, on the reverse strand, counting down.
CCCGATATACTCAAATGTGAGCGACCAGTTTGGGCCGTTTAGCGGATTGGTTTCACTCCAGCCACGTATATCCAGACCCGTAGGGCAGGGTATCATCAGCAGTGCAAGCCATATACAAAGCCCGAATTTCCATGCCGGCGTTTGAATAATTGCAGGGAAATAATTGCCTGCTGCAAAAAAGAAAAGGGCAGCACCCCATAACGTTCCTGCCACAACCATGGGATGAAGACGCACCAGACGACGTTTAAAAAAGCCCCATGTAGTCATGCTGTTCCAACGGTCATTGTAAGCATATCCGATCACGAAGCCAGAAAGAATAAAAAAGAAATCGACTGCCAGATAACCATGATTGATAATTTGAGTGCCTATAAGGGGAATATAAGTTTCAAAGCAATGAAACACAATTACCATCATAGCGGCTACCCCTCGAAGCCCATCGAGTATTTCATAACGGGGTTTTGAGGCTAGACAAAGGTCATTTTGCAACATATTCTATTCTGTTTTCAGGTTCAGACAACAAAGTTAACGAAATAAATTCGTATTGTACCAGCTTTGTACTTTTATTCATTCTGATTCACTTCCACGGAATGGAATTCCAGCGAACAACAAGTAAATTTTGTGGCTCTGCTTTATGAAATAATATTACAAACACCTCTCTGTGGCTGCGATATTTACATGAAGATAACCTGTTGGCTGCAAATACGCGCAAAATGGGCAACTTTGATAAATAGCTAATACACAGATAGTTATGTAATTTTTTATATAAAAGTAATGACTTTTTTATCTGTTTTGGGGGCTATTTACGACGTAATAACAGACTGGATAGCATATAAAAATGATCAGAAAATTTGTCAGACAAACATTTCTAACAACAACAAATCTATGATTTTCTGTTCTGACCATCCTCCCTTTTCGGCACTTTTGCTTCATCATTACATCGTAAAGGCGAGACGATTACATCGTAAAGGTGAGACGATTACGTCGTAAAGGTGAGACGATTACATCGTAAAGGGAAGACGATAGTGCCGTAAAGGGGAAAAACAGACATTTGGAAGGTAAAACAAATAAGATGTCAACTACTGAAAGTACATCAGAACATGTTTACCCTTTCGTAATTATGCTAAAACGATTGCAATTTCAACCCTGAAAATTCAGAATTATTTTTACAGATAATTACTCTGATACTGAAACACAAACAGAGGTATGACGCCTCATAATACATCAAGAAATATACAGCTAAAACCTAAAAAACACTGATTAATAACTATGTTTGCCCATTTTTATTTAATTTTGCAAACATCAACAGGCAAATGTTTTGAAGACAGATAACTACACTTTTCTTACACAGGGACCGATACCAAAGGTCATCGGTACAATGGCTGTTCCTACGATAATCAGCATGCTCATTACGAGCCTTTACAACATTGCCGATACGTTTTTTGTGGGTCATATCAACACCCAGTCGACGGCAGCCATAGGCATTACTTTCACAGCCATGTTCCTGATGCAGGCCATAGGCTTCTTCTTCGGGCACGGAAGTGGCAACTATATTTCGCGCGAGCTGGGTGCAAAACGGCACGATAATGCCCGCAATATGGCATCGCTTGGATTCTTTTCCTGTTTTTTTGCAGGCTGTATCGTGTGTATTATCGGGCTGTTACTTTTACAACCCATTGCGCTCGGGCTTGGCAGTACCCCTACTATTCTGCCCTATACCGAACGTTACATGGGCATCATCTTCCTGGGTGCGCCTTTTTTCATGAGCTCGTTAACGCTGAATAATCAGCTTCGTCTGCAAGGAAATGCCCGCTATGCCATGGTAGGCATTGTTACGGGAGCCTTATTAAACGTTGTATTAGACCCTGTTTTGATATTCGCTGCCGGCATGGGCATTACGGGTGCAGCCCTTGCAACAGTCATCGGACAGGTAGTAAGTTTCTGTATTCTTTTTGCCATGACATACCATGCAGGCAATATTCCTATTCGCTGGACAAGCTTTAAATTCAGCCTCAACGGCTTTAAGGAGATTTTTTATGGCGGCTCTCCTTCGTTCTCAAGACAGGGATTAGAGGCCATTTCAACCATGCTTCTGAACCTTGCTGCGGCCAATTACGGCGATGCTGCCATTGCGGGCATGTCGGTTGTAAACCGTGTCTGCATGCTTATCATGGCTGTTATCATAGGTCTGGGGCAGGGATTTCAGCCCGTTTGCGGTTTTTGCTATGGTGCAAAATTGTATAAACGTCTCAGGGAAGGGTTCTGGTTTACGGTGCGTTTGGGCACAATCTTCCTGCTTGTCTGTACGTTAGGGGGATTCGCCTTCACCGATACAATTATAGCTATATTCCGAAACGACCCTGAGGTTATTGCCGTAGGCAGCACGGCTTTGCGCTGGCAGCTGGCCACATTACCCTTTGGTGCAACCATCATGATTAGCAACATGATGATGCAAACTTGCCGCAAGCCATGGCGTGCCAACCTGTTGGCAGCTGCCCGCAGAGGCATTTTCTTCATACCTCTCGTCATTATTCTTCCAACATGCTTCGGTCTTAAGGGTGTAGAAATGTGCCAGGCGTGGAGCGATACGCTCGCTTTCTTAACCACAGTATGGGTTATGCGCGGGGCTTTCATTGAATTCTCGAGCGAAGAAGTTGCCTTGCAGCCGGATAAACACGGCGCATAGATTTTTTACTTAAGGGTTTTATCACATCATACCATCATCATGGCTTATACAAGAGAAGTAAATGGAAAGACACCCTCATGGGGCAAACGATGTTACCTTGCCGACAATGCTACGCTGGCAGGTGATATAGAAATGGGCGACGATTGTTCGGTATGGTTTGGTGCTGTATTGCGTGCCGACGTCGACGCTATACGCATAGGCAACAGGGTTAACATTCAGGATTGTGCCTGCCTGCATCAGACAGGTGGCAGCCCGGTGGTGCTTCATGACGACGTTTCAATTGGGCACGGCGCAGTTGTACATGCCTGTATAGTTGAAGAAGAGGCGTTAATAGGCATGAATGCTGTCGTTCTCGACAACGCAGTTGTAGGCAAAGGTGCCGTGGTTGCAGCAGGAGCCGTAGTGCTGGCCGGCACAAAGATACCACCTTATGAGATTTGGGCCGGGATACCTGCACGCAAAGTGAAAGATGCTGACAAAGGTCAGTCGCTCGATTTTGCACGACATTATATAGATATTAAAGAGTGGTACAGGTAACATTACCGTACCGTTCCTTTACCGTAGTTGAATATATGCAGCTTGAAAACGCCAATGAGTAAGGTTCTTACACCTGAAAAAACAGCTCTTCTGCACAGCCTGGCCGATGCTTACGAAACGCCATCGTTCATCAACGGCGACCCTTCGTGCTTTATGCACAAGGTAAAAGGTGAGCTGAATCAGGAAACAATGGCCTGGATTGCTTCGGTTTTGAGTTATGGAAACCGTAAGCAGTTTATGCTCCGTATACAGCACTTGCTCAATTTAAGCGATAGTGAACCTTATCAATGGATACGTAACGGCAGATATAAAGGCACGTTTCCCAACGACGACAGCTGTTTCTATCGCTTACATACCCATCGAACATTTACCAGCTTTCTGCAAGTTACACAACAGCTTCTGAACGAATACGAGAGTCTGAAAAATTATATTCGCGCAACGAAGGCATGCACAGGGCTCGAGGTTGTCAAAGCACTATGTCAATGGTATAGCGCATATGAACTCAACGGTTTGGTGCCTAAAAATACCACATCGTGCTGTAAACGTGTGTGCATGATGATGAGATGGATGGTTCGTGACAACAGTCCGGTTGACCTCGGACTATGGAACGGCCTCGTTGACAAGCGTACATTAATCATACCTATGGACACGCACGTTATTGATTCGGCCATAAAACTCGGTCTCATCACATCAAAATCGGCCACTATGTCGGCAGCAATCCACCTTACAAATGTGCTTCGTGAGGCATTCCCCACAGACCCGTTAAAGGCCGATTTTGCCCTCTTTGGCGCAGGAATAGCCAACGGTATTGATTCTGTTTGAAAAGAAAAAAGCCCGTTTACTCAGACAGTAGGTCTGTGTTTTTTACTAACTTTGCACGTAATAACATATAAAATAAGAACTCAAAAGCCATGGTGCTTAATTATATCTGGGTGGCCTTCTTCGTGATTGGCTTCATCGTTGCATTAATAAAATTAGTTTTTCTGGGCGACACTTCGGTGTTCCCGGCCATGATGGATTCAACATTTACCTCGTCAAAATCGGCTTTTGAGATTTCCATTGGCCTTACAGGCGTACTGGCTTTATGGATGGGCATCATGAAAATAGGCGAAAAAGCCGGTCTTATTAATGGCCTGGCACGTTTGCTTTCACCCGTTTTTACCCGACTTTTCCCTGATATTCCCAAGAACCATCCGGCCATGGGTTCGATATTTATGAACATTGCTGCCAACATGTTAGGTCTGGATAATGCTGCAACACCACTGGGATTAAAGGCAATGTCGCAGCTTCAGGAACTTAATCCGCGTAAGGATACGGCAACCAATCCGATGATTATGTTCCTCGTTCTGAATACATCAGGCTTGACCGTTATACCGGTAAGTATCATGAATTACCGCGCACAGATGGGAGCTGCACACCCTACTGACGTATTCATTCCTATTCTTATCACCACGTTTATAGCCACACTTGTGGGCATTATTGTGACGTCGTTATATCAGCATGTAAACCTTTTGAACCGCACATTGGTACTGGCTTTAGGAGGCATGTGCACGCTATGTGCAGCCATTGTGTGGGGATTCATGCAGCTTAATGCGTCAGAAATGAACACATTAAGTATATCCATTGCAGCCATCTTGCTCATGAGCATCATCACTGGATTTATGATTGTCGGCGTTATTAAGAAGATAAATGTGTACGATGCTTTCACCGAAGGTGCTAAAGAAGGCTTTACTACTGCCGTCCGTATTATACCATACCTCGTAGCTTTCCTCGTAGCCATTGCTATTTTCCGTGCTTCTGGTGCCATGGACGGACTGATAAGTGGCATTAAATCTTTTGTAATTTGGATTGGTGCAGACGCTACTTGGGTCGACGCACTGCCCACAGCGCTGATGAAACCGCTCTCAGGGAGCGGAGCTAGAGGCATGATGCTCGATGAGATGACGCAATTCGGGGCCGACTCTTTCGTCGGTCGTCTGAGCTGTTTATTTCAGGGTTCTACCGACACCACATTCTACATTCTCGCCGTTTACTTTGGTTCGGTAAGCATAAAATACACTCGTCATGCGGTCACATGCGGCTTAATAGCCGACGTAGCCGGCGCTATTGCTGCGGTATTTATATGCTATATGTTCTTTTAAAGGTAAAAAAGTAAAGAAGTAAAAAGGTAAAACAAAGGCCCAAAGGCCTTTTAGAGGAATGGGATGGTTATTATAAATATAAAGTAAATCGTACTTTAAGACAATCAACGACGCTAAAATAAGACCATAATGAAGGCTGACAGCACCGTGTATATTTTAAGTAAGCAGTTTGCCTTACGCATAATAAAGCTTTACAAATTCCTTACAGAGGAAAAGAACGAGCATATAATGGCAAGGCAAATATACAGAAGTGGAACAAGCATTGGGGCAAATTTCGCCGAGGGAAAGTTCGCTTCAAGTACTGCCGACTATCTGAATAAGATGCGTATTGCACTGAAAGAAGCCAACGAGACCTCTTATTGGCTCGAACTTTTAAAGGAAGCTGACTATATTAAAAACAAGGAATTCGACTCTCTTTCCAATGATTTAAAAACAATTATCGGCACTACTGTCAATATCATTAATAAAATAAAAGAAAACAATAATACAATAATCACACAGATAGAAAGTAGGGAATAAAAGAAGATAAAGTCAGTAAAATGACATCATTCTTTTACTTTTTTACTTTTTTACCTTTTTACTTTTCAACCGTGTCCAACTTAAAATCACTTCTAAAAGACACCGCAATATACGGAATTAGCTCCATTGCAGGCCGTTTTGTCAACTATTTATTGGTACCCATTGAGGCTTATGCGTGGCTCTCTGACGGCGGACAATATGGTATTATAACCAATATCTATTCGTATATAGGCATATTAATCATTCTCCTTACGTTTGGTATGGAAACCACTTTCTTCCGTTTTGCAAGCAAAGAAGGTGAGAATCCGCGTATGGTTTATTCGACAGCGTTACGCATGGTGGGTGCTGTGGCATTGGGTTTTGCGCTGTTAGTCATTGCATTTCTGAAGCCTTTATCGGCCGCTATGGGCTATGCCGAACACTCTTCATACATTGGAGTTATGGCCATTTGCGTGGCAATTGATGCATGGACTGCCATTATGTTCGACTATTTACGACAGCAACACCAACCCTGGAAATTTATGTTCCTCAAGCTTGCCAACATTCTCATCAATGTTACACTGGTAGCTTTGCTTCTGCTTGTGTTGCCAAGCATGGGCGTTACCATCCCGGGCCTCTATGCTTCAGATGGTACTCCCGACGTGGCTATTGTGTTTTACGTAAACCTTTTCGTATCAATTGTTACGATGTTTTTGCTGGGAAAGGAGATGCGTGGCATAGGATACGGCTTCGATAAAAAGCTGTGTCGCCGAATGCTTTCGTACACATGGCCCATGCTTATTCTCGGTGTGGCAGGACAATTAAACCAGAGTGCCTCAACACTTCTTTTCCCATACCTCTACGATGGCGACAGCAAGCAGGCTATGGCACAGCTTGGAATATATGGCGCAACGATTAAAATTGCCATGATTATGGTCATTATCACACAGGCCTTCCGCTTTGCTTACGAGCCTTTTGTGTTTGGAAACAAAGATGCTGACAAAAAGGGGACGTATGCTAAAGTGATGAAATTCTACATTATCTTTACGCTATTGGCCTACCTTGCCGTCATAGGCTACATGGATATATTGCGCCATGTGGTTGCCCCAAGCTACTGGGAGGGACTGAAAGTTGTCCCAATCGTGATGGCTGCAGAGATTATGTTCGGTATCTATTTTAACTTAAGCTTCTGGTATAAGCTCACCGACCGTACCATTTGGGGCGCATATTTCTCGGGCCTTGGGTGCTTGGTGCTCATCATTATTGATGTTGTTTTCATACCTCAATTCAGCTATATGGCGTGCGCATGGGCGGGTTTTGCAGCCTATGGCATTTGTATGGTAGCCAGTTACTTCTTCGGACAGAAGTACTACCCGATTAATTATCCGCTCAAAGACATTGGTTTTTATGTGCTGCTTGCCGCTGTGGTTTTCGTGGGTATGACGCTGAGCAATGCCCGTCTTTCAACGGTTCCATCACTTGCAGTAAATACTTTGCTCCTCATTGCGTTTATGGCGGTAGTGGTTAAGCGCGATATTCCTCTGTCATCTATTCCTTTTATAGGAAAGAAAAAGGGAGAGGGAAAATTAAAAAATTAAAGAATTAAAAGATTAAAAAGGCGGGGGTAGAAATAAAAAAATAAAGAATTGAAGGATTAAAAGGAAATAACGTACAATCCATGCGTTTATAAAATAATAAGATAATGGGGCAAAGGCTAAGGCTTTTGCCCCATTCGTTTTTTACATTTAAACGTTACGATAACAGCCTAAGCCCGTAAATATTGCTGTTCGACGGCCGTCAGCAACGCGTTCGACGATCATCGAACCATGTGTATGACGGCCGTCAGCAGCGCTGCTGACGGCCGCCGGACGATGGGATTATCAACACAAACAGAAGAGAAAAAGCACTTATTCGCAGGAGAAAAAGGGCTTATTCGCAGAAGAAAAAGCACTTACCAAATAGAGATGTCATGCTTGTTCGTAAGACGAAACAAGGCTTTTTACGTCATCAACACTGCTGACAATGCTTATCAAATCGCGCCACTGCCCGCGAATCATACCTTGTGCCTGAAGCGAATCGAGCAACAAGACCAGCGAATCCCAGCAGCCATTGAGGTTAAAAACTATCATCGGCTTACGATGATAACCTATGGTACGGGCGGCCACTACCGTAAGTATCTCATCCAATGTACCTATACCTCCCGGCAAAGCAAGGCAAATATCGCTCTGCGATAACATCAGTTCCTTACGGTCGGCAAGGTTTTCACAAGGTATGTTAACATCAATATCGTCAGCAACTCGTCCCGAAGAGGCCAGTATTCGGGGCACTATACCTATCGTCATACCGCCATGATGGTGAACAGCATGGCCTATACAGCCCATCAGTCCGTCGTTGCATCCCCCGTATATTAAGGTGTAACCCTTCTGTGCGAACCATATACCCAGTTCGCGTGTAGCCTCAAAACAAGTTTTGTCAATATTGTTATTGGCTGAACAAAATACTGCTATCTTCATTTTCTTACGGTTTTATCGGTTTAAAATTGTTATACACCTGGGGATATATGTCATTATAAATGACCAACTATGTTTGTTTTTTTGTATCCTGCAAAGATAACAGAAAACTACAAAACATGCAACTAATCAATATACTTACATATATAGACAAGCCTGTACCAGCATGAGTATTTTGTTTCATTTCTTTGTCAGTTTCAATGTAAATACCTATTTTTGCAACAACTTATTACAATTAAATACTCGTCGTACACAGGCGGGCAAGTAGTTATAACACTTATACATTATTATAACATGGGACTAAAAGATTTGTTCAAACGGCAGCTTCGTACTGTTATTGAGTGGAAAGAACAAGACGCCGGCCTGCTTTTTCATTTAGCAAATACCTCTACTGACGAGATAAAAAACGCCAGTAAGCTCATCATTGCTCCCGGCCAGGGCTGCATTATAGTGTACGATGGCAACGTAAAAGGCACGTTAGCCGAACCAGGTATTTACAACATGGAAACGGATAACCATCCGTTTATTACTACGTTGCTGAACCTGGCCCAGCAGGCCGAGAGCGAACACAAGATGCGTTTTTACTTTTTTCGTACAGCCGAAATGGTTAACGTGCTGTGGGGTACGCCTTCTCCCGTAAAGTATATTGAGCCTGATTATAAGATTCCTGTGGCGTTAGGGGTTCGCGGCAACTTCTCCATCAAGATAGCAGATGCAGCTCAAATGTTCACAACACTGTTGGGAACGGTAGGCGACTACACCGCGCAAGACGCACAAAGCCTTGTTGCTTCGCGTATTGTAGCACCATTAACATCGTTCCTTGCCGCCAAAGCCTATCCCTATCGTGAGGTAGACAGCCACCTGATGGAGATGTCGACCGACCTGAAACTGCGTACAAGCGCAGAGCTTTTACGCTTGGGTTTAGAGCTGACCGACTTCAGGATTGATGGTGTTACCTTCGATGACGAAACCATAGAACGTATAGGACGCGTGGCCGATATGACTGCAGAGAAACGTGCTGCCGAAGAAGTTGACCTCGATTATGCAGGTATGCAGAAGCTCGCTGCGCTGCGCGATGCAGCCCGTAACGAAGGCGGACTGGCTGGTGCAGGGCTGCAATTAGGTGCAGGTGTGCAGTTGGCCAAGGACATTTTCAAGAACGAAAAGGAAGAAGACCCCGCTACACGTTTGCGTGCACTGAAAGTATTGTTTGACGAAAAGCTTATCAGTGAAGAAGAATACGAAAAGAAAAAGAACGAAATACTGTCGAAAATATGAAAAGGATATTGGTTGTAGCAGGAACCACACTTGTTGTAAACCTGCTGGCGGGCCTGATGCTGACGGTTTACCCATGGGCTAATGTATGCTTTACAAGCGTGGCAATATTAGTGAATACGCTGTTTATGGCACTGCTGTTTGCCTGCAATGCCGAAAGCACACACCGCCTGAGCCTCGGCATAATTTATTTTGTTGCAGGAATATTAGAATATTTCAGCGGTTTGTTTGCACCGTCACATCTGCAGAATAACTGGTGGGTAATGACGTTTATAGTGCTTACAGCCATACAGGCTGTGCTTACGTTTCTTGCCATTCACTATGCAAAGAAACCATAACCCCACAAGCAATGTCTACACAAATAAAAGCAATAAAATGCCCGAGCTGCGGTAGTGAGAAGCACATTGACCTTGGCGACAATCACTTTCGCTGCAGGAACTGTGGTACAGAATTCTATATTGACGATGACGATATAACTATCAACGTCAAGCATCATTTCGACTTCGGTGGAAAATCGTTGGACCAGAGCAGGAAGATTATGGGGATTATTGCATTGGCCATAATCATAGGAACAATGGTAATGCTCCTGTTAAACTTCTCAATGATATTTGTCGGACATCGTTACGACAACACGGAAAGTCCGTCTTTATCTGGCGACGACTCCGTCAATGTTGAAGACGACTATAAGTTTATCATCCCCATGCAACGTGGAAAAGACATTTGTTTCTTTTACCTTACAAAACGAAGCTTCAATACTCATAGTGATACCCTGCCAAAATTTACAGATGGTTACTACTTCGGATTTATTGATTCGAAAAACGGCAAGGTGCTGAAGGACGCACTTTTCTACAAAAATACCGAAGACAGAAGTTCTGATTCGTTCAGGCCTTCCAGTGCCGACTTCAGCTATTTCTTTCAGGCAAAAAAGTGGTATATGGTTATTCCCGACCATTATATCTACGAAATCGACCCCAATACACTTACTGTACACGACGTAACAAAAGCATTCTTTGCCAATAAGCCTGCCATGGATACGGGAGTTTCAATGGCTTCTTTCATCAACGATGACTTCGGAGAGGGATTCATTGTAACCAACAACCTGGGCGTTCCATATTATTATTTCCCTGCCACAGGCCGCTTATACACGAAAGAAGCCTTTGATTTTGCCAAGCATCTGCCGCCTTCGCAGCTTGGAAAAGAGCTGCGAGATAGTGTGTATTTCCGCATTCAGAAACAAAATATCAACCCAAGTTTATCGTGGGGCGGGCGGTACAGGCTATGGCGTGTGCACACAAAGTTTCATCTTGGTGACCCACAAGACGCCAACTATTTCCCGCCAGACATGACCAGTTGTTGGAACGACGATCACCGTTTGGTAAGTTATGGGCCGGCCACCGAATGGTTTACGGCATTCAATTGCCAAATAATTTATCGAGATTCGAAGTATATTTTATTAATGTATTATCCTACAATATCACAAGAAGCAAAAACTGTGATACAGCTTCGCAGTACTAATGGTGGGATATTATGGACAAATGCATTAGACGATCGCATCTATTCAAGTAAAGTTATACGCAGCCATGATACCTTCTGGATGAAATCAAGGCCGGAGAATTATGTAAGTCTGAAAACCGATTACTGTTATAGTATAAGCATAAAAGACGGCAAATACCAACGGCATTACTATTTCCCCCTTCAATATTCAGTTTCTAAAAAATGAAACATTTCGTCCTTTTTATCATGCTACTGCTGCCACTTTCGGGTTGGGCACAGATAAAGAAGTTTGAAGAGTACTATGAAAACGGGAGCCTTTGTGTGTCGGGTTTCAAAGACAAAAAAACCGGAAAACGCGAGGGCCACTGGATAATCTATTCGCAAGATGGCTACCGATTGGAGGAGTGTGACTACAAAAACGGCCTGGAAGAGGGCCTTCTCGTAAAATATAATATCTATGATAAGGTAAGCGCTATTGTTGAATTTCATCAAGGAAAGAAAGAAGGGAAATTTATTTTATATCATATTCCTGACGACGAAAACGACAAAGAGTGGATAGAAACCACTGCAACCTATCGCAATGACAAACTCGAAGGCATGCAATATACGTATGACGAGAACGGGAATATCATACGGCGAAGCAGGATGGTTAACGGGAATATGATGACCGATACCATCATCAGCAAAGACGATATAGCCTATGCACACTTAGAATATTCAGAAGCAAGGCCCGAAGGACTTTACGTATTCGACAAGGTTATACCCTTTAAAAAGAAGGACACTTACAACGAAAATACAGTTTCATCGGGCAATAGTCGCAATACAACCATGACGGAACGGAAACGGCATTCTTCTATACGAAACAACCGTTCGGCAGGTCAAAGGAGAAAGACTGTGGCTACAAAACCTCAGGCTACAAGGCCCAGTCCGAAGCCTGGAGCACCTAAACACAAGCCCCGTATGCACATCAATGCCGAGGGAACTATTGTATACGATTAGGAAAAATAGCCTTTTCACGCTATGACAGCAGTGGTTTTACACAACGAACCACTGCTTTTTTGATCATTGAAAAAACGTAATAGCAATGCCAAACAACTATAAAAAGCCGTTTTTTACGTCTTTATCATACCATTATCAATACTTTATCGTACCTTTGCAACGGAAAGGGGACCAGACGAAAACGGCAGGGCGTTTTAAAGAAGTCCCTACGGTTTACTTATTTTAATTACATTTATTTTTGAAGACATTTGAAGAATTAGGCGTCAATGAGGCTATTCGTGACGCTATTGTAGAACTGGGTTTCGAACATCCTATGCCAGTTCAGGAAGAGGTTATACCTTATTTATTGGGTGAAAACAACGATGTTATTGCTCTGGCACAGACTGGAACGGGAAAGACTGCCGCTTATGGCATTCCGGTTTTACAGAAGACTGATGCCACGATTAAAACAACACAAGCTCTTATTTTAAGTCCTACGCGTGAGCTTTGTCTGCAAATTGCCGACGACTTAAAGAGCTTTGGCAAGAATATTGACGGGCTTCACATCGTAGCTGTATACGGCGGAGCTTCCATCACTACACAAATTCATGAACTGCGTCACGGTGCACAAATCATTGTTGCAACGCCCGGACGCCTCATCGATTTGATGGAACGAAAGGTCGTTAAGCTCGATAATTTGCGGAATATAGTGCTTGATGAGGCCGACGAAATGTTGAATATGGGATTCTCTGATTCCATAAACACGATATTTGAAGCCGCTCCTGCCGACAGGAATACATTGCTGTTTTCGGCAACCATGAGCAAGGAGATTGAGAAAATAGCCAAAAGTTATCTTACCAATTATAAAGAAATTATAGTAGGTTCACGCAATGAGGGTGCAGAAAATGTCAATCATATCTACTACCTTGTGAACGCAAAGGACAAATATCTTGCCCTTAAGCGCATCGCAGACTTCTATCCACACATCTACGCTATTATTTTCTGCCGTACAAAAATAGAAACGCAGGAGGTAGCAGATAAGCTGATTAAGGACGGCTATAACGCAGAAGCGTTGCACGGTGACCTCAGTCAGCAGCAACGAGACTTGACTATGCAGAAGTTCAGACAGCACACAATCCAGCTGCTTGTTGCAACAGACGTAGCTGCAAGAGGACTGGATGTGGACGACCTTACGCATGTCATCAACTACGGTTTGCCCGATGACGTTGAGAATTATACCCACCGTTCGGGCCGAACAGGGCGCGCAGGCAAGAAGGGTACTTCAATATCGATTATTCATTCACGTGAGAAATCAAAGGTCCGTAACATTGAAAAGATCATCGGTAAAGACTTTGTCGACGGCACATTACCTACTCCGGAGGAGATTTGCAAGAAGCAATTGTACAAGGTAATGGACGATATTATGAAGACAGATGTGGACGAAGAGCAGATCGAACCGTACATGAAGGAGATCGATCGCCAGTTTGAGTACATCGATAAAGAGGATATTATTAAGAAAATGGTGACAGTAACATTCGGCCGTTTCCTTGATTATTACAAGAATGCACCTCAAATTCTGAAGCCCTCTACAAAGCGGAGCGAACGAGGAGAGCGTGGTGAGCGCGGAACATCGGGCAATAGAAGGTCGAGGAAAACAGAGGCAGGATACCGCCGTTTGTTCATTAACCTGGGCAAACAAGACGGTTTTTACCCTGGCGAGATTATGCAATTTATGAACCGTCACGTCCATGGCCGTCAGGCAATAGGCCATATCGACCTGCTGCAAAGGTTCTCTTATATCGAAGTTCCCGACACCGATGCTGACAAAGTAATGCGTTCTTTAAACGGAACAAGCTACAAAGGACGCGAGGTTCGTTGCAATGACGCTGATGAAGGAGGTCGCGGACGCGACGCGAGAAGCTCACGAGGCTCATCGCGTAACAACGAAAACGGAGGCCGGCGCAATCGTCCCGCCCGTGCTTCGAAAGCGAAAAAAGAGTTCAATAACGATGAAACTCGCCATGGAAAAGACGATTGGAAGGCCCTGATGCAAGGCAAACCGTTTAAGCTTAAAGGTGATGAACCCGACTTTTCTGAGGAGGGTTGGGCACGCCGCAGGCCGAAAAAGAAATAACCATACGTGCAAAGTTCCCGACTATTATATCGGTGAACTTTGCACTTTTTTATAATTTTACACAAAAACAACCTAAATTTTTCAACATGAAAAGATTATTATTCTGCTTAGCTGCTGTTGTAGCCATACTGTCTCCAGCCGCAACAAATGCAGCAAATACAAAGGAAAACTGTAACATTAAGGGCAATTTGAAGAACGCTCCCGATACGCTTCTCGTGTTCACTAACCCGCGAAGCATGAGGTGTGACACCGTTCTCACTCGTAATGGCAACTTTAATTTCAATGTGAATGTGGCTGAACCCACCATTATTTACGCTTATTCTCCCGGCTCATTGCGTCGTCAGGAGAATCTCGGTTTTCAATTAATTGCCGTGCCTGGCGAAAGTTGCGTTCTTAGTGGAGATATAAAAGGCGACTTCATTACTGACGGAAGCAAGTTCTATAAGGAGTATAACATGGCTTCTAAGGCTTTAGATGAGAGTTCGAAACCATTTATCGAACTATCTGAAAACCTCGAAAAGCGAATGCAAGCAGGCGAGAGTCCAGAGGTTATCAGAAAGGAATATCACGAGAAAATGCCTGCTATGCGTGAGGAAAGAATCAATAAATTGCTGGCCTTTATCAAAGCAAATCCACGCTCAGAGGGCAGTGTGGCAATTATTCCACAGCTTGGCGACCTTGCCAAAATGAAAGAAGCCGTTGCCCTACTTTCCAAAGAGGTGCGCGAAGGACGTATGAAAAGCATATACCAAACCGCTATCAACCAGTTAGAAGAACAGGCAAAAGCCGAATCAATGGCGGCAGCAAAACAGGCAGCCGGCGTCATGGCACCCGACTTTACACTGAACGATCCTTCAGGCAAACCTCTGTCATTGTCGAGCCTTCGCGGCAAATACGTGGTGCTTGATTTCTGGGGAACATGGTGCAGTTGGTGCATTCGCGGTATCCCTAAGATGAAAGAGTACTACAATAAATACAAGAATCACATCGAGTTTTTGAGCATCGACTGCAACGAAAGCAAGGAAAGGTGGCTCGCAGGACTTAAGAAACACCAGATGCCATGGCTGCATGTGTATAATCCCGACAACAGCAACGTGCTCACCGACTATGCTATTCAGGGTTTCCCTACAAAGATTATTGTTGGTCCTGACGGCAAAATCGTGAAGACAGTAGTAGGTGAAGACCCTTCGTTCTATACCTTTATGGACGATAAGTTCGGCAAAAAGTAACGGAAAAACAAAAATACAACGAGGCCGGGAAGCATGCAAGGCCTCAACTTCAGGCTCCTTAACACAGGGACATACAAAACGATAAAAGGGTAGAAAAGCAAATACTGCATCAACCATTGCAGCTCCGCTTTCCTACCCTTTTATCGTTTTGTATTGATTATACCTATATTATATTCTACTTTTTCAGCTTATCAACCACCAACGCTATGGCACCGTCGCCCGTCACGTTGCACGCAGTACCGAACGAATCCATGGCTATATACAGCGCGATGATGAGTGCCTGCTCATTACTTCCAAACCCCAGAATGCTGCCTAACGGGGCTAAAGCTGCCATAACAGCACCGCCAGGCACGCCAGGTCCTGCCACCATCATAATGCTAAGCATCAGTATAAAGTTAATGAAGAGCAAAGGGTCGTGAGGCATTCCTTCAAGCAGGCAAACAGTTAAAGCACATGCTGTAATCTTCATACAAGAACCCGACATGTGTATTGTGGCGCATAAGGGTATCACAAAACCCGCTACACCACCGCTGACCCTGTTCTTAAGCGTGCACCTTAACGTTACAGGGATAGTGGCTGCTGAGGATGAAGTGCCCAGAGCCGTCATGTAAGCTGGCAACATGGTAAACAGCATGCGCAGCGGATTACGATGTACAACAATACCGGCTACGCAAAATTCGTATAACAAAACCAGCAGGTGAAGCACAAAGATAACAGCGATAATCTGTGCAAATACAATCAGAATGCGGTATGCCTGACCCGAATAAGTCATATTCAGAAAGATGCCAAAGATATACAATGGCAGTAGCGGGATAATTACCTTGCCAATGGTAAGGCTTACCGATTCTTTAAAATCGTCAAATACTTTCTTCAATGTTGGCAAACTGGCATAAGAGATTGTCAGCCCCAATATAAACGAAAGCACAAGAGCTGACATCACATCTATAAAGGCCGGTACGCTGATAGTGAAGTAAGGTATAAGCTCGGCGGCCTTCTTAACAGGGCCTAAATGGGGTGTAGAAGCAACCATATCGGGAAACAGCCACGACCCTGTTCCATAGGCCAGCAAGCCCGAAAGCACCGTATCGCCATAAGCCAGCACCACCGTTATCAGCAACAGCTTGCCTGCTCCGCGTCCAATATCGCCTATGGCCGGGGTAACAAGACCTATAATGATAAGCGGTATCATGAACCCCAGAAACTGACTGAACAGAGCGTTAAAGGTTATAAACACCCTGACCCACCCTTCAGAGAACACATTTCCAAGGGCTACACCCAGCATAATAGCAATAATAACACGTGGCAATAAGCCTATTCGAAGAAGTCGAATCTTACCCATTTTTGTAATCAAGAGAGGCTCGCGCCCCCATCATTTTCTTTATTTTGTAACTGATTAACCCTGTAACTGTTTGGTCTTCCCGAAGTCGACCGATATATAATTGTAAATACTACCGCAGCAATTAGCTGAAAAATCCTGTGCACAATCAATCATTTTATCCCACTGTTCTTCTGTTAACCCCTGTTCAATATGTTCGCGTCTTATACCGTATTTCAGCATACCGTAGATAAAACCGGCATTAAAACTATCGCCCGCACCAACGGTACTTACCGTTTCTACCGGCCTTGCAGGGTAGCTTTTAGCCAGTCCGCCGTCGGCCCTTAGCTCAACAGGATTTGCAGCCTGCGTATAAATAAACTTCTTACAATAAAACGATATTTCGGCCTTATAAACCTTATCGGGATTGTCCAACTTGTAAAGCACCTTAAAATCTTCATGGCTTCCACGCACAATATCGGCGTATTCGAGGTTCTCCAACAGGTTGGGGGTAATGCGCATTACCTCGTTCTGATGCGACGGTCTGAAGTTAACGTCATAGTAAATAATGGCTCCATGGCTGCGTGCATAATCTAAAAAACCAGTCAGTTGTGGCCTGATTACAGGATTTACAGCAAAGAACGACCCTATGATAACAATGTCATCAGCCTGAATATCAGGATAAACCATATCAAGCTGGTCGTGTGGATGGTCCTTGTAAAAAATATAACCGGCATCGTTATTCGTGTCAAGGAAAGCCAGTGTAACGGGCGATTTAGATCCGGGAAAGGTGTTAACGCTGCTCGTATCCACCCCGTTCTCCTTCAAAAAACGTATAATACCCTGTCCTACCCTGTCGTTACCGGTTTCACCTATAAACGCACATGCTGCACCAGCACGCGCCAGAGATATAACAGCATTGAAAGTAGAACCCCCGGGATAGGCACCAACAGGCTGCTCGTTCTTAAAGATAATGTCGAGAACGGTTTCGCCTATTCCTATTACTTTTCGCATAAAAACCGTGTTTTTTAATGCTTGCAAAGATAAGATATTTTAGCTTAAGGACATAAGTAAAGGATGAAAATTTGCCCTGTTCTGCCCTTTTGATTACTTTTGCAACCTCATAAAAGTGCGTCAATATCATGCAATATTTTACCCATTCGCTCTCCAACGGATTGCGAATACTGTTTATTCCCTCTTCATCACAGGTTGTTTATTGCGGTTACCAGATTGCTGCCGGTTCGCGAAATGAGGCTCCCGGTGAGGAGGGACTGGCCCATTTCTGCGAACATGTTACCTTTAAGGGAACACAACGACGCCGTTCATGGAATATCATTAACTGCCTGGAGAGCGTGGGCGGCGACCTGAACGCCTTTACAAACAAGGAAGATACCGTTTACCATGCAGCAGTATTGAAAGATCACATGCCCCGTGCCATCGACCTTTTAACCGATATTGTGTTTCACTCTACGTACCCGCAGCGCGAAATTGACAAGGAAATTGAAGTAATTTGTGACGAGATTGAGAGCTACAACGATACGCCGTCGGAGCTGATTTACGATGAGTTTGAAAACATGGTATTTCGTAATCATCCGCTCGGACATAACATATTGGGTACGGCCAATAACGTACGTTCGTTTACAACAGCCCATGCACAACGCTTTACAAGGCGGTTTTATCAGCCGCAAAATGCCGTTTTCTTTATTCATGGCAACGTAAAACCCGAACGCGTAGTACGCTTATTGGAAAAGGCTACCAGCGATTTAACACCGTCATTAACACCTCCCTGCATACTGTCTTCACCATTAAACTACCATCCCGAGAACCGTTTGATTACCCGAAACACCCACCAGGCCCATGTCATGACGGGCTGCAAGGCATACGCCTTCAACGACAAGCGCCGCATGCCACTATATGTTCTCAATAACATTCTGGGCGGAACCGGAATGAATGCCCGCCTCAACGTTATTCTGCGCGAGCGTCGCGGACTGGTGTATACGGTTGAAAGTTCGATGGTCGGCTATGCTGATGCCGGCCTCTGGTGTACTTATTTAGGTTGCGATGCCGGCGATGTTAACCACTGTTTGCGCCTGGTTCGCACCGAGCTTAACCGCTTTATAGAACACCCGCTCACCGAAAGGCAGCTGGAAGCAGCCAGAAAACAGCTCAAGGGGCAAATAGGAATAGCACGCGACAATAGCGAAAGTATGGCCCTCGACCTCGGTAAAAGTTTCCTGCACGAGGGCAAACCACGCGATATAGAAAGCCTTATGCACCGTATTGACAGCGTTACATCTGCCGATATTCAAAATGTAGCACGCGAGGTTTTCGCTCCCGAAGGCATGTCAACATTAATATACGAATAGGCCCCGGCCGTCTTCTTCCTTCCACACTATACTGTTACCGATAATCGTTTCTGCCAATATATAACATGCTTTACGGCATGTTGCACATCACCTTACACGATAACGGTAAATACTTTCTGCCTTTATTCTCATTGTTCGGCGGTCGCCAGCAGCGCGTACAACGGTCGTCACACCCATTGTACGGCGGCCGTCAGCAGCGTTGATGACGGCCGCCGTACAATGAACAAAAGCCGCAAAACCTGCTGCCAATACAGCAAAACGGGTATGACAAACCGCTTGTTTGCCACACCCGTTACAGTGTTATGACAATAGCCCTGTCAATAAAGAGCTACTACTTTTCCTGCTTAGCGTTTAGCCCAAAGTGCGTCAACACTCATGGCTCCGCGCAGTTCATTAATGCCTTCATTGTTAAGCGATACGTCCATAGCCTTGCCACTTGGCAACACTACGCGCACGGTACCGTCAGAATTAAAGCGGAAAAGCTCCTGTGTTTTGCCGCCCTGGCTCTCAACCCAGCTGTTAGAAGCCTTGTCATAAGTAAACAATTGCTTCTCTCCTTCGGGCGAAGTTATCTCATATCCGTTCTTTAATGTCTTCACTGCATAATAGCGACCGTCCTCACCCATCACTTGTTTTGTTTTACCAATACTGCTTGTAAGCGGGTTCTCACCAGTCCAGAACTCAATGCTGTTCAGCACGAGGGCATCGGCAAAACTGCATATTCCGTACACAGGACTGATAACAAGGAAGATGATTTCGTTCAGAAACTTATTCTTTGTAGCTGTTTTATTCCACGCTGCTACCTTGTTAAACAAAGAGAAACTACCTACACACGATGTAGACAATAAGCAGCCGGCCATCAGCAAAACTGCAACTTTTACATGCTTCATTTTCATAATGATAAGTTTAAAATAATGTTATTTCAGGCCGTAAAGTTAATAATTAAATTAAATAAGGCCTTGAAAGTAATCATATTTAAGACATATATGTATCGTTTTTGCGTTTGTTAACTATAAACGTTAAAGATATAAAACAGCCTCAGGACCTTCATTAAACAACAGGTCGAGGATAGAAAGGTTAGGCTGAAAGCCGTGTTTTTGTTCGTAAACCTGATAGTATCGGCGAGGTTGGAAAGCAGTATCAGGCAGAGGATGCTTCGGCCGGATAACGTCACGATAGTCGGTAACTCCCTCCTGTACGTCCATAACATAGGTATCGGTAAATGTTATGCAGGGATGAATATCGAGCAGTTCACACATTTTTTTTGTGATTTCCATATTAAAATCGACCAGAAAATCCCAGCGGTGCTCAAAGAATGGACGCAGGTCATCGGCATAAAACTCGAAAAAAGGGCTTTCACCGTAGGCCGATTGTAAGGCATTCCAGTGGAGGTGTCGCCAGGAACCATGGCTGCTTATGCGAATATTCTGCATCTCACAATGGGCACCTTCATAACGTTCAATGGGCACGGTGAGGGCCTGTAAGCCGTTTGTAGCAGCTATGATACAACGGTTACGATAGGTTTGCTTGATGAAATGGTCGTGACATTCTATCAGACAGTGCGCTGACCTGTTCAATTTTTGATACCACTGCACAGGACCAAAATAAGCAGAAGAAAGCAAGCTTACCATGGAAGATGAAAAAGTTTGGAGGCACGTCCCATCATTTCGTGGGTATGAACAACTGTGTTTTTGTTCCCTATATCAACAATATAAAAATGGCAATCGGCACAAGGACAACGCCTGCAGCACACTACGGGTACCACATAAGCCGCTCTACCCAGCACGATGGTATCGCCAGGCAAATGGATGATGCGCCCCACGTGAACCCCCTGGCGCTGGAATACCACAAGGTTGCCGCGCGAAAAGCCGTCACGAACCATGTGGTTCACCAGTACCCTGTCGCCTTTTCTCAGCACCGAACTGAGGTCGGCAGGTACAGTGTATAGGGTGAACACGCGGGCACGCACTGCAAAAAGTATAACTATTGCAACGCAAAGCGCCACTAAAAATTTCAGCGCCTGCTTCACTAACCGAACGTTTACTTGATATTATCGACCCATTTGAACAAACGGTTCCATCGTACTCTGGAGAAGCCATGGCGGTCAGGGTCGGAACTCCACCATATAAATATAGGCTTCCCTACGATGTGATCCTCAGGAACAAAGCCCCAATAGCGTGAGTCAGCAGAGTTATGACGGTTGTCGCCCATCATCCAATAGTAATCCATTTTAAATGTATAGCTGTGGGCTTCACGGCCGTTGATATAAATCTTGCCATTGCGAACATCGAGCTGATTATGCTCATAAACCCGGATAGGACGCTCGTAAAGGGCTATGTTTTTCAATGTAAGCCTGACGGTTTTACCCTTTTGCGGTATCCATACCGGACCGTAATTGTCGCGCGTCCAGCCTGTAACGGCATTAAGAGGATACAGGTCGCCTGTGACGGCATCGGTGTTAAGGCGTATGCTTGCTACCAGATCCTTACGGGCACTAAGTGCCTTAACGGCAGCCTTAGTGAGAGGCATGTAACCGTTTTGATTCAGGCTCATCAGGTCTTCCTGCGATATTCCGAGCTGCTTAATCAAGTCATCAGGCAGGTCGGCTTTCAGTTTTACATAATAAGTATATTGTACATTGTCGGGCTCCTTGTTGGGTTTGCCATCGAGATATACAATACGGTTCTTGATTTGCAGCGTTTGTCCAGGCAGACCTACACAGCGCTTTACATAGTTTTCGCGCCTGTCGGTAGGACGATGGTCAATGCTTCCATACTCGTTAGGGTTGTTAACAATATAGCTTCGCCCCAGGTTGTATATCATTTTATAGTAATCATACTGCTGCTGCGGGTTTAAATTAGCAGGGTTTACCGGCGTCGGCGTCTGGCTTTGGTATATCTGCTGGCCAAAGCTGTATACCATAGCGTAGTAGTCGTTAGCCTGATACTTATCCTCGGTAAGGATAGTGTCGCCGGCAGGATAGTTAAATACCACAATATCATTCAGCTTCACTTTTCCCAGACCTTTGACGCGACGGTAATCCCATTTAGGCCATTCGATATAGCTTTTTGTGTTGATAACAGGCATGGTATGCTGCGTAAGGGGCATGGTAAGCGGTGTTTCAGGAATGCGAGGACCGTAGCTTACCTTCGACACAAAGAGATAATCGCCCGTAAGTAACGACTTTTCGAGCGAACTTGAAGGGATAACATAGTTCTGGAAAAAGAAAAGATTGATAAAATAAACTGCTACCAATGCAAAAACCAAAGCATCTACCCAGCTCATGATAAAGCGCACAGGGCCTTCGGCTTCTTTCCACCACGTCCATCGTATCTTACGACTAATGTATGCGTCGTAGATGAAAGGTATAACCAATAAGCCTAACCAGCTCTTGACCCAAAACAGGAAAAGGAGGTAAGCTACAAGCACGGCTATAAACTTTAGCCATTGTTTCTTCATGTTAAGATTTGCTTTCTCTTTATCAATCATTGTTGTTTGTTCTTGTTGCGCCGTGCGCAAATGGTTACTAAAAGCCTGCCGCGGGCAGACCCATATAAGGTTATTTATCAGAATTTAAAAAGGTCACTGGTAGTGAGCAGGCCGCTGTGGTTGAGGGTATATTCGGCAGCGATTACAGCTCCCAGGGCAAATCCCTCACGGCTGTGGGCGTCGTGGGTGATACTTATGCAGTCGGCAGCAGAATCATATCGGACAGTATGAATGCCCGGTACTTCATCATGACGAACACTTTTTACAAGCAACTCACTGGCTTTATGCTCATCAGAGCCTTCAATACGGCCGTCATCCCAACGCACAGAGCCTTTTTTCCAGCAGTCTTTACGGTCGAGCTGTTCAACAATTTCGTCAGCAAGCGTAATGGCTGTGCCCGATGGAGCGTCGAGTTTATGCACATGATGTGTTTCAGTTATCTCAACATCATACTGGCTAAAGCCGTTCATAATATGTGACAAATAGCGGTTAACAGCCTGGAAAACAGCCATTCCGACCGAATAATTACTGGCCCAGAATAACGTGTTTTTACCGTCACGACAAAGAGATTCTACATCGGTTTTATGATCTTTCATCCATCCTGTTGAACCGCTTACAACCTTTACATGATGTGAAAAGGCTTTTAGGTAATTGCCGTAAGCGGCTGTGGGGTTTGTAAATTCAATGGCTACATCGGCCGATGAAAATGCAGGTGAGTCGAAATCCTGCTGATTGTTCTGATCAATTATGCAAACAATTTCATGACCACGCGCAAGAGCAATCTGTTCAATCATATGTCCCATCTTGCCGTAGCCGATTAAAGCAATCTTCATGTCTGAAAGAATTTAAATATGATGCAAAAGTAACCATTTTAGAAGAAAGACGTTGATTATCAGCCTTAAATATTTAAAAAATGGAACTCAACACCTTCATTAAATCTATATACCGATGGAACGAAGTTAAAAAAAGAATTTTATTGTTTAATTTGTTTGTTTAAGAGGGAAAATGATGTAAATTTGCATGATGAATCATTATATGCATCTTATTATTAGCAAGTTTCCTATTTTAGCAGCAGCTACGATGTGTATCTCGCTTTCAGGCTGCATACAGGATGAACCATTAAATTCTGAATGCGACATCGAAATGGTATCCATCCATCTCGACAATCCTCTTGGTACGTTCTTTAATGCCAGTGATACGCTGCAAACGCTGTTGTCGACCGACTCAGTCGTCACTTTCAACGTTCGACGAAATCACGCAGCAGACCTTACCACGGTAAAGCCAAGTTTCAAACTTACTTCCGGTGCGACAATTAAAGAATTAAGTAATTCGGTCAACAGTACGACGGGAGGTACACTGCGTTATATCGTAACTTCGGAAGACGGATTATGGCATCGTAACTACACGGTTAACATAACACCTGTTGTTCGTACCGTGGTTGATACCATTAAATACGACTTTGAGAACTTCGAATTGGAATCATCAGCCCACAAATATTACATCTGGCATAACGAACAAGGCAATGGAGGCTTTGGAAATGGGTGGGCAAACGGTAATCCCGGCTTCAGATTGAGTCGTGGAACAGCCCGTCCTGACGAATACCCGACAACGCCACTTCCTAACAGTTTTGATGGTTATGGCGTGAAATTAACCACTTGTGACACAGGACCGTTTGGGCAAATGGTCAACAAGCGTATCGCAGCCGGCAACCTTTTCCTGGGTGCTTTCAACCTGGCAAGTGCATTATCTGACGCTCTTCGTGCTACACATTTTGGCATTCCATTCGACAGGAAGCCCGTGATGCTGAAAGGATATTACAAGTATAAGCCAGGACAGACGTACCAGGACCGCAATGGACATCCTGTAAGCGGGACAACAGACAAAGCCTCTATTTACGCAGTTTTCTATAAAAATCATGATCAAGCAGGAAACAGTGTGATGTTAGATGGCACCAATATCAAAACAAGTCCGCTGGTAATAGCCATTGCTGACATGGGCTTTGTGACGCCAACCGACAGCTGGACTGAGTTTACAATACCCTTTAATTATACAGGAACGGTTGATGCTAACATCCTGCAATCGTTAGGATATAACCTTACTGTGGTGTTCTCGTCATCATTAAGGGGCGACCAATTCGAAGGTGCAATAGGCAGCACGCTATGTATTGATAAGGTTCGTGTGGTGTGTGAGAGCGAACAATAAATCATTATATCGCTAATTTGTTAGAAATATTCAACTTCAAAACAATCAGGTTAGTCATCCTTATTTTATATATTCGCTCTCCTTATATTATATATTTTCTTTCCCTATATTATATAACCGGGCACCATATATTATATAACCGACTATTCAACAGCAAACAATGAAGAACCATTTTCTTTCTAAAATATCTCCCGTAATGACAAAAAGCCGTAACGATAAGTTTTTTGCCAGCATATCTTTGTGGTGTCGGACAGCTGTTGTTATTGGCTTCAGCTCCCTGTTTACCCATGTATATGCCAACAAAATCATAGATGTTGACCATGTGGGTATACAAGTAAGGGCCGGTTATGGCATCGGTGGAACATCACCATTACCCTTACCAGCCAGTATCCGCAGACTTAACAGTTATACCCTCCAGCCCAATTTGAGCTTCGGATTTGATGTTACTCATAACGTTACCGAGCAAGTAGGTGTGCTCTTTGGCCTCCATTACGAGAACAAAGGCATGCACGTTGATGCCAACGTTAAGAACTATCATCAGGAGATTATACGCGGAGGAGAATCGCTTGCCGGCCAGTTTACAGGTCAGGTTACGACAAAAGTTCATGAATGGATGCTCACTGTGCCCATTCAAGCTACCTATAATTTGAATGAGAAAATTGTATTACGGTTGGGCCCCTATTTCTCTTTCCTGACAGGAAAAGAGTTTTCAGGCTATGCTCATAACGGCTATTTGCGGCAGGGTGACCCCACCGGACCAAAGGTTATATTGGGCGATACGCCCGACTCAAGAGGCAATTTCGACTTCTCTTCCAGCATGCGTGACCTGCAATGGGGATTGGATGTCGGTGCCGATTGGTACATTTATAAGCGCTGGGGCGTCTATGCCGACATCAGCTGGGGGCTTAGTGGTATTCACGAAAGCTCGTTTAAGACCATAGAACAAACCCTTTACCCTATCTATGGAACCTTAGGAGTAACTTACAATATTAAATATAAAAAATAAGATAACAGGGTTATTATACATAAATGACTAAACTAAATTAACATTATCTTTTCAGAATAACACATTATTTACAACACATGAAAAAGATTTTTACGTTTATTGCAGCTGTAATCTGCGCAATAAATTCTGAAGCAAAAGACTATAAAGATAGTCTTGTTATTAATGTAGGAGGAGTTGTTACTGAACAGAGTGCTGTTGTAGCATTGACACAAAGTGCCAACAATCACTACACTTTCACACTGAAAAACCTCTCATTAAACCTTAGCGGTTCGCTTATGGGTGTGGGCACTATCGTCGTAGACGACCTCGAATCGTTTGATGCAAGCGGCAACACTATGCTGCAAACATCGCGTAATATTACTCTTCAGGATGGTGACATTGCATCACCGTCAGGTTCCTGGATTGGCTCAGCACTCGGTCCTGTACCTATTAATCTGACAGCCAAAATAAGCGAAAACAAGATATACGCCAGCATATCGATTAATATGCCAGGCTTACCAATCGACGTAACTTTTGGCTCAGGATACCAGCTTCCCAACAGCGGCTTTGAGCTTTTCCATAAGGACGGGACCTTCGATGCACCCAATACGTGGCACTCTTTCGGTACAGCTATCGGCAGTTTAGCCTCAATGGTGACAGGCAATAAGAACACACAGGTATGCGATGAGACCCGTCCGGGCTCTACTGGCAAACATAGTGCACTCATCACTTCGAACAAAATCTTCTGGGTTGTCGCCAACGGAACCATGACAACAGGCCGAATGGTAGCCGACGCTTTTTCGGCATCCGACCCTGGTAACCATGCAGAGATTGACCCTTCGTCGGCTGATCGTGATACAAATGGCGACCCATTCTATGCAACAATCGCCGGCAAGCCCGACTCATTGGCCGTATGGGTGAAGTTCATTCAGGGCAGAGCCAACGCCTCTCACCCTTATGCTACGGTTAGCGCAGCCATTACTGACGGCACAAAATACCAGGATCCGGAGGACAAAACCTACAATAACATCATGGCTAAAGCCAAGAACAATAAGATTGAAACAAAAGGAGGTAACTGGCAGCGCATTGTAATACCTTTCGAATATGTCAACAGAAGCATTGACGGCAAAACGATGTTGATAACCATTTCAACCAATGCCGACCCTGGACAAGGTAGTGGAAGCGATAAACTTTACGTCGACGATATGGAGCTTATCTACAATGCAGGCATTGCCAGCTCAACCATTTCCGGCAGCACAATAAACGTTACCCCACAGGGTGAAGGGGCATTTACCAGAACCGTTTACGGACAGAAGAACGGCAAGAACATCGCAACCGTTACCGTATTCTCTGACGATTTGAAAAAGCAGACAACGCAGGAGTTCGAACTTCCTACTTCAAACGGCATATCAAAGGTACAGGAAGATGCCGCCGGCACAGAAGAAATTTTTACCCTCAGCGGTCAAAAGGTCAGCAACATGCAACCCGGACAAACCTACATTGTAAAGAAAGGCAGCAAGGTTACGAAGGTTATCAACCCATAAACCTGTTGTTATATATTCATAACAAGCGTATTACTGCAGAATAACAGTATAACAAAGCCCGAATAAAAATTTAGGCAATATATTATCCCGGTAGCCTCGGCTTCCGGGATTTTTTATATATCTTTGCGTATCAATCGATCAAATCTACTACTTTTTATATGGAAAAGTTGCTGCATTATGTCTGGAAACACAAACTTCTTCCGCCAGAACCACTGTATACTACCGATGGACAGCCCATTGAAATTATAGATACAGGCTTGCACAATATAGATGCAGGGCCCGACTTTTTCAATGCAAAGGTTAAGATTGGAGGGAATATATGGGTTGGGAATGTCGAAATACACAGTCGTTCTTCCGATTGGTTCGTACACAATCATCATCAGGACGAACACTACAACAACGTTATTTTACATGTCATCGAAATTGCAGACACCCATGTAAAAACGGCTAACGGACTTACTCCACCGCAATTACAGCTCACCGTTCCTCCACAAATAGCCCGCCATTATACAGAACTTTTGCAAACCGATGATTACCCACCCTGCTACAAAATTATCCCTAATCTTGCTCCCATTACGGTACATTCGTGGCTTACCGCACTTGGAACCGAACGTCTTGAGCGAAAAACCAAAGACATACTTCACCGTGTCAGCCTGGCCAATGGCTCATGGGAGGCTGCCTATTTCGTCACTCTTGCCCGTAGTTACGGTTTCGGAATTAACAGCGATGCCTTTGAACAGTGGGCCCTTTCCATCCCTTTAACCGATGTAGCACATCATAGAGACAACCTCTTTCAGATTGAAGCCGTCTTTCTGGGACAGGCCGGACTATTAGACATGGCAGCCATTCCCGAACGTCATCGTGCCGAAGCCATGGCCGATAACTACTACCAACGTCTGCAAAAGGAGTATATTTACCTGGCTCATAAGTTTAATTTTAAGCCTGTAAGTCATAGTATATGGCGCTTCTTAAGGCTGCGCCCTGCCAACTTTCCCCATATACGCATCGACCAGTTAGCCCGCCTTTATTATATGCGCAAGGCGAATCTGAGCCAGATTACAGCTTGTACAAGTATTAAAGAAGTACGTGAAGCTCTTGCCACAAGCGCTACATCGTATTGGGAAACTCATTATAGTTTTGGAGCCCAAGGACCGAAAAAGGAAAAGCACACCTCTGTTTTTTCATTAAATTTATTACTGATTAATGCCGTTATTCCTACCCTTTTTGCCTACGGCAGGCACAAGCAGGATGAAAGTTTATGCCAGCGGTCATTCGATTTCTTAGAGCAATTGAAGGCTGAAAACAATCATATTGTACGAACCTGGCAGCGTATAGGCCTGAATATTATATCGGCAGCCGACTCACAGGCCCTCATACAGCTGAAAAAAGAATATTGTGATCGTAAAGACTGTCTGCGCTGTCGCTTCGGCTACGAATACCTGAAGAAGAAATGAATAACCAGCAAGAAACCCTCAATACCCTTATCCTCTCTGCCGCATGGCGATTTAATCTGGCCGACTTAGCCGAACTTTACCGCCGCGTAGGTTCTGCTACCGCACTGATAGATCACCATAACGACATACGCTCTGTGTGCCCCGACGCCTCTCCCCGCCTTGTTGAGGTACTGAAAGACTTGTCACAAGCACAAAGAACTGCCGAAGAAGAATTGGCCTATTGCGACCAGCATCATATCCGTATACTTACCATTGATAACGAAGATTACCCGCGACGTCTGGCCGACACCATCGATGCGCCACTGGCACTATTTTATATAGGAAACGGCAATTTGAACGAACGGCGCACCGTTAACATCGTTGGAACACGGCGTTGTACCGCATATGGAAAAGACGTTATAGCCAGGCTTGTCGGGCAATTACATGCACTTTGTCCGGATATGATGATATTCAGCGGTCTGGCCTACGGCATTGACATTTGTGCACACCGTGCTGCACTGCAGAACAATATGCCCACAGTAGGGGTACTTGCTCACGGATTAGATACCATTTATCCCAGTTCACACCGCCACACAGCAGTTGAAATGATAGAGCACGGCGGGCTTCTCACCGAATATTTTACACATACTCAGCCCGTTGCACGCAATTTTATCCAGCGCAACCGTATCGTAGCAGGCTGTGCCGATGCCACTATCCTTGTTGAAAGTGCTGCAAAAGGCGGTGGCCTTATCACCTGCAATATAGCACGTAGCTACGGTCGTGACGTGTTTGCTGTTCCAGGACCAGTGAATGCTACTTACAGTGAAGGATGCAATAACTTAATAAGAGACAACGGCGCAGCGCTCATCTCCTCGGCCGAAGACCTCGTAAAGGCCATGGGATGGGACGACGACGAGCGCCTGGCAAAGGCGCAGCAGCAGGGAATTCAGCGTGAATTGTTCCCCGACCTGTCGGCCGAAGAGCGTAACATTGTTGAAGCTTTGCAAAAAAGCAACGACCTGCAGGTAAACCTGATAGCCGTAAAAACAGGCATGGATATGGGCACTTTAAGTGCAACTCTCTTCGGTTTGGAAATGAAAGGATTAGTGAAACTCATGGCTGGCGGCACGTATCACCTCATTGGGTAGAGCGTTTCAGAAAGATAATTCGTACCTTTGCATCGCAACATGAAATTATAAAACAACAAAAATGATGGCAAAACATATCTTTGAAACCGAAATGGAGGTGCGCGATTACGAATGTGATATAGAAGGCATTGTGAACAATGCCAACTACCTTCACTATTTTGAGCACACGCGTCACCGCTTTTTAAAGTATGCAGGTCTTAGCTTCAGCGAAATGCACGACAAAGGTATTGACGCTGTTGTAGCCCGTATGAACCTGCAATATAAAACGCCGCTGCGCTGCGACGACTGGTTTATCTCACGCCTATGGCTTGAGAAACAGGGAATAAGATACATTTTTCATCAGGATATTTTGCGCAAAGGCGACGAGAAATTATGCTGCCGGGCCACCGTTGAACTGGTATGCTTAATTGATGGCAGGCTCGGAAACTCAGAGGAATACGACCGTGCCTTCGAGAAGTTTTACCCAAAGGAGAATGAGGATTAAACCATTCTCCCATCCCCATTATCCGTTTAAGAATCACATTTATATCCGCCCTCTCATGAAGAGGACGCCACTATCCATATAACCATATACGATGAAGATAGGAAATACCTGCTTAGGAGAACGCCCCTTACTGCTGGCTCCTATGGAAGACGTAACCGATATAGGCTTCAGGAAACTATGCAAACGCTACGGTGCAGCAATGGTATACACCGAATTTGTAGCCGCCGACGCCATTATTCGTGCTATACCATCGACACTGAAAAAAATGGTAATCGACGACACAGAACGTCCCGTAGGCATACAAATTTACGGTAAAAGTGTTGAATCAATGGTTGAGGCAGCCCGCATTGTTGAGCAGTTTAAGCCCGACGTCATTGACCTGAATTTCGGCTGCCCTGTTAAGAAAGTGGCTGGAAAAGGTGCCGGATCGGGACTGCTTAAAAACATACCACTCATGCTTGACATTACAAGAGAGGTGGTGAAAGCCGTAAAAACACCCGTAACGGCCAAAACAAGGTTGGGATGGGATAACGATAATCTGGTTATTACTACGCTTGCCGAACAGCTGCAGGACTGTGGTATCAGTGCGCTTACCATACACGGACGCACGCGTGCACAGATGTATACGGGCGAGGCCGACTGGACTTTGATTGGTGAAGTTAAGCGCAATCCGCGTATTCATATCCCCATTATAGGCAACGGCGACATCACAACGCCTCAGCAAGCCCGTACGGCTTTTGAACGCTATGGCGTTGATGCGGTAATGGTTGGGCGGGCTACTTTCGGACAGCCATGGATATTCAGGGATATGCACAACTATCTTATCGGTAACAAAGAACAACCCTTAAGTATAGACGAAAAGATTGATATTCTTGAAGAACAGCTCAAAATTAATGTTGAACGTATTGATGAATACAGAGGCATTCTGCATACAAGGAGGCACCTTGCTGCCAGTCCAATATTCAAAAATATTCCAAACTTTAAACAGACACGCATAGCTTTGTTACGCGCTGAAACAGTAAAAGAAGTGACAAATATATTAGAAGATTGCAGATTGATTATCAAACAGTTATATCCAAATACAAATCAAACTGCGACAAAAGAGTGAATTGTTTTAACATTCATTTACATAAGTATTTTATGTCATTTTATTTTACTTGTATAAAAGCAGGCTTCCGGGCTTGCTTTTTTATTTTTTGGTAGCACCTTTAATGTCGATGCGACCAAACAATTTAAGCGTAATTCTGAAGCGTTTATTTTGTAATACTTGTACGTTTACGATGTTAAGCCCATTGTTCGGCAGCCGTCAACAGCGCGTACGGCGGTCGTCGAACAATGGGTGTGACGGCCGTCGGACAATGGGTATGGCGGCCGCCGAACGATGAACATATAAGCATAAACGTTCATGCAAAACAGTGTAATACGACAAACATTACAGCATGTTTCAATTACAATATAAGCCTTACCCCCTAAGGGTACTTGCAGAAATGCCGATACATAACTACTAAGGGCACAAGGTTTTTAAGAAAACGGGATACTTATCGCACCTTTTTTTATAACTTTGCAATAAACAACAGGAATACGAATTGGCATGAATGACAATTTCGATATAAGGGAAGAGCATATCAGCAAAGACGAGAAAGAGTTTGAGAACGCGCTGCGGCCGCTGCGCTTCGACGACTTTAACGGCCAGAAAAACGTGGTTGAAAACCTGCGCGTATTTGTTGAGGCTGCAAAATATCGCGGTGAACCGCTCGACCATACACTGCTTTACGGGCCTCCGGGATTGGGTAAAACTACGCTCAGCAACATCATAGCCAACGAGCTTGGAGTGGGTTTTAAGATTACGAGTGGCCCTATTTTGGACAAGCCTGGCGATTTGGCAGGCATCCTTACTTCGCTTGAACCCAACGACGTTCTTTTTATTGATGAGATTCACCGGTTGCAGCCAGTAGTGGAAGAATACCTGTATTCGGCCATGGAAGACTACCGTATCGACATCATGATTGACAAGGGACCGTCGGCACGTTCGATACAAATTGACCTGAATCCTTTCACATTGATAGGCGCAACAACGCGTTCGGGTATGCTGACGGCACCGTTAAGAGCCCGTTTCGGCATCAATATGCACCTCGAATACTATCATCCTGACACGCTCCAAAGCATTATCAGGCGTTCGGCCCGCCTCATGAAGGTTCCCATAGAAGACAAGGCAGCCGTAGAGATTAGCCGGCGAAGCCGTGGCACACCGCGTATAGCGAACGGACTGTTACGTCGGGTTCGCGACTTCGCACAGGTGAAAGGCAACGGCACTATCACCAACGACATCGCGCAACTATCGTTAAGTGCGCTGAACATCGATTCGTACGGACTGGATGAAATCGACAATAAGATACTGCTTACCATAATAGATAAGTTCCGCGGTGGCCCGGTAGGTATATCCACTATCGCCACAGCCATCGGCGAAGACTCGGGTACAGTAGAGGACGTTTACGAGCCATTCCTTATCATGGAGGGCTTTATTAAGCGCACTCCACGAGGCCGAATGGTGACCCCGCTGGCCTACGAGCACCTCGGTCGCAACCCATACGCCAGCAATATCATGCAGCAAGAGCTGTTCTGACAAGTCTGAAGAGCCTTACTCAACAGGCTTTTAGAGAAAGCTGATTATCATTATTCAACCCACAAGTATACCAAAACCGCAATGAAAGAGGAAAACAACACACGCACAGCACTGTTTGTTGGCTCGTTCGACCCGTTTACCATCGGCCATGCCGACATTGTAGAACGGACGCTAAAACTGTTTGGACGCATCGTTATTGGCGTGGGCATAAATCCTGAAAAACACAGCATGTTATCGGCCGAAGAGCGTATAGAGGCTGTCAGAAGCCTGTACGAGGGCGATAACCGCGTAAAAATTGTGGGCTTTACTGACCTTGCTGTCGATCTCGCCAAACGCGAAAGGGCGGCATTTATCGTCAAAGGGGTGAGGTCGGTAAGGGATTTTGAATACGAGCGTGAGCAAGCAGAGCTGAACCGTAGCATGACAGGCATTGAAACGTTATTGCTTTATGCCGACCCTTCCATGGCAGCCATATCCTCCTCGGCCGTGCGACAGCTGGCTTATTTCCACAAGGATGTAAGCTGGATGGTGCCGAAAAGCAAAAAAGGCAAAACGGTAAAAGAGTAAAAGGCACGGTGCTGGATTAAAGAATTAAGAAATTAAAGAATTAAACCCAGCGGCGTAAAAGCGAATGGGTAAGGAAGTAAAAGGGTAGAAAGAAGCACTGAGAAAGGTGCAAAATCAATAATATATGATTACATATCAGGCTGATGGCATTGATTTGCCAGCCATTAAACACAGGGAAACTACGGCATGGATAAAGGCCGTTGCTGCCGCACACGGAAGAAGTGTAGGCGAAATAGGCTACATGTTTGTTGACGATGAGAAGATTCTCGAGGTTAATAAACAGTACCTTGGACACGATTATTATACCGACGTTATTACGTTCGATTATGACGAAGGTAAGGTTATAAACGGTGACATTGTTATATCATTGGACACTGTTCGCAGCAATGCCGAACTGTTTAACAAGCGTTATGAAGACGAGCTTAACCGCGTAATTATCCACGGTGTGCTCCATTTGTGCGGTATAAACGACAAGGGACCCGGCGAACGTGAAGTGATGGAGGCGAACGAAAACAAAGCTCTCGACCTGCTTCATGAGATGGAAGCAGCAAATAAAGCGTAGTTCTTTTGATCTCTCTGTTTTAATTTCTCTCTATTTTATAAGGAATATCGCAGTAGTCCACAAGCCATCTGGTGTAGATTGACAAGCCATATTGCATTAGCTTACAAGCTATTTGGTGTAGATTAACAAGAGGGATTGTCCTGCTTCTTTTGAAGTTTGGTGAGAACTTTTCAAAAGCTTTCTGTTTATTTTTAAGAGTATTCAATTTACGCTGACAACATACAGCGGCCGCACTTCTAACATATAGGAAGTGCGGCCGCATTTATTTCATGTCATCTCCTTTATATAAAGGAGTTATTTCAATGGTAGATACGTAATGCTAATTGCTACCATTTTGCTTTAAAGCCTTCTGTAATATAGGATTCTGACTGTTTATAATCTGGAAGTATTCACTCATATTCCAAAGGTCGCGTGCCACCAGAGCCTTCAGCTGCGTACACAAATAGGGCAGCGTTTGTTTCATTTCGGCCTCATCCTTTGGCTCAATCTTTTGTTTCTTTCCTTCGGCAACAATTTCATTGATAAGCGTACGGGGCACCTCATAGCCGTTAAGGAAACTCTGGAAATCGGGATATTGCTTTTTCAACTGCTTCCTGTTGTTATCCACATACCGCAAGTTTGTACTGATAATAATACCCTTGGCAGCCAGCTTTCTAAGGTAAGGAGAAACGATTGTAGTATCTAAAGGTACGAAAACATCAGGCATAATGCCTCCTCCTCCATACACAACACGCTGGCGAAGAAGTGTATAATACTTCAGCGAATCGGCAAAATGAATGGAGTCGGCCGAGTAAAGCTCACCATGTTTAAAGCGTTGATCAAGCTCCATATCATAGTCTTTCTTGTCACCTTTCTTATAAAATTTCTGGATACAGCGTCCGGAAGGAGTAAAATAATGGGCGATGGTGAGCCGCATCATACTCCCGTCGGGGAAGTCGATAGGACGCTGTACAAGCCCCTTGCCGAAAGTACGCCGGCCAACTACAAGCGCACGGTCCTGATCTTGCAAGGCTCCTGTAACAATCTCTGCGGCCGAAGCGGTGAACTCGTTCACCAGAACGGTCACCTTTCCATTCAGTAAACGCCCGTTCCCCTGCGCCTTATAGTCTTGCCTTGGAAAGCGTCTTCCTTCAGTGTAAACAATTAAATCGCCACGCTTTAAGAACTCATTGGCAACCTGAACAGCGGCCTGAAGGTATCCCCCGCCGTTGTCTTCGAGGTCCAAAACAAGGTCATTCATACCCTGTGCACGCAGGTCATTAACAGCCTTCATGAACTCATCGTACGTTGTTGCTCCAAACGAGCCTATGCGAATATATCCTGTTCCCGGCTTAATCATATACCAGGCATCGAGCGTTTTTACAGGAATCTTGTCACGGATAACTACAAATGTAAGCCGCTCGCCGATACCACGCCGTATAATCGTAAGCTTAACCTTCGTACCTTTAGGTCCACGGAGCCGCTTCATAATGTCCTCTTTCGACATCTTTACGCCTGCTATTGCCGTATCGTTTACAGCCACAATGCGGTCGCCTGCTTGTATACCCACCTTTTCAGAAGGCCCATTTGTAATAGTCTGGATGACGATAAGGGTGTCTTCCTGCATATTGAATTGTATGCCTATTCCCTCGAAACTGCCGTTCAACGACTCGTTCATGGCCCTGGTTTCGCGGGCTGTTGTATACGACGAATGGGGGTCGAGCTTCTCCAGCATGCCCCTGATGCCGTTCTCTACAAGGCTTTCTTCATTAACGGTATCGACGTAAAGCCTGCTGATTGCCATTTCTGCCATCTGCAATTTACGTAGTGGCGACTTAGGCCCAAAATCGAAACTGTCCTGCGCCTTCGTAGGCACAAGAATGAAAAAACTAAAGCATGTTGTGAAAATTATCTTCAGAAGAGCCTCCGAAGACATTGTCTTTGTCAGGAATTGCCGTTTCATCATCTGCTTCCCTATTATATAATATTGTATATTTCGTATAACGTTGATACCAGACTGCCGCTTTTAATACTTCATATAATAAATAGTAAGAAATATCATTTTTGACAACCGGACCCAACTTTTTCCTTGTCACGACGTAACGAGAAAAACTTCTTCGGGCAATAATACCATCGTTTTTACGGCATTATGCTTCTTCTTCGGTCAGGTCTTCCTCTATAACAAGGTTGTCGATAATGAAGTTTTGACGCTCCATTGTATTCTTACCCATGTAGTATTCCAGAAGTTTTTGTACCTGATCATTTTTGTGAAGGGTAACCTGTTCCAGCCTCATGTCAGGCCCAATAAAGTGTACAAACTCGTCAGGAGAGATTTCACCGAGTCCCTTAAAGCGTGTAATCTCGGGATCAGGACCCAGTTCACGAATGGCATTTTGACGCTCTTCATCGGTATAACAGTACCTTGTAATGAAGTCGCTCTTACGTTCACCCTTTGCCAAACGAGCGTCAGCATCGGCAATTACCTTTTTATCCTTTATCTTGGTACGACGATTTCGAACACGGAAAAGTGGCGTCTGTAATACAAAGACATGCCCTTTCTTTATCAATTCGGGATAGAATTGCAGAAAGAAGGTGATGATAAGCAGCCTGATGTGCATGCCATCGACATCGGCATCAGTAGCTACAATAACCTTGTTATAGCGCAAATCGTCCAATCCGTCTTCTATATTCAGGGCGGCCTGCAACAAGTTAAACTCTTCGTTTTCGTAAACAACCTTCTTACTCAGGCCAAAACTGTTCAACGGTTTACCGCGCAGCGAGAACACGGCCTGCGTGTTGACATCGCGGCTTTTCGTAATAGATCCGCTGGCAGAATCGCCCTCAGTAATAAAGATACTTGCCTCTTCCTTGCGGTCGTCCTTCGTATCGCTGTAATGAATACGACAGTCTCGCAGCTTCCTGTTATGCAGACTGGCCTTCTTTGCACGCTCACGAGCCAGCTTCGTTACGCCGGCCATAGCCTTGCGTTCGTGCTCACTCTCTCGTATTTTATTCTCTAAAATATCAGTTACATCGTCCTTATGGATGTGCAAATAATTATCAACCTCGCGCTTTATAAAGTCACCAACATACTTGTTTATGGTTTCACCGCCTGGCTCCATAAGCGTAGAACCGAGCTTTATCTTGGTTTGCGACTCGAAAACAGGCTCCTCAACGTTGATGGCTATGGCCGCAACAATACCGTTTCTTATGTCTGTAAACTCGTAGTTTTTGTCGTAGAACTCTTTGATAGTGCGCGCTATGTGCTCTTTAAAAGCACTTTGATGCGTACCTCCCTGCGTGGTATGCTGTCCGTTTACAAAGCTGTGATACTCTTCTCCATACTGGTTGGTATGGGTAAAAGCTATTTCAATATCCTCGCCTTTAATGTGAACGATAGGATAAAGTGGGTCTACAGTCATGTTGTCAACCAACAAATCCTCCAAGCCATTGCGACTCTTGATACGGCGACCATTATACATAATGGTTAGCCCCGAGTTAAGATAGGTATAGTTTCGCAACATTGTTTCCACGTATTCATCGTGGAACTGATAGTTCTTAAACAACGTATTATCAGGTTCAAAAAAGATAAATGTACCGTTTTCGTCCTGTGTTTTCTCCGTTTTATCGCTTTTTTTCTCACCCCTTTCAAACACCAGCGAGCGTACTTTGCCCTCACGATAGCTCTTCACCTCGAAGCGAGCGCTTAGCGCATTAACCGCCTTTACACCCACTCCATTCAGTCCGACACTCTTCTTAAAAGCCTTAGAATCGTACTTTCCTCCCGTGTTCAGCATGGATACAGCCTCAACAAGTTTGCCCTGTGGGATGCCACGGCCATAGTCGCGCACGCTAACGCGGAGATTATCATTAATATCTACCTCTATCCTATCGCCCGATTTCATCTTAAATTCGTCAATAGAATTGTCGATAACCTCCTTTAAAAGCACATAGATACCGTCCTCAGGCAACGCACCGTCACCCAATCGTCCAATATACATTCCGGGCCTGGTGCGCACATGTTCCATGTCGCTCAGGTGACGAATATTGTCATCTGTATAATTAACGGCAGCGGCCTGTGAGCCACTTTCCTGCGATGATAAAAGCTCTTTTTCGTTATCTGGCATAATCGTTGTTTTTATTTTATCCCGACGTGAGTATCTTCTTTAGAGGCCATACTGCTGCCTTGAGTTTGGGTTTCAGGAACCAACTGCTTACGATAACATCTGCGACGCTTGTGGTTTATATGTTCAATGGTATCCCATTGTCCTCTTACGCTGCTGTTTTCCTCCATTTCAACGTTTGTCTCTCCCCACTTAAAGCCATACTTTATATACCTTGGGATAAGATCAGAAAACAACAATGCGTTGGCGCCTTTGGCACGATATTCAGGTAAAAAGCCTATTAACAGCAAATCAACACCCTCGGTTTTATGGCACTTTATTGCTCTTAGCAAATGCCACCAGCCAAACGGAAACAAACGTCCACGACGGCATTTCTGTACGGCGCGGGCCAAAGAGGGAATGGTTATGCCAACACCTGCTATCTTGTTATTTTTATTTCCATCAACAATTACTGTTACCAAACTCAGGTCTAACGCCGGCAAATAGGTATTTACATATTGATCTATCTGCCTCTCGGTGAGCGAAACAAAGCCGTAAAGGTCTTTATAGGTTTCGTTTATTATCTTAAAAAGCTCGCGGGCATAACCGTTACGAATATCCTTACGCGTAACCTTCCTGACATGAAGATTATAGCGCTTCTCTATCATTTCGGCAATTTTAGCAAACTTTTCTGGCGTTTTGTCGGGCATGGGCAGATAGTATTCTACGTAGTCGTTGTCTTTTACCCATCCCCCCAACTGCTCCATATGCTGCGGGTAGTACTCGTAATTGTAAATGGTTTCCATCGTGCTGAGCTTGTCAAAGCCCATGGTAAGCATGCCTTCTGGGTCGAAATCGGTAAAGCCCAGAGGGCCTACAATGGCAGTCATACCCTTTGAGCGTCCCCACTCTTCAACAGCATTGAACAAGGCTCGGCTCACTTCTATATCGTCAATAAAGTCAATCCAGCCGAACCGCACGTCTTTTGTCTGCCAGCGTTCATTGGCTCTCGGATTCAGAATACCGGCTATACGTCCCACCATACGGCCGTCCTTATAAGCCATAAAGTATGCAGCCTCGCAGAAATCAAAGGCTGCATTACGGTCGCTTCTTAGCGTATTCATCTCGTCCATGAAAAGTGACGGCACGTCATACGGACAGTCTTTGTATAAATCGTAGTGGAAATCGACAAACCTTCGCAGGTCACTAATGGTTTCCACCTTCTTAATTTCAATTGCCATTACAAGTATAAATATGGATTAAAACCTAATCTGCAAAAATAAACAAAAAAGCTGATATGGCAAAAGATAAGACTTATTTTATACGCGGTCAGCACAAATTAGCCGCTAAAGGCGATGTAAGGAAAAGCAGATGACGTCCGCAAACTGTGGTAGCAAATATGTAAATGTTGCCACCATCTTTCAGTTTCAGACGACGTTGAAGTGCTACTGCCGTCAGGGGAAAATTGCGAACAGCAACGTTTGCTTGCGTAATGCCATACAGTGCACGACGAAGTTCGTTCTTGTTCATGTTGGTAACCGAGCGTATTAAGAACTGTCTTCCAGGAAACTTTTCAACGGGTTTATCCGACACATACAGGTGTGAGTTGGTATCAACCTGCCTTAAACTGAAACGCAATGCTACGGCAGCAAAACAGCCTGCCTTCATAATA
The DNA here is from genome assembly GCA_015256945.1 of Prevotellaceae bacterium. Classification (GTDB taxonomy): domain Bacteria; phylum Bacteroidota; class Bacteroidia; order Bacteroidales; family Bacteroidaceae; genus Prevotella. Next base: position 15,943 of record JABZLB010000002.1, on the reverse strand, counting down.
GAAGCATTGGGAACCAGCAAATACTGTCCTTCTGCAGGCTCACTGTCACATAACGGCACCGGTATGTTAAAATTTGCAGGACAGCTAAACGTAACGTTGTCGTTACAACAGAAAAGGGTTAACGGCTCTTCAACATGACCGAGCACCAGCAACAGTTCCTTACATTCACCGCCAACGCTGACCACATGTACCTCCATTACGCCGCGAAGCTGTTCTACGGCACGATGCCAATCGAGCATAGGCGACAGCTTTAATACGATGAAATGGGATTTTTTCAGCAATTCTTCGCACATTTCTACTACGTTAGGCGTGCAATCTTCCAGCGCATACGTACGCCCGCCATGGCTGTCACGACGGGCAGGATCCATAAAAATCAGGTCCACATGCCCCATATTTTGCAAATAGCTAACAGCATCGTCACAACACACTTCTGCATTCTTCACCCCCAGAAGTGGAAGATTATGACGGGCTATGGCACATAAATTTTCATTGCGCTCAACATATATGGCACGACTGAAACAACGAGAAACAAACGAAAAATCAACACCCAACCCACCTGTCAGGTCAACCATAGTAGTTACATTACAGGCTTCTGACGATACCGGCACTGTTGTTTTTGAGGGGGGACAGGCTATATCGCCAGCCAGTCGGTGCACAAGAGATGCCTTGTATATGGCCGCAGCCTCACTCGAACACTGTTCCATGTTAAGATGTGGCGGATATACAACACCTGCCACCGCAGCCCAGGAAGGCAGCTTTTGTAACGCCATTTGATAGCCCTGTATCTGATTAAGGGCGTAGGTAAAATCAATATCCGGATAACGCTGCTTTTGAAAGGCCAGTGTTCTGACATCATCATGCAAGTGCTCACGAATAAAATCGTCTGTGGTCATCATGATACAAAGATAACCATTTTACATGAAAGTTGAAAAAAACACGATGAAATCTAAGAAAATTGTTAATTTACATGAGATAAGGATACAGGATAGTACTATCCGGTACAACTCATTACACTGGCCATGAACTCGAATAATTTAGTATGCAGAAGTACAGCTACGCAACTTCTTCGGGCTGTTTTGCAGAGTTTATCAGCTTCACCAGGTTGTACCCATATATCAGCATATTTTTTACTTATACCACCTACTCAACCTGCTTCACACCGCTTTGTCAATCCCTTTACGCCATAACGTTTTTTACTTTACAGACTCATCATTCTCCCCTTATACCCATATCTTCATGATTCGGCGGCCGTCATACACGCTACTGACGGCCGTCGTACGTGTTGTGTGACGGCCGTCGTACACGCTGTTGGCGGCCGTCACACAATGAACATTGCCCTGAAATAAACAGCACGCTGCACCATAACAATACAAGGAAACCGGTGTTATTCATCTGCCACATAGGGTACAAGATAATATCTCTGCACAATAATAACCCATTGAAACAGGTGTTATCGTACAGCCCAATAAGCGACACAGCAGCCAAACCTTTTCATGCCCGGCTTACGTAAGAGGTATCAGTGCAGTAGCCAATAAGATATATGACGATTATGGCATTCAATAATAACCTGTATTCGCGGATGTTTGTACAGGAACAAATAAAGTATGTGGAACTGAATATTGAGCATCATAGCCAGTAGAAGCCGATGGCACATAAACTGTTTTATATCCATAACTTATTATGGAACAGCAATTTATCAGTTTAAAAACATATATCATACATATTCCATATTCATTAATTCAAATAAAAAAAATCCGCATCATAACCTGACGGTTACAATGCGGATCATATGTTATAGAACTGTTTTACCATGCCTTATAAGACATAAGGCAGATAACACAACACTTTTAATCGGCTAACTTCGCTGCGATAAATTCACGGTTTAAGCGCGCAATATTTGCGATACTCTCATTTTTTGGACACTCGGCTTCGCAAGCACGGGTATTCGTACAGTTGCCAAAGCCAAGCTCTTCCATCTTGGCAACCATTGCCTTTGCACGGCGGGCAGCCTCAGGACGGCCTTGTGGAAGCAGAGCTAACTGGCTAACTTTAGACGATACAAAGAGCATAGCTGAACCGTTTTTACATGCAGCAACACAGGCTCCACAGCCTATACAGGTTGCACAATCCATGGCTTCGTCAGCATTTTCCTTAGAAATAAGGATAGCATTAGCATCCTGAGCCTGGCCTGTGCGAACAGAATTGTAGCCACCAGCTGCAATAATCTTGTCGAAAGCAGAGCGGTCAACCATACAGTCTTTGATGATTGGGAACGCCGCTGAGCGCCAAGGCTCAACAGTAATTACATCACCATCATTGAAACGACGCATGTAAAGCTGGCAGGTTGTAGCGCCTTGAGCAGGTCCATGAGGGTGACCATTGATATAGAGAGAGCACATACCACAGATACCTTCACGGCAATCGTGGTCGAAAACAAAGGGCTCGTTTCCACCCTCTATAAGCTGTTCGTTGAGAATATCCAGCATTTCCAAAAAGGAAGTATCGCCTGGAATATCCTTCATTTCAAAGGTATCAAAGTGACCTTCTGCCGTAGGGCCGTTCTGACGCCATACTTTCAGTGTGAATGATATATTTTTATCCATTTGTTTTGATTCCTTATTATGATTTGTAATTGCGTGTTTGTACCTTAATATATTGGTAATCAAGGTCCTCTTTTAGCAACTCAGGGGCTGCCTCATCCGAGCCTGCATACTTCCAACAAGCCACATACATGTAGTGCTCATCGTCGCGTTTTGCTTCTCCTTCTTCTGTCTGGCTCTCCTCACGGAAATGACCTCCACAGCTTTCATTGCGCTCAAGTGCATCGTAAGCAATAAGTTCACCCATCGTGATAAAGTCGCGAAGATGGATAGCTTTATCCAATTCGACATTAAGACCCTCCTTAGAACCTGGGATGCGTACACAAGTATCGAACTGCTTACGTACCTCTTTCAACATTTCAAGAGCCTTCTTTAAGCCTTCTGCACTGCGCGCCATACCCACGTAGTTCCACATAATGTTATACAATTCCTTATGCAGCGAGTCAACACTCTTTAGCTTAGTCTTGTCCTGTTGCTGGTTCTGGATGTTGTAAATACGGTCCATTTCAGCCTGAACAGCTTTTTCTGCTTCTACGAATTCTGGCAGATCGGTAGAGATATGAGGCACTTGAATCTGATCGCTCAGGTAGTTTTGCATGGTATAAGGAACAACAAAGTATCCGTCGCTTAAGCCCTGCATCAAAGCAGATGCACCCAAACGGTTAGCACCATGGTCTGAGAAGTTACACTCGCCAAGGGCAAACAGGCCCTTAATAGAGGTTTGCAGCTCATAGTCTACCCACAGGCCACCCATTGTATAATGGATAGCAGGGAATATCATCATTGGGTTATCGTGGGGATCAACGTCGGTAATTTCCTCATACATATCAAACAAGTTACCATAGCGTTCATCAACACGCTTACGACCCAAGCGCTGGAAAGCTTCTGAAAAATCAAGGAATACAGCCAGACCTGTGTTGTTTACGCCGAAGCCTGCATCTGTACGCTCTTTGGCTGCACGGCTGGCAACATCACGGGGAACAAGGTTACCGAAGGCCGGATAGCGGCGCTCCAAATAGTAATCACGATCTTCTTCTGGAATATCACGCCCCTGAAGTTCACCACTCTGCAACTTCTTCGCATCCTCAAGCTTCTTTGGAACCCAGATACGACCGTCATTACGAAGTGACTCTGACATAAGGGTAAGCTTCGACTGCTTGTCGCCATGAACAGGAATACACGTCGGGTGAATCTGTACAAAACAAGGATTTGCAAAGTAGGCACCCTTACGATAAGCCTGAACAGCAGCCGTACTGTTACAGCCCATAGCATTGGTTGACAAGAAATAAGTGTTACCATAGCCACCCGTTGCCAAGCAAACGGCATGAGCAGAATAACGCTTGAGCTTACCTGAAACAAGGTCTTTGGCAATAACGCCACGACAGCGACCGTCAACAACAACAATGTCTTCAACCTCTGTACGCGTGTAAAGCTCAACAGTTCCGTTGTTTACCTCTTTCATTAACGAAGAATAAGCACCCAGCAAAAGCTGCTGACCCGTCTGACCCTTCGCATAGAATGTACGACTTACCTGAACACCACCGAAAGAACGGTTAGCCAGCATGCCGCCATATTCGCGAGCAAAAGGAACGCCTTGTGCTACACACTGGTCGATAATTGCTGCACTTACCTCAGCCAAACGATATACATTAGCTTCGCGAGCACGGTAGTCACCACCTTTAATTGTATCGTAGAAAAGACGATAAACTGCATCACCGTCGTTCTGATAATTCTTGGCTGCATTGATACCTCCCTGTGCAGCAATTGAGTGAGCACGGCGGGGACTGTCCTGAATACAGAAATTAATAACATGGAACCCCATCTCTCCAAGAGAGGCTGCGGCACTGGCACCTGCAAGACCTGTTCCTACAACAATAATATCGAGCTTACGTTTATTAGCAGGGTTTACCAGCTTCTGATGAGCTTTATAATTAGTCCACTTCTCGGCTAAAGGGCCTTCAGGAATCTTTGAATCTATTTGTGACATATTAAATAATGATTGAAGGATTGGAATTTATAAATTAGCGCATACTTGGTGCAAATCCAAGCCAGAAGCTCAAAATGAGGATAACGAAGATACCCATCAATATGGTTACATAAACCATACCACAGCATTGCCATCTTTTCATCCAGATTTTACCACTCATTCCAAGTGTATGCATTGCACTCCAGAAACCATGTGTAAGATGGAACCAAAGCGAACAAATCCAAATAAGATACAGAATAGAATAAACTGGACTTCTAAAAGTGTCTTCAATCCATGCAAAACCATCTTCGGGTCCATACTTAAACTGCAGGCCTGCAAGGTCTGCAAACATCATGTGCCCCCAGAAATTATAAAGGTGAAGCAGCAGACCGATGAGGATAATAAGGCCCAATACTAACATGTTTTGAGAAGCCCAGCTTACTTCCGGACGCCTGCTTGTAACCTCATAACGTTGTGGACCACGCGCCTGACGGTTCTGGGCTGTCAAGATAAACGCATAAACAATGTGACAAACAGCAAGGAAAGCCAAGCCTGCCGTGCCTGCCACTGCATACCAGTGTGAGCCAAGAAACCTGCACACCATGTTGTAAGCGTCCTTTGAAAAGAACGCAGCAACATTCATGCAGCAATGAAAGGTAAGGAAAAGTATAAGGCTAAGACCTGTAACAGACATCACCACTTTCCTACCAATTGGAGAATTAACTAACCACATAAATGATTGATTTTGAATTATTTAGATATTAAACTTAAAACGAAATAATCAGATAAAACACATTTGATGCTCCTATTTTGTTCGCTTAACCATAATATATAGGTATATAAACTGTAAAAGCGGTTGCAAAAGTACTATATTTTAGTGATAAATCAAACGAATAAGAATAAAAATTCGATATAATTGCTTACTTTTGCGCCAAATGAAAAAAGCAACGATTTTTAATTACGACGTCATCGTTATTGGCGCTGGTCACGCTGGCTGTGAAGCAGCATCTGCGGCTGCTAACATGGGGGCCGCAACATGTTTAATCACAATGGATATGAACAAGATTGGACAAATGAGCTGCAACCCTGCCGTCGGAGGAATTGCCAAAGGACAAATTGTAAGAGAAATTGACGCATTGGGTGGACAGATGGGCCTCATAACCGATTCTACTTCCATACAATTTCGTATGTTAAACAAAGGGAAAGGGCCTGCCGTTTGGTCACCAAGAGCACAATGTGACAGAGAAAAATTTATTTGGGAATGGAGGCGCACCCTCGATAAAATCAACAATTTAAATATCTGGCAAGACCAAGTTGAGGAACTAATTGTTGAAAACGGAGAGGCTGTTGGCGTGAAAACAATATGGGGAGCAGAATTTAGAGCAAAAGCCATAATTGTCACAACTGGTACATTCTTAAATGGCCTCATGCACATTGGACACCATAAAATTGCAGGGGGTAGGTGTGCAGAACCTGCCGTATATCATTTTACAGAATCAATTACACGTTGGGGAATACGTTCGGCGAGAATGAAAACAGGAACCCCTGTGCGCCTCGACAAACGAACTATCCACTTTGAAGATACAGAAATACAACCAGGTGAAAACGACTTTCACCAGTTTAGCTACCTTGGGGTGCAACACACTCTAAAACAGCTACCATGCTGGACATGTTATACTAACGAAAAGGTTCATGATATTTTACAGCAAGATATAGAAAATTCACCATTATATAATGGACAGATTCAAAGTACAGGTCCAAGATATTGTCCCAGTATTGAAACTAAGTTAATAACGTTTCCAGACAAGAAGAACCACCCTCTTTTTATTGAACCAGAAGGTGAAGATACAAATGAGATGTACTTAAATGGCTTCTCTTCCTCTATGCCCATGGAGACTCAATTGAAAGCTCTTCATGAAATACCTGCATTACGTGATGCTAAAATTTACCGCCCCGGATATGCAATAGAATACGATTACTTCGACCCTACACAATTAAAGCACAGCTTAGAGTCAAAAGTTATATCTGGATTATTCTTTGCTGGACAGATCAATGGCACCACAGGATATGAAGAAGCAGGCGGGCAAGGAATTGTTGCTGGTATTAATGCTGCTTTGTTTTGTGCGGGAAGTTCTCCTTTTATCATGAAGAGAGATGAAAGTTATATAGGTGTTTTAATAGATGACCTCACCACCAAGGGTGTTGATGAACCTTATAGAATGTTTACTTCAAGGGCAGAATATAGAATTTTATTAAGACAGGATGATGCTGATGCACGCCTTACAGAAAAGGCTTATAAATTAGGAATTGTACGAAGAAATCGTTATGATTGGTGGAAACAGAAAGAAGAATCAATACAACATATCATAGAATATTGCGACAATACTGTCGTAAAACCTCATGGGATCAATTTATTCCTCGAAAGATTAGGAACAGCACCTTTGAGAATGAGTTGCAAAATCAGCGAGCTTATCGGTCGGCCACAGGTAAATATTAAAGAGTTAATCGAAGTACTTCCAAACTTAAAAGAAGTAGTAGAAAATAATAAAAATAGAAAAGACGAAATTATAGAAGGGGCTGAAATCAGAATAAAATATAAGGGTTATATTCATAGAGAAAAATTGGTTGCAGAAAAAATGCACAGACTTGAAGATATTAAAATAAAAGGACGATTCAATTATAGTGAACTCCATGAGATTAGCACGGAGGGGCGACAAAAGCTAAAATTAATCAATCCTGAAACATTAGCGGAAGCGAGCAGGATACCAGGTGTGTCACCTAGTGATATAAACGTGCTACTTATATTATTAGGAAGATAGCATTAAATGTACCAATCAATAAATTAGTAAAAAAATAAAATAACTCGAGCATTTCTAAACAGCAAAGACTCTTCATCTTTATCTCCGCAAGTTGATATTGTTTCATGTGAAACATAACATTTGAAAGTTCCCTTTAAAGAAACGAAGAATAAACAAAAACACAAAATAAAAAATGAACAATCCAATCCTTTTAAACAACTTAAGATGTATTCCAGACTGGCCTATCAAAGGCGTAAATTTTAGGGATGTAACCACACTTTTTAAGAGTGCAGAATGCGTAAAGATTATAAGTGACGAATTATTTAATCTCTACAAGGACAAAGGGATTACAAAAATAGTAGGTATTGAGAGCCGGGGGTTTGTTATGAGTTCTGCCGCTGCTATAAGATTGGGTGCAGGAATTGTATTGTGTCGTAAACCAGGAAAACTCCCATGCGAGACAATACAAGAAAGCTATGCCAAGGAATATGGTATTGATACGATTGAAATTCACAAGGACGCCATCAATGAAAACGATGTTGTTCTATTACATGACGATTTACTTGCAACAGGCGGGACAATGAAGGCTGCATGTGATTTAGTCAAAAAGTTCAAGCCAAAAAAGGTGTATGCAAACTTCATCATAGAATTACACTCAGAGTTTCCAGAAGCACGTAATTCATTCGATAAAGATATTGAGATAAGTAGCCTGCTTCAATTTTAAATATATCATTTAATAATTTCAAACAAAACACGTTTAATCTTACCACACATCATAGTGTTTATAAACTACAAATAGAACTCTTTCCTGTTCTGTACTTTCATACAAAGTGTCTTTAAAAGACAAATTAACAGGTATAATTTGGAACTGTTTTACACATCTTCATGATGTTTCACATGAAACATAGCGAGTGTAACTACCATATAATAAGGGGGAAATGAGTATGACTAAGGAAGAAAATGAGAAAAGATTAGCCTATCTTAAGAATATTGTACTTAGCATGCCGGAGAAACCTGGTAGCTATCAGTTCTACGATGACTTACGTGATCGTGGCGGAAAAATTATATATGTAGGGAAAGCAAAAAATCTAAAGCGAAGAGTTTCCAGCTATTTTCATAAAGAGGTAGACCGTTACAAAACAAAAGTTCTTGTAAGTAAGATAAACGATATAAGCTATACCGTAGTAAACACAGAAGAAGATGCTCTACTTCTTGAAAACTCTCTCATTAAGAAATACAATCCTCGTTACAACGTATTACTTAAAGACGGCAAAACCTATCCAAGCATTATTGTAACTAATGAGCTATTCCCACGTATCTTCCAAACAAGGCATATTGATAAACGTTTAGGAATTTACTATGGACCCTATCCGCATGTTTTTGTTATGCACAACGTGTTAGACCTCATTAAACGCGCCTTTAAGCCTCGACGTTGCCGGCAAAGTATCACTTTGGAAGGCATCCAGACGGGTAAATACAAGCCTTGCCTTGAATACCATATACATAATTGTGAAGGATGCTGCTTTGCACAACAAACTAGAGAAGACTATTTAGAAAACATCCGACAAGCCAAGGAAGTATTAAAAGGAAACACTCGCGAACTATCCGAATGGTTATACAAACGTATGATGACCAAGGCTAAACAACTCAAATTTGAAGAAGCTGAAGACCTTAAAAAACGATATACACTATTACAGGAATTTGTGTCAAAGAGCGAGGTTGTAAGCCATACCATCACAGATGTAGATGTATTTTCAATCATTGATGACCAACAGAACAGAAACGCATACATCAATTATATACACGTTAAAAATGGTACCATCAATCAAAGCTTTACATACGAATATAAACGTAAGCTCGAAGAAAGCGATCAAGACCTTCTTATTCAGGCTATCCTTGAAATTAGAGAGCGATTTCATTCTACGGCTAAGGAAATTATAGTACCCTTCAATATGGAATGGAAACTAAAAGACACAACCTTCTTTATTCCTCAACGGGGCGATAAAAAACACCTTTTAGAACTTTCCGAGATGAATGCTAAGCAATATCGTTTTGACCGTCTTAAACAAAGCGAAAAGCTTAATCCAGAGCAAAAGCATACACGTTTAATGAAAGAGTTACAACAAAAACTCCAACTTCCAAAATTACCATATCACATAGAATGCTTTGACAATTCCAATATAAGTGGCACTGACGCCGTGGCAGGATGTATTGTATATAAAGGTATGAAGCCTTCACGCAAGGATTATCGAAAATATAACATCAAAACCGTTACAGGCCCTGACGATTATGCCTCCATGCAGGAGATCGTTCAAAGGCGATATAGCAGAATGATAAAAGAAGGCACACCCCTACCCGACCTCATTATTACCGATGGAGGAAAAGGTCAGATGGATGTTGTAAAAGAGGTTATCGACAAACTTAAAATAACCATACCCATTGCAGGATTAGCTAAAGACGACCGACACCGTACCAACGAACTGCTTTATGGATTTCCACCGCAAGTCATTGGTTTAAAGCCAGATAGCGATCTATTTCACATTCTTACACAAATACAAGACGAGGTACATCGCTATGCCATTACATTTCATAGAGACAAACGTTCAAAGCATGCCCTCCACTCTGTATTGGATGATATAAAAGGGATAGGTCCAAAGACAAAAGAAGATTTGCTAAAACACTTTAAATCAGTAGCTAACATAAAGGTAGCAACACTAGAAGAACTTGCTACCAATATAGGTCCTTCAAAAGCCCAGATTCTATTTAATTTCTTTCATAAACAACCTGAAACCAGTACACACATTACAGAATAAAACATACGCAATGTTTGTAATATAATCATCTTTTTGCTATCTTTGCCTATATAAAATTTTTAAATTACATGCGAATTGTAATACAGCGTGTCAGCCATGCATCAGTAACTATCAACCAACAAGTAAAGTCATCCATAGGAAAGGGATTGCTTGTTCTACTTGGTATTGGTACCAGCGACGAAGAAGAAGATATACAATGGCTTGTCAAGAAGCTCATTGGTCTCCGCATTTTTGATGATGATGCAGGCGTAATGAACCTTTGTGTAACAGACATTAAAGGCGAGATTCTCGTTGTTTCACAGTTTACACTCATGGCAAGCTATAAAAAAGGTAATCGGCCAAGCTGGATACATGCAGCTCCTCACGAAATATCCATTCCTCTTTATAATCGTTTCTGTGAAGTTCTTTCATCAGCATTGGGCAAAGATATAGGCACTGGCGAATTCGGTGCTGATATGAAAGTCAACCTCCTTAATGATGGCCCTGTAACCATTTGCATGGACAGTAAACACAGAGAATAATCAGATTGTATTACCCCCTACTCTGTTATTACGTATCTATTATTCTCAATTACAACCCCTATACTCGCATAAACTGCTTGAATCATTACCAATATGTATCTACTTGACAAGGGTAGAAATTGAAACAGAAATACAAGATGAACAGACAAACAACACTTAAAGAAGCACAACATGCTGTTGATCAATGGATAAAGACCTATGGCGTGCGTTATTTTTCAGAACTTACTAACATGGCATGTCTTACTGAAGAGGTCGGCGAATTAGCAAAAGTCATCGCACGTAAATATGGTGAACAAACCTTTAAAGCAGGAGAAGAAGATAATCTTGGCGAAGAAATGGCCGACATATTATGGGTACTATGCTGCCTCGCCAACCAAACAGGCATCGACCTTACCGAAGAATTCCATAAAAGCATGGAAAAGAAAGTAAAACGTGATGCAACACGACATAAGAATAACCCTAAGCTTATGTCACCATTAGAAAATAATAAACAGAAATAAATACTTTAAGCTAACCAGATTATGGGAATCATCAAAGAGAAAATTTCACGTAATATCCAAAGCCAGAACAGCAAAGGACGTGTTGACAGTAGTAAAATTGAGCAAGCATTTGCAAAATATAATCTTAATGTCGATCAGTTGGAAGTGCAAGAAGAATTAAAAAAAATAATTACCGAAAAAGTGCCTGAAAATAACACTGTTGAGGTAAAAAAGTTCTTACTGGGCTCTTTAGAACTGACATCATTAAGCACTACCGATACCGAGGAACATATTTTATCGATGGTAGAAAAGGTGAACAAATTCGACTCAGTATACCCTAATTTACCACATGTTGCCACGATTGTCACCTACCCTAACTTCGCCCACCTCGTGCGCCAAACACTTGAAGTTGACGGCGTACAGATTGCAGTCGTTGCCGGTGCTTTCCCATCGTCGCAGACTTTCATAGAGGTTAAGGTTGCTGAAACAGCGTTAGCTATCCATGACGGTGCCGAAAATGTAGATATTGTAATGCCGGTAGGCAAGTTCATTTCAGAGGATTATGAAGGCATCAGCGACGATATTAACGAACTAAAACAAGCCTGTGGCGACGTACCCATGAAAGTAATCCTCGAGACATGCGACCTTGGCAGCCTGTCGAATATCAAGAAAGCAGCAATTCTGTCCATGTATTCTGGTGCCGATTATATCAAAACGTCAACTGGAAAAGAGAAACTCGGTGCCACCCCTGAAGCTGTATACGTGATGGCAAAGGCCATTAAGGAATACTATAATGAGACTGGAATCGTCATCGGACTGAAGCCGGCGGGTGGCATTAACACTGTTATGCAGGCTATTACATACTATACTATTGTCAAAGAAGTGTGTGGAGAGGCCTGGCTTACCAACGAATTATTCCGCCTTGGTACCAGTCGTCTTGCCAACCTTTTGTTGAGTGAAATTGAAGGAAAGGAGATAAAGTTCTTCTAATACTTACGTATTGGTGCGCTTTTACCTCCGTGCAAGTAGCCTGTTTATAGCCTCATATTAACTTGTAAAGCAAGTAATTTGGGGCTTTTTATTAGATACTGAGTTAAGAAACCTATCAAAAAAGTGTGCCATTGATTATACAAGATATATGACAATACGCATAATCTTCGAGATAAATAGAATCGAAAGATTATAATTGTAAAATACAAAACAACAGTACTTTTCTTAACAGTCCCTTCTTATATATAGGAAATATTACTACATTTGCACATAAGCATACTGTATATACGCAACGGGCTATCAATACTATCATAAGTTTAGCGACACATTCTCGGCCGTTTTTGATGTACATCCGAATGTCATATATACAACAAACATGTCTAAAAATCCAACAAGAATCTACTTTAAATCACAGAATTAAAAAACAATTCAACAATAAATATCAAACAAACCATAACACTTCATGGACGCACACAAATCAAAGTTAGTAAGCCTTTTCTCTGGAGATGAGGTAAAATATGTCATCCCCGTTTACCAAAGAAATTACAATTGGAGTACCAAACAATGCAGACAGTTATTTAATGACCTGCTCTCCATTATTAATAACGAGAAAGAACATTTCTTTGGGAGCATTGTCATATACTATAATCGACAAGAAACCTTTAGTGTAATTGATGGTCAACAACGCCTTACCACGGTATCTCTCATGTGGTTAGCTATGAGTAAACTCATTGCGGAAGGATTGAAAGACTGCACTAATACCATGCGTCAAAACATTACAAACAAGTATTCTTATCCTTCTGATAAAGACGAAAACATACGTCTCCCTAAAATCATTCATGTTGAAAAGGATCGAAAGGCCTTCGAAGCCCTCATCAAAAATGATAAGGATAAAATAGAGAAAGACTCAAATATTACACGTAATTTCAACCTGTTTTATGAATGGATAAAGGCCTCACAATACAGCATTGCAGAGTTTGACAATGCAATCAGGCGTCTTGCCATGGTAAAAATAGAATTAGATGCAAACGATAACCCACAACTAATCTTCGAATCACTCAACTCAACAGGGCTTGCATTATCTGATGGTGATAAAATCCGCAACTTTATTTTGATGAATCTGCCCGACAATATACAAAAGGAATGCTACGAAAAATATTGGGTATACATTGAACAATATGCCAACTATACAGGGCTTGAAAAAGATGCTTTAGGTGCTGTAACTAACTTTGTACGTGATTATCTTACTTCTAAAACTACCCATATCCCTGCATTACGTGACGTATACAGCACTTTCAAAACATATGCCATACACAATGAAATAGAAGCCAGCAACCTGCTGGCAGACATGAAACAATTCGCCTTATACCTGTATGAGATAGAAAATGCTAAGACAAAAAGCAGCAAACTTAATCGTATACTTAGACGACTGACACTGTTAGAAATGACCGTCATCCACCCATACATCTTCAATTTATTAAACAGTTATTATATGGGTATGGTCAGTGAAGACGACACTGTAACCATCATGTCTGGTATAGAGAACTTTATTTTCCGTCGTCTCATCTGTGAAGTCCCAACTAATGCTCTCAATAAAATATTCGCAAATCTACACGGATCAGCAGAAAAGATGACAGAAAAAGAACAAGTCAGTTATGTTGATGCGGTTATTTACCTGCTCACTTCAAGACCCGAATCAAGCCGCTTCCCCTCCGATGACGAGTTTAGGAAGTCGTTTGCAGAGAAGAATATCTACAACATGCGCCAGAAAAATAAAGTGTATACTTTTTATAGGTTGAATGCTGGGCACAGCAAAGAGTCCGATGAATCAATCATTGACAAGATGCTGGGGAAAGGTAACGATGTGCTATCTATTGAACATATTATGCCACAACGTTTAAGTGATGAATGGCGTTCATCTCTCGGAGATAATGCCGATACAATACATACTCAGTGGCTTAACAGCATAGCTAACCTTACGCTAACAGGTTATAACAGCTCGTATAGCAATGGAACGTTCCACTATAAGCTCGAAGAGGTCACCGACGACAAAGGTAATAAGGTAGGCTTTAAATACTCGCCGTTGCACCTTAATTGCTTTATCAGTAAGCAAACCCAATGGGGTGAAAATGAGTTAAAGCAACGTTTAAAGCTTATTCTCGACGAAGCTGTCAGTATTTGGTACGTTCCTATTTCAACTTATCAGCCACAAAAGAAAGTATATAATGAGCTAACGCTTGATGATGAAACTGATGATTTTACAAACCATGCATTTATAGATTGCTCCATTGATGGAACAACCATTGCTCTGAAAGAGAATATTAGTTGGAAAAAAGTTCTTAAAACCATCGTTGAGATATTCGATAAGAAACACCATTATGAGCTCGAACAAATAGCCAATAGTTCCAATAATTCTGTCCTATACTCCGAATCAACAAAAACAGAATATTGCGAAGAAGTCCTGCCGGGCATATACGCCTATCAAAAAGGTTCTACATACACCAAAATAAACATTTTAAAAGAACTTTGTAAGCTGCTTGATATTGACCCTCAAACTATCGTATTCCATGTACGTGAATATGAATAATACCAGAGCATACAACTCCTATGTGATTTCTATGTAAACCTGATGCAATACCCTTTATACTACAATTATATTGCTTTTACAGTGTAAGGGCAAGTGCTTTTGGCCAAACCCAATAGCTGAGAGCTAATGAGATATAGTGTATAAAAAAGTCGTTACGCCGTAATTGCAAAACAATTACGGCGTAACGATGATATAGGCGATAAGAGATATTATAGTTTTCGCTCTATCACATAATCAAGATAGGCCTTTAAGCTTCGCTGCACGGCTTCATCTTTCACCTCGGCATGAACAAACTGCATAGCCTCAGCATGAAAGTCCCACATCCGCTTTTCGGCATATTCTATACCTCCATGTGCCTTGGTAAAATCAACAAGACACGCTATTTCCTCCTTGGTCACACAGCCGTTCTTCACTTTTCGCGCCAGTGTAAGCATGTCTTTATCCTGCGTCGACTTCAGTGCGTAGATTACAGGCAACGTCAATTTGCCCTCCATCATATCGTTACCCGTAGGTTTCCCTATATTACCATGGTCATAATAATCAAAAATATCGTCACGAATCTGAAAGATAATACCCAGATTTCGACCGAACCTGCGCGCACCCTCTATATCATGTTCTGTTGCACCTACCGACAGGGCACCTAAGGCTGCACAGGCTTCAAACAATGCAGCTGTTTTCTGTTTGATTACCTGATAGTAAATATCTTCCGATATATCCTGATTCTGAATATTCGACAATTGAAGTATTTCACCATTCGATAATGTACGCCCCAGTTCGGCTAAATTTCGTACGATAACCTCCGAATGGGTAAAACTTACCTGCATCAGTGCTGTTGAAAGAATGTAATCGCCCACCAATACCGCTACCTTATTGTCGAACACCTTGTTCACCGATGCTTGTCCGCGCCGCTCTCCGCTCTCATCTACTACATCATCATGCACGAGCGATGCCGTATGTAAAAGCTCTAATCCCACTGCTGCATGCTGCGTAACATCGGTAATTCTTCCGAAATTCTGTGCCATCAGCAGTATCAGTATCGGACGCATACGCTTTCCTCCACGCTGGCGTATATGGTCGAGCGCCTGCATCAGCATGCCATTAGTGTGAGAAAGCGACTGGTTAAAAAGCGCGATGAAATCAGTCAACTCCGAACTTATTGGCTCTGTAATGATTGAAAGATAATCTATTT
>JABZLB010000024.1 GCA_015256945.1 Prevotellaceae bacterium | reverse complement strand
GTTCCGATTTTTATGTCCTGTGAATTGATCATTGTTATTGTATAAAAAGTTTATGTTTATCAAATCTCTTTGCTTGCAAAGTTACTATTTTTTTGCAGAAAATAAGCAATGATGCTATAAATGTTTTGTATAGTGCCCCTTTCGTTGTGTAATGGTAACGCAATTAGCCCTGATAGTGAAGCATATTGTGGTATTTTGTTGTGCAGACAGAGATGTAAGGTTTGCTGTTTGACGGCCGTCAGCAACGCGTACGGCGGCCGTCAAACAATGTGTATGGCGACCGTCAACAGCACTGCTGGCGGCCGCCATACAATGAACATTGCCATGTAAGGTAAGGATAATACGGGTTGTTTTTCATGGGTGTTACGATGTAACCACAGAGGTTTAACGGTCGTTTTATGCACCTTTCAATAGGCGAAAACAAAAAACTGAGTATGAAAAACGGTATAAATCTTTGTAAGTTCGAAAAATATGAGTAACTTTGCAGCCCAAACGGTGTGGTGGTTTCTCATAAGAAGCACGGGCACTATAATTGCAGAAATAATAATAATTAAAACACAGATAAGAAAATGAAAAGAACATTCCAGCCACACAACCGTCGTCGTGTGAACAAGCATGGCTTCCGCGAGAGAATGGCAACAAAGAACGGTCGCCGCGTATTGGCTGCCCGTCGTGCATGCGGTCGCAAGAAGTTGACTGTTTCTGACGAGAACCACGGAAAGTAAAAGCTTTCGTCGTCACAGCGTGACGATAAAAGGCAGCAAGGATTAACCTGGCTGCCTTTTGTTTTTTAAGGTGTTTGATAATGGCGGTATGGCATGTCTGCACAAGGTATGCAGGCTTCTAAAAAGCGCGTAATTTATTTTGCAGTATAGCCTATTTGCACTATCTTTGTAGAAAATTAGGGTATAGATGACAATTTCAGAATTTGTAGGAAAGTTCAAAAGCGGGTATCTTTGGGGCAATCTGGCAGCGATGGTTGCGGTTGTAGTGCTGCTTGCTTTTGGTTTTAAGGCTGCCATTGGCTTCTATACTCATCATGGCGAATCGATAGCCGTACCTGAACTTATTCACAAAAACAGCTCAGATGCCGAGCATATTCTTAACGAGCTGGGCCTTGTTATGGAGGTTACTGATACCGGATATGTAAAGACATTGCCTCCGGGATGTATTCTCGAACAGTCGCCGGCACCTGGCGAACGCGTTAAGTCGGGACATGTAATTACGGTTACCATCAACGCAACAAGCTCGCCAACCATAACCCTTCCTGATGTTATTGACAACTGTTCGCTGCGCGAGGCCATGGCCAAGCTTACGGCTATGGGCTTTAAATTAGGGCAACCTGAGTTTGTAGCAGGTGAGAAAGACTGGGTTTATGGCATTTTAGTGAAAGGCCGTCATGTATCAAGCGGCGACAAAATACCCGTTGACGATGTTCTTATTATTCAGGTAGGTAACGGCATGCGCTCTGCTGATGATTCGGTAAACTATGTGGATCCCGTTTACCAACAAGACGAAGAGGGCGACGTTGACGACTTTGAAGAGGTAACAGGCTCGTCAGAAGACAACGAGAAACCGAAGTCGGAGCAGGCCCCGTCAGGACAGTAGTGTACAGGTTTCTTGCCTGATTAATTACAGAAGAAGAAGCTTAAAACAGTTTCATTCCGTAGCGGATGACAAACTTTTCAATAGCAATAACGCCCATGTCAGAGCAATACGACGATATAGAATTTGAGGAAGACGAGCTTGATGCTGCCGTTCCTTCTGCCTCTGGAGAGGCTTCGGAGCTATACGAGCACTGGAAAATAGTGGTCGATGCCGGGCAGAAACCCGTACGAATTGACAAGTTTCTGGTTGATCACATGCAGCATTCGAGCCGTAACCGCATACAAACGGCGGCCGATGCCGGCTGTCTTTTTGTTGGCAGTAAGCCGGTAAAAAGTAACTATAAGGTTCGTCCAGGCGATGAAATCAGTCTGATGCTCGACCGTCCTAAGCGCGATTCATCCATACAGCCCGAAGATATTGCACTGAATATAGTGTATGAAGACGATTGCCTGATGGTGATAAACAAGGAGGCTGGCATGGTAGTACACCCGGGAGCAGGTAATTTCAGTGGTACTTTGATTAACGCCGTAGCCTGGTATTTGCGTGATATGGAGAGCTTTGATGCCAACAATCCTGAGGTAGGATTAGTGCATCGTATAGACAAGGACACCAGCGGACTGCTTGTTGTAGCGAAGACTCCTGAAGCCAAGACATCGCTTGGAAAACAGTTTTTCAACAAAACAACGCATCGTAGCTATCATGCTCTGGTGTGGGGTAACCTTACTGAAGACGAAGGTCGTATCGAAGGGAATATTGCACGCGACCCGAAAGACCGGCTTCGCATGAAAGTATTCTCGCCCGATTCAGAGGTCGGGAAGCCTGCTGTAACCCATTATCGTGTGATAGAACGGTTTGGATATGTAACCCTTGTTGAATGTATTCTCGAAACAGGGCGTACGCATCAAATCCGTGCTCACATGCGAAGCACAGGTCATCCGCTCTTTGGCGACGAACGTTATGGCGGCACAGAGATATTGCGCGGGCAGCGAAGTTCAACCTATAAGGCTTTTATCCAAAACTGTTTCAATCTTTGTCCGAGACAAGCCCTGCACGCAAAGACATTGGGTTTTGTCCATCCCGAGACGGGAAAACAGATGGATTTTGATTCAGAATGGCCGCACGACTTTGCCACCCTTATCGAAAAATGGCGTGGATTTATCAAAGGAACTACGGCGAAGCCGGACAACTGAATTGTAGAGCCCAGGGATTTACGAGAACGATAAAAAAATGCGAACAGAACTTTATTTACTGAAGATATGAAGAATCTAAAAAGAAACATTGCTATTGTATGCGGTGGTGATTCGTCTGAACACGACGTATCGTTGCGCTCTGCACAAGGTTTGTATTCGTTTTTTGACAAGGAACGCTACAACGTTTACGTGGTAGATGTGAAGGGACAAACCTGGAACGTGAACTTTGATAATGGTGAAGTAGCGCCAATTGACCGCAACGACTTCTCCTTTATTGGTCAGGATGGTAAGGCAGTAGTTTTTGATTATGCCTACATTACGATACACGGACAGCCCGGTGAGAACGGTCCGATGCAGGGATACTTTGATTTAATTCACCTTCCTTACTCGACAAGCGGTGTGCTTGTTGAAGCAATGACATTCGATAAATATGTATTAAATAACTATTTGCGTGGCTTTGATGTAAACGTTGGGGACAGTATTCTGTTACATCGTGGCGAAAAATACGATGCCGAGGCTATTGCAGCGCGCATTGGCATGCCTTGTTTTGTGAAGCCTTCAGCCGATGGTTCGAGCTTCGGTGTGAGTAAAGTGAAGAACGCTGACCAGCTTGCGCCGGCCCTTCGTAAGGCTTTTATGGAGAGCAGCGAGGCGATGGTTGAGTCGTTCCTTGACGGTGTTGAAATATCACAAGGCGTTTATAAAACACGCAATAAGTTGGTTGTGCTGCCTGCTACCGAAGTAGTTACAAAGAATGAGTTCTTTGATTACGATGCCAAATACAACGGACAGGTACAGGAAATAACCCCTGCGCGCCTTTCAAAAGAAACCGCAGAGAAGGTGGCTGCTGAAACAAGCCGTATATATGACATCCTGAGGGCAAACGGAATTATACGTATCGACTATATCATATCGAAAGACGAGGACGGCAACGATAAAATTAATATGCTCGAAATAAACACTACTCCGGGCATGACCCCCACGAGTTTTATTCCCCAGCAGGTGCGTGCAGCCGGCCTTAACATAAAGGATGTGCTGACCGATATTGTAGAAAACCAGTTCTAACCCATTATATCGGTTATTATATAATAAGGTGCACCCTTAAGAAAAAAACAATAATGGAGGTCAGGTTTATATGTAAGAACCTGACCTCCATTTTTATTTGTATGATGGCTTGCGCCCTAAAATTTTCTGTAAAATATCGGTATAGGCACGTGCATAAACCATTGTGCCGAGGTCGTTGGGGTGGGAACCTTCAATCATACCTTCCTCGCCGAGCACTAATTTTTCTTTCCTAAGCAGATAAATATTCTTTATGCCCTGACGTTTCATGGTTTTATAGGCCTTATACAGTGCCGTATTGGCAGCGAGATATGAAGCATACGAGGCCTTCATCATGACGCTGTCGCTGGCAGCGTAGTTCTGAACGAGAATGACAGGCGTATTGTTTTTCTGTCTCAATATGTCGATACCTTCGGTAATGCGCTTTATGATTTCGTTCTCTGAAAGGCGGTGTGAGTTGGGAATAGGGTCGATAACGTATGCCCTTGCGTCAATTTCGGCCAAAGCCTTAAATAGTGCAGGCTCCATAAAACAGTTGCCCGAGAAGCCGAGATTTATCACAGGCGTATTGAGGTTACGCTGTACAATATTGGTGATGCTGAGGCCGGGACGTGACGGTGACGCCCCCTGGATAATGGAAGAACCGTATACAACCACGGGTTTTTCGGCAGATGGTGCAACAAAGTAGAACGAAGAACCTTTGTCAATACCTATCTCAAGGAACGTAACTGTGTTGTAATTGGGCAGGTAAAGCAGGTATTCGGTGGGTCCCTTTACATCGATATTACGGTAGAAAAATCTTGTGGTGTCGGCTGCTGTCTTGCCAAAACGGTATTGCTGATGGGTGCCAAGCCAGTGGAAAACGCCATGTGGCATAACGGCATACAGGTCAACTCCCGATTCGTTCAGGCTGCTCATGTTTGTAAGTGCCGATTTATTGGCGGTCTTCATTCGTACGCAAATGTTGGACGAATTGGTGATGAAGCGAACCGAGATGCCTGCACTCTGTTGTGCAAGCTTGTATACTGCGGGCGGCAGCTGGGGCTTAAGACGCTCGGGGATGCGTGCAAACGATGCAACTCCCGTTTCTTTATTCCATGCCCTGCCATGCAAGGGAGGGGTAGATTCAGTCATGGGATTGTGCCAATCCCATAGCTCAGATAATTGCTTTTGGTTGTTTGGAGCCTGTGTACCTGGTGATGTTTTCGTGGCTTTGAGTTGTAGAGGAAACAGAAAAATCAGTAAAAGGAGTATGGTAGCTGTATGATGATTATCTGTTTTCAGCCTCTCACCTAACCTGGGTTTAAATACAGATATACCAACAAGAAACAGCAATGCGGCAATCTGCACAGCGTTGAGTATTTGACATTTAAAAATAAGGTTTGTAATTTGCGGGTTATATTGT
Source organism: Prevotellaceae bacterium (assembly GCA_015256945.1). Lineage (GTDB taxonomy): Bacteria > Bacteroidota > Bacteroidia > Bacteroidales > Bacteroidaceae > Prevotella. Next base: position 40,380 of record JABZLB010000024.1, on the reverse strand, counting down.
ACAATGCCAGCATCGGCAAAGTCGATAACTTCAGAGCAAAGCGGATGGAAAATAAACCTGCCCGACAAGATGACACTGATGGCAATAAACCATTTTAATGTTATCCAGCGGTGTTTAAAAAATCTCCAATGGGTAAAGATACCGTAAATAAGGCCCAGGATAATGGTTGTCTGTGCACCAGGAATTACCAGAAAAAAGTCGACATCCAGCACTTTCCTGAAAGTTAAAGCCACATCAATGGGCGAACAGAATGAGCCTGACATGAGTACCGCAATGCCGGCCAGCCCGACAGTCCACATCATTGTAGCAATAAGATGCAGAAGTTTCATAACCTTCATTCCTCTGGCACCAATAGTCTTCATGTCTTATAAGTTTGAAATATGTTACTTTAATGTAATTTGGACAATTGAAAAAAGGGGAAACCGGATACGTGCCTGGTACAGGTACTTAGTAACGTTATCCCGTTTCCCTTATGCTGATATTCGGAGGCTTTTAGCCTTTAAAGCTTACTTGGACAGCTTTAAAGCCTCGACAGGTTTGTTTGTCGTGATAAAGTCGACACCTGCTTTAATGAAGCCGTCAATATCGTTAAGGTCATTAACTGTCCACACATTTACGGTGAGACCTAAGTCATGACACTGCTTAATCCATTCGGGATGAGAAGCCAATACCCTGTAATGGTAGTCGATTCCATCCAGTCCTTTGTCTTTGATGGTTTGCGGATCCCAGTCACCATTAAGGTAAGAGACAGATGATTTGGGGCACAATTTCTTTAGTAAAAGGCAGGCATTACCGCTAAACGATATGTAATCGGTGCGGTTTTCCAACCCTTTTGCCTTAACCATTTCGACAGTTTCGCGCACCAATGAGTCTTCATGGCTCTGGCTGTACTGGGCTTTGATTTCGAGGATAAGACGAGTTTTCAACGACTTTCCTGCATCGAGATACTCTTCAAGAGTGGCTAATTTCTCTCCGTTTCTGAGTTTACACTTCTTTAAATCTTTATAGTTTGAGGTCTGAATCTGGTATTTTTCTATTGTCGGATCGTGATTAACGACGATCTTATTGTCCTTTGTGAGATGAACATCAAACTCAGAACCGTAAGTCCCTATGGCGTCAGCAGCGCGTAAAGATGTCAGTGAGTTTTGTGCACTTCCGGGGCAATCCCAGTAACCGCGATGCGCAATAATTCTGGTTTGAGCATGTAAAGTAGTTCCCATAAAGGCCATCACTGCGAATGATGCCAGTTTAATACGAATGTGTGAATAGTTCATTGTGTTTGTAATATTAAAATATTAAATGTTTAAAAGCTCTTGTTCAGGCTCCTGCTTATGCCGCCAGGAGCCTGTGTTACAACTGTTGTGCAGCCCTGTTGTTTATTCTTTCATTACCTTAACATCGTCAATATAACAACGGTTTTTGCTTTGTCCTACACCGTTTAATGCTGCACCCCATACTTCTCCACCAATGAAAACCAGGCGGGTTTCGCTGGTTGCGTTTTTAATATGGAATGTAAAGTTGGCATCGGGTTGTGCAAATGGGTTGTACTCGCTGTTGGGAACAACTTTCGGGAACGATGTCAGTTCGAAACGGATACATTTATATATGGTACCGTTTATGTCGATAGTGCTGTTGTCGTTAACCAGTTCGCCAGGCCCCATAATGCCTACTTTAAGAACGGCATCATCGTGTTTGTTATTACCTGCCGTATAGCCGACACCCTTGAAATCGACCTGAATGTTGGTGGGTCCGGTCAGTCCTGTCAAAGCAGGAGATACAGCATCGCCGGCCATTTTGGTTTTACCGAGTTTGATGTAGCCAATACCACCATAGAGAAAACCGTTTAGAGATGTCCATCCGTGGCCTATTTCTGCTGCGCTCCAGCTCGATAGCCTCTCTTCGGGATATTCATAATAGGGTTTGTCTTCGCCCTCACTCAGCCAGGTAAAGTCTTCATTCATGACAAGTCCGGGTGCAGATTGAGTAATTGTAGCAGTTGAAACGAGGTTACTTTGCTCTCCTGTACCTTTGGCTGTTAGTGTAACAGTGCGGTCGCCTGTACGGTTTTTGTCGTATGAAATGTATACCGAGTCGTCGGTTTGCTGGTCAATTCGTGCCCAGGTTGTTGCTGAAAGACTCGCCTCAAAGGGAACATTGTGGTTGATGGCAATGGCTAATTTTCCTGCTTCAGGGAGTAAATTAAAGCCCTGATCTCCGTTAACAATTTGTACTAAAGGCTGATTAGCCTCTTGTATAAAGCTGAGAGAGTTGAGCGTTGAGCCATCTTTTGCAACGAAGTTAAACTTGCCTTCGCGGGTGCTAAAGGCTGTATTCTTGTCAACCCAGTAGTGTATAATGCCGTCGTCTACACCCTCATTTATGAAGAGATGTAGCCATGTGGTATCGGCAGGATTGTTGTACAGTACCTTCCATGCGCGGTTAGAACGAACAGTTACTTGCTTGCGGTTAGCCTGTGTCATGCCGTCAACGTTTACGCTTATGGATGTGGAGGGTGTGTCAAACTTTAGAAAAGGTTCGCCCGTTTCGGTATTGTTGTCAGAACATGCGGGAAAGAACATCATTCCGATAAGGGGCAGTAACGATGCTAATATTTTATTTTTGTTCATAGTTGTTGATTTTAAAGTCCGCCTTCAATAGCTTTCTTACTCCACCATAATGGTGTCTTCATGTCGTTAGCATTGGCTTTCATTCTCTTCAGAGCCTCGGCAACATGGGCAGCATTGGTTGCCGTTGTGGTGTTCGGATAGCCCATTCGTGTAGGTAATACGAAATCGTTGGGGTCGGTTCCCTGCCCAATTGTCAGCTCTGGATAGCCTGTTCTACGGTAATCATTCCAGCCTTCCATACCTACCCAGAACGTAGCAATATACTTTTGGTTAAGTATAAGTTCTTCGTGATTGGTGTTGATGTCCCACGAAGCCAGTGGCGATTGCAGATAATCAGCAATGCCCTGGTCGGTGATTATATAATCAACGGGTGTGTTGACAGGCACGGCAGCCTGGGCAAACTTGCTCCATTTCTGCATGTTGGCGGTTATACCAGCCTCATAATATGTACGGGCAGCAGCGTCTCCACCGTTGATAACACCCTTCAAAGCTGCTTCTGCGAGGATGAATTGTAACTCATCAAAGCCCATCAAAAAGCCGTCGGCGTTGTTCCTTCGCAGCACTTCTGTATTAAGATATGAGGATGCACGGTCATCGTTGCCTTGATTTTCGGCCAGTCCTCCCGCGACAGTTCCTTTCCAATAAGGTGCACTGTCGCGTTGCTTTCCAATGATATGCAGGCGTGGGTCAACGTAAACGTCGGCTTTCATATTGATGCTTCCGTCGGCATTCAGGCCTTTAATAACCATCATTTTAATTGTTTGTTCGGAGAGATGATAGGAGCTATAAGTGAAGTCTGACTCGGTATAATTGGCAGGATCAAACTCAGAGTAATAAGGTGCAACGGCTGTAAATCTGACAGTTGCATTGTCATCGTTCGATGTAAACACCGGATATTGTGCGGGATTGTCTATAATTTGTTGCAACTTTTCCTTGACTGTCATGTTGTTTGTGCTGTCAACGACAGTTGCATTGCGTCCCATCAGCCGGCCCAATACGCGAATATACAGCGAGTTATTAAACCTTTGCCACTTCTTCATATTGAAGCTATACATGTTGTCGAGGGCAGCATAGTTGCTGTTTACATACGGATTTGACGCGTAAAGCTTGTTGGCTTGTTCGAGATCGGCACACATTTGTTTGTATACTTCTTCCTGACTGTCGAAGGCTGGAGCCAGATTTCCCTGCTCGGCCATGAAAGCTTCGCGATAAGGAATGTCGCCAAACATGTCGGTTAAATTCTGCATAAACATCACGAACATGGTTTTAGACACAGCCTGCATGGCAATATCTTTCTGCAGTTTAGCCAGTCGGTTCATTTCGTTTATGTTTGAAGCATACCCTGCAATATGGTCCCAAAGGCTGGCCCAATTGGCGTCACCTATGTTATATCTGTGCTCATTACGAACGGTATTACCTGTACATGCAGTATGCTGTACAAGCTCATCATTCCAGAACCAGCTTATATAGGTAAGGTAATTTGTGCCATCATACAGGTTCTTTTCGAACATAGCCGATGCACTTAGTTTTCCGCTTTTAACGGTTATCTTGTTGGGATTGGTGTTGGTTTCTTCGAAATTCTGCGTACATCCGACAAAAGTGAGTCCGCATACCAACGCCAAAACTGAATACTTTATTTTCATATTGTTTAGAATGAAAGTTTAACATTGAAACCGTATGAGCGGGTCATAGGGTAGGCTAACGTCTCAATACCACCATAAATATCAGCTCCACTTACCATTGCGGCTTCAGGATCGTATTGTGGGAATGGTGTAATGCAGAACAGATTAGTGGCGTATGCACCAATGCTTGCGCTGTTCAGGAACTTTGTTTTACGACAGAATTTCTGTGGCAAACTGTAATCAACGCGTAACTGTTTAAACTTAAAGAAGTTTGTACTAAAGGTGTTTTCCTCAGTGTTGTCGCGGTTCCAGACGTAAGTATTATAGTAGGAAAGCGTGCTTCCGAAGACGGTATTGTTCTTCGTGTATGTTACTGTTCCGTCGGCATTGTTGCTCGCATGAACGCCTTCAACAACAAGACCGTCGTAACGTCCTGCCAGCGAGTTTTTCAATCGGCCCTGATAAGAGAGCAGAAAATTGGTTGTCGAGTAACAGTGTCCGCCTGCCTGGGCACTGAAATCCATACTTACATTGACGTTCTTATAACGGAAATTCATATTAAGTCCGCCTTTCCAGTCGGGATTTACCTTTCCTAAATCAATGAGTGTTGTTTTGTCAATTGTAGGATAGCCTGATGTACTGATAATCTTTGCACCGCTGCAATCAACCTTGTTTCCATTGTCATCGAGATAGAATGCGCCCTCTGGAGCACGCTTGTAGCCATGTCCGTAGATTCGGTACATTTCGTGTCCTACGAACGAATACACGTAAACGCGGTTACCAATTGTGGTTCCCATATCGGTTTGATAAGGCTGATCGGGATTCCATTCATTCTGCAAGCTGACAAGCCTGTTCCAGTTTTTACTCCAGTTTAGCCTCATACTCCATTCAAAATTACGTGTTTTCACGGGGCTTCCATTGATGGAAACTTCGAGTCCCTTGCTGCTAATTTCACCAGCATTAATAGTATAGCCAGTTACTCCAGTAATTTGATCGGCAGCAACATTGACAATTTGGTTTGTCGTGCTTGTTGTATAGGCTGTGAGATCAAAACCTAATCGTCCGCCAAACATCTTGCCTTCCAGACCGCCTTCCCAGCTTTCCTGGTTCTCAGGTTTGATGTTAGCGTTGGGCATTGTTGGTGAAATGCGATAGCTTCCAAAGTAGGATGTAGCATTGTAATAACGGTCAAGAGAATAGGGTGACGTATCACTTCCTACGTTTGCCCATGACGCTTTTAGCTTCAACATGTCGATCCATGCTGCCCTTTCTTTCATATTGAGTACGCGATCGAGCAACATACTGAACGAAGCTGAAGGATAATTGTATGAGTTATGGCTCTTGGCAAGCGAACTCGACCAGTCATTTCTGTCGGTCAATTCGAGGTAATAGGTGTTGTCCCAGCTCAGTTGAGCCACCCCATAAAAGGAGTTAACCTTTTTCTTTGAGTGGTAACTGAAGTTGTCAGGGCTATATCCTGACGGTACGTTATAGATGTTGTACACACCATCTATTTGTAGTTTCTGGAGCGTTACACGATTATTATAATAGCGGTAATTCATGCTGTTTCCTCCGAAAGAAACATTGAATCCCAGCCTCTTGTCGATCCAGTTGTTATTTGTATAAGTCAGAAGGAAGTCGTTGTTAATATGGTAAATATTCGTTGTCTGTTCACGATACATACCTTGTTCATAGCTTACGGTGTAGAACGGACGCTGTTGTGTTCGCCACGAGTGGGTCATATCGAGCGACGAGCGTAGCTTTAACTTCAACCCTTTAGCCAGATCAATGATGGCCGACATATTGCCATACACTCGGCTTTTGTTCATTTTGTTCAGCTCTTCGTATGCTGTTCGATAAGGGTTTACAGGAGTACCCGAACGATAAACAGTACGTCCTGCATCGATGTTTTCTTTGGTAAAGCGTCCCTTAAAGTACTCATCTTTCCACTCATTTATAGAGTTGTTCGAATAGCCGAAGCCTAAATGATACATCGGATTCATTGCCGAGTAGCCGCTTCCCGGCAGGTTATCGCTGCGCTTCCCGGTGTAGTTTACACGGGCACTCAGCTTTATGCGCTTGCTTACAGGAGTATCAAATGCAATAGCTATATCGTTACTTACATATCCTGTGTTTGGTGTTATCCAATTGTTACGTGTATCGGTAAAGCTGATTCGGGCAGAAGTCCCCTTACCATTGCCCCCGCTGATGGCCACGTTGTTGCGCCATGTGGTACCTGTTTGGAAGAAACCTTTGTACCAGTTGTCCTGGTAAACCCACGGAGTAGGTGTATATTTGCCAGTCTCCCAATTGTACGAGTTGTATTGATAGCGCATTTTCCCTTCGCCATACTTCTCTCCAAACGAAGCCCTTGAATAGTTAGAGCCATCGTTTCCTATGCCATCGGTTGCATCTGCAGCCGATACACTATAATATGAAAAAGGATTAAGGCCCATGTCTGCGCCCGATCCGTATTCCTTTTGAAAGTCTGGCCAGTAGCTGGCTAAGTCGAGAACCAAAGACGAATTAACCGTTACACCCCATTTTGCCGACTTGCTTCCTCCCTTTGTTGTGATAACAATGGCACCGTTTCCGGCCTCTGAACCATAAAGAGCAGTGGCTGCGGCACCTTTCAATACGGTTACCGATTCTATATCGTCTGGGTTAATGTCGGCAGCTCCGTTACCAAAATCTACGGGAGCATCAGTATTACTGTACGTGCTTCCGCTTCCTGTTGCAACGGTACCTGACTGTATAGGTACACCGTCAACAACGAATAAGGCACCGTTGTTGCCGTAGTTTAACGAGTGGTCACCACGCAGGGTAACACGCATTGTGCCCAGAGGACCTGTGCCTGCTGATTGCATGCTGAGGCCTGCAACCTTACCATTCATCTGGTCAAGCCAGTTAGCGCTCACACCTTTCGTCAGTTCCGAGTTGTCAAGCTTGCTTACAGAGTAGCCCAACGACTTCTCTTCGCGCTTAATTCCCAATGCAGTAACTACTACTTCATTCAGGTTTTTGGCTTCCGGACTGAGCGTTACGCTGATGCGTGTCTTCTTTCCAACGGTGACGGTAGTGGGCGAATACCCCAGATAATTAAATGTAAGAACAGGGTTGGTACCGTCTACGGTAATTGTAAAATTACCGTTAATGTCGGTTACCACTCCCGATTTTTGTCCCTTTTGCTGCACGGTAACACCAATCATTGGCGAAGAACCGTCGGAGTCGTACACCTTTCCTGTAACCGTAGTCCTTTGTCCATACGCATTAACAGCAGCCATGACCGACAATGAAAGCAATGTAATTTTGCAATGATTGTTTTTTAGAGGTTTTTTCATGTGCTAATAGTTTTTCTGTTTCTTAAAAATTAACTTATTGTTTTTAGGCTGATTATCTTTACTTTTTTGTGGTTGAAGGCAAATTTTTGTTTGAGGTTTTCGTTATTGTTTCTCGCACCTGTCCAAGGGTATTCCTTTGATGTTAAAAGGAGATGGTTATTGTTTTTACAGGTAGAAATTGAATAAAGCGGGGAAACACATGGTTGTATGCTCCCCGCTTATTTGTGGTTTATAGCTGGCGCGACTTCTGCAACAGCTCTCCAAACTCTTTTATACTGAGAGCTGTAAGGTCGGGCTGGCGGTCGTAGGTCAGTGAAACTTCAAGCGTTGTTTCGCCTGAAAGCACTAACACGCCGAATGAACCCGCATTCTGAGCCGTTGCAACGTCGGTATAAATGCGGTCGCCAACCATGGCTATTTCATCATCCTTCAAGTTGTATTTATCGCGAATGCAATAAAGCATATTAGGGTTAGGCTTGCCGATAACAATGTCGGGCTGACGCTTTGTTGCCCCTTCGATGGCCTTACACAGTGAGCCACAGTCGACCAATATGGTGGGCTGGTCGGTAGGACACACCCAATCGGGATTGGTTGCAATATATGGAATGTTAGTCTTTGACGCCCACCAGGCTGCCCTGCACAGGCGCGAGTACTCGAGAGTTGTGTCAAAAGCTACTACAAGAATGTCGGGAACGTCATTGGCCGAGTCGCTTGTTATCTCAAAACCAGCCTTTTTGAATTCGGCCTGCATGCTGGGCGTGCCAAGGGTGAATATCCTTTTGGCCTCGGGATATTGCATGCGAATATAGTCGATTGTGGCTATTGACGAGGTGTACATTTGCTCTTCGGTAGCATCAATACCCAGCTTTTGCAGCTTTAAAAGGTAGTCGTTGCTGCTCTTTGTGGGGTTATTCGTGAGGAACGAATAAGATATTCCGTTATCGCGCAGCGTCTGCAGAAAGGCCTGTGTATATGGAAAGAGAGTGCTTCCGAGATATATGGTTCCGTCCATGTCAAGGGCTACGTGCTTTATTTTGGCACAAGCCTGGAGAAGTTTCTCTTCGCTTAACGGCGAAATATATTTGTCGAAGTTCATAAATTACGGTTTTAAGGATTTACTTGTCCGACGACTCAACGTCACTGTAATCTATTTTAGAGGCACGCTCATAACCATCACGTGGTGCATTCCACATGCTGATGAGGATAATCATGCCAATGATTGCCACAACAATAATGGTTTCAAAGACGTGTGTCCAGCCGTAAAGGTCGGCAACATAACCTACAAGCAGGCCTGATAATCCTGAGCCGATGTAACCCAGAATACCCGCAATGCCGTTGGCTCTTGCCGAAGCTTCCTTTGTAGCATGCTTGCCAAGCTCAATGCCAATGAGGGCTTGTGGCCCGTAAACACAGAAGCCGGCGCCTACCAGAACAGCTGCCGTGAGCGTCAGACTTGCATCTTGAGGCAACAGCCTGAAGATGGTCATGAACAACGCTGCGCCTGCCATACATACTACACACATATGATGTCCCTTTCCCTTAAAAAGGTGGTCGGTGGCCCATCCTGCAAACAGGGTTCCTAAAATGCCGGCTATTTCAAAAGCTGCAACGGTCCATCCGGCCTGCGAAATGTCCAGACCGCGGCTTTCTGTAAGGAATTTTGGTCCCCAGTCGAGGATACCCATACGTACAATATACACAAAAAGGTTGGCAATACAAAAGGTCCATACCCAACGGTTACGCCAAACCATGACGCGCTCAAACTTCATACGGGCAGCCTTATTCTGCTTTTCCTGGTAAGCGCCAAGCGAAGTACCGGGCAGGTCGGGCAGCCCAACCTCCTTGGGTTCGTCGCGTAAACCGATGAGGATAAAGGCAGCTCCGCATAATGCAATGCACGCCGGAATCCAGAAACACCATTTCCACGCACCTACGTGGGCAGCATAGTTCAGAGCCTGTGCCGATGCATTGCCTACGTTGTTATTGGCCAGATTTTCAGTGATGCGAGCTACCACATCGCTGTTTGCACTCATATCGGTACCTAGTGCACCCATAATTGTACCGCAAACAATGACGGCAAGGGCTGCACCTATCGAGTGGGAAGTGTTCCATACTGACATTTTAGTGGCCAGCTCGCTCGGATGAATCCAGTGGGGTAATATACGTGCACATGGAGGATAACCCATGCCCTGACAATACTGATTAAAGATAATGACGATGCCTACAAAAAAGATAAGCATGGCCGTAAAGTCGGGACCGTGGTTTGTGCCTACAATGAGGGCTGTAATATCTACGCCAAAACCAAAGGCAAAATTGGAAATGGCACATAGCAACAAGCCTGCAGCCATAACTAAACGGCCCTTTACACGGTCGACCACATAACCGTTAATAAAGCGTGATGCACCGTAAACCAGAGAGCTTACAAACAATATCCAGCCAAAGCTTTTGTTGGATATGCCATATTCTGCCGTGAGACCGGGCATGGCCAATGAAAAGTTCTTGCGAACAAAATAAAACATGGCATAGCCTATCATGGTTACCAGGATAGTACGTGCCTGCCAGCTCATAAACTTTTTGCGTTTATCGCCTAACGGAGCATAAACGTCGGTTTTGTTTTCCATAAGAAATTTTGTGTTATAAATTTTAAAGTTTTTGAGTTATTATAGTCTTTTGCCTGAACAGCCATTTGTCAGAAAGTATATTACATTACGTTCATCAGGTTCTGGCTTTTTGACAGAAAAGTAAATTCTTAACAGTATTTTGTTACAACCCCTGTGCTGAAAAGTTAATGGTATGGCGGTCGTCAACAGCGCGTACGGCGGCCGCCGTATAATGAGTTTGACGGCTGTCATCAGCGTTGCTGACGGCCGCCACACACCAGAGAAAAGATTGAAAACACCTGTCCATTCCGTTTTAATGGTACTTGCAATACGATTAAATCAGACAGTACTTATACCTAAAAAGGAATGGATAGTGGGGGTGTTCAGCAAACTTTATTTCTGGCTGTTCTCTTTCTTGACAAGATATTGCTCTTGCTGGTAGGTAAGTGCCATGAACAGCATTGATAATACACATGCACCGATAAGCAGCACAAAGGTCCAGTTCCAGCCAGCCTTTTCGGCTACATAACCTATTACAACGTTGGCCAGAAGCGCAGTACCGAGCACATATCCAAGGAATCCGGTAAGACCTGCAGCCGTACCAGCCGCGTTCTTGGGAGCTAAATCGAGAGCCTGTACGCCAATAAGCATCACAGGACCATAGATGAAAAAGCCTATGGCTATGAGGCAGGCTATAACGATGTGTATGTTATTGAAGTTCTGCCAATAGATGAAAATAAGTACGGCTACGATGCCCATGAAAAGCATTGTGGGCAGTGCACGTCGGCCATGGAATACACGATCGGAGAGCCATCCACAGATAATGGTACCCGGAATAGCTGCCATCTCATAGGCAAAATAGGCCCATCCGGCATCCTTGATATTGATACCCTGCTCGGTTAAGATAGTAGGCGCCCAGTCTAAGCAACCATATCGTACCATATAAACAAACGCGTTGGCAAAGGCAATATACCACAAAAAGCGGTTCGTAAGGATGGTCTTAAAGATGTCTTTCGTCGACATGACCTGCTCAGCCTTGTCATTATATGTGCTCGAATAATCGTTACGCCATTTCTCTATCGATGGTAAGCCACACGATTGTGGGGTGTCGCGTATGAGACAATAGGCAACAATGGCAATGAGAATAGCCACGCAAGCGGGGAAGAGATAAGTGCCAATGAGGAAGTATCGCTGTGTATCGGCACCATAAAACCATGAGCCAAACCACACGGCACCGTAAACAGACATAGGCCCTACCAGCGCACCGCCAACGTTATGAGCACAGTTCCATACCGACATCCAGGTGCCACGCTCCTTAATTGAGAACCAATGGGTCATTACACGACCGCATGGAGGCCAGCCCATTCCGTTGAACCAACCTACCAAAAAGTTCAGAAAGGCCATCAGGGCAATGGCTAAATCCTTATGTTCGCGACCGATAAGCTGTATCGGTACAATCATGAACATCATAGACAGTGCCGCTAACGTCAAACCTAAAGGCAAGAAACGGCGGGCGTTACTGCGGTCGGAAACACTCGCCATAATAAATTTAGAGAAGCCGTATGCGATGGCATTCATCGACAAAACAATACCAAGCTCGCCTTTGTCAAAGCCAAGATCTGCAAGCATAGGGATGGCCATGGAGAAGTTCTTGCGAACAATGTAGAAGCCTGCATAGCCAATAAAGATACCTAAAAAGACCTGCCAGCGCAGTCTTTTATACTCTGCGTTGGCTTCAGCACCGCTTTTTTCGGGTTTGAAAGCGGGAGGATTTAAAAATTTCCACATGATAATTTATAATCGTTTGTTTAGTTATATTCCGTAGTGCAAATTTAGTAAGATTATTTCTTACTACACAATATATATACTTTTTCCTTATTTTTTATGGGTGAATAAAGAGAAACCAGCCTGCCACCCCCGCAATAACACCACCTGCCAACGGGCCAACCACGGGTACCCAGGCGTATGCCCAGTCGCTGTTGCGCTTATAACTCTTCATCGGTAAAAGGGCATGGGCAATACGAGGACCCAGATCGCGCGCTGGGTTCATGGCGTAACCCGTAGTTCCTCCCAGCGACATGCCGAGAGCCATAATTAAGAAAGTAACAGGAACAGGCCCTAAAGCAGCAAAGCCTGTGGCATTAACAGTTGAGAAGCTTATGATGCAAAGTAAGAGCACAAACGTCGCTATTATCTCGCATAAAAGGTTCTGACCATAGTGGCGTATGGCGGGAGCAGTGCAGAATGTGCCCAGTTTCGCATCGCCATCTTCGGTTGCATCGTAGTGGTCTTTGTAGAAAAGCCATACCAGAACAGCCCCAAGGAAACCCCCTGTCATCTGTGCAATTATGTAGGGAACGATTAAAGGGCAGGGGAATAAGCCTGCTGCGGCAAGACCTAATGTTACGGCAGGGTTGAGATGTGCACCGCTAACAGGTCCTGCTATCATCACACCGCACATGACAGCAAAGCCCCAGGCCAGGGTTATTACAACCCATCCACTGTTTTGTCCTTTGCTTTTGTTGAGGGTTACACAGGCACAAACACCATCGCCCATGAGGATCATGATCATGGTTCCCACAAGTTCGAAGACGAACTTATGCAATACAACGCTGTCCATAGTTTTATTGTTTTAGGTTTTATAAAGTTGAAAGAGTCTTTGGTCAGGCTTTTGATAAATAGCCTTTTCGGCTTTTTATTGTTTTGTGGAAAGCGTACGGGCTACGGCATCAGCCCATCCCTGACGCGCCTTTTGGATGGCTTCGCTGTCAGGATTCGGTTCAAATGTGCGTTCAATCTTCCATTGACGGCGCAGCTCATCAACAGAATCCCAGAATCCTACGCCCAGTCCTGCAAGATAAGCAGCACCTATGGCTGTGGTCTCTGTTATTTTAGGGCGAACAACTTCAATCCCCAACAGGTCGGCCTGGTATTGCATAAGCAGGTTGTTCCGGCTGGCACCGCCGTCTACTTTCAGCTCTGTGAGGCGGTCGTTCATGTCTTTTGCCATGGCCTGTGCAATATCATAAGTCTGGAAAGCAATACCATCAAGTGCCGCCCTTGCGATGTGAGCAGCAGTCGTGCCGCGTGTAATGCCGGTGATGGTACCGCGTGCATAAGGGTCCCAATAAGGCGCGGCAAGACCAGTTAATGCCGGAACAAAGTAAACGCCGCCACTGTCAGGTACGGTCTTTGCAAGCTCTTCAATCTCAGACGAGCTTTTAATGATTCCCAGTCCGTCACGTAGCCATTGTACAACAGAACCGCCCACGTAGACTGATCCTTCAAGGGCGTAGTTTACTTTATTGCCTATTTGCCAGGCAATAGTGGTAAGAAGATTATTCTTTGACATCACGGGCTTCTCGCCTGTATTCAACATAACGAAACAGCCTGTGCCGTAGGTGTTCTTAATTGAGCCTGGTTCGAGGCACATCTGACCGAATAAAGCTGCCTGCTGATCGCCGGCAATACCCGCGATTGGCACCTTATGGGCGAAGATAGTAGTCTTGGTATGTCCGTATATTTCGCTGTTCGACTTTACTTCGGGCATCATAGAGGCGGGAATATCCAGCAGCTTAAGCAGGTCTTCATCCCACTTAAGGTCATGGATATTAAACAGCATGGTGCGTGAAGCATTGGTTACATCAGTAACGTGTACCTCGCCACGTGTGAGCCTCCACACTAACCATGAGTCGACATTACCAAAGCGCAGCTTTCCCTGTTCGGCTCGTTTGCGTGCCCCTGGCACATGGTCAAGTATCCACTTTATTTTGGTACCGCTGAAGTATGCGTCAATGATGAGACCTGTTTTCTGATGTATCGTATCGGTTATTCCTTCAGCTTTCAGCTGGTCGCAGAACGCAGCCGTACGGCGGTCCTGCCATACTATGGCGTTGTATATTGGCTCTTCGGTATCAATGTCCCAAACAATTGTGGTCTCACGCTGATTGGTAATACCAATGGCTGCAATGTCAAGACCATTGATATCAATTGTAGAGATGGCCTCTGCAATGACTGAAGCTTCCGACGCCCAAATCTCATTGGGGTTGTGTTCAACCCATCCGGGCTTGGGAAAATACTGTTGAAACTCCTTTTGTGCGATGGAACATATTTGTCCTTCGTGGTCAAAGACGATGGCTCGGGAGCTTGTTGTCCCCTGGTCAAGAGCGAGAATATACTTCTTGTCCATAGTAATATATGTTTAAGGATTTAATCGTCGGGTCTCTTCTACGTCGATAGCATCAGCAAGAATAGAAATAGGATTGAGTACTTTATAGCCTGTTGACATTTCAATTTGCCACTTACAGGTTTCGCAATCGGTCACTACATAATCAGGATTTACTGCTTTTATGTTCTCAAAAAGCCCGGATCCTATCTCCTGTGAGCGTTTATAGTTTTCCTTTTTAAAGCCGTAAGTACCAGCTATACCGCAGCATTGTGAGTCGAGCATAACCAGTTCCATACCTGGAATAAGCTTTAAAAGTTCGGTACTATAAACAATCCAGCCCATACGTTCCATGTGGCATGCCGAATGATAAGCTCCTTTCATCCTGAAGTCTTTGCGAAAAGCGAGTTTTATTTCTCCTTTTTCTATAAGCTGATATAAGAAACGGGTAGCAAGTGTTATACCATCGCGGACATCGCTGTTTTCAATATTGAGCAGGTGTTTATACTCGTCGCGCATCGTAAGTGTGCAGGTAGAGCTGGTGGTCAGCACCGTACGGTGTTCCTCCTTATACGATTTTCGTATCGACTTTACATTGATTTCACCTTGTCTGCGCGCCTGATCTGACATGCCGTTTGCGATGAGAGCTACACCGCAACACTTTTCTTTCTCAAGCAGATGCACACCATATCCTACGGCGTTCATAATTTTAACAAGGTCCTTTCCCAGCTGTGGAAAGTTATAATTTACATAGCAACCATGGAAGTAGCTGACATGATGTTTGTACTGATCTTGTGTTGCTGCAGCGTGTTTGCGAAACCAGGTCTCAAACTTTTGGTTGGTATAGGCAGGGAATGTGCGGTGTTTGTCGATCTTCATTACGCCATCCATAATCGCCTTAACGGGCTTAAGACCTACCGACATGTTCACAATAGGTGCAACCTTATTGGCTACGGTGCCCATAAAATCGGTATTAGCGAGGATTCTGTCTCGCAGGCTCGGACTGTGTTTACTGTATTTTATGCGTGCAGCCTGGATAATATCTCCAACCTTTACATCCTCAGGGCATGCTACCTCACATCGTTTACAGTTCAGACAAAGCTTAAGATTTTCTTCAAAGAATGTAGGATCTTTTAAACGATAACGTTCTAAATCTGGTCCCGAATGCTTTGGCCCTGGGTACTTTGGCTCCACTGCAGACACAGGACAATAAGCGGTACAGATGGAGCATTTAAGACATTCCTCGTAATTATGTTCACTAATATTAAGTGCTTGTATAACGTTCATAACCTTTCTACTTTACGATTTTCTTTGCTGCATACATGGCCGTGAGCATAGAAACACCCTCACCATCTGCAAGCTTTATGTTGTTATGCCCACTGAGAATAGAGCCTGTGACAAACAAATTTTCTATGGTTCTGCCATTCTTAATGGCGTGCAAATCAGCATCTGTTGCCACACCGAAGTCCATATAGGGCTGTGCCTTTAATGCGTTTTCGTTGTACCAGTCGTTCCTGTTCTCCAGCGAATCAACATCTAAACCCAATACGGGTTCAAACACATGGGAATAATCAGAGATAAGTCCCTGGCTCATGAATGAACCCGTAGCCAGTATAAAGTTGTCGGCCGTGAGGGTTTCTTCTGGCAGGTGGGCCGTTTTTATTTCAACAAGCTTGTTATCTTTGAAACGGCCTTCGATGGCTTTGTCACCAATTAGTATCCTCCCCCCGAGAGCACATAGGCGTTTACGCATGAGCTCAAGGATGCGAATGCCAGGAACCGATGGTGGCATAGTGGCGATAAACTTCACCGGAGTATTGACTTTCCTGCGCAATTCTTCTGACAATTGTGCATCTTTTAATCCGGTAATAGCAGGCAGAAGTACGACGTCTGCATCGCCGGCAACATGACTTATTGCTACGGCCAGCTTATCAGTAATGCCTTTATCGTGGATGACCTTGGCCAGATTGGAGGCTCTCATTTCCGTAGGACTCTTTCGTGCAAAGTCAAATTCTTCGAGCTGTATGATTTTATAGGAACAAATTGCACCAGCCTTTGTCAGGTTATCTAAAGTATAATGATAGGGCAGATCAAGAAAACCGGCAATGTTTACCAGCGTAATCTTTTTACCTTTCAGCTCTTCTTTGCTTGCCAGGGCCTCCATGTCGTCAAGTGTAAGCCATGCAGGGATAGGTACTCCCATGGGTGAAAGACGGTAATGATTGGTTTCAACAACCCCCGTTGTTTTAATATCACATCTGTCTAACAACGCTTTTGCTTCCCGGGCAAGAACAGGAATGTTCTCTGTTCCTACCTTATTATATGGATGTTTCTCGTCAAGAGAACTGATAGCTTCTAAAGGATTGTTTACTTCCTGCCCTTCTTTGTTGTAACCTATTAAGCCAAGCGAACCTGGCCCGAAGTGTAAACTACTCTGGCCTGCTGAAACAACGGTTACCTTTTGCCCTGCTTCAGCCAGTGTTATGGCAGCGGTAAGTCCGCTAAGTCCACCGCCTATGATGATGCAATCACTTTTCATTGTTCTGTGTATCCTGTTGTTTTGTGTTTATTTTATCAAGGCCACATAATGCCTGATATATTGTAGCGGTTAGCTGTGCTTCGCCAAGAGCCTGCCCCCATGCTACGGGACGTACGCCTTTCCACCGTTCGTTGAGAAAATCTTTTAAGCCTTCTTCCGAAGCGGTAACATTGTTGGTACATATTATATTGGCTGCACGGCAGGTACAAAGCTCGCCCTGACATGTACCCATGCCAACGCGGGTGCGCCGCCTTAAGTTCATTAAGTTGTGGACATGGAGCTTTTCAGCAGCATATTTTACTTCACCAACGCTGACCTCTTCACATTCGCAAACTAAAGCATCGTCCTCTTTATCTCCGTACTTTATGGCGTCAGCCATTGTTCCATGGCGGCCATGGGCAGCATTAAATGAGGAGCTAAACAATTCCCCATGAGAAATTTCGGGCTTTAATTCTGATCCTGGAAGAGGCATATCAGCTGTTGTACAAGCTACGTTAATTCCCAATTTCTTGCATGCTAAGTCGGTGGCTACCTCTGCCATCATACGATAAGTCATCATCTTTCCGCCTGTAATGGTGATAAAACCATCCAGTCCGTCGCGCACTTTATGATCTAAACACACAATACCACGGCTTATATTGCGCCCAGACGGGTCGTCATCCGATGCCACTAAAGGACGTACACCGCAGTAGGCTCTTAAAATACGTGTGGTTGAAAGTGCCGGAGCCAGCTTCTCTCCTTCGCGAATAAGCAGGTCAACCTCGTCGGGAGTTACCTTTAAATCGTCAATGGTGTCGAAGGGAACTCGGTCACTGGTTGTTCCGATCACGCAAACAACATCGTCAGGAACAAGTATATCGGCATTGGCAGGTTTACGGCATCGGTTGATAACCATGTTGTTAACCCGATGACCGAATATGAGCAACGTACCTTTTGCAGGGAACATATTGATGGTAATACCGGCTCGTTTTGCTACCAGATGCCCCCAAATACCCGCAGCGTTAATTGTGATTCGGGCGTATGCTTCACTGGTTTCTCCGGTATGATTGTTGCGTAAGGTAACACCTTTCACTACACCGTTCTCAACGATAAGGTCGGTAACCTCATGATAATTTAATATTGTTGCACCATGACGGCGTGCATCTATAATGTTAGCTGTGGTAAGATGAAACGGATCTATCGACGCATCAGGAACCCTTACAGCCCCAGTCAGTGCAGGGTTTACGGAAGGTTCAAGGCGCTTTGCTTCCTCCGGGTCGATAATTTCAGCACGTATTCCTGCTTTCTCACAGCTTTCAACAAATGTTTTCTGGTAGCTTAAGTCGTCCTCGGGTAAGGTAATAAACAATCCGTCTGTCTCGTCAACGCAATGTCTTGCAATCTTGCGCAGTATCATATTCTCTTTGATACATTCCGACGCCGACTCAGCATCGTTTACTGCATAGCGTGCACCGCTGTGCAAAAGACCATGATTTCGCCCTGTGGCCCCGTTTGTAAAGTCTTGTTTTTCAACGAGCAGGACTTTGAGACCCCTTAAGGAACAGTCGCGTGCAACGCCGGCTCCCGTGATGCCTCCACCAATAATGATGGCGTCGTACTCCTGATGATTCATGTTGCTCATATTGTAGCTTTAATTTAATGCTTTTGTATACATTGCCGTAAATCGATACGGATGCTTTTCTTAGCTTTCGAAATAGGTATTATTCTATTTCGAAACGAAACAAAATTAAGAAAGTAATCTGATAAACGCAACGATAAAACAAAGTTTCTTTGCAAAGTTAACACGAGTTTATTGTAATAAACATAATTTAATAATGACGTTAAAAACCTGTTGTCATTACATGTTAATTAAATCTTAAAAATAACGTAAAGTGTACAAAAAGCTGAGAAAACGCCTATCTTTGTATATATATATTCTGGCGGGTTTGTTACCTGTTGGTGTAATCAGACTAAAACTATTATTTTATAAAAACCCTATATTAACGTCATGACGAAAGAAGATCGGCAGAATATTATCCTCGATTATCTGCTTAAATCGGGTTCAGTTCAGGTCAGTGATCTGGCGATAACGTTAGCGGTTTCTTCGGTAACAATACGTAAGGATCTTACAGAATTAGAGAAAGAAGGCAAGCTTTACCGTAGTCATGGAAGGGCTATCCTCATCAATCCCTTTACCAATAACCGTTCGGTCAACGAAAAAGAGAAGTATTATGCCGAGGAGAAAAGTCTTATTGGTATGGAGGCAGCTCGTCTCATTACTTCTAACGACAGTATTGTTTTAGCATCAGGAACTACCATTCATGCCTTTGCACGATGTATCAATCCTATCGGAAAACTGACAGTAGTATCGGCTTCTTTACAAGCTACTGAAACGTTGGCCATGATGAACGACGTTGATATTGTTCAGTTAGGAGGCGTGGTTCGTCACAGCAGTTTGTCGGTAGTAGGCAAGTACAGCGAAGATATTTTAAAAGGATGCTCATTTAGTAAGCTTTACTTAGGCGTGGACGGTATCGACTTTGACTTCGGAATTTCTACTACCGACTTACGTGAAGCCGAATTGAACAGACAGATGATGCTCACGGCTCAAAAGACTATTGTACTGGCCGATTCGAGTAAATTCGGACGTCGTGGCTTTGCAAGAATTGCCAATTTAGAAGATATTGACATGATTATTACCGACTCAAATGTGTCGCCTTCCATTGTAAAGCGACTGGAAGAGTTGGGTATAGAACTGATTATTGCCGAAACAAAGGACCTGCCTGCCGTCGGTACTGTCCGTTGACAGAGTCTGTTTTGTTGTCAAATAGCATCCTTCTTACATTTTAATAACGATATTTTAAAATACAAATATTATGAAAGTTCCATCAGAGTTTGATTCAATCCGTCCTTATGAACCTGAAGAATTGCCACAGGTTTACGATCGTCTGCTAAAAGACGAACAATTTAAAAAGGTGCTTGCTACGGCCTTACCTCAGATACCTTTCGACAAGGTAGCTCCGACGATGCACGCTTGTAAGACGAATCTCGACTTTCAAAGAGCCTTCTGTTACCCCATGTTACAGAAGCTTGTACACGAGCAAAGCGAGGGTATTGATATGGATGCTTGCAATATTTCTATCAAAAACCGGTATACTTTTGTCAGCAATCATCGAGACATTGTGCTCGATTCGGCCTTCCTTGACAAGCTCCTGATGGATGTAGGCTTCTCTACAACTTGTGAGATTGCTATTGGCGACAATCTGCTTACCGTCGACTGGGTGCGCGATCTGGTACGTATCAACAAGGCATTTACAGTTGAACGTGCCCTTCATTCTGTCGAAATGCTGAAGGCCAGCAAGCGTATGTCCGAATATATTCACTTTGCTATTTCTGAGAAAAAAGAGAATATCTGGATTGCCCAACGGCAGGGACGTGCCAAGAATTCGAACGACCTTACACAGCCTGCCATCCTTAAAATGATGGTGATGGGAGGCGAAGGGTCGCTCATTGACCGCCTTGTGCAGCTGCATATTGTGCCTTTATCAATTTCTTATGAGTATGATCCGTGCGACTATCTCAAAGCACGGGAGTATCAGTTGCGACGTGATCTTCCGTTCTGGAAGAAAACATCTGCCGACGATATGGAGAGTATGGCAGTAGGTGTGCAGGGATATAAGGGACACATTCATTACCATTGTGCTCCGTGTATTGACGATTGGTTACTCTCTCTTGATACAGAACAGCCTAAGAATAAGCTCTTTGACACGATAGCTGCATATATTGACAGGGAGATTCATCGTGGCTATCATCTGTATGCCGTCAATTATATTGCACTTGACATGATACAGAATACCAAGCTTTATGATTCTCATTATACCGATGAACAGTATAGGCAGTTTGAAGAATATATTGCGTCGCGTATCGACTTAATCGACATAGACAACCGTGATGACAAGTATTTACGTCAGTGCTTGCTTTCGCAATATGCTTATCCTGCGCGCAATTATCTTACCGCTACTGAAGAGAACGGCAGGTGGAAAACGTTCTTTAATCATTTTAATTTTACGAAATGACGCATCCTTGCCGATGTCTTGCTTCAATAGTCATGGCGGCTGTTACCATGCTTTTACTGGTGACGGCCTGCCATATCGGGGCCTATGATACGGGCGATACGCAATACTCATATCTTCGGACCGACTTTTCCGAGGTGTATACCAATAGTGAAGGGGCTGTCAATATGGCTGTTACCGACGACGGTGACAGTCTTGTGCTGGCCCCCCCACTAAAAACTGTCTGGACAACACGCCCCGATACGCTATACCGTGCCTTGCTATATTATAATAAAGGTGAAGCCGATTCTGCACAGTCTCCGACGGCATCGCACGCACTTCCCGTAACAGGCATAGGCGCTGTACAGGTTTATGTGCTTCGTCCGCTGACGAATGCTTCTGCTGTTTCAGGTCATAATGATGCAGTAGGGTTTCAGAGTTGCTGGATGAGCACGAATAAAAAATATGTCAATGTGGATCTTGTGCTGAAGAGCGGACAGACTAATCAGCCTGACAGCAGGCATGTCCTCGGCCTGATTCGTGACAGCATGGTGACCAGTTCACAGGGGCATCGTACATTCTTCTATCGCATCTATCATCAGCAAAACGGTGTACCTGCCTATTACAGCAATACGGTTTATGTCAGCATCCCGACGGCAAACTTCCAATCTGGCGATGTAATGCAGCTTACAATTAAAAATAGCGAAGATAACTTTATTGTGCGCAAGTTTGCTTTCTAAAAGATAATTTTCGCTTTCGTTTCGAAATTTAACAACCTGATTACGTATGAAACATTTCTCTTCATGGCTGGGAATTTTCCCCCTTCTTTTCCTGTTCTTTTTTACTGCCTGCTCTGATAACGACAACTTTAGCCGCATCACCGAAGATGAAGCCACGAGGAAGCTGCTGGAACAACAGCAGGTTTTCGTTAGTCCGAGCGACACAACGTTCACCCTTTACTTCAATGAGACCGATGAGCCATGGACGGCAAAGCTTACGTCGGCTACTGATGACAATGGCCAAACATGGTGTAAGGTATCGGTCACAGGCAACAATGGCGTTACCGTCAGCGTGCAGGCTAACGGCAGTTTCAACATGCGCCACGCCTCAATAGCATTGCAACACGGCCGTAAAACGTACACATTTGAAGTAAGCCAGATGTATAAGAAGAAGATAAAAGCCCTGGTTGACCACATCGATATAGAGGCAACGGCTAAGGAGGCTTTCGTTTACGTCAGGACAAATGTCATGCCTGAGGTAAGCATTTCGTCGTCGGCTACGTGGCTTAAGAAAGAATCGTTCATGGTCGAAGACCACAATGTTCGCCCCACCAGAGAGGCTAAGGTGCTGATTTATCGCTTTACGTGCGAGCCTAACACGGGTCTTGGCCGCGCGGCTACCCTGCATATTACGGCCGAAGGTGCTGAAACGCAGACGGTTATCATACATCAGTGGCCACGCGAACTGAAGGAAACCGAGGAAATAGACGTCCGCGAGCCAGGCACGCTGGGCATTCTTGTAGGAGGCAATGCGGCCGACTGGAGCCACGTGCACACGCTGCGCCTTTCGGGAACACTGAACGACGGCGACATCGAGACGCTGCGGTCGATGCTCTGTCCCATGGTCGACTTTACTCAATCCAATGCGAACGGTACTTACAAGCTCATTACACAGCGCAACCTTAACCTGCAGCACGTCGACCTCGGGCAGTGTAAACTTATTGGCGGAGGGCAAAAATTCGTCGAACCTTCCATCGGTACCAATATTACTACAACCTATAACACCCACGGCGCAAACACGTTAGGCGACAACGCTTTCTTCATTACGCGTACGCCGCTTGCGAGCATTGTGCTGCCTGCCGGGCTTGAAACGATAGGCGGATGGCTCTTTAATTTCTGTGAAAACCTTACTAAAATTGATATTCCGGCATCGGTAAGGCATATCGGTCCATACGCTTTCCACAACTGTACACGCCTTACCGAAATCAACATTCCGGCTGATTCACGCTTGGAAACAATAGGTTATTGCGCTTTCGATACGGGCACTCGCGTGTACGACCTGGCTTATCCGGCTTCGCTTGTATTGGATGAGAACAATGGCTTTGCTGGTAATTTCCATGCCGAGCGCGTGCATGTAAGGTGGACTGTACCACCAGTTCTGAAAACCCATAGCGTAGGACGGAACACCATTCTTTACGTACCCCTGGGAACCGGAGCACTTTATCGGGCAGCCAATGGCTGGAAACAGGCGAGGGATATTATTGAAGAGTAGGGGTGTGCAGGCGGTATTTTCCCGTATTTCACACGATGAATGAGTATATATTCTAATGTTGAAAAATATTAACAAAAGCACTCTCGTGGCTGCGATATTTCAAAACATCATGGACTTGATTGCGTACAGGCTGAAAATGGATGATGTTAATAATGTGCTGATTGTCAGTGATTTATAGAAAAAGCAAGAGTGAAATAAACAAAATTTAACCCTTTGGTCTGGTACATTACGTCGTAAAGGGTACTTTTATCTGCGGTAGAAACAAATTGAAAATAATAAAAAGTGCCATCCTGCATATCTGCAAGATGGCACTTTTTATAACTTAAGGGGTTGACATTACGTGCAAATGTACCAACCTTTACGTCGTAAAGGCGTTACCTTTACATCGTAATCGTCTTCCCTTTACGATGTAATCTACTTGCCTTTACGTCGTAATCGTCATGTAAAAGTGCCGAAAAGGGCTTTTGATACTGTTTGGGAGAGATAAGGGTATATGAGTTGTCACCCTTGTATGCCCTGTTGGGAATAACAGCTTACGATATATTCTATTTTACTTACTTGCCAGAGGGCAAAATATTCAGAATTAATTTTACATTATTTTTCGATATGGCTATTCTGTCATACTATGGACGTGTTTGTCCGTTGCCATCGATAAGCCACTTATATGTGGTTATTTCCTCTAAGGCCATAGGCCCGCGTGGCCCTAGCTTCTGGGTGCTGATGCCTATTTCTGCGCCCATACCAAACTGGCCTCCATCGGTAAAACTCGTTGGTGCATTGACGTAAACACATGCTGCGTCAACAGCCATCTGGAAGCATCGGGCCGCATCGGGGTCGGTGGTGACGATGGCTTCGCTATGGCCTGAGTCGTATAAGGCAATATGTTTAACCGCATCTTCGAGACTGTCAACGGTTTTGATGGCGAGTTTATAATCGAGAAATTCGGTGCCGAAACTGTTGTCGTCGGCATGCTGTAACAGGACAGAAGGGTAACGGTCATGAAGTGCTTCAAAGGCCTGTCCATCGGCATAGAGTGTTACCTGTTTCGCGGCCAGCGGCTCACAAATGCGGTAAAGCTGCGGCAATTGGGCCGAATGTACAATCAAACAGTCAAGCGCGTTACATACACTAACGCGTCGGGTCTTGCCGTTAAACACAATATCGGCAGCCATTTTTATATCAGCTTTACGGTCGATATAAGTGCTTACGACGCCTGCTCCCGTCTCAATAACAGGCACACGGGCCTTGTCACGCACGGTCTGTATGAGGTGCTTTCCGCCTCGTGGTATGCAAAGGTCAATGTATCCTGTGGCTTGCAGCATCTCGTCGGTGGCCTCGTGGGTAGCCGGCAGCAGTTCAACGGCACTTTCATCAATGTCAAATTGGCGCAGCACATCGTGTATAAGGCTTACCCCTGCACGGCAGGAGGCTTCAGCATCCTTGCCGCATTTCAGCACGCAGGCGTTACCACTTTTAAAGCATAGTGAAAAAACGTCGAAGGTAACATTAGGGCGCGCCTCGTAAATCATGCCGATAACGCCGAAAGGAACGCTCACACGGCGCAGGTGAAGACCGTTGGGAAGCGTCGTCTCCTTGAGTGTACGGCCCAGTGGTGACGGCAGCGTGCTGACATGACGCATGTCTGAAGCAATGCCCTTAAGCCTGTCGGCGGTGAGCATCAGGCGGTCGAACATAGGGTTGCTACGGTCCATTCGGGCCAGGTCTTGGGCGTTGGCCTTCAGCAATTCGGATGTATGATTTTCAATAGTACATGCTACGGCCAGCAGCACAGCATTGCGCTTGTCGTCACTTAGCACAGGCAGCATTAAGCTTGCAGCCTTGGCTTTTTTGAATTGTTCGAGCATAAGATGTTTTGTATTTTGAGAAAACGATTACTCCATGTACAGATAATCGTAATGGATAAGCGGACGAACATCGTGCTTTCCCATCAGTTTGCGCGCCTCATGGGCATTATATCCGCTGCGGCCAACGGCCAGAATTTGTCCGTTTTGTCCTACAACGTTAATAATATCACCTTCTTCAAAGTCGCCTTCAATTTTGGTAACACCTACCAATAACAGGCTTACTGCTGCATTACCCTTTAATACTTCCTCGGCTTTTGCATTGATATGGATGGCACCTTTGGCAAAACTTTCACTGTGTGCAATCCATTTTTTTACCTGCGAAACAGGAGCAGGATTCGGCAAAAACTCTGTATGGAGCGTACTTTCGGGATGTTCAGCCAGGTTAATAAGGATGTTGTCGACTGTACCGTTGGCAATAATTACCCTTATTCCCTCCTCTGCTACCTTGCGCGCAATGTTGGTTTTGGTCATCATTCCTCCCCTGCCGAAGTTGCTTTTGCTGCTTTGGATATATTCAGAAAGGTCGTGATCGTAGTTTACTGTCGGTATAACCTGTGTGCCGGCTGCCTTGGGATCGCCGTTGAAAATGCCGTCGACGTTCGACAGAATAACCAGCGAGTCGCAGTCCATCATGGCTGCAACTAATCCCGCCAGCTCGTCATTGTCGGTAAACATCAGCTCTGTGACGCTTACAGTATCGTTTTCATTCACGATGGGTATGACGCCATTGTCTAACATCACACCCATACAGGCGCGCTGGTTCAGATACTCACCACGCGTGGAAAAGCTTTCCTTCATGGTGAGAACCTGCCCTACATGCATGCCGTATTCGCGAAAAAGATCGTAGTAGAGGCCAATAAGCTTGACTTGTCCCAGTGCCGAAAAGAGCTGTCGCTGCGATACACTGTCGAGCTTTCGGTCAATGTGAAGCTCACCTCGCCCGCTTGCCATCGCGCCTGATGATACAAGAATTACCTCGTAATTATGGCGTTTTAACCAGACGATTTGGTCGACAATGGCTGACATTCGCGTTACATCGAGCTTGCCATCAGGACGTGTCAGCACGTTGCTGCCTACTTTAACTACAATTCTTTTCATCGTTATTTTTTACAATCACAATTGTTGATTGTAATTCAATTGATGATAGTGTATTGCCGTCGTTTTCACAAACGGCAATACTTACTGGTTTTATTTGTTGTTGTCCTTTTCCCGAATCTCAACCCTTCTAATCTTTCCGGAGATGGTTTTGGGTAGTTCATCGACAAACTCGACGACGCGCGGATATTTGTATGGTGCTGTTTCGTGCTTGACATGGTCCTGTAATGTCTTGATAAGTTCAGGGCCGGCCTTGGCCTTCCATTCATCAGAGAGCACGACAGTAGCCTTTACTACCATTCCTCTTATTTCATCGGGAACACCGGTTATGGCACATTCTACAACGGCCGGATGGGTCATTAGTGCGTTCTCTACCTCGAACGGGCCGATACGATAGCCTGAACTTTTGATGACGTCATCAGTACGTCCTACGAACCAATAATAGCCATCTTCATCACGCCATGCCATATCGCCTGTATGATAAATGCCATCATGCCATACCTCACGCGTGCGCTTCTTATCATGATAGTATCCTTTGAAGAGGCCCATAGGCAGGTTATTGACCGTATTAATGCAGATTTCGCCACGCTCTCCATCTTCACATTCGCTGCCATCAGGACGTAAAAGTCCTACTTCATACTGCGGATTAGGCTTGCCCATGCTCCCCGGGCGTGGCTTAATCCATGGGAAAGTACCCAGTGTCATAGTAGTTTCTGTTTGCCCGAAGCCTTCCATGATGTGTATTCCAGTGAGATTAAAGAACTTCGTTTCAACAGAAGGGTTCATAGCTTCGCCAGCCGTTGTACAATATTCTAAGCTGCTAAGGTCATACTTATTGAAGTCTTCCAGTATCATGAAGCGGTAAATGGTAGGAGGTGCGCAGAAGGATGTGATATGGTATTTTTCCATAGCGCGCATGATTTTCTCTGCCGTGAACTTCTCATGGTCGAATACAAACACTGTCGATCCGGCGAACCACTGACCGTATAATTTCCCCCACACAGCCTTTCCCCATCCTGTATCGGCTACCGTAAGGTGTATACTGTGCTCAGATAAGTTGTGCCAGTAAACGCCAGTAGTAAGGTGTCCTAAAGCGTAAAGGAAGTCGTGGGCAACCATTTTCGGTTCACCGCTCGTACCACTTGTAAAGTAAATGAGCATGGTATCCTCGTTTTCATTCACATTTTCCGGCCGTCTGAAGTGGGGAGCCTTGTCCCATTCCTTAAACCAATCGTGAAAATTCTCGGGCACAGGCTTGCTACTCTCGCACATAGAATTAACTGCTACAAGCACCTTTACGGTAGGACTTTCAGGTAACGACTCTGTAACCTGTGTAGTTACATAGCTGTCGTTTACGCAGATAATGGCCTTGATGCTTGCCTTTTCATTGCGATAGACGATGTCGTTTTTGGTTAACATGTGTGTGGCAGGGATGGCAATGGCCCCAATTTTACACAGAGCCATCATGCTAAGCCACCATTGATAGTGGCGCTTAAGGATGAGCATGACTTTATCACCGCGCGTAATGCCGAGACTCATAAAGTAGGCAGCCGTTTGATCGGTTTGCTCTTTGAACTGCTTAAACGTTGTTTTTATCTCTTCACTTCGCTCACTTGCCCAGAGCAGACAAACCTTATCAGGTTCTATTCGTGCCCATTCGTCCATGACATCGTAAGCAAAATTGAAGTTTTCGGGTATTATAAAGTGCAAATTTTCTTTGTAATCTTCCTCTGAAGAAAAGTGTGTTTGCTTTAGGAATCTCTCTATCATCTTTTGTTTTTGTTAAAATATTACATTAATCAATAACCACGCTGATAAAGGTTACCGACTTGTTATTAAGTGCGCGCATGCAGTGCGGGCGACGTCCGTCAAGGTAAATGCTGTCACCTTCGTTCAGTATAATTACCTTGTCATCGATGGTAATTTCCATCGTTCCTTCTATTACGACATTAAATTCCTGTCCGTCTACGGTATTTTTTCTATACTTTTTGCCATCAGGAAGTGGGTCAACTTTAGCAATAAACGGGTCGGCCTTTCGCCCCCTAAAGCCTCCTGCAAGACTCTGATACTTGTAATCATTGCCACGGTCAATTTCGGGACCCATTCCCTTTCGTGTAACATAGTATGCGCTCATACGTGGTTCTTCGCCAAAAAGAAGAACATCGAGGTCAATACCGTAGCGTTTAGAGATTTTGCTAAGCCTGAATACTGATGGATCGGCCTCGCCGGCTTCGATCTTTAAATAGTGTTCAAGTGAGATGTCACAAAGCTCTGCAACTTCCTCGGCAGGGATGTTAAGGACGTCGCGAAGGCCTTTAAGACGCTCACCAATTTGTCGAATTGATTCTTCCATTTTTACTTTAATTTAGTCTAATTCGGGGGTCAAAAGTACTAAAAGCACCTTATATGGAAAAAGCTTTTTTGTTATAATGTAGAGTATTTTGATATAAAATGTTAATTCTTGCGCACATGTATATCATGTGTGCAAGATTCTATTACACAATTATTTAGATAATGTGCAATTTTAAAAATACAATGATTTTAGAATGATTATTTTATACCGGCTTTAAGTCCTTCTATGACTGCATTTGTAAAACCGGCATGTTCCATGGCATTTAAGCCTTTTATGGTAAGTCCTTTTGGAGTTGTAACTTGATCGATAGCAGCTTCAGGGTGTAACCCTGTGCCTTGCAGGAGCGAAACTGCACCCTGTAAAGTTTGCAGTACGATGGTTGTTGCAGTATCGGCTTTAAAGCCTAATTCTACACCTCCTTCAGCCGCTGCACGAACATATCGCATAGCATAGGCTATGCCACAGCTGGCTAATGTAGTACCAGCAGCAAGGTGTTCCTCATCGGTAATAAGACTTTGTCCCATGTCGTCAAACAATGATTTGACCAATATAGTTTGCTTTTCGTTGGCCTTACATGGTACGATAAAGCTCATGGATGCACGATAGGCTATGGCAATATTAGGTATGACCTGGAACAAAGCCGGCTTTGTTCCATCCTTGTCAAGCCATGTAAATAGTGTGTTGCTGCTGATGCCTGCAGCTATATTAATGATAATTTGCTGCTGGTAATTTAATACAGGCTTAATCTCGTTTATTACCTGCTCAACAAGCCATGGCTTTACTACAATGGCAATAAGTTGTGCACCATCAACGGCTATGCAGTTGTCGGTAGTAGTTTGCATCCCAAGGAGGTCAAATTCCTCTAATTTTCCTCGATGAGGATTGGCAATAACAATATCTTCGGGCTTAAAAATACTGCCCTTTAATAACCCTTTTGCCAGAGCGCCTCCCATGGCACCGGCCCCTAATATTGCTATTTTCATGACTTTTGTATAGAACAGAACCTTTGAATTATCAAGCTCTGTGTGTTATTATTCTGTTTCTTTTGGTATGGCAAGCCACAATACGGGATAGAGAATGATACCGCAAAATGCTGTACAAACGGTAAGTATCGAGTAAATTACACGTACTATTGTTGGGTCAGCGTCAAGATAATTGGCTATACCTCCCAATACACCAGCGATGATTTTATCGTTCGAACGAAATAACTTTTTACCGTTTGCCATAATATAATTTGTTGTTGGGTATTTATAATGATGGTGTTCTCCTGACGTCTTTGTGGCTGAATTGCCTTATTTAAATAGTAACAAAGTCGTTGATGTTTCGTGTAATTTCGTTGGTATCAGCCCCGTCACGTATCACGATAAAGATAGTATCGTCGCCGGCTATTGTGCCGAGAATATCTTCAATATCGCTGTTATCAATGTTATATGCGATGCTGCTGGCATATCCCGGACGCGTTTTGATAACACCCATATTGCCTGAAAAGGTAATGGATATGAAGCCCGATACCGACAACATAGCCGATGCCGACAGCGGTTTATGTATGCGCTTATACATGGTTTCGTTGGGCAGGACGTAAACATATTTGCCATTCATACTGGCTGCTTTGGCTACTTTTAGCTGCTTAAGGTCGCGACTTAGTGTAGCTTGTGTAAGTGTGAATCCCTCTTTCTTTAACTCTTGTAGTACCTCTTCCTGATTACCTAATTCCTTGCTCGAAATAAGCATTCGTATAGTCTCAAGTCTTCGTCTTTTCGTATTCATGGTTGGATCATTATTTTATTGGCTCGCAAAGTTACGATAATTCTGTGCTTACTTTACAATTCTATATACATTTTTTATGTTAAAGAAGCTAATGTATATTGAATCAGACAAGCTTGTTGGCATAAATATGCGCATAGATATGCCAAATTAAATAATTATTTCTTCAGCATGCTTTTGAACATCTGTATGGATTTCCTATAATATAATAAGGTGTAATATTGTATTGAGACAAGATAGACGTCGTGCTGCGATATTGATGTTGATATGAAATGTTATGGTTAGCTTTGTAATATTTTTATAATTTAATTGTAAAAATAGCACAGAAAACATTGCTTTGACCGTTCTTATTTACTACTTTTGCCGACATTAGTTGGGTGTTTTTCTCAACTATTGGCAGATGGAAGCATTGTAACAGAGGTTGTTATTTATCCGTTATAGCCTTAAACCTGAAGTGAAATACGTTAATCTAATGGGATAAAGACAAGTATTTTATGTTATCAAAATATGTTAATCAGTTACGAAGCAACCTGCAAAGGATACTCTTGGCCGGCCTTTTTTTGTTTGTTTTATTGCCATCGTGGTCACAGATTCAAAAGTCGGGTGTTGTTACTGACGTCCATGGCGACCCGCTTGTAGGTGTAAGTGTGGTAGAGGTGGGGACGGTAAATGGTACACAAACCGATGCCGCGGGACGTTATTCGCTTAGTGTACGTCCTGGTTCAAAGTTGCGATTGACCTATGTTGGCTTTATTTCTCAAACCATTACACCAGGTAGAAGCGTGGTGATGAAAGAGAATCAGGAAACACTTAATGAAGTGGTTGTGGTAGGATATGGCACTATGCGTCGTAAGGATGTTACATCATCTATCACCACCGTTGGCACGAAAGACCTGAATCAAGGCGTGTTTACCGACCCCGCCCAGATGTTACAAGGAAAGGTTGCCGGGCTTGTCGTTTCGTCAACAGCCGATCCGGGCGGCACGTCGTCGGTTAGTTTGCGAGGAGCTTCTTCCCTTCGCGCAGGCAGTGCCATGCAGCCTTATTACGTAATTGACGGCATACCCGGGAGCGATATTTCCATGGTTGCTCCGTCAGATATTGAGAGTATCGACGTCTTAAGAGACGCATCGGCTACGGCTATTTACGGCTCGAAGGCGGCAAATGGGGTTATTATCATCACCACAAAAAAAGGATTGGCAGGCCGAACCACTGTTACTTATGATACTTACCTTGCTTTTGATCATACTTTGCGCCGCTTGGCGATGGCCTCGGCTGCCGATTTAAGAGCATCAGGACTGCTTGTTGACGATGCCGGTGCTGATGTAAACTGGCAGAATGAGGTGCTGCGTACGGGCATAAGCCATAGCCATAACCTGTCGATTAGTGGAGGAAACGAGCGAACTAAGTACATTATGAGCCTTAATTTTATCAGTCATGACGGCGTGATACGGGGTACTTCCATGAATCGTGCCAACGCACGGTCGTTGGTAAGCACACGTGTTTTGAAGAATAATCTTGAACTTTCGGCAGGCGTTAACGCCATGCTGGGTACACATCATGGTGTACCTGTGACGGGCTATAACCAATCAGTGCTCGACGCCATGAACTATTTCTCGCCTACAAATCCCGTGAAAGACAATGCGGGAAAGTGGTACGAGTCTACTTTCGGTACCAATAACTATAACCCCTTATCATTGATTCATGAAGACAAAAATGAGTTTTCGTGGCGTCGTATGCAGCTTGTTGCCAAGGCATCACTACGGATAGAGGATGGACTGACGTGGAATACCAATTACTCTTATTCCATCGGCCAGCGATCGTTTGCCAGTTATGACAGTAGCCAGTCGCAAATAGTGAAGGGGTATAACGGCCAGGCCAGGCGATCAATAACCAATGAAGAGGAACACAATATGGAGTCGTTTGTCAACTTCGACCGTAAAATAGGTCGTCTTCACCGATTGGGTTTCATGCTCGGTTACTCGTTTGAGCAACGCATGAACAACGATGGCTTCGGCATTACCGTACATAATTTCTACGACGATACTATTGGCTTTCACAATATTTCCTACGCCAACCTCATCAATGGCATGAGTGATGTGCAGGGCGGTATGAAAGAAACGATACGTAATATTTCTTTTTACGGCCGTGCAAACTATGCTTATAACAGCAGGTATATGCTGCAAATGACGTTCCGCCGTGACGGTAGTTCGGTGTTTGGCCAGCATCATCGTTGGGGAACGTTTCCGTCAGCCAGTATCGCCTGGAACGTATCCGAGGAAGATTTCATGCAGGGAAGTATCTTCGATATGCTGAAACTGCGTGTAGGTTATGGTGTAAGCGGTAATGCCTTAGGCTTTGGAGCCTATACGGCTGTGGCAACGTATGGATTAAATACTGCCGGTAGCTTCGCCTATACCAGTCCTGACGGCACACAGACAACGTACTATAAGCTCGAGCCTACCAAAAATGCGAACCCTGATTTAAAGTGGGAAAGTACGGGCATGCTGAACTTAGGTGTCGACTTTACTTTCCTTAAAGGTCGGCTTAATGGAACAATAGAAGTGTACAATAAGAAAACATGGAATCTCATCTGGGACTATCCTGTAAGCACATACAGCTACCCTGTGCCCATGCTTACGGCCAATGTGGGCAACATTTCCAACCGTGGCATAGAGCTTACATTGAATGCAATACCCCTCCAATCGAAAGATTTTTTGTGGAATACCAGCCTTACGCTGTCACATAATTCGAATAAGGTCACCAAACTTACGAAAGGTCGTTTCAGCGTTAACTATGTAGAGAAGGGCGATCCGCGTATTGCAGGCATTACGGGTAACGGCTATACCGAGCGCATTATCGAAGGAAAGCCTCTGGGAACATTTTATACTTATGAGTGGGCGGGGCGCAATAGCAATGGCGTTTCACAGTATTACGTTCACGATCCATTAACTAATGAACGTACAAGTGCTGTAACAACGTCACCCGTTGTCACCGATAAGACGATAGTTGGATATGCACAACCTAAATTGGTTTACGGGCTTAACAACACGCTTTCGTTTAGGAACTGGAGTCTCACAGCGTTTGTTCAGGGTAATCTTGGCAATAAAATTTTGAACACAACACGGGCTCAATACAGTGCCCAGTCGTTGCTTTCGGGTGGGAAGAACGTACTAAAGTCGGCCCTTGCTGACCCCTTATGGCAGCACGATCCCAATTATTTCATCCCGTCAGACCAGTATCTTGAGAACGGTTCTTACCTGCGGTTATCGACACTTTCTTTAGCATACAACTTTACAAATTTAGGCGGATGGTTACACGGTCTGCAAGTTTATGCCACCGCCAAGAACGTTTTTACGGTTACTTCCTATACTGGTCTCGATCCTGAAGTGGAGTTAGGAGGTACAGAGCCCGGCCTTGACCGTCGCGAATCGTTTTATCCTCATACCCGAAGCGTGATGCTGGGTATGAAAGTTAACTTCTAAAACCTTGCGCGTTTTATGAAAAACAAATTAATCAATTGCCTTGTTTCGGGCATTGTTGCCAGCATATTGACGGCATGTACCAATCTTAATGTCGATGTGGAATCACAATATACACGCTATCCCAATACCGATATTGCACAGGAAGCAGAGCTTGCCGATGTATATTATCACCTGCGAACCACGTGGGGTTGTCATTATATGGAGGCACAATCATTGTCTTCTGACGAGTGGGTAGGGCTTAGTTTCTCGGGCGATTATTATGATTCGGGAACATTTTCACATCCTACCTTGCACAACTTTAACTATACCGACCAGAGCCTTAACTGGTTTAACGACGTTTCGGCAGGCATTACAAAGGCTAACCTTGCCATTGCCGACCTGAAGCAAAAACAAGCCCGGCTCGACCGCATTGCATCAGCACGTGCCATGCGTGCTTTCTTTCATTGGATACTAATGGATAGTTTTGGTGACGTCCCTATACTTGAAGGAGTGCCCTCCGACACCGCAGAGGTAATCCGACAAAAGCGTGCCGACGTTGCCCGCTTTATTGAACGTGAACTGCTCGGCATCATACCACAGTTGCCCGCAGACAATAATGCCTCTACCTATGGTAAGCCAACGCGGTGGATGGCTGAAGCCCTGCTGGTTAAATTGTATCTGAATTGGGCTGTCTATACAGCACCCGATGTAACGCAATACGATGCTGCGACGGCAGTAAATGAAAAGCTTAACGATGTGGTTACCCACTGCGATAACATCATTAACAGCGGTTTGTTCAGTCTTTCTGAAGGTGCCCGGGGCTATCGTTCGAAGTTCTGGCCCGATAATGGCTCGCAAATTAAGGATTTTATCTATGCCATTCCCTATGAAACCACATCGGCCACGGGTATGCTTTACGGCCGACCGCGTACGTGGCGACAGGCTGTAAACGATGGCTTTGGCGGGCCGGGGTATTATGGAACAAGGCTTTCGTTGTCGGCAGGAGGCAATTTTTCGATGACGCCTGAGTGTGTAAGCCGTTTCTCTCTTGATGGCGACGACCGCAATGTGAATATATTAGGCGATACAGTTTATATGTTTAATCCATCCACTTGCGCCCCAACGTCTACACCTTATTTATATAAGGGCAAGCCAGTGGTGTTGAGCAAAAACATAGAACTTGATGCCAATGTGTCGGAGCGTGAGCGTCTCGACTGTGGCAAAACGGTACAAGGATGGTCACAAGGCTACAAATCGGTGAAGTGGTTTATCTCAGATGCCGACTACAAAAACGCGCGAAACCAGAGTAATGACGTCCCGGTTTTTCGCTTTGCAGACATTATTTTAGAGAAGGCTGAGGCGATAAGAAGAGGTGCTATGCCTACGAACGGTGATACACCACAAAGTCTTTTGAACCAGATAAGGTGCTATGTGCATGCTCCTGAGTTTGATCACGAACCGTCGTTACATGAGATTTTAGAAGAGCGCGGGCGCGAATTGTTCGACGAAAACTGGCGTAGGAACGATATGATACGCTTTGGAGTCTTCGAGAACGAGTATGGATTCCATCGCCGTAATTTCCCAACAGCGCGCTTTGATAAGGAGTGTCGCGTATTCCCGATTCCCAAATCAACGCTCGATCAAAATGTCAGCTGGAAGCAAAATGAGGGATATTAGAGGACTTTTATGAAGGATAAGCGTATGGGCAGGCGCTTTTTCTATATCAATACGCATCTTGACCATATCGGCGTTCAGGCACGTATTAACGGTTTGTAGCTTGTTGTTAATACCATATCACGTTTAAATAAAGATAACAGCCCGTTCATTTTAACAGGCGATTTCAACGTGACGTCCGCAGATTCGTGCCTGAATAAAGTACGCAAACAAATGGAAGATGCACGACAAACAGCCATAAAAAGCGATATTCGTACAACGTATCAGGCTTACAGTGCTGTCGATGATGAACCTGTCGACTATGTATTTTATAAGGGTCTTACATCGTGTTCATTTTTCGAAGTTATATCAAAACGGTGTGCTGGTATGAAATATATCTCCGACTGTTATTCGGTTAAGGCTGTACTCAACTATTCATAAAGGTGTATCATATAGCGTAACAGGCGCACCCATTTGGGTGCGCCTGTTACGTTTTATGTTTTATAAATAAGATTCGGTCAGGAAGAAAGTTATTGCTTTCTTATCGTTTCCTGAATTTCTGATTAGCTGTATGCTTATCTTCTTTTTGAGAAAATGCGGAGCAAATACAAGAAGAGGTTGATGAAGTCGAGATATAAAGTGAGTGCGCCAAGCAAGGCAAACTTCTGCGCTTCTTCCCCAGCGTCGGGCATTTCAGTTAGTATTCGTTTAATCTTCTGGCTGTCCCATGCGGTCAATCCTACGAAAACGCCTACACCGATATAGCTTAAAATATAATCGAACATGGGGTTTTGCATAAACAAGTTAACCACCGTTGCAATAATTAAACCTAAAAGAGCCATGTAAAGCATGTGGCCCATTGCTGACAAATCTTTCTTTGTGGTATAGCCAAAAAAGGCCATTGCACCAAACGTTCCTGCAGTAATGAAGAATACTTGCCCTATGGTCGTGATGTCATAAACCAGAAAAATGGCCGACAGTGTAACACCGTTCAGTGCTGCATACAGCGTAAAGAGTGTTGTTGCCGTACTTAATGACAAGGTGTCGATGCGGGCAGAGATATACCATACTAATGCCAACTCGGCAAAAATTAATCCATAAAAAGTAAACCTGCCTGAGAAAATCAGTGTAACTAATGACGGGCTGGCAGCCACACCATAGGCACAAATGCCGGTAATTACGAGAGCCATAGCCATCCATGTGTACACTTTTCGCATGAGAACAGGCATGGATTGTGTTCTAAATTTTTCTAATTCGCTTACATTCATAGTGGTAATTATTATGTGTTTTATATTTTGTTTTACAATAAGTATGCCATTCTTCTTTGGACATAATATCATGGCTTGGTAGCCTTTGTTTCCTAATGGCATTGCTCTGTGAACACCACAGCTTTGTTATTCAACAATAACTTTCCGGGCTTTGTTATCTTTTGTCCGTATGATATTAATGCCCTTTTGCAGGCTTTTTGTAGGCAAACCGTCTATGGTATAATAGCTGATATTGCGTTTTGGCTCCATATCTTCAACTTTCTGACTATTGATTCCCGTACCCTTTAGCGGACGAATATTAACCGTCATCGACCTCCCGTAACGGTAACGAATCTTGTTAAGGTCGTAAAAACCGTCGCCGCCGCCCAGACCGTATACCACATGGAAGCGTCCTTCCTTGTCGTAACCGTCAACAACAAAACTGTGGGCTCCATAGCTTTCCGTCACACCGCCATAAATAACAGGGCGTCCTTCCGACAGCTGTTCGTAAAGTGTGCAGAACCATAAGCTGTCAGAGCACTCGTCAAAACCACCCATATATTTGATGGAAGGGTCGTAACCAAAGTGATTTACCATGGCATTGGCCACGTCCATATCAAATGCTCCGCTTTCAAACTCGCTGTATTGCATCTGTACTGCTGCCCCACAGTCGGCCATTAATCGGGCCACAGCCTCTTTCTCATCAGCCGTACGGTGGTCAGATATGGTATAACTGTCTTTTATTAAATTCCACTGATAGGTACTCTTGCTAAAGTCAACCTCAACGTTGTGTTGTTGTCCGTCGTCGCCTCTGTACCAATAATTCACGTTTCCTTTACCCTTGTCAGGGTATTGATAGAACCTCATCACCTGTGCCATAGCCGTTGCAACGCACCCTGTAAGACAATGGTTGCTCGACGATGGTGCCACAGGGCAATTGTTATTATAGGGCGAACCTTGTTCCCATCGGGTTGTAAGCAGGGGCTTTACTTCTGTCTTGGTGTTGGAAAGCAACGATAAATACCATTTCCTGGCTATTGGTTCTTCGCTCCATGCCGAAGTGGTCATAGCAAGAAAAGCCACAAAAAAGAACAGAATTTTTCTCATAAATATAAACTTATCCATCATTTGCGTGCAAATGTAGGCAAAAAAACTGAATGCAAAATGGTTTTTGTGCAGGAAAGATGAGTACATGATATATATAACTAAACTATATATTTTGCTGCAAAGTATGAAATAATTACCTTTGCAATATATACATATTATATATTGACAACCTTTTAATATATCAACTTTAACATATTTGGCTTATGAAAAAACTACTTATTTTTTTCTGCTATTTCCTCATCCCGGCGATGGCTTATGCCGCAACACCGCTTCAGGTTACCACACTAAGACTTTCGAATGGTTTTACCGTGTGGCTGAATGAAGACCATACTCAGCCTAAGGTTTACGGTGCAGTGGTGGTGAAAGCCGGCGCAAAGGACTGTCCTAACACGGGTATTGCCCACTATTTTGAACACATATTATTTAAAGGTACCGACAAGATAGGTACGGTAAACTATGCTAAAGAGCGCCCCTGGCTTGACAGTATCTCGGCCCAGTACGACCTTTTGGCTCGCACTTCCGACCCTGCCGTACGCACCCTTATACAGCAGCATATCAACAAACTCTCCATAAAGGCTGCCGATTATGCCATTCCCAACGAGTTCGAAAACCTGATAACTACCTATGGTGGCACTGGTTTGAACGCCTATACTTCCTTTGATGAGACTGTCTATCATAATGTTTTTGCTCCACAATACATCGTGCAGTGGTGTGAACTGAACAGTGAACGTCTTATCAGTCCTGTGTTCCGACTATTTCAGGGCGAGCTGGAGACAGTGTATGAAGAGAAGAATATGCAGTCGGATAACATGATATTGCAAGCCGCTACTGTTGCACAAGCAAGAGGATTTGCCGGTACACCCTATGCCTGGCCGGTGATGGGGTCGACTGAAAACCTCAAAAATCCGCGCCTTTCTGAGATGCAGAAATTCTACAATTCTTATTATGTGGCCGGCAATATGGGCTTAGTTCTCTCGGGCGATATTCAGACAGACTCACTTCGCCCTTTGCTTGAACGCACGTTCGGACGTATTAAAGCGGGGCAAGCACCGGCGTCGGCAAAGTCGGTTTTGCCCAATTTCCGAGGTACATCACCCTTAAAACTAAAACTCCCCATTCCTATTATAAAAGCTGAAGGCTATGCCTTTAAAGGGCCTGATGAACATAATGCCGACTACATGCCGCTGCAAGTGATGTTGGCAATGCTTAATAACAACGCGCAGGCCGGCCTGTTAGACTCGCTTACAAATGCTCATCTCATGATGGCTGCACAAAGTATTTCGTTTGATTTAAAAGACTTTTCAGCTTTCGGTTTCGGCTTTGTCCCACAAATTCCATTTGGTTCAAAGCGTAAGGCTGCACGCTTATGCTGGCTGCAAATCAACCGTTTGCGTACGGGAAACTTCCCGGATGAAATGCTGGCTTCGGCCAAATTGTCGCTTCGTCGCAACTTTGAGCGCGAACTTGAAAGTATAAATGAGCGCAGCTCGATGATGATAGACGCCTTCTCGCACGACCTGACGTGGAGCGAAATATTGCAGCGAGGCAGACAGCTCGAAGCAGTAACGCGTAACGATATTATGCGTGTAGCCCGTCGTTATATCAATGACGATTCGCTTAAATTGGTGAAAACTTATGGTTCTTATCCCAAGGAGCGTGTTACACAACCGGGTTATCAGGCTGTAAAACCTAAAAATTCGGGTCAGCATTCGGCTTATGCCGACTCACTTGCTCGTATTCCTTTTGCGAAGGTTGAACCACGATTAGTTGATTTTAAGCGCGATGCTACTTGCCGTCAGCTACGTCCTCTTGTCAATCTTTACACGGTAAAGAACCCGCAAAATGATGTGTTTACACTGCAACTGATATACCGTCGCGGTACAAGAAGCGATAAACGGCTTGAAGCTATGGCCGAATATCTGAACCATTTAGGAACTGATAGCCTGAAACGCAGCCAGTTTGTACGCGCTCTTTACAACATAGGTGCATCAATTAATACAAGTAGTAGCAGCCATACGGTGACGGTAACCCTTACGGGTTTCGACCATCTTATGCAGCCTGCCATGGCTGTTCTGCATAACTTTCTTACCTGTCCCAAAGCCAACAAGCGTGCATTCAGTAACCTTGTACAGGACAGTCGTATGGAAGAAAAAATGTTTTTTAAGGAAAATAGCAGTATTGCCGATGCACTGTTGGGGCGTGTGGCCAATGGCGACAGCTCGTCATACTTATGTCGTATGACCGCCGGCGAGTTGAAAAAACAAAGCGGTGAAGCGCTGGTAGCACTTTTCAGGGAGGTACAGCGCAGCCAGTTGGACATTATTTATACAGGTCAGCTGGCCGACAGCGTGGTTGAAACAATGGTACATAGCTATGTACCCGTTGGACAGGTTAGCCGTCCATGGCGTTACATTGAGCATAAAATGCTTACCTATAACGAGCCATTGGTTTACATTTTCAATAATCCAAAGGCTCGCCAAACGATTATAAGTACATACCAAAGTGTACCTGCAATGCGTACGCCTGCTGAACGATCGCGTTTTAAAATGTGGGCCAACTACTTTGGTGGAGGCATGTCTTCCGTTCTCTTTCAGGACATAAGGGAGTTCCGTGCCCTCGCATATTCGGCCCAAGGA
>JABZLB010000050.1 GCA_015256945.1 Prevotellaceae bacterium | reverse complement strand
ATAAGCTCTGGGGCTATCGGAGATTAGTGGTTAGAAATAACCTCGTATCATCGTTTCCTGAAAAAAATATTGATGAAATTAAAGATATTGAACATAAGTTTTACCATTGGTTTTGCGACTATTTCTTCGAGGCCATCAAGCTGTTGAGCATTAGTAATCGTGAGCTTAACCGTCGTCTTCACGTAGTAAATCCCGAGGTTCACGAGCAATGGTTCCAGGAAGGACGCAACACGGCTGCTTTTTTAGGTCACTACTGTAACTGGGAATGGCTCTCACGTGTAGGCAAAGACATGAATCAAGACCGGCGCTTATGCCTTATTTACGATCCGCTCCACTCGCGTCCGTTCAATAATTTGTTTCTGAAAATCAGAACCTATCCGCCCACAGGGGTCCCCACTCCCAAGCGCAACATATTACGCCAGCTTTTAGAATGGAAACAAAAAGGCATTTTTTCGCTAAGTGGATACATTGCCGACCAGGCACCCAAATGGCAAAATATACATATATGGCTGCCGTTCTTAAACCATCCTTATAGTCCGGTCTTTACAGGTGCTGAACGTATTGCACGTAAAATGAACAACGTAATATACTACGCTAAAATGAGAAGACCTCGAAGAGGATATTACGAAATGGAATACGTTCTTATCACAGACAGTCCCAATTCCATACCCGAGGGCGCTATTACACAACAGTTTTTCAGCATGTTAGAAGAAAGTATACGTGATCATCCCGAGTTTTACCTCTGGACACATAACCGCTGGAAACGGACAAAAGAGGAGTTTGACCGTTGTTTTGATATTGTTAACGGAAAGATAATTAGAAAAGATAAATAATGACTATCTCGCTGAATCCTGAATACGAAGCCTTACGACCTTTTCTGCTCACAATACCTCGTGTATTCAATTCTGTCGGAAAAACTATTTATCAAGGCCGTAATACCATCAAGGTTATTACAACTCCTGATGGGCTTCGCCTCAATGTTAAACGGTATCATGTGCCCAAAGGTCCTAACCGTTTGATTTATTCGTGGGGGATTCGCAAGCCAAAGGGGCTGCGTGCCTTTCAATATCCTGCCATCCTTCTTGCCAAAGACATCCCTACTCCAGAGCCTGTTGCCTACATCGAAGAAAGGGGAATGCTCGGTCTTTTGGGTTATACCTACTTTATTAGCTTGCAAATTGATTACGGCCATACGTTTTACGAGTTTGGCAATGCAGCTGAAGGTACCTATGAAGAAGCGGCTGAAGCATTGGGCCGCTTTGCTGCTTCCATGCACGAAAAGGGTGTTTTTCACAAGGATTTTACTCCCGGAAACATTCTCTGGAAGAAAGACAGTGAGGGCTATCATTTCATGCTGGTTGATATTAACCGTATGAACTTTGGACCGGTTAGCATGAAACGTGGTTTATCTAATCTCATTAAGTTCTGGGGACCACGCCGTTTTACCGAACTCATTATTACAGCTTATTGTAAGGCTCGTCATGCCAACGTTCAACAAGGCTTAGCTTATGCCATGCCCAAAAGGGAACAGTTCTGGATTCGTTTTAGCCGGAAACATACCGTTAAATTCCCTTTTATCCCCGAGCCTATGAACATTCTTGTCATCCGGTTTCGCCAAATGGGAGATGCTGTACTTACTACTGCCATGCTGAATACGTTACGACAGACTTATCCAGATGCCCAAATCAACTTTGTATTAAATAGTAACCTGTGTCCGCTCTTTACAGCACACCCGGCCATCAGCAACCTTATTGCATTCACCAATAAGGAGCAACACAACCCGATAACCTTTTTACGCAAGGTCTGGCAAATTGTACACTCGTGTCATTATCATGTTATTATTGATACGCGCACAACACCCAAAACGCTTCTTTTTTGCCTCTTCTCGCTTTCATCCCACTTTCGTATAGGACTTAGAAAATGGTATTCTCGCGCTGTTTTCAACCATACCATACCACCATGCCGACAAAACGAAAGTATGATAGACCACAATTTGGCCATGCTTCATCCTCTCGAAGCTATGGGAAAAGTTCGTTATACCCGTCAGTTTACGCTATCTATTGCGCCTGAAGAGGTTGTTAGCTATGGTGAATATCTTAAAAAACAGGGAATCAATCTTAGTAAACCTATTATACTCTGCGGTCCTACGGCAAAATTAGATCATAAGACATGGGGTGAAGATAATATGATATGGGTTATACGCAAGCTCATTGACACATATCCTGAAGCACAGTTTGTCTTCAATTATGCGCCAGGACGTGAGCGTGAAAAAGCACTACGCATCTGGCACAAACTCAATCAAGACGCACATATTTTTATCCATACCGAGGCCGTAAACATGCGCGAGCTTGTAGCACTTGCCCATTATACAACGTTCTTCTTTGGCAATGAGGGTGGTGCCCGCCATATCATACAGGCCGGAGAAAAGCCTTCTTTTGTGGTTTGTGCACCACAAACCAGCATCAAAAAGTGGATACCCGAGAACGAAACACCCGCTGAAGGTATCAGTAATACAGAGACAAAAGAAGTAGTATGGGAGAGAATGCAGCAGTTTATTGCCCGTCATCATATCATACTAAAATAAGAAACCGATGACAAAACTTACCGAAAAATCTGTCCTTGTAAAGGTTGTCATACCCATTTATCGTAATCTGAATGATGAGGAAACAGCGTCTTTGGCCAATACCATGCAAATACTCGGCCGTCATCCCATCGCTTTTCTGCTTCCCGAAAGCTTTAAAGGCGAAGATTTTCTCGCCCAATATCCGCAGGCCGAAGCCATTAGAGTTAACGATAAATGGTTAGGAACACGTTGTGGTATTGCCGGTTACAACAAGATGATGAAGCAGAAAGCCTTCTACGAACTTTTCAAAACGTGCGAGTATATCCTGATATGTCACACCGATGCCTGGGTTTTTCGTGATGAGCTTACGGTATGGTGCAGCAAAAATTACGACGTAGTGGCTGCTCCATGGCCCATGCGAAAGAAGTACGGTTATTTCCCGATCAAACAAATTTTACGCTTACGACGTTTCTTCACACCAAAAGCAAAGTTAATGCATCAGGACAAATACAACCGCATAGGCAACGGTGGACTAAGCCTGCGTCGCGTTGATTCCTTTATCAAAGCCTGTGATGAGTATCGTCAGGAAGCCGATTTTTTCGACAGCTTTACTGACGTACACCATGCCGAAGACATGTTTTGGGCACTTATTCCCCTTCATTTTCATTATCCCGATGCAAAGGAAGCGTTGAAATTTTCTTTCGACAGCAATCCATGGTTATGCTATCAGCTGGCCGGCCAACAAATGCCAATGGGTTGTCACGGTTTCAACCACAAGGATAAAAGAGCCTTTTGGAAGAATATCATTCCTGTGAAATCGCTTAGCCAGCCTGTAAAATAATACTACATTTTAAGCTTAATTCTTATATAAGCAGCCTTTCGTTAGTTCTCCTTTAATACAGGAAAGGGCTTCTCCATATTATATCGTATCACCCAGTCGGCAATGGTATGGGCTTGTATCAGATGGCTTATCTCAACCTTGGAAGCGTGCTGAACATCACCCTCAACGTTCATTTGTGAACCTACTGCCACGGCAACTTTGCGCTTATCCAGTATACTTTGACCCATCCCTCGCCAATAATAGTTGTCAAGGTGCATCAGGTTGAGAATAGTAGGATACATATCTACCTGCCCCAAAACACCGTTATAGCGCATGGGTACTGGCGAGTTAAGCACAATAAACGGTGTATACTGACTGGCAGAAACAACGCGACGGCCTTCGGCCGAGCGACGTATGTCGGCACGGTCAGCGGCTAATCCTTCATGGTCGCCAACAATAACTACCA
This sequence comes from Prevotellaceae bacterium, assembly GCA_015256945.1. Taxonomy (GTDB): domain Bacteria; phylum Bacteroidota; class Bacteroidia; order Bacteroidales; family Bacteroidaceae; genus Prevotella. The sequence continues at coordinate 5,242 of JABZLB010000050.1, read as the reverse complement.
TCGTTTCATGCCAGTCGGGCCTGCTTTTCAAATACTTTAGCAGTATGCCAAGGGCGTGGTCGGTATAGTTGGCCATCGTCATGTAATCGAGCATCTTTTGTGGATAGCTTCCCTTAAAATGAATACGTTTCAGGTTATCAGGCAGAATAAACGGGTTATGCCCTGAATAAGTAACCAACTGCAGGTAAACATGCTCTCCCCGTTTCCATATCTGTCCCTCCTTCATCTTCTCTACCGCCTGACGCATAAAAGAAACATCGCCGAGCTTTTTGCGCGAACCCACTTTCTCATCGAGCCGCCACGCATCTTTCGATATAAGGGTATCTATGCCAAAAGCCTTTGCTACCTGCGCCTGATTCCATGTTACAGGCTTGTCGACAGTGAGCAAATAGCTCCGGCTGTTATATGCCGAAGCCATAGCTTTTGTAAGTGTATGATAGTTGTTGCCGGTATATTTCATGGCATAACAGCCGCTACGAAGGGGCAGGAGACCCGCATTAAGCAGCAACTGGCAGTCGATAGACCTTCCGCCTTTCACCTGTGTAAGGGTATGAGGAGCATATAATGTTTGTGTATCGGCAACAGCACGGTTCAAATTTGGCGTAATTTCCTTTCCTTCCATACGCAAGCCTATCACCCAGCTTTCAAGCGATTCGCACAGCACGACCACCAGATTCTTCCGCCCGCCTATACTGTCTGGCAGAGGCGTATCATCGGGTTGAAGTGCAAACCACGCCTTAACCTCTTCGCGAATCTGAGGTGTACAAGGTGCATCAGTGTGCATAGCATCGTATAATAAGCTTCCAAAGAAGGTATATTCAGGGGTTACGCAGCTATAATAATTGGCCGATTGCATATCATCTATTGTCTTTGAGAAGCCGCCTTTAGGTAGAAGAAGCAAACCACATACAGCCCCGGCAACAGCAGTTGTAGCCAGATAACGAACCACATTACGCCATACCAGCCGGGCCTCAGAAGCATACCTGCGAACCCATAAGCCTGCAAAAAGCGTAGAAAGAGGGAACAGAATATCAGTCCAACGCATGGAATCGACCACGCTTGCCATAAAATCGCTCAGATTCCCAGCCAGCAAATAGCTCTCCAAAGGAATAACAGTGTTGTAGGTTCTGCTATACATCAGGTTGCTGATTAGCAGGCCGTCAAGAACAAACATAAGTACAATTTGCAACCAACGGCGATGCGACAACACATAGGGCAGGGCGAAGACAAGTGTTACCAGCACCGTATTAAGATATAATGCAGCACTCGAAAACGAGGTAAACGTGGTTTGCAGACACCAGATGATGTCAAATAAAATAAACTTAAAAAAAAGTACAGCTGTAAAGCTTACGGTTACCGGCGTCCATAAACAAGCCGGGAACAAGCGGTTAAACAGCAGTTTCCACGATTTCTTCATGATGTTATCATACATTAAACAGAAAGATATTTCAACACTTCTTTCTGTAAATTTTTGATTGGCCTGCTCAACTTCTTTCTGTCTTTCGGGTATAAACAACAACCTGTCAGGCCATGCAAAAGTAGCCATTAGGCATGAATTGTACAAGAAAGACAACCGAAATATATAGAAATTGCCTAATTTTGTAACCATCATTAAAACAGCACAATACCCTTTATCATGAATAAACGTGACCGTAATATGGCGTGGATGGTGTTACTGATGGCCATTGTTACGCTTCTTCCCTTTTTAGGACTGAACGAATTTAGTACAAAAGGTGAACCGCGCGAAGCCGTCGTAGCCATGTCAATGCTGCAGCAACACAACTGGATTCTGCCTATAAACAACGGATTCGACATTCCCTACAAACCGCCTTTTCTCCACTGGTGTATTGCCTTATTGTCAATGTGGCAAGGATATGTAAGCGAATTTACGTCGCGTCTGCCCTCTGCCCTGGCACTGATTGTGTTGTTGGTAAGCACTTTTTGCTTCTATGCTCGCCGTAAAAACAGCAATGTAAGTATTGTTGCCACCCTCCTTACAATGACCGCTTTCGAGGTACACCGTGCCGGAACCAACTGCAGGGTTGACATGGTTCTGACAACATTTATCGCCGGTGCCCTGTTTTTGATGTACCGATGGTGGGAGAGAGGCAGCCGTAACCTGCCGTGGCTGGCTATCCTTTGCATGAGCGGGGCCACCCTTACAAAGGGTCCCGTGGGCATTATTCTGCCGTGTATGGTGATGTTTGTTTTCATGTTAACCGAACGTGAACAACCTGTAAAACTTACCCTTAAGCTTACAACGTGCGCACTTTTGGCCCTTATCATACCGGCCATGTGGTATTATGCTGCCTACAAACAAGGCGGAGAGCAGTTCCTTAGCCTCGTTATGGAGGAGAATGTAGGGCGTTTTGCCGGTAAGATGACATACGGTTCGCACGAAAATCCGGCCAGTTATAACCTGCTGATGCTTATTGCAGGGTGGTCGCCCTGGACGCTTATGCTACTGGCTTCGCTGTTTGTTCTGCCATGGAAAAAGATGTCACGCAGTACTTTTATTGAAAAAATACGCACGGCCGAACCCTTACAAAAGTTTACGTGGCTGGCGTTCTTGCTTATCTTTATTTTCTATTGCATACCGAAAAGCAAACGCGGAGTATACCTGTTACCGTGCTATCCGTTCATGGCTATGCTGATAGCCGAGTATATAATATGGTTTATCAGGCGCAGCACAAAACCAGTAAAGTTATACATGGGTTTCCTTTCCATTGTAGGATTATTGCTGACAGCAGCATTTATTGCAACACGTACGGGTGCTGTTCCCGACACTATTTTCCATGGTAAGCACGCATGGGAGAACATCAATATGCTGCATGCTTTAGCCGATACCCCCATGAACGCTGCCGATATATTGCTGGCCGGCGTACCTTTACTGGCAGCTATTATAGGCCTGCTAAGCCTCATAAACAAAAATTTTCAGCGTTTTGCGAATAACCTCGTATTGGTATCGTGCCTGATGACCGTACTGATGTTTATAGCTTTTGACGGTTTTTATGCACCGCGTGTGATGAATGCCAAGAGCCTGAAGCCTTTTGCCATGGAAGTAAAACGCAATTATGGCCGCGAGCCGCTGTATGCTTTTACGGGCTTTAACAGGCACGGGGGCAACACCATGCACTTTTTTGGTATCGACTTTTACACTGATGATGCCGTACGTCAGTTTGATGTTGACCGTCCTGAAAAGGGTATTTTGCTAATCAATGCTGACAATAAACCACTGTTTAACAAAGCATTTGCCAGACAATATCAACTGACAGAGCTATCCCACACGGCACATCGTGTAACCGAATTTAAAGATACTATTTATATTTACAAATTTAATCGCTGCTCAATAAAGTAGCGGGGACGGTGCTTTACTTCAATATAAATTTTGCCTACATACAACCCTGTAATACCTATTGAGGTGGTAACAATGCCGCCTATAAACCATAACGATACCAATAAAGAGGTCCATCCCTGTATGGTTTCGCCCTCAAAGTTCCGCACCAAGGCATAAACAATAAAGACAAAAGCCATAAATGTCATTATTAATCCGACACAAGTGATAAACCTTAATGGTGCTACTGAGAACGAGGTTATACCGTCAATACTGAAGGCTATCATCTTTTTAAGCGGATACTTTGAATCGCCGGCCTCGCGCGCTTTGCGGTCATAGTATACGTAACCCTCCTGAAAACCCAGTTGCCTGACGATGCCGCGCAGGAACAAATTGCGTTCGGGGTAAGCCATTAAAGCCTTTACAGCACGATTCGACATCATGCGGAAGTCGGCATGATTAAATATAATTTCGTCGTCAACACGCTTCATCAGCTTATAAAAAGCTTCGGCCGAAAGGCGTTTGAACCATGTATCGGTGCGCCGTTCCCTGCGCACACCATACACAATATCCTTACCTTCGTTGATTTGTTGCGCCATATCAATGATGGCATTTTCGTCATCCTGCAGGTCGGCATCGATTGATACCATGGCGTCGCACGTATCAACGCCCTGTTCCATACCTGCCCAAAGGGCATTTTGATGGCCCTCGTTGTGCGACAGTTTCAGTGCACAAACCCCGACATTATTCTTTGCAGCCTCGGTAATCAGCTCCCAGGTGCGGTCCTTGCTGCCGTCATCGACAAGTAAAATACGGGCTTCTGTATCGGCCTCAGCCTTTAAACGCCCGGCCAATGCCTGCATACGGACAAGTGTACGGGGCAATACCTCCTCTTCGTTATAACAGGGAATAACGATGTTTAGTTTCATAAGCTCAAAGTGTTTATCTTATGATGCAAAGATAATCATTTTCTGCTGACAACAGGCTGGCGGCATCAAATAATATACAACCCGTCCTTTACGGCGTAAAGCATGTCCGGCAAAGTTCCTTTGTGGCGTAATGACGTACAAGGCATATTTCATAAATTTTAAATCTATTGTCTTTGTCTTTGTGAAAATACATTGTACTTTTGCCACCTATGTTAAGAGTTTTTGCAACAACAGTATTGCTGTTTTTCATGCACATGGGGCTGCAGGCCCAGAACGATAAGGTCAATCCCGAAGACCGTGATGTGGATATGGACGACCCCACCTTTGTGCCAATGGTGAAGGTGGGCAAGGTAAAGCAGGGGCAAGACAGTATACAATACGTTGAACTTAACAACATTTGGGTATATCCTCAGCCCAATTTCAGCGACGAACGCCAGCGTCAGGCCTACAACCGTCTTGTGTATAACGTAAAACTTGTGCTCCCCATTGCCAAGGAGGTAAACCGTATTATCATCGAAACGGGCGACTATCTGGACATGCTTCCCAACAAGCGGGCACGCGATTTGCACATGAAACAGGTTGAGAAAGACATACGAAAGGAGTATACTCCACGCATGAAGAAGCTTAGCTATGCACAGGGAAAACTGCTGATAAGGCTGATTTACCGCGAGTGTAACAGTTCATCGTACGAACTGATACAGGGTTTTCTCGGCCCCATACGCGCGGGATTCTGGCAGACCTTTGCCTTTGTGTTTGGTGCTTCGCTCAAGAAAAAATACGACCCCAACGGCGTAGACCGTCTTACCGAGCGCGTTGTGCGACAAGTAGAAGCGGGTCAACTATAATCATTTACACCCTTATGCTGCGATGTTTATCCCGTAAAGCCCTATACTTTACGGGATAAACATTATTGTTCGGCGGCCGTCAGCAGCGCGTACGACGGCCGTCATACATATTGTCAGGCGATCGTCGTACGCGC
>JABZLB010000023.1 GCA_015256945.1 Prevotellaceae bacterium | reverse complement strand
GCAATAGCTCAGTTGGTAGAGCGCGACCTTGCCAAGGTCGAGGTCGCGGGTTCGAATCCCGTTTGCCGCTCTTTCTTCTTTATAAGAGAAACATCCTTTTTTTTCAATGAATTTATATTTGCGATATTTCGATAAAGAGACGCTTGTATCTAATGCTGACCAGGCAATTGACTTTCTTCACTCTATTCAAGACTTTGAGGTAACCCCCGATTTGGAGAATGATGTCAGGGAGTATGCTGAAAGCGAAGTGTTCTATCCCAAGCGTTATAAAATTCGTCCACACGTTTATTTTATTATTATTAAGACTATGGCGCAGACGATGCTCGACTTTAAGCAGAAGAAAGCCGTTCATCCGGGTATGCCGAAACAAATGTCGGATAAAGGCAATTCGAGCGATATGGTGATAAACAGGCTGAACGAAGTAAGGCTGGGATGGTATGAAGGCGAGCTCGATTTTAAGCGCGTTGTGGTTATCCCGTCGACAGGAAAGCACGAGTATCGCGATACCAAGTTTATAGCTCAGTGTAAAGCCGACTCGGGTATAGAATGTTATAACCGAATTGTTGACTATCTGCGTACACGCGTAGATAATCGTAGCCAGTTCCCGTCAGCTAAAGGCAAAAACTTCCATTTCAAGTATCTCGGTCTGTGGAAATAGCACAACGAGAATATCATAGTATCATATCACATAAACAATTGCAGTTATGAATAAGGTGATGCTGATAGGCAATGTAGGGAAAGAACCTGATATTCACTACTATGATGCAGACCAGGCGGTAGCTAAAATAACCCTGGCTACAACAGAACGGGGCTATACGCTGAAGAATGGTACACAGGTTCCTGATCGTACTGATTGGCATAACCTGGTATTTTACCGGCAGCTGGCAAAAATAGTTGAGCAATTTGTTCATAAGGGCGACAAGCTGTATGTTGAGGGTCGGTTGCGTTATAATACATATGATGACAAGTTAGGGAAGCGACATTTTGTTGCTGAGATCATGGTAGAAAATATGGAACTTCTCACTCCTAAACAACAATCATAGTATATTGCTAAGTACGTTGAATATGTTACAGATAAGTAACCTGGTAGTATTCTATCCTATTACTACCGGAGTAGTGATAGCAGTCGTGCTGACTGCTTTTTTACTTTTGATGTCAGCATTTGCAAGTGGGTCGGAAATTGCTTTCTTTAGCCTTTCTCCACAGGATATGGATGAATTGGATTCTGAAAAGAATTCAAAGGATGCAAAGATTGAACAGTTACGGAAAGATTCTGAAAGAACACTTGCTACTATTCTGATAGCCAACAACTTTGTGAATGTAACCATTATCATGCTTTGCAATTATATATTTGGTTCGCTGGTTCAGTTCAAGGTTGCATGGTTAGAATTTTTATTCATAACAGTTCTTCTTACATTCTTGTTGTTGCTTTTTGGCGAAATCATGCCTAAGATTTACAGTAGGCAGGCTCCGCTGAAATTTTGCAGAAAAGCCGTGGGGGGTGTGCTGTTTCTGCGTAAGATACTATGGCCTGTTGCAACAATCCTCATTAAAAGCGGCACAATTGCAGAGAGGGCTTTGCCAAAAGAGACCCGGCAGCTGAGCATGGACGACCTTGAGCAAGCCTTAGAACTTACAGACGAAGACGAGATAAAGGAAGAGCAGAGTATGCTAAAGGGTATTATACGCTTTGGTGATGAAACAGCAAATGACGTGATGACCCCGCGGCAGGATATTGAAAACATCGAGATTCACAGCAGCTTTAAAGAGGTTTTGAAATTTATTACTGCTAATAATTACAGTCGTATTCCTGTCTATCAGGGAAATGAAGATAATATTCGTGGCGTGTTATATATCAAAGATTTGCTCCCTCATCTCTCAAAATCAGAGAGTTTTCGGTGGCAGAGTTTGATACGCCCGCCTTATTTTGTGCCGGAAACCAAGCGTTTAGATGACTTATTACGTGAGTTCCAGGATAACAAAATCCATATTGCTATCGTTGTTGACGAGTTTGGAGGAACCTGTGGTTTGGTGACGCTTGAAGACATATTAGAAGAGATTGTGGGAGAAATTAATGACGAATACGATGAAGATGTTAAGCCGTATACAAAATTAAGTGACAATAGTTATCTATTTGAAGGGAAAATATTATTAAGCGATTTTTGTAAGATTCTTCATGTTGATGATGACGAGTTTGATGAAGTTGCCGGTGATGCTGATTCATTAGCTGGACTGCTTCTTGAGATAAAAGGTGATTTTTTAACCTTGCACGAGAAAATATCGTATAGGCAATACACTTTCGAAGTGATGGAAGTGGAAGAAAGACGCATAAGTCAGGTAAAGGTTACCGTGAACGAAGAGAAACAGAATGCCGTTGACAAAGATTGAGACGGTGGGTGATTATACCCGCCTTGCTTTGTGGGAGATGACAGAGAAAGTTGAGGAATTGCCTGTTCCTTGCCATGTTGACCTGACTGCTTTTCGTTCAGAATCGCGTTTGAAGGAAAAGTTAATAACTTATGCTATACTAAAGGAACTAACGGCATTAAATCATCTTGTAATTACTCATGAACCGTCTGGGAAACCTGTGATCGATGGCTTTGAAATTGGTATTAGCCATACACATGGGTGGGTGGCTGTTATTCTTTCAACCAAAAGGCCAGTTGCAGTTGATATAGAATACCGTTCACAACGGGTCACCAGAATTGCTGACCGGTTTATTCGTTTTGATGAAGATAAATCGAATGCCGAAATTCAATTGATTAATTGGTGTGTAAAGGAAACTGTTTATAAATTTTTGCCAGAAGAAAACTTGCATTTTTTCGATATGCGCTTGCAAAAATTTATTCTTTCGAATGCTGGCGAAATAACAGTAGACGATTTGAAATTTCCTAAGAATATAAAGGTTAAGTATGAAATAACGCCAGATTATGTTTTAACCTGGGCATTATAATATAAAAGAAACCTTTTATGATTATCTTTTCAAAAGACCTGTATTATTATATTTTCAAAAAATTAAAGTTAAAACAAACTTTTTGAAACGTTATTTTATTATTTTTAGCTTTTTGTTTGGCTATTTGCTTCTGTTTTGCTATCTTTGCAAGTGAAAGATGCAAATATTGATTAATAAGCTTTATTATATATTACTGATAACAGCGTTGTTGTGTACAGCTTGTGAGTTTAAATTGAGGCCCAACGACGATGGTGACGATGCAGAAACGATGAAAGTAGAACGCTATGATCGTCTGCAAAGCCGCTATTTAATCACTGGCGATTTCTCAGCACTTCAACAAATGAATACAGAATATCCTATTGAGACAAAGACATTGATAGAGAATTTGCTTCAAATAGGAGAGGTCAGTGACCATGATATCAATGAAAAGTTTCTGCGTTTCTATCAGGATTCCACACTACAAACATTGATAAACGACGCCGAATCGGAGTATGCTAACATGGACGATATTAACGCAGACCTTGAAAAGTCGTTTGGGAATCTTAAGAAATGGATTCCGGAGATGCCCTTGCCCCACGTTTATACTCAAATAGGAGCGTTGGATCAAAGCATTGTTGTGGGTGACAAAATGATAGGAGTGTCCCTGGATAAGTATATGGGAGCCAAATATCCGTTATATAAAAAGTATGGCTATCCGAATGAACAGTTGGAAACAATGGGCAGAGATAATATAGTTCCCGATTGTATTACTTTCTACCTCCTGAGCTTATACCCAATGAAAAATTACGATTCACGTTCACAACTTGAGAAGGATTTACACATGGGGAAAGCAATGTGGGTTGCTAATAAAGCTATGGGGCGACACTTTTTCGATTCAGATTATGTGAATATGATAGGCCGCTATATGCGTCGGCATTCAGATATTACGGTCGGACAATTGCTGCAAAGTGACAATTACAGTGTATTTAAATAACTGCTTTTATTTTAAATTTGTGCTAAACGTTTGTTTAGCAAATTAGTAAATTCATAATTTTTCAATCCCCATTTGGGGGCTATAAGAATCTCGGGAGGACATTGGCTGGTAAACCTTTCGAGAACGAGGTCTTTCCTTAAAAGAGAAATATATTGAACTATCAGTTCTATATATTCTTCAACGGTGTATAAATGGAACGGTGATTTTGCATATTGAGTAGCGAGTGCAGTACCTTTTACGATTTGTAATTGGTGAATTTTTAGAAAGTCGAGTGGAAGGGATGAGATAAGAGGAGCCTGTCGCAGACTTTCGGCAGCATCCTCTCCTGGAAGCCCTAATATAATGTGGCCGCAAGTTAGTAAGCCACGGGCATGTGTTCTTTCAATGGCATCTTGGCTGCATGCAAAATTATGTCCGCGATGAATTCGGCGTAATGTATTGTCATTGGCCGACTCGATACCATACTCTACGATAATAAAGGTCTTCTTATTAAGCTGTCCCAGATAATCGAGTAGGGCATTATCAACACAGTCGGGGCGTGTACCAATCACAATCCCTACAATGTCTTTGACACGCAAGGCTTCTTCATACATTTGTTTGAGCTTTTCAAGAGATGCGTAGGTATTGGTATATGCCTGGAAATATGCCAGATATTTCATATCTGGATATTTTCTTGCAAAGAAGGCTTTACCCTTTTCTAATTGTTCTGTAATTGATTCTTTCGGTGAACAGTAAGAAGGATTGAACGATTCGTTATTGCAAAAAGAACATCCTCCTGAGGAAATTTTCCCATCTCTGTTAGGGCATGAAAATCCTGCATCAATAGATATTTTCTGCACTTTAAACGTAAAATGTTCGTGCATCCAGGAACCAAAGTCGCGATATGTCATTGCCTTGTTCTGTCTTTTTACCTCTTTTATAGTGCAAATATACTGAAAAAGGGGTATCTTTGCGATAGAAAGATACGAAAACAATATCCTTATGAAAAATATTATTATCATGTGTGTTGCTTTGTTTATGATGTCGTCATCAATCTCTGCCTATGAGAGAATGACATTGAAAGATATAACTGACGGCCAGTTTGCTGCGCAACAAATTGGAGGGATAAATCCTATAAAAGGAACAGATTTGTATGCCCAGCTCTCACAAGATAACAAGCAGATTCTTCAATATTCTTTCAAAACGGGCAAACAAACAGCCATTCTTTTTGATGTGAACAATACGCAAGGAGAGCACATTGATAAGTTTGACGGATACATCATGTCTCCGGATGGTCGGCATATTCTGATTGCTACAAAACGTCAGAATGTGTACAGACGCTCATATAAAGCTGTATTTTATATCTATACTGTACAAAGCAGAAAACTCGAACGTCTTTCAGATGGCGGACCACAACAGGCTCCTGTCTGGTCACCGGATGGCAACCAGGTAGCATTTGTAAGAGACAACAACATCTTTTTGGTAAAGCTTCTTTATGGTAACAGCGAGAGCCAGGTGACAAAGGACGGCAAAATGAATGAGGTTATAAATGGTATTCCCGACTGGGTAAACGAGGAAGAATTTGGCTTTAACAGTGCACTTGTCTTTACTGCGGATGGCAGTATGCTGTGTTGGATTAAGTATGATGAGTCAAAAGTAAAGCAATATAGCTTGCAATTATTCAAGGGAAGAAGTTCCGAACTAACGGAAAATGCGATTTATCCAGGTACATACAGTTACAAATATCCTAAAGCGGGCGAGGAAAATTCGAGAGTATCGGCATGGAGCTACGATATAAAAAGCCATCGTATACAGCAATTAAATATTCCTCTTGCCACAGATGGTTATATGCCTCGTATCGTATCAACGGTTGATCCCGATAAGATAGTCATATATACAATGAACAGACATCAAGATGTTCTGAACCTTTACAGTGTAAATCCACGTAGTACAATATCGCACTTGTTGATTAAGGAGAGTGTGCCTAAGTATGTAAAGGAAGAGGCAATGGCAAATATTCGTCTGACAAAAGATTTTATTTTACTTCCCTCTGACCGCGATGGTTACATGCATCTTTATTTGTACAATAGCAATGGGATCTTAAAAAGAAAGATAGGAGATGGTAATTTTGACATAACTGATGTATATGGAATAGACGAGAGTACTGGTGATGTTTATTATCAGGCAGCATCTTTAAGTGCTCATGACAGGCAGGTTTATGTTAGCCATGCAAATGGAAAAAGTGAACGTTTAACCCATCGGGAAGGCTGGAACTCAGCTATCTTCTCAGGCGATTTTCAGTATTTCATTAACATCTGGAGCGATTATAACACTCCTTATATGTATACAACATGCAGGAACAATGGTAAGATAATTGCTACGAATGTCGATAACCATGACTTAAAATTGAAGATTCAACGGTATGGATGGACAAAGCGAGAAACGTTTTCTTTCACAACGTCTGATGGACTGAGGTTAGATGGCTGGATGGTTAAGCCAGCTAATTTTGACACTTCTAAGAAATATCCTGTCATCATGTATCAGTATAGTGGTCCGGGTAGCCAGCAGGTAGTCAACTCCTGGAGTGCTGGAGCTATGGGACAAGGTGGTGCTTTTGATCAGTATCTGGCGCAGCAGGGCTTCATTGTTGTGTGTGTTGATGGACGTGGAACGGGCGGAAGAGGTGCTGATTTTGAAAAAAGCACTTATTTAAAATTAGGCGATTTAGAGTCGAAAGACCAGGTGGAGACAGCCTCTTATTTAGCAACGTTGCCTTATGTAGATAAGGATAATATTGGTATTTGGGGCTGGAGCTTCGGAGGTTTCAACACATTGATGAGTATGAGCAATGGCAAACCAATTTTCAAAGCGGGTGTAGCCGTTGCGCCTCCTACTGACTGGCGCTTCTATGATACGGTGTATACCGAGCGTTATATGCGCACACCGAAGGAGAACCCACAAGGCTATGATGTTAACCCCATTCAAAGAGCGAATAATCTTAGCGGTGCATTACTAATATGCCATGGTATGGCTGATGATAATGTACACCCTCAAAACACTTTCGAATATAGTGAAGCCTTGGTTCAAGCAGACAAGGATTTCAAGGAAATTTACTACACAAATAGAAATCATAGCATCTTTGGCGGTAATACACGTAATCACTTGCTCCGACAAATTACAGAATGGTTTATTACTCATTTAAAAAAATAAAACTATCCTTTGTTTATAAGGTGATAGTTGTTTTTATCGCATTGGGCTTCTGTCAATTGATGGAAGCTCAGTGTCGTGAAAAGCAAAGAGATTATACAGAGATTGTGCAGGAGATGTATAATCGGTTAATAGCTGATTCGTTATTGGCCTCTTCTGATACCTTTTATATTATCCCAAACGATAGTTGTATTAAGATAAAAGAAAGTAAAAAGATATCAAGTCGTTATCCGCAGCTTGTAAAGGGAGAAAGTAACCCTGTTTATTTATTAAACAGGGCAAAGTATTCGAAAGGGAAAATAGTAGTAACTATTAGTATTTCTCAACTCATTCGTGAGTCTGATACATCGTATATAATAAGTAGTTCGGGTAGTATAAACTTTTATTATATAAAGAAACGAGGCAAATATCACCTGGTTAGATATAAGGTGTACGGCATTTAAGGTTGTAGCTGCTCTTGGTATCAGCTTAGCAATATGAAGTGTTGGACCAGAGTTTTGTCTGAACTTTGGTTTGCTCTACGTGTTTCTTTTATGTGTTTTATTAAGACAGGAATAAATTATTCGATAATGCCCGATTCTTTCCATTGCTGTGCAAGAGCCTCGGCATCTTTTACAGCTACGTCGTATGGCAGCGGAGTATTTTCTGCAATCTCGTAGTTTTCTATTAGAATTTGTGCCATATCTTCAACAGTAAATTCTTTATCCTGCAGACTTTCCCACAATAACTTTGAACTCTCGTTCATACTGATAATATTACTGAAGTCCATATTCTCTTTACCCTCCGCAATGAGAATGAATGTTCCACAAACGTCTTGAAGTTTAAAACCTGATTTTTCTTTCATATTGGTTTTGCAAATTTATTTCAGAAAAAATATGTTCTTGTCTCAGAATGGATATATTATAGTTTGGATTTCTACATTAAATGGTACCGAAAACAGGTATCCAAATACGTCTGTAAAAGGCCAGAAGCCAACGACGTAATGGACGAAGCTTCATCCATAAAAAAGAATATGACTTCCATTTGAGGCCGTCCGTTCTGTCCATTTTTTTTCGTCCTTTGCGATAAAAGCCTTCTACTGAAGCCTTAATATCAGTTGTAAGACAGTGTTCGGTTGTCAGATTACCGTCGCCAAGCAGGGTAACCTGATTTTCATGAATGGCTATAATACGATGTAATACAAAGTGTTTGGGAGATATTTCGGCCAATACGGGGTCACCAACATTAACGTTTTTAGGCTGAGTAAGCAATGCTAAATCACGATTACTCTCCAAAAAAGGGCGCATGGAAAAGCCTTTTAAAGGCAGTGTTACCGTATGTCCCTGTTCCAGATATTTAATAATTTCGGGAATGAGGACAGCGTTAGGTATCTCTATTGTGCGAGTATTGGCTTTTTGCTGATGGCTTTGTTGCATATTATGGCTGATTCTTTGTCGGGTCTGCAATGGAGTGTATAAATTCCCGTTGTTTCGATAATCTTCGTTAATGTATTGCAGATATGGTCGAAAATAGTCTTATCCCATTTCATAGATGAGACCGAAGGTAATAACGAAGCAAACGCCTCGACAACTCCTACTTTATCTATCGAGTTCTCCTTTGCGCGGTCAATACGTGTTATTGCACCCAGCGGAGCCTTCACATTACGATAGCATGGAGTCTTCCCGCTCCATGGACCTCCATATATAAAAGGCTTATTTTCAATTATGCGTATGATAGGATTGTCGTCGTTCATCAGGTCACAACCTGGTAAATACCGAAGCCAGTTGCTTACTTGTGTTGACTTTCCTGTTCCACTTTTTGCAATAAAGGCATAGCCGTACCCATTTTGTCTTACTAACGAGGCATGTATAAGCAAAGTCTGATGTGTGCTCCCGGCAAAGGCAAATATCAGCATGAGTGCATTGTTAAGGCCAAAATAGCGCATGTTATAGCTCCCATTAAGGGCACAACGGCAATGGCTGAAATCCTTATCGGCAATTAACAGGCAACATTCTGCTCCTTTAATATCTTTAATAATATACTGATAGCCACCATCGCTAAGTTGGTCTACGATGGTTATCCCATTGCCTGTATCAAAGTCTTTGATACGTTCACGCTGCAGCTTGGGAGCTGGGCTCAGACTATCATCAACAATAAGTTTAAAGAGAATATCGCCATCGTTAAGCTCGTTAACGCGAAAAGGAGCAAACGATGGCAGCATATCCATACTGTTTGTACTTTCTCCTTTAAAGATGATTTGGACGCCAAATTCAGCAATTCTAAAGTTGTTGACGTTGCGGTGGAGCATATAATTTGGATGATATATGGTTTTATGAGATAACCTCTGTATACGCTTAGCTTATTCTTGTTCTTTGATGGGTGAGAACATAAAATCGGTTTGTGTGATGTCTTTCACAGTATACTTTCCACCTTGAAGGTATCTTTTACGCAGTTTTGCATATTTCTTTTCAGCCGCTTTGCGACTTAAGGCAAATATTGTAGCGCATGTATAATTGGGTACACCATGATTTGAGAGGTAGTCGCGTAGTTGATAAGAATAGTTTTCACGACTGTATAAAAATTTTGTTTTTGAGTCGATATAGGCAGAATCAACCTTTTGGAGTGTGGTAAAATATACGGTTGAGTCGTTGAAAGAAGCAGCAAAGCCACACATATACACCGTTGTGAGTTTGTTGGCAGCTTGTAAAGAAAGTGCTGCGAAAGCAATAACCAGTGTAAGTAAAATCTTTCTCATTGTATCGTAATCATAGAGTTTGCATTGGGTACAAAGGTACAATATTTCTTTTATAATTTAAAGAATAAGCAAAGGAATATATATAGCTGATGGTTTTTTGGCATGTTCTCATGATGATATAAGAACAAAGAATTTACGGATAACCTACTATTATGTTCTCTTTACGTTGTAATTGTCTTGCCTTTACATCGTAATTGTCTTGTCTTTACGTTGTAATCGTCTCGACTTTACTGTGCAATCGTCTTGTCTTTACATCGTAATCGCGTTGTCTTTACGTTGTAAACATGCCGGTTTTACCGCATAAAAGGGTACGTTTACGCCGTAATTATAATACCTTTATGATGTAATTGCAACTTAGAGAAACAACCGTTAAAGAAAGGTTGTATACATATCTGAATTTATTTGTGTTCCAAATTTTAAAAAGATGGTATGATAATCATTGGAAGGAGTTTTTGGAAACTAAAAAAACACTCCCGACTTTGATTGTCAGGAGTGGCCCAAAGTTTTCTTTATTTAGTTTTCCTTTTTCTTTTTAGTCGTCATTACCAACTTTAACAGCCATATAATCTGTTTTACCTGAAGGCCATACGCCTTTGATAAAAAGTACAGGATTGTTGCTGGTGGAAGCTTCTTTTACAGCATCCTGTAAGTCGGATATGCTTTTCATGGGCTTGTCGTTGGCAGTAATAATCACGAAGCCGTTATTGATACCACTGGCTTTGAATGCTCCGTTTTTGACGTCTTTAACCAGAAGACCGTAAGAAATTCCAAGTTCTTTCTTCAAATCATTACTTACAGGAATAACCTGGGCACCAAGAACATTGAGGTCGGCTGTTTTCATAACCTTGGTATTTCCTTGTTTGTTCTTCAGTACAACAGTCTTAGAAAACTTCTTTTTGTCGCGTAACCAACTAATGGAAACCTTGTCACCTGGCCGCTTGGTATTAATGGCTTCTTGCAGTTCGGCCATTTTACTTACATGTTTACCATCAATGCTAATGATAATATCACCTTTCTTTAAACCTGCTTCTGCAGCTGCGCCATTATCTTCGACGGCATCAACATAAATACCATCGTTGGTTCCTAAGTCGGGAGCATCCTTACCACTATCTTTTTGTGAATTGATATAGTTGAGGACATCACCACCTCTGATGCCAAGGAATGCGCGCTGAACAGTTCCATACTGTTTGAGGTCATCGACGACCTTAGTCATAATCGTAGTGGGGATGGCGAAGCCATAACCTGCGTAGGAGCCTGTCTGCGAATACAGCATGGCATTAATACCAATAAGTTCACCACGGGTATTTACCAATGCACCGCCTGAGTTCCCCGGGTTGATTGCAGCATCAGTCTGTATGAAACTCTCAACACCGTTAGCACCCAGAGAACGTGCTTTGGCTGAGATGATACCAGCTGTTACTGTATTATTTAAGCCGAAAGGGTTGCCAACAGCAATACACCATTCTCCAACCTGAAGCTTATCTGAATCACCGATAGGAAGGGTAGGAAGGTTCTTTGCGTTGATTTTTATAAGTGCCAAGTCGGTAGATGGGTCAGTACCGATAATCTTAGCGTTAAATTCGCGGTTATCCTCAAGCGTAACTGTCAATTCGTCAGCACCATTTACCACATGGTTGTTAGTGACGATATATCCATCACTGCTAATAATAACACCAGACCCGGTAGCTTCTTTTTTGGGTGTTTGTATTTTTTGTTTGCGTGAGCCTCCTTGCCCCTGATTCGGATTACCGAAGAAACCGAAGGGGTCGATGAAGAAACCACTGAACGGATCTTCTTGTGCATCAACAGTTTGTGTTTTAGAATTTTGTACGTACTTAATATGAACTACCGCAGGTAGTGCCTTCTTAGCAGCATAAGTGAGGTCAATAGGCTGCCCGTTTTGTTCGACATTGTTTGTAGCTGCCTGGGCCTTATATAAGGCTCCTCCTGAGAATGCGAGCGAGATAATACATAAACCCGCAATAAGATAATCTGAAACTTTTTTCATGTGCTTATTGATTTTAGTTTGTTTCTTAATTTAAAATTAATTGAAGACGTGTATGCCCTCTTAAAGAAGATGTTGCAAATATATGCGCAAAAGTTGGTAATCAGACGATTTGGCAGAGAGCTTTATTCGATTTTAACAATTTAATTTTAACACTTAACGGCTCTTAAGTAGAAACGAGTTTTATTTTACATTCGTTTAAAAACTTGCAAAAACTTAAAAGTCAGAGTGACGGCTTACAAATAATTTTATTACTTTTGCAGATATGGTAAGACAGTGTCCCGGCTCGTCGCTGGCGTAATTATACGCAAGAGGAAAGTCCGGGCAGCATAAGGCACTCCACTTCTGAAAGTAGAAGCTATTGGTGACAGTAGGTGAAGGCAGAAGAAAATAACCGCCTTTGGGGAACTGGCAGAATACGTTTTGTTGGTCCTGAGGTAAGGATGAGAAGGTAGTGTAAGAGACTACCAGCCGGCGGGTGATCGTCGGGCTGTGCCGTCTGGAGGCTGTAAGTTCATGTATACCGTCGTCATGTTGAGGGTAGCCTGCCCGAAGTGCCCCGGGCACTACGATGGAGGGTAGAACGCTAAAGGTGCAGGGTGACCTGTAAGGTAGATAAATGACTGAGCTCTTTCCAATCTGGAAGGATACAGAACCCGGCTTATCAGGACACTGTCTTGCCTTTTTAAATTGAATTGAATCTGTGGCAGTTGCCGTAAATGCCTTTGTTATTGTATGAAAGAACTTCATGTTAATATATTGAACGACTATGAACATTTAATAATCAATGCCATAGAGCGGCATGGAGATGAAATGGATTTCCCGGGAAAGGATGAGGATATTAACCGTAAGGATCTTGACGATTATTTATATGAATACCAGCGTATTCTTGATAGTGAAGGAACGCAGCGCGCACAGTTAACAAAATATGGAATTGTGGCTGTTGTTCCAATTCTTATAATGAGTGCTTTTCCTGAGCAGATGCTTCCGTGGGGGCGCGACTCTCTTTGGGTAGGACTTTTTTTAGGTTTGGTAATTGCGATGCTTTTAAAAGGTCTTAGTATGCTAAGTGTCCGGGTTAGACTGTCGCGCTTGCGAAAAATAAATCCAGTTTTGGCTTCTTATACTGACAAGATAGCTGCGTATATGAAGAAAGAATTATATTAACCTAATAGAAAAAGTGTAAAATGACAAATTTGGAATTACCCAACTTTATGAAGTATGCGGGAAAGTATAGTTCCAGCAGTTTTTTGGAAAATATCTCACATATAGCTAAGCGTGCAGGTTCGAAGCTTGTTTATGTTGCCCTGATATTATATTATACTTTAGAGAGTGATAGTGTAACAAGGAAAGACAAGCTGATGATTGTGGGAGCATTAGGCTATTTAGTAAGTTTGTTCGATGTTATACCTGATGCTATTCCAATTGCAGGTTTGAGTGACGATTTTACAGTCTTATTATATGTGCTAAAAAAGGTTTGGATAGATGTTTCACAAGATGTGAAGGATAAGGCACACGCAAAGTTAAGTAAATGGTTTGACGATGAGGAAATAATAGAAGCTGATGATATATTTGCCGAACCAATGGGATGATATAATTAATGTAGATGGATTATCGAAAGATCATTCATGTTGACATGGATGCGTTTTTTGCATCGATAGAGCAGCGTGACCATCCTGAATTTAAAGGAAAGCCAATTGCGGTAGGACATGATGGACCAAGAGGAGTAGTTGCAGCAGCCAGCTATGAAGCGCGCTGCTATGGCGTCCGATCAGCAATGGCTATTGTGACGGCCAAACGATACTGTCCTGGACTTATTGTTGTTGATTCCAATTATCACTATTATAAGGAAGTATCCCAAAAGGTCCATAGAATATTTACAGATTATACGGATAAAATAGAGCCACTGTCAATAGATGAAGCTTTCCTTGATGTAACTGATAATGCAGACGGGATAGGTTCAGCTATTGATATTGCGCACAAAATACGCAGAAGAATAAGGGAAGAACTTCACCTGACGGCTTCTGCCGGAATATCATATAATAAATTTTTGGCAAAAATAGCTAGTGATTACCGTAAGCCTGATGGACAGTTCTCGGTAAGTCCTGAAGAAGCTGCAGATTTTCTGGCGATACTTTCTATTGATAAGTTCTGGGGGGTTGGATCAAAAACCTGTGAATGTATGCATAAGATGGGTGTATTCACAGGTTATGACCTGAAAGCTGTATCCCAAAAACATTTAATAGAAGTATTTGGTAAGATGGGAACGGTATATTATAATTTTGCACGCGGTATCGATGATAGGCCTGTTGAACCTATCTCTGAGAGAAAATCTGTAGGATGTGAACAAACGATGGAAAAAGATATAACTATGCCATCACAGATGCTGATCGAATTATATCATCTTGTAATAGAGTTAGTTGACAGGATAAAAAAAGCCAATTTTGATGGGAGAACTCTGACGCTTAAAATAAAGTATTCAAATTTTAAGACAACTACAAGGAGCGAATCGTATGACCATTCTTTACAGGCGAAAGAAGAAATACTGCATGAGGCCAAAAGATTATTGCAGAAGGTAGATTATTCTATAATAAAACCAGTACGTCTTATAGGTTTGTCAGTATGTAAACTCGAAGGGGAAGACAAGTCTGAACGTAATCCAAACTGGATTCAGGGATGGTTAGATTTTGAAGAATATATTCAGCATTAATTGATGATATGCTTGTCTAAACGAGAAAATGTTTTTATCTTTGTACACGCTTCTTGCGGACGTAATTCATACGGGAGAAAAGAAGTTCCAATAAACGAAATGACAGGCGAATCAGTTATAAGAAAAATGGGGAAACCCGTTGTGACCCGGAAAAAGTCGCGTGTGGTAAGTTCTGGAAAAGGAAAAAAGCGTGATGTGAAGCGTAATATTCCAACAGAACTTATTCCTATTGAAGAAGAAACGTGGCTTTTACAGCCCATTGCTGTAACAATGATGCGGCACGACTATTCGCTTATACAGATTCGAATATTAGTAAGTATTGTGGAGTTTATGCAAAATAAACTGTATGATATATTAAATCGCAAGAAAACTCAACCTGAAATATTCCCAGATGCAGAACTTGGCGATGATGGACGGTTGGAAGTTAAAACTTATTTTAAAACGTTAGGTGTTGATCCAAACCATTATCCTCAGTTGAGAGAGAGTCTAAAACTTTTGGCTTCTGTCCCTGTTGAAATTCCATATAAAACAGCGGATGGACGTAGTTATCAAAAAGTAACTAATCTCTGTGATGTGTATATTCCGAATGATACGGGTATTTATGAAAAGTATGCGTTATTGAAGATAGATCATGAAGTTGCACGTCGATTAGTTTCATTAGATCTTGGTTATCATAGACTTGGGAAGCAAATTGTATTTGCTTGTAGAAATCGCTATACACAACGAATCTACATGTTTATAGAAAGTTGGATAGACAAAGGTTTCACTGTTATTAATACGCTTGATTTCAGAAAGATGCTACGACTTGAAAGTAGGTATAGTAAGTTTAGTGATTTCTGTCGGCGAGTTCTTGAACCTGCAAAAGAAGAATTGCTCTCATTGTCAGAAAATGGCTTCTGTGATTGTTACTTTAATTATGAGAAACGCTACAATCATAATCAGCGAGGTGGAGAGCCTGATGAATTGGTTTTTCATATTTATCATTCGAAGAATCGTCTGAATAGTAATCTTCAACGGATAACGGATATGCAACGTCAACAGTTTGCAGATATGCTTGTACGTTATTTTGGCTTTGATATTACGGTGGCAGCGAAAATGAGTGAGCGTATTACAGCAGAGAATTATCAGAACGCAGTGTCAAAGCTAATGGAGTTACGCAATCGCATGACTAACGATATGAGTATAAGTGATCGAGCCGCTTATACCTATGCAGCAATGGACAATATGTTCAGAGGTGTTTCTATTGTTAGAAAAAGTTGACCGTTGAAGAATAAAAATAAGAAAAATTTAAAATATATTTGTAATGAGATCGAGAACGACTACATGGTTCGAAACAAAAATACGTTATACTAAAACTCACGAAGATGGTAGGCAAAAGCCAGTTACAGAACAGTATGTTGTAGATGCTTTGAGTTTCAGCGAGGCAGAAGCTGCTATCTTTGAAGAAATGAAGGACTGTATTAATAGCGATTATAAAATAACAGATATTCGTCCTGCTGCTTTTCACGAGATATTCTTTAGCGATTTAGATAAAGATGATAGATGGTATAAGGCGAAGTTACAATTTGTAACAATTGACGAGAAAACAGAAAAAGAGAAGCGTACGAATATCATATATCTTGTTCAATCGGCGACATTAAATGGGGCAGTCAAAAACATAGATGAAATTATGGGAGGCACTACAATAAACTATGCTTTGGTTTCGATAAATGAAACTTCTATAATGGATGTCTTTGAACACGATTTAAAATCAAAAGATCGTGAACTACACTTAGAGAATTCTGTTCCAGAATACATGAGCAATGGGAGTATGTCAAAGGAGGTCTAATAATGGAGGCTGATGTTGTAAATAATATCCGTAATGTGCTTCGTAACTTACCTGAGGATATACAGTTGGTTGCTGTTAGTAAATTTCATTCTAAAGAAAGTATCGAAAAGGCATATTCTGCTGGACAGCGTGTTTTTGGTGAGAGTCATGAGCAAGAGCTTAAGCTAAAAAAAACTGCATTACCACAAGATATATGTTGGCATTTTATCGGACATTTACAAACAAATAAGGTAAAATATATTGCTCCTTATATTGATATGATAGAAGCTGTTGATTCTTTTAAATTAATGAAAGAAATCAACAAACAGGCGCAGAAGAATAATCGTGTGATCGATATATTGTTGGAATTACATATTGCTGCTGAAGAAACTAAGTATGGATTTACTCTTGATGCTTGTCGACAGATGCTTAAAGATGGTGAATGGCGTAATCTGAAAAGCGTGCGTATATGTGGACTTATGATGATGGCTAGTAATGTTGATGATGAAGAACAGATATGTAAGGAAATGTTGACAGCTGCAAATTTCTTTGATGAGATAAAGCGAGATTTCTTTGCGGATATGGATTATTTTAAAGAACGTTCATGGGGCATGAGTCATGATTATTTGTTGGCAGTATCTTGTCGCTCTACTATGGTTAGGGTAGGGTCTGCAATATTTGGAACAAGGGTTTACTAATAAAAATTTTATTTACTATTCTTATGGAAACAGGTAAGGTTGATGTTTTGTTGGGTTTACAGTGGGGAGACGAAGGAAAAGGTAAGGTTGTTGATGTTTTAACACCTGATTATGAAGTCGTAGCCCGTTTTCAAGGAGGTCCTAATGCAGGTCACACACTGGAATTTGAAGGTCAGAAGTATGTGCTTCGTAGTATTCCTTCTGGTATTTTTCAAGGTGGAAAAGTGAATATTATTGGGAATGGAGTTGTTCTAGCCCCAGACCTCTTTATGGACGAAGCTAAAGAGTTAGAAAAAAGTGGACATGATCTTAAAAGGCGTTTGCATATTTCTAAAAAGGCTCATCTAATTATGCCTACACATCGATTGCTCGACCGTGCTATCGAAGTTTCCAAAGGAAAAAATAGAGTTGGTACGACGGGAAAGGGGATTGGACCTGCTTACACAGATAAGGTAAGTAGGAATGGATTACGAGTTGGAGATGTTCTTGGTGATTTCGCAACAAAGTATGAAACTCACAAGCAACGTCATCTTAATATATTAAAGTCCATGGGCTGGACAAACTTTGACGGGTTTGAAGAGACTGAAAAAAAATGGATGGAGGGAATTGATTATCTTTGTCAATTTGATATTGTTGATAGTGAACATGAAATAAACCGTTTGCTACATGATGGTAAAAAGATTCTTTGTGAAGGTGCACAAGGTACCATGCTTGATGTTGATTTTGGAAGCTATCCTTTTGTTACGTCGAGTAATACTATTTGTGCAGGAGCTTGCACGGGGCTGGGGATAGGCCCAAATAAAGTTGGCCATGTTTATGGAATTATGAAAGCTTATTGTACTCGTGTAGGTTCAGGTCCATTCCCAACAGAACTTTTTGATGAGTCAGGTAAGGCTCTCAGAGATATTGGCCATGAATATGGAGCTGTAACGGGAAGAGAACGTCGTTGTGGATGGATTGACCTTGTGCAACTTCGTTATAGTATTATGATTAACGGAGTGACGGAGCTTATTATGATGAAGAGTGATGTCTTAGATAGCTTTGATACCATCAAGGCATGTGTAGCCTATGAATTACCTGATGGTTCCCAAACTGTTGATTTTCCTTATGATATAGAACACGTAAAGCCTATATATCACGAATTAAAAGGGTGGAACACTGATATGACTCAATATGTGTCTGAAGAGCAATTTCCACAGGCCTTTAAAGAATATATCCAATTTTTGGAAACGGAATTGAATACTCCTATTAAGATTATTTCAATTGGTCCAGACCGTAAGCAAACAATCATAAGAAAATAATTAAACGACAGTGTAAATTATACAATGGGAAATAATAAACCTTCAATACCAAAAGGCACACGTGATTTTGGCCCTGATGAGATGGCTAAACGCAATTATATTTTTAATACCATTAAAGATGTGTATGCGTTATATGGCTTTCAACCAATAGAAACTCCTGCGATGGAAACACTTCATACTCTAATGGGAAAGTATGGGGATGAGGGAGATAAACTTTTATTTAAGATATTAAACTCTGGTGACTACTTTAAAGGAATAGGTGATGAAGAGCTAAATAAACGTAATACGTTACATTTGCAAACTAAGTTATGTGAAAAAGGGCTTCGTTATGATTTAACAGTTCCGTTTGCGCGCTATGTAGTGATGCATCGTGAAGAACTACAATTACCTTTTAAACGTTATCAAATTCAACCTGTTTGGAGGGCAGACCGTCCTCAAAGGGGTCGTTACCGAGAGTTCTACCAGTGCGATGCTGATGTAGTGGGTTCAGACTCTCTGCTTAGTGAGGTTGAGTTGATGCAGATTGTAGATACTGTTTTTTCTAAATTTGGAATCAGAGTTTGTATTAAAATCAACAATCGTAAGATTCTTTCTGGTATAGCAGAAGTTATTGGTGAGGCTGATAAGATTGTAGATATTACCGTAGCCATAGATAAGTTAGAGAAGATAGGACTTGAAAATGTAAACGAAGAGTTACGAAGTGATGGTATTTCTGATGAAGCTATCAATAAACTTCAGCCTATTATTTCGCTCACTGGTACTAATAATGAGAAGCTTAGTATTATTCGTGATGTATTGAAAGATTCAGAAACAGGTCTTAAAGGTGTGGAGGAAATCCAGTTTATACTTGATAGTTTAAAGGTCACAGGTCTGAATAATGCAATAGAACTGGACCTAACCCTTGCTCGTGGACTTAATTATTATACAGGTGCTATTTTTGAGGTTAAGGCACTTGATACACCAATGGGTTCTATAACGGGAGGTGGTCGATATGATAATCTTACTGGAATCTTTGGTATGCCAGGTCTCTCTGGTGTAGGTATTAGTTTTGGGGCTGACCGTATTTATGATATACTGAATACGTTAGATCTTTATCCTAAAGAGGCTGTTTCTACAACTCAATTGCTGTTTATAAATTTTGGAGAAAAAGAAACGGCTTATTGTTTACCAATCGCTAAGGCTGTTCGTGAGGCAGGAATAAGAACAGAAGTATTCCCAGATAATGTAAAAATGAAAAAACAGTTGAGCTATGCAAATGCTAAACATATTGCTTTTGTAGCATTGGCTGGTGATGATGAGATAGCGCAAAATAAGATAACATTAAAGAATATGCTTACTGGAGAACAAAAAGTGGTTTCTCCTGAAGATATTCTGGAAGAAATTAAATATAGTTCTTAAGCTATTGGTATACAACATTAGATGACGGCCGTAATCATCCTATTAATTATAGGGTGATTACAAAATTGAAATAAAAATGTAATTTTTCCAATATTTTATTTTGTACATTTAATATTTCTTCTTAATTTTGCACCAGCATAAGGGAGATATGTAAATATCGATAAAGTTTGAATAGTATGAATATTAAGCAGCAAGCTTATAATAGACTCGTAGATCACGGACTCCGTCCTTCTGTACAGCGTCTTACCATAATGGAGTTTCTTTTGAAAAATCGGACTCATCCTACCGTGGAAGATGTCTATCAAGGGGTTGTAAAATCTGTGCCTACATTAAGTCGTACAACTGTTTATAACACATTACGAATGTTTGCAGATATGCACATTGCACAAATGATAACAGTTGATGACCACAGGGTTTGCTATGATGGAGACTTGCATCCTCATGTCCACTTCTTTTGTAGAGAATGTGAACAGGTCTATGATCTTATGGATGAAGAAGCACCAGATTTGCCACATTCAATTAATATTGCCGGGCACTATGTTGATGAGGTTCAGCTTTATTATAAAGGGATTTGTAAAAACTGTGCTTCAAAGGGAGAACTTAAGACTTTAAAGATTAATAATTGACATTATTCCTATTATACAGACATTAATATTATACAAAAACATTATGAAGAAGAAATTTATTTGTACAGTTTGCGGTTACATTCATGAAGGTGAAGAGGCTCCTGCAAAGTGCCCGTTATGTGGTGCTCCTTCAAACAAGTTTACAGAATTAACAGAGGATACAACTCCAGAATTTGCTGCCGAACATAAACTTGGGATTGCACTTGAGGAGGATGTCCCTGCAGAACTTTTGAAGCATTGTCGTATGACATTTGCAGGAGAGTGTACAGAGGTAGGTATGTATCTGGCAATGGCGCGTCAGGCAGATCGTGAAGGCTATCCAGAGATTGCACGTGCATTTGAGCACTATGCAATGGAGGAGGCTGGTCATGCTGCTCGTTATGCAGAGTTCCTTGGTCAGAGCATTTTACATGATACTAAAACAAATATTGAAGTACGTATGGCTGCAGAGAAGGGCGCTACATCTGAAAAATTTGAAGCAGCAAAACTTGCAAAAGCTCATAATTTAGATGCTCTTCATGATAGTATTCATGAGATGGCTCGTGATGAGGCACGTCATTCAGCTGGTTTTATGGGTTTGTACAAACGTTATTTTGAAAATAAATAAATAAGTTATTTCAGAGTAACTTATTTTAGAAGAGGATAAGCCGAATGGTTTTATCCTCTTTTTGTATGCCCAAATTATTTAACTTATATCTTTGAGGTTTTGTAAGATTATGGTATCTTTGCAAAACAGATTAGCTAATTATATTGTATGGGTATATTTGGATTATTTAGTAAGAAGAAAAAAGAAACTCTTGATCAGGGCCTTGAACAAACTAAACAAAGTGTATTTACAAAGCTGTCGCGTGCAATTGCCGGTAAGTCTACGGTTGATGATGATGTGTTGGATAATCTGGAAGAGGTGCTTATTACATCAGATGTAGGAGTAGAAAGCACACTAAAGATTATTCATCGTATTGAGGAACGTGTTGCACGTGATAAATATGTATCTACTAATGAGCTTAATATTATCCTTAAAGAGGAAATCGGTAATCTTCTTTCTGAGAATAATAATGGAGATAATTCGAACTGGGAATTACCCACAGACCATTTACCTTACGTAATTCTTGTCGTTGGCGTTAATGGGGTAGGTAAAACTACAACAATTGGAAAGTTAGCTTATCAGTTTAAACAGGCTGGTAAAAAGGTTTATTTAGGCGCGGCTGATACCTTTCGCGCAGCGGCTGTTGAGCAAATTCAGATATGGGGCGATCGTGTTGGTGTTCCTGTTATTAAACAACAAATGGGATCCGATCCTGCAAGTGTAGCATTTGATACGTTGCAGAGTGCAAAAGCCAATGGTGCAGATGTTGTTCTTATTGATACGGCAGGACGCCTTCATAATAAGGTAGGCTTGATGAACGAGCTGAAAAAGATTAAAGATGTGATGAAAAGAATTGTTCCTACTGCCCCTGATGAAGTTCTGCTCGTTTTGGACGGGAGTACAGGTCAAAATGCCTTTGAACAGGCCAAACAGTTCTCTTCTGTAACACAAATTACATCATTAGCTATTACTAAACTTGACGGGACTGCCAAAGGTGGTGTCGTTATTGGTATCTCCGACCAGTTAAAAGTACCTGTAAAGTATATCGGATTAGGGGAGAAAATAGAAGATTTACAGCTTTTCAATAAGAAAGAATATGTCGATTCATTATTTTAATTGATGAAGAAAAACCAAATTGATTTTATAACGATGGGGTGCTCAAAGAATCTTGTCGACTCTGAGCAACTCATGCAAAAGTTCGAAAATATAGGCTATCATTGCATCCACGATTCGAAACATCCTAATGGAGAGATAGCTGTAATTAATACTTGTGGTTTTATTGAAACTGCGAAAGAGGAGAGCATAAATACAATTCTGCAGTTCGTTCATGCCAAAAAAGAAGGGCGCATCAAACAACTTTATGTGATGGGCTGTCTGTCACAACGTTATCAAAAAGAGTTAGAAGATTCAATACCTGAAGTTGATAAGTTTTATGGAAAGTTCAATTTCCGTCAGCTAATAGAGGATATTGGGCCTGCAAAGCCTGATGATAAAGGCGATATAGAGCAGGCAGAGTCATTTACAGCACGTCGTACAAATGCCAATAGCCAACGTATATTGACAACACCTTCACACTATGCTTATATAAAGATTGCAGAAGGATGTGACCGTCATTGTGCTTATTGTGCAATACCTCTGATTACAGGTAAACACATTAGTAGGCCAATTGATAATATTCTTCAGGAAGTACGCGAACTGGTTGCACAGGGTGTAAAAGAGTTCCAAATCATTGAACAGGAACTAACTTATTATGGCCTTGATCTCTATGGTGAAATTAAAATAGCCGATCTTATCCGTAAAATGGCTGATATTGAAGGGGTAAAATGGATTCGCCTTCATTATGCTTATCCAAATAATTTTCCCCTGGAACTTCTCGATGTCATGCGTGAAAAATCCAATGTATGTAATTATTTGGACATTGCATTGCAGCACATCTCCGACCATATGCTCTCACGAATGCATCGTCATGTGACGAAAGCAGAAACTCTTGCATTAATTAAAACTATACGTGAGCGTGTTCCAGGCATTACTATTCGTACTACTTTGATGGTAGGTTTTCCAGGTGAAACGGAGGAAGATTTTCGTGAACTTGTTGATTTTGTTCGCGAAGCACGTTTTGAACGTATGGGAGCCTTTGCTTATTCAGAGGAAGAAGGTACCTATTCAGCGATACACTATACTGATGATATACCTGCCGATGTGAAACAAAGCCGTCTTGATGAACTAATGGCAGTGCAAGAAGGAATTAGCGCTGCTGTCGAAGCAGCTAAGGTTGGACAAACACTTACCGTTATTATTGACCGGAAAGAAGGCGATTATTATATTGGTCGAACAGAGGCTTGCTCACCAGAAGTTGATCCAGAAGTGCTTATTCATGCCGATGAACGTAAGCTTCGAATAGGAGTATTTTATCAAGTTCGCATCATTGATAGCGATGAATTTGACCTTTATGGAACTGTATTATGAATAATAAGGATTACATATCGGTATTAGCTGATCAGGCTGGCTATACGCAAGCTGACACGCAGAAGATGGTTCGAACTATTATTGAAGCGATGGGGCTTCACTTTGAAGATGGGGAGAGCGTGCAGTTATCTAATTTCGGAACATTTGAAGTTAAAAAGCGGTTAGAGCGTATTGTTGTAAACCCATCAACGCAACAGCGTATGCTTGTGCCTCCAAAACTGGTATTAAGCTTTAAGCCAGTAACAGCTATTAAAGAGAATTTGAAGCGCACCGACGACGATAATATCTGAAAGTGAAATGGGAAAGGTTGGTAATAAAGAGCTATCTCAGGTTTTAATAGAGAAATTTGGGTTAACCCGGAATGCTGCCGAGCAGTTCGTATCTGAAATGTTTCAGGTGCTCATGGCAGGCCTGCACAATGATAAGCAGGTAAAAATAAAAGGGTTAGGTACCTTTAAGGTTACCAGTGTTGCAGCCCGAAAGAGCGTCGATGTCAACACTGGTGACCCTATTATCATAGAAGGCCGCGATAAAATTAGCTTTGTTCCTGATACTTCTTTGCGTGATGAGGTAAATCGGCCTTTTGCACAATTCGAGACGGTTGTGTTGAATGATGATGTAGATTTTACGGAAATTGATCGTAAATTTTCTGAAGATTCAGAAGCATTTGTTTCTGAAGTTCTTCAAAGTAACGATGCCATATTACCTGAGAGTGAATCTGTTTCAGCATCTCATACAGAAGAAACCATCACCATTGATTCTGCAAAGGCTGGGGACGAATCTGTTGATGCAAGCGTAAAAATACAAGAATCTCCTATCCCTGCTGTTGTACAAACTGATAAAAAGGAGAATACTAAATCTTCTCCAATAACTGAATCTACTGTCATTCCTGTTTCAGAGTGTGTATCTGAAGAGCAGAAGGTGGGGGAAACTGTATCGGAAAGGATGTCTGTTCTTATTGATGATAAAGAGTTGAAAGTAGATGATGATTCATCGTCTTCTACGACTTCTCCTACGTGTATAAGTGATAATGTTTCGGAGGTTGAGAAAAATGATCAGACAAACAGTATGCTGGAAGCCGCTTTTCACAGGCAACGGGGGGTGGTTCGAGGATTGATAGTTGTAGCTGTTATGTTGTTGCTTGCTTTTGGAGGAGGAATATATTATTTTCTTAGAGAGCTGCAACTGCGCGACAATCGTATTGAACATCTGGAGGCTCAAATGGTACAATCAACTAAACCGCATGCTGTACGCCAGTCAGTTACATCACATTCTGTTGATTCTACAACTACGAAGATAGAGCATTTAACAACAGCAACTAACAAGGTTCAAAGGGTATTGAAATCATCTCAGGAAGCTCCGGATCAGAAAATAAAAGATAAAGAAGAAAACTTGCAGCCTCATTATAAGGAGAATAATAATGTAGAGAGTAGAGCTGATAAAATTAAAACAGAACGACAATCGGCCACCAAAGATGCTGAATATAATCGTGACGCACGCATACGCACTGGAGCATACCGTATTGTTGGCATCGACAAAACGCTGACATTGCGTAATGGACAAACGCTTGCGAGCGTGAGCCGATCTCATCTTGGTGATGGAATGGAGTGCTATGTTGAGGCTGTTAATAACGGCAAAACAGAATTTAAAGCAGGCGATAAGCTAAATATTCCCAAACTTGAGTTGAAGAAAAAGAAGCATAATAAACGGTAGTGTGTTTTAGAACATTGCTATAATAGAAGGTGTTCCCTGTATAAGATGAAGCGGTTTGTATCTTTCTTTTTCTTTGGAGCAGCCGTTTTCTGTTATACTTTATACCAGTATATGCCTTGTATAATATTTTAAATGGTAGTAGCTGATGAAAAAGTTATTGGTATTTTATTCTGTATTGGCTGTTCTTTGGCTTTCAGCTTATTTTGTCTTAATTCTCAATTCGTACGTTACCATTAAGTATGAAGTAGAAACAATCGATAATGATACTATTGTTGATACCATTTATCAGGTGTTCGATATTGGAGTAGTCCTGAATATGATATGGTTTATTGTCAGTGCATTGCTGTTCTTTTTTATTTATCTGAAGAGCCGTAAAGGCAATAACGGCATATAACAAAATTACCCTCACAGCATGCTGTGAGGGTAATCTTTATAGCAAATTCAGAATGGTATTATCAAAGAAATGTTGATGTTTCTTGTTATTCATCCTATCCCATTTACTTTGAATATTTTTTTGATAAGGCCTTCAGCACGAGGGTCGTTCAGCTCTTGTGCTTTCTGTAATGTGACTATTCCTTCTTCTTTTTTCTTGCTTTCACAGAGGGCAATACCTTTAATAATATAAAGGTCAGCGTAGTTGGGAGCTACCTGCATGTCCGCATTATAAGTTTGATTTGGATCTTTTATTTTTAAGTTATAAATAGTAACTCTGAGTTGTCTTATTTTAGTTTTAGCACATCTTTCTTTTTATTTACTGTTTCCTTGGAAAGACGGATGCTAAGAATTAATTTTGTTGTAGATTTTCCATAAGCCATTGCACATCGCAAGTACGATAAGTGTTCCTAATGTTTTTAGGGAATTATCCAGCCAATCGAAGCTTCCACCCCTTAGGAAATCAATGAGTGAGAAGCACAAAAATAATACAATGACATAAACGGTATAGTAGAATATTATTTTTGTTTTTTTCTGTTTGTTATTTTGTAATTCTGTTTTCATTTAAAGAATATTAGATGAAGTCTTTTATAAATTGTTTACACAACTTGACATACCCAACACGGCTCTACTTACAAAAAATAAAATAATGGCTCTTTCATAAGTTTAAAATAATCAGCATGTCTTCTTTGGTGCAAGTTAATAATCCTTTTTAGTGGGACGAGTAGAAGAAAATTAAAATAAAGAAACATATTCTATTTCACGATATGTTCACGCTTAACAAGAATAAGCAACATATTTAATAGAATGGTATTATTAAAGGAATATTGATGTTTCTTGATTCTTATCCTATCCCATTTACTTTGAATATTTTTTGATAAGGCCTTCAGCACGAGGGTCGTTAAGCTCTTGTGCTTTCTGTAATGTAGCTATTCCTTCTTCTTTTTTCTTGCTTTCGCAGAGGGCAATACCTTTAATAATATAAAGGTCAGCATAGCCAGGGGCTATCTGTAAGGCAGCATCACAGGTCTTTATTGCGTCATCAATCTGGTTTACACGCAACTGAAGGCTTGCCATTTCAGCGTAGTAGGTTGGTTCATTACGATTCAGGACAATAGCGTGTGCAATGTCATTAAGAGCCAGTTTGTATTGCCTTATCTTCGTTTCGCATTGATATTTGATGTAATAGAACTCGTCACTTCCATTGTTATTTATCAGTGAATCGTAGGTCTGATAATCATAGAAGGCCTTGCGGTATTCCTTATTTGCATCGTACATACGCCCACGAGCCAGAACATACGGGGCAGAAGGCATTCCGCTTTGCACGCTTACAGCCTTATCCATGAGCTGCATAATATCAGCATGAGATGCCTTGAGTTGCATCTTACATTGTGCTGCTTCGTAATAAACTTCTCCATTTTTACCCAGGTCGGTTGCCTGTAATGCAGTAAACATGTCCAAAGCTTTCTGATAATTACCTTGTGCATACACAATTTGTGCCTGCTGATGCTTGTACATGGGCAGCGGATTAATCTTCTCTGCCTGCTCAGAAAGTTCGAGTGCTTTGTTCAGATTCCATTTTGTATAGGTCGAATCGAGTTTGTAAACAGAGGCCTGATAAACCATTGTTGCATAGTTACTGTAAGCCACATCTTTCTTAGTAGCATGCTTTACTTCCTGCTGAAGCATTTCATCGGCTTTGGATAACTGGCGGCTTTTCAGGAATTGGGTAGCGCGTGCATTATATCCTTCAGTTGAAGTAGGGAAACGATGGAGAAAGTCTTGCAGGTAGTTCTCGTACCTTATACTATCATTTTGACTCTCTGCTACCATGAGCATAATAGAAGCTTGTTCTTCATCCTGGGGTAAGTCGGTACGTATACCTGTTGAATGTAATGTGGGATCGTTGATGGATAAGCCGTTTAGCTTAAAGGTTTTACATAACCGCGCATCGGCCGAAAAAGCCTCACCGCCGGCTTCAGGGCGCTGCATGATGCCCAGCAACTGACCTGATTCATTGACAATGGGGCAGCCAAGCATGGATGCAGATACGTCAACATCGTTGAAAACATAATAGTTATTTGTGGTCATAAACTTTTCAACACGCACTGGTGACAGCTTTTTTATATCGGCTTTTTTTAGATCATATCCTACCGAATAAATATTTTGTGCTGCGGCATCTGCGCTTGTCAACTGGAGCGATGGTGCATTTGTGATGCCTTTTACACGGAATTGACAAATATCGTAAAGCTCAGATGCTCCCAGCATAGCGTCTACATCATATTGCTTTCCTTTGGCATCTATAATCACAGCGCGTCTGGCGCCAACAAAAGGATGCCACATAGCAATGGCTTCACCATTGTTACCACAAAACACTCCATGTGTAGTGGAGTGGATAGAACCATCATCATTGAACGTCGTAAGGGCGAAAACGCTTTGAGCAACTTTCTTTACCTGCGGAGACTGTGCTGCTGCCGGCATTACACTCATAATGTAAACCAGTAGCAGTATAGGAATAAGAATTATTTTTTTCATTTCAAGATTTTATATGTTTACGGTTTGTTCTTTTTTGTTATAAAGGTAATGGTTTATACTTTTATTGCAGAGTTTTTGAGCAATGTTTTGGCATTAGCAATAGCAGCATCTGAAATATCACTTCCACTTAACATCTGGGCTATTTCTTCTATTCGCTCTTGTGGCGTTAGCATTTGCATGTGGCTGATAGTGCCTTGTGGTGTTTCTTCCTTGCTTACCTTATAGTGTACAGCTCCCATTGCTGCTATCTGGGGCAGGTGAGTAATGGATATTACCTGACGATGATTATCGCCCATCTCTTTCATAATCTGTGCCATCTTCTCGGCTACACGTCCACTTACACCCGTGTCTATTTCGTCAAAGATGATGGTAGGTAGCTTAACAGCACCGCTTATCATGGCTTTTAGCGACAGCATTACGCGCGCAATCTCACCTCCCGATGCCACTTGTGATACGGGTTGCAAGGCTGTACTGCTGTTGGCACTGAACAGAAACGATACCTTGTCAATACCTGAGGATGAGCAATCGCGGTCAGAAAACTGTACCGAAAATCTTACATTGGGAATGCCTAAAGGTACTAATCGTTTCTTCAAACCGTCCTCAACCTTTAGTGCAGCTTTCTTTCTAACGTCACTTAGTTTGCGGGCAAGCTCCAGCACAACATTATATTTCTTCTGCATGTCCTGTTTAAGCTGCTCTAATTGTTCGTCTCCTCCGTCAATATTTTCAAGCTCATGCCGAATACGTTCAAACTCTTTTATCAGCTCGTTTACCGATGAAACGTGATACTTTTGCTCAAGGGCATAAATCAAATCAAGACGCGAGTTGATTTTATCAAGCTGAAGAGGGTCAAAATCAACATCGTCAAGTTTACGTTCTATTTCTTGGGCAATGTCCTTTAACTCAATGTAAGTTGATGCAAGACGCTCGTCAACATCTGTAATTTCAGGAAAAAACTCAGCAATAGTGTGAAGCCGTTCTGATGCCGTTTTAGTCTTTTCAACACATCCGCCTGCTTCTGACGACAAGGCTGATGAAGCTTCAAAGAGTGCACTTTTGATGTCTTCAACGTGGCTTAACGTGTGTGATTGCTGTTCTAATTCTTCATCTTCACCAGCAACAAGTCTGGCATTATCAAGCTCTGAGAATTGAAAGCGAAGGAAATCCTCGTTTTCTTTGCTTTTCTGACAAGCCTCCTGAAAGTCATTATAGCGTTTGGCAGCTGTGCAATATTCATTGTAAGCCTGCAAATAACTTTTACGAAGTTTGGCATTGTCGGCAATAATATCAATTACATTCAGCTGAAAATCTTCCTTTTGTAGCAATAAATTCTGATGCTGACTGTGAATATCGATCAGCTGTTCACCCAGGTCACGTATAGAGTTCAGGGACACTGGCGTGTCGTTTATAAATGCGCGGCTTTTGCCATTTGCATTTACTTCACGCCTGATAATGCAGTCGCTGGTATCATAGTCGATGTTTTCCTGCTCAAAAAAGTCTTGTAAGTTATAGTGCGACAGGTCGAAGTGGGCTTCAATAACACATTTAGGACTTCCGCTTTTTATTTGTTTTGAATCGGCCCTTGCGCCTAATAACAGATGCAATGCCCCGAGAATGATACTTTTCCCGGCACCAGTTTCACCCGTAATTACGGAGAAACCGGGTTGAAATGCTATATCCAACTCATCAATGAGCGTGAAATTTTTTATGTAAAGTTGCTTAAGCATACGTTTGTTATTGTTTTATTTTCTCCCACGCATTATTCTGTGATGCGTTGATAGAAAACAAAATGTCATAAACTGATTCCTTTTCTTTTTGTGTGCCTTTACCTTTATAAATACTGGCCAACTCGTCGCGTTTATAGTCGGTCCATATTTGTGGGAGCAAACTTGTAGGACGGTCTTCGTGACATTTTTTTAAGTCATTCTCCAATGCTTTTGTCACTTCTGTACGTCCTCTGTCCGCATTTGTCGCCATTTCGTCAAGGCCTTTACGATAGTAATCGTATTGTAATTGTCTGAAGGGCTGCATGGCACCATCAAGATAATCATTGATAATGGCAAAGCGGTTACGGTTATTGTCGAACGACTTCCACCCTGTAAATTGTAGGTTTTGTGCGTTGTTTGTCAAATTCATACAACGCTGCAGTATGTCGGTTCCACCCATAGGTGAGAAACTGTCAAGGTTCATGCCTATGATTAAATAGGCATAATAGGCAAAGAGAGCCGTTAACTGGTTGCTGATTGCTTCCTCATTAAACTCTAATTGGTCAAATTGTGCAAAGCTGAAATTGAAGTCGTTGTCAACGTTATTATACAGGGTAGTAGTGTAAGATGCGTTGTAAACCGGCCGGTTAGCTTGTATGAGAGCCTTGCATGTAAAGGTATTTGATGTTTTATCGTATTTGGTTACAGTGATGTTAAAATTGCAGTTGATGCGCTCGTTTTTCTGAAACTGCAAGTTAGTCCACTGCCGTTCGTTAACGAATTGGGTTAACGTTTGTTCCAGATTTTCAAAAACAGAGACGTCAGTACCCTGTATCTGGTTATGGTTAATGGTAATTTTGGCATTCAGCTCTTGTGCATGAGCGTCTAAACCAGAACCCCATATCAAGAGAAATACGAATAAAATATGTAACCTCATACGCACTTCCGTCTTTTAAAATCGACCTTATAGTTTTAATTGTTCATATTCAACTTGGCTTCTCTCAGTCGTATACGTGTAAGAACCTGTTTGGTATTCAAAGTAAAGTCTGATGAAAGCATCCAGCTGTAATATCCTGCATCACGATGCAAAACGTCGGTTACTGCCCATCCTTTGTATTTTCCGAAGTTGAAAACCTCCTGCCGGCGTGGTTTCCCATTGGCGTCAAGCAGCGGCTTTCCGTCTGTACCTTTCATATCTTGCCAGACAATTCGTCCTGCGAAATCGACAAAATCGTTCATCTTCGATTCTTCATTCAGTACATTCATATCGTTGGGCAGTGCCAGTGATTCCTCTTCTACGGTATCCGGATTATATTTATCAAGTTGTCCCTGAAGCACACGATAGGTCGCCTCTGTGTCCTGATCGGCACGGTGTGCACGAAAGTCATCTTCCATCTTATGACCGGTATAGAACCGGTATGCTGCTGCCAGATTGCGTGGCTCGCGCTTGTGAAAGATGGTTTGTGCATCGATAAGCCGGCAGCGTGAGAAGTCAAAGTCGACGCCTGCACGGAGAAATTCCTCTGCAAGCATGGGTACATCGAAGCGGTTTGAGTTAAAACCAGCAAAGTCGCAACCCGTAAATGTCTCGGCCAGATTTTTGGCAATCTGCTTAAAGGTTGGCGCATCCTTCACCATTTCCTCAGTTATTCCTGTCAGCTCCTGTACGAAATCGGGAATAGGTTTGCCGGGATTGATAAAAATACTTTTGCGTTGTTCTTCTCCCTCTGCGTCGTCAGGGCATACCTTTATATACGATATTTGAATAATTCGGTCGTTGACTAAATCAAGACCGGTCGTCTCCAAATCGAAGACGACCAGCGGTTTTGTAAGTTGAAGTCGCATGTAATTACGGTTTAATCGTTGAGGAGCAGTGGCATGATAAGCATCAGCACATCCTCATTTTCAGGCTGTTTGCTGGGTACAACAATACCTGCTCTGCTGGGGTCGCCAAGCTTAATCTTAAGCTCGTCCGTATCAATCGAGTTCAGAATATCGGTAAAGAAGTCGCCGCGGAAGCCTATTTGTAAAGGCGAACCCGTATATTCGCATACCAGACTTTCCTTGGCACGTGTTGCAAAGTCAATGTCTTCTGACGATAATTCAAGCATACCTGCCTCTAAACGGAACCGGATAAGCTGGCTGCTCATGCTGGCAAAGGGCAGGATGCGGCGAATAGCGCTCAGCAAAGACTTGCGGTCAATGGTAAGCTCGTTGGGGTTATCGTTGGGTATTGCAGCATTATAGTTGGGATAATTACCTTCAATAAGGCGGCATGACAGCTTGCCTTCGGCAAACTGAATTTCGGCTGAACTCGAATTAAATTTAATGACAACGTCTCCGCTGTCTTTATCAAGGACGTTCTTTAACAGCATTGCAGGCTTCTTGGGAAGGATGAAAGCTGCCGGAGTTTCGCTTTTTATAGCATAGTCGCGACAACGTACAAGCTTATGGCCGTCGCTGGCAACAAAGGCCAGGCAGTCGGTTGTAAGGTCGAAATAAATACCGTTCATTACAGGTCTTATTTCGTTGTTGTCGGTAGCAAACAGCGTACGATTGATGTTATTGTTCAGCGCAGCAGCATCAATGGTTATGGCGTGAACATCGTTCTGAATCGGAGCTGTTTGTGGATACTCATCTGCATTTTGTGCCGTAAACTGGTATTGACCGTTCTGGTAGCCAGCCGTTACTTCATAAGTATTCATGTTTACTTCGAACGTAAGCGGCTGTTCGGGTAGCTCTTTTACCGCATCGAGCACGGTATGGCTGGGTATTGCAAAGTTGCCGTCGGTATCGAACTGATCGAGTGCAAGGCTTGTCTGCATTACATTCTCACTATCGGATGCAGTAATTGTGAGCTGACCGTTATGCACCTGAAACAGAAAACTCTCAAGAATAGGGAGCGAATTTTTACTGTTAATAACTTTAGCAAGTGTTTGTAAGCGGCTACTGAGAGCACTGCTTGATAAGGTAAATTTCATGAATATTTTTATTTTGTTTTACTTCTGTCATTACATCACAAAGTTAATAATAAATTAGGAGAAACTAAAAATGGAATTGTTATTTTTCGTTTTTTTTGATTTTTATGGAACGTTTGTTTGTTATTTATTGATAAATTGCTTACTTTCGCAAACTATATATTTAGGTAAACATTACTAAAAATTAAGCTATGGCATTACAAGGTATAGAAGTAGAGGGAATAATTATTAAAGAATACCCGGCCAAAGAAGGCGTATCGAGCAGGACGGGTAACGCATGGAAGTCGCAGGAATACGTCATACAGACGAAGGATCAGTACCCAAGAGCATGCCTTTTCCGTGTATTTGGTGCTGATAAAATTGAGCAGTTCAATATCCATCAGGGCGATGCTGTGCATGTTTGGCTGGATATTAATGCCCGTGCATGGCAAGATAAATACTTTAATGACATCAGTGCTTTCAGAGTAGATCATATTGATGCCAACAGCCTCAATGCCGGCGTTCAGGCTGCTGCACCTGCTTCTCAGCTCGGTTCTGCTCCCGTTGCTCCTGCCAATAATGCGCAGGCTGGTACTGACCCGTTGAGCAATGGTGAAGGAAATGATGACGATTTACCTTTCTAAAAGGGCGTAAAGCATAAAGAATTATGATGTGGCAATGCCTGATTAATGGCGTTGCCACATTTATTTTGCATTGTAAAGTTCATGGTGTGGCGGCCGTCAGCAGTGCAGCTGACGGCCGCCACACGCGTTGTCTGACGATCGCCGTACGCGCTGCTGACGGCCGTCGAACAATGACAAATACGTTATAAGGTAAGGGACGTAGCAGGGTATAGCTGTTACAGAACAGGCATAATGGTTCTGCAAAACAAGCATAAACACGAAATATGTTTATAATAAACGTTTTTGCAAAACAGGCAGACTACAACAATTTTAGAAAAAGAAAGCCTGTATGGACGAATCATACAGGCTTCATAATAATTATTTTACGGGAGATTGATTCTTTCGTTCCCGTTCGTTAATATAACCGTGCCGATAGGCGTATAGCAGCTCCTCGAGGTCGGTTATCTGTGCATTCAGTTCCTTTCCCTTGTCGGTATCGGCCACCAACATGCGGTGGGCAGACATCTCTACTATTTGTGTAGTAGATTTAATATCGGTACCGCTCAGTATCGCATCTTCTGTACTTGTAAAGGGTTCGTGCTGTACCAGCTGGAAACCACGGCTGTGATATACCAGTGTATAGCCTGCAATGCCGGTCTCCTTATGGTAGGCTTGCGAGAAACCGCCATCGATAACCATCAGCTTTCCATTAGCCTTGATGGGAGTTTCACCCTTGCCAACCTTTACGGGTACATGGCCATTGATGATGTGTCTGTTCTTACCTGTTACGCCAAAACTGTTCATAATATAGTCGCATTCATCCTCATTGTCGCGCAATTTAAAGTAATTGCCCTTTTCTTCCTCATGCGTTTGTTTATCCTTTATAAAGTAACGCTCAAAGGTTGCCATCTTCGACTTGTCGAAAAGCGGACTGTCAGGACCGCACCACAGGTACATAAAATAGTCGATTGCGTACTGTTTCTCAGTAGGATTTGTATCTGATTGGAAAGCCGAACGGATGAGCATGCCCACCTCTTTCATCAGTTCTATTCCTGCGCATTTGTGTTTTGGAGCAATCTCTACTTCTTTCATGATACCGTCTGCATTCAATGGGACGGAGGCATGAAAAAGCAGATTGTTGTTGAAAATGTTGTACATATTGCCATGTGCCAGCAGTGTGCGGATATGTTTGTGTAGTTTTTCGCTTACACCGAAACTGTGGTGCAGTTTCTCTAACAGCTCAACTTCTTCGGAAGTAAGTTTGTTGGGGCAGGAGGGATCGATGGTAGGGAAGCTACAGCTTGTCATAGGATACTCAACGTTATTGACTGTAATGGTACCTTTTTTGTAGTTAATGCTGTTGAATAGTTCCCTGTCTTTCATGCCCCACTCGGGGTGTTGTTCATACAGTTGGGCCTCAACCTTAAACTGGAGCACGGCAATGGCTTTGTGCATACGTGCCGTAAGCAGTCGGGTTTTGTCGTCCATGTGTTCAGATCCTCCTGAAAGCTTCGGTAAAAACTCGGTGCATGGGTCGTCCATATAATGGTCCATGGAGAACGTTGCCAGTGGAACGAGGTTTATTCCATAGCCGTCTTCTAAGGTCGACAGGTTGCCATAGCGCAGCGATAACCTGATAACGCTGCACATACAAGCATCGTTTCCTGCTGCGGCTCCCATCCATAAGATGTCGTGGTTACCCCATGTAATGTCCCAATGATGGTAATTTTCGAGCAGGTCTATAATCTTATGGGCACCGGGTCCACGGTCGTAAATATCACCGAGAATGTGCAGCTGGTCAATGGTTAACCGCTGAATGACGTTCGAAATAGCAATGATAAAGTCGTCGGCACGGCCGGTAGAGATAATCGTATCAATAATAACGTTGACGTAAGCAGTCTTGTCTGTGTCTTCGGTTCTTTCATGGAGCAACTCCTGTATAATGTAGGAGAAGTCGACAGGCAGCGATTTTCTTACCTTCGAACGGGTATATTTGCTCGATACATCCCGGCAAATGGCAACAAGATGATGCAATGTAATGTGATACCAGTCGTTAATATCGGGTTCGGCTGCTTTCACAAGCTCCAGCTTTTGCTCGGGATAATAAATGAGCGTACAAAGCTCACGCTTCTCGGTTTCGCGCAGTGTGGTTCCGAAAAGCTCATTGACTTTACGTTTTATATTACCCGAAGCGTTCTTCAAAATGTGTTGAAAAGCCTCGTATTCGCCGTGTATATCGGCAATGAAATGCTCGGTGGCCTTTGGTAAATTAAGAATAGCCTGAAGATTAATAATCTCAGTACTTGCTTCGGCTATTGTTGGAAATGAGTTGGAAAGCAATTGCAAGTATCGCATATCGTTCCCAATGTCGTAGTGCTTGCTTTTCTTCATGTCGGCAGAATTAATTGTAGTTTTATAGTGTATAGGCTCATTTATAATCATTTATATGTCCCAAATTTTGTGAGTTCTTTTAATAATGGTTTTACATGCTTGTCGTCTTTAGGGACGAAAGGCATAAATCCTTCTGTTAGTTTGAGAAAGTCTTGCATGACAATCATTAAGCGACCTGCGAGGTCGTCAAGGCTTAACTCGTGCACCATATCCTTTACCATGTCCTCATCGAGGTTGGTAAAGCGGATAAACTGGTAAATATTAACTAAATGAAGTAAGGGTGCTTTGTGGTGCGAAAGCTCATAGTTCAGGTTTAACAGGAGCGTACAGAGCGTTCGTTCATCATGTCCGCGTGTAGCAAAAACCTCTTTTACCTTGTTGCGCAACAGCAGATTTTTTGAAAGTAATGCGTCTGCTTTCAGGTCGCCTGTGGGGTAAACAATGTCTGATTTAAACCTGTCGATGTCGTCAACATTGGCTTCCGGTATATCCCTGTGAAGCCTGAGTATACCTTCTTTTAGCGGTATGGTGATATGTTCTTCCTGTGCATAGATTAAAATTCGGCGCCAGTCGTCAGGAGTTAGTGTCTCAAACGTTTGCTGAAGCTTTATGATATGGTCGCGCAAATGGAGTACATTATTGTTTACTCCTAATTGTAACAGAGAACCAATTACCTGTTGAGAGGTTTCGTTCATTAACAAACGTGCATTCGAATCAAGAATCTTTTGATAGAGATTTTGTAGTTGGGCAGCAGCCTCTTCAAAAGAAATCTGACTGGTTAAAACAGGATTTTTAATTACTTCCTGCCGTTTGTTCCATCCTAAATGCGTGAAAGTTTCCTGTTCTAATTTCCCACAAACATGCACGGCTGCGGCTTTTGACGTAAGCTTATGCTGTCTGCTGAAGAGCAGAGAACGGCGGTGTTGTGCCATTTCCCAAGGCTGCAGGGCACCTAAAGGCGTAAGCAAATATGGGACATTATGATCATAAGCCCTGGAGGCGAGCCTGTAAGCACTGTTGCTCCAGCACCCGAAGATGTGGATAATATCATAGTCAGAAAGCCGGACAGCATCCTTCTTGGTATCAGATGTTACCAGGTTTACGTAAGCTTCAGCCGACAAACACGCTTGCAAATGTGTTATAAGTTCGCGGTGAATGTCTTTAGCGTTGATATGACGAGGCACAAAAAACAGGATCTTATGCTGCTTCATAAATAGCCGTTTGCTTGTTATTGTTTATGCGTCGTGAATTCGAGCTTGTTGGTTCTGGCATATCTTGCAAGGTATGTAAGGTTATGCCACACAAGAGATATTTCGTAAGGGAAACATGACCATGCTGGAATATTCTCGTCAAAACTCCGTGCAGCCTTATGCGCAAGGACAGTACGGATGATGAACGATATAAGAAACGCAACGCATGATACGGCTGCAAGAACCATATTTGCGCTTAAAATTCCATACACGAGTGCAGCAATTTCCAATATAAAATTACCGTGAAGGGCAATCTGATCGAGGTTAAACCAAAGTCTGTGCATTGTCCCCCTCTTCAGAATTCGCCTGGTATGGAGATAGAATATGTGGTTGTTGAGCCATGTTTTGCGCGATGGTGCATCTTCAATCATCCACGCATTGTGGTCGGTAACGAGGCCAACGTTGCGCGTTGCGTATTTATTGACTAAGAAATCATATTCACCACGGCACATGTTAAGGCTGCCACGGAACCCTTCCTGCTGCATAAACGCGCTCTTATTAAACAGTATATTATAGCTTTGTGTACGGTAAGGATGCCCCTTTTTGGCTTCACGAAGCAAGTAAAAATCGGTATAAAGGCGCTGGAACCGCTTAAACGATGACACCTCATTACAATATGCTCCATAGCCAATGACAAAATTATTACCGGTTAACAGCTGTGCAGCCATTGTTTGTAACCATAAGGAAGACGAGGGCTTACAACAAGGTTCGGTGAGCAAAACGTGCTCGTTGAGGGCGGCTTTTACACCTACTGTAATGCTGAGTTTTTTGCGACTCATATACCTCGACGTTTCAGGGATGTAGGTAATATAGAGTGAAGCGTCTGCCGGATTGGCCTTATAATTGTTCTCTATGCGCGTTAACGTGTCTTCAACCTGGTTTTGTCCTTTCTCAACAACAACAATAACCTGAAACCCTGCCGGGTATTTCTGATAGAGAATAGATGGTAAATGCTTCTCCAACTGGTCGGCTTCGTCGTGTGGGGTAAGGATAACCGAAAGCGGTGGTAAGCGTTTTGCCGTATCGGTTATTTCGTTGTTATTGCCATCTTCCTGCTGGTTGCCGGCAGATGAACGGTCCAAAGGCTTCCTGAATCTGAAGAACGGACTCATCATGGAGCAAATAATTGCCATACCAATCAATATGGAAGCCATGACAATGGTTGTATTGTCTATTGTAAAATTAATCAACATTTAACTTGTAAAAAGCTATAATATAATGGTTTAATCAATATCCTCTGCCGTAATTCCTGCTGGCAGCGGCCGGCAATTATACTGGCAGGCCATAATCTCACCATAGGCACCTGCCGACCGTATGGCAATCAGGTGGCCGCGATGTACCTTGTTTAGCTCGACATCTTTGTCGAAAACATCGCTCGATTCGCAAATAGGACCTACCACATCATATGCTTCCGGCGGCTCATTACTGCTTAAATTCTCGATAGAATGGTGCGCATGGTAGAGGGCTGGGCGTATTAAATCGGTCATGCCGGCATCGACAATGCAGAACCTTTTGTAT
Source organism: Prevotellaceae bacterium (assembly GCA_015256945.1). Taxonomy (GTDB): domain Bacteria; phylum Bacteroidota; class Bacteroidia; order Bacteroidales; family Bacteroidaceae; genus Prevotella. The sequence continues at coordinate 7,486 of JABZLB010000023.1, read as the reverse complement.
GTACCCTGCTTTACATATAGCGTGCGTGTAATAAGTGTTCCCATCTGAGCCACAATCGATCGCCCCAGTTCAAAGTGTACCTGCTGGCCGGAACGCAGCTGAAGATGCGTGTAATATGTGTCGAAATATTCTTTAAAGTCGGGGATGGTATGCTCATGAGGATCGTTGTAATCAATGCCAAGTCCGCCCCCTACATTAATATTCCTTACTGTTATATGATGTTCTTCCAGTGTGTTTTGAAGCTCATTGATGCGATTGCACAGTGCCGTAAAGTCGTCCATATTGAGTATCTGGCTTCCAATATGGAAATGCAGACCGATGAATTTAATATTCTTCATCTCCTCCGCACGCTTAATAATGGGCAGCATATCCCTCATAGCTATGCCGAATTTGTTCTCAGCAAGCCCGGTTTTTATATTGGCATGCGTGTGCGCACCGACGTCGGGGTTGATACGAAAGCATACATTGGCCACCTGATTCTTTTTTTGTGCCAGTTCGTTAATGATTTCAAGCTCGGGAATACTTTCTACATTGAAGCAGAAAATAGAGGCTTCGAGTGCCAGATTTATTTCCCAGTCGGCCTTGCCTACGCCTGCAAATACAATTTTATCAGCAGGAAAACCAGCTTTGACCGCAGCCTCAATTTCTCCTCCGCTCACGCAATCGGCGCCTAATCCGCTACGTGCAATAATATCCAGTATTTTGGGATTGGCATTTGCTTTAATGGCATAGTGAACATGAAAATTCTTTTTTTTCGCCGCTTCTGTGCTGACTGTTTTCAGCGTTTCTTGCAATAACCGGGTATCATAATAATAAAAAGGAGTTTTGATGTGCTCAAATTTATCAATGGGAAATTTGCTTTTCATCTCGTTTTCGTATTGCATTTGTATTGCCTTTTTTGTGGTAACACCACTACCTTATTGCAAGTTTATTTAAAAAGAGTGTCCGACAGGCGTTGTAATGCCCTCTGTTTGTCGGCCTCTTTGATAAGGAATGATATGTTATAATTGGAGCCACCGTACGAAATCATGCGCACAGGGATGTCTTTCATAGCCTCTGTTGCCAGAGTCTCAAAACCGATATTGCTCCAGTCTAAGTCGCCAACAACGCATATAATACACATGTCTGTGTCGACAGTTACGGTGCCGTATTTCTTCAATTCGTCAACAATCTCAGTAAGATGCTTGTTATTGTCAATGCTCATTGATACGCCAACCTCCGAGGTTGTAATCATATCGATAGGTGTTTGATATGCCTCAAAGGTCTCAAATACTTTCCGCATGAATCCCGTTGCCAGCAACATTCGTGACGACTTTATTTTAATAGCCGTAATGTTATCCTTTGCAGCGACGGCCTTAATACTTCCTTTTGCCAGGTGGTTATTGATGATAGTGCCTTCGGCCTGCGGGTCCATTGTGTTTTTAAGACGTACTGGAATACCCGCGAATTTGGCGGGTTGTATACATGTGGGATGCAGAATCTTAGCCCCAAAATAGGCCAATTCTGCCGCCTCTTCAAAATTAAGCTGATGTATGGCCGTTGTTTTCTCTACGAAACGAGGGTCATTATTGTGCATGCCGTCGATGTCGGTCCATATCTGTATTTCCTCAACGTCCAGAGCTACACCCACTAAAGATGCCGTATAATCGGAGCCACCGCGTTGCAAATTGGCCACTTCGCCGTAGGCATTACGACATATAAAGCCCTGGGTTATGAATATTTGTGTATTCTCCTGGCCTTGCATGGCATCCTTTAAATGGTGCTTGATGTATTCCATGTCCGGCTCATCGTTCTTGTCAGTACGCATGAATGCCAGAGCGTCTATGAGCGTAGTGCTATATCCTTGTTCCAAAAGGTAGTTGGCAATCATGTTAGTAGACATCACCTCACCTTGCGCAACCACGCTGTGTCCTTCAAAACTCGTGAAGTGGCCCTTGGTAAATGAACGCAGAAAACCGAATATTTCCTGCAGTTTATTCAGGGTTTTCTCCTTGTATTCGTTTGTAGAAAAAAGTTCGTCTACATCTGCGAGATACTTCGTTTCTAACCTGTCGATTAGTTCGTTTGCACCTTCGGCGTTACTTTTGTTCAGGTAATTGGAAAGCTCTATCAGTGAGTTTGTTGTACCACTCATGGCTGATAACACAACGAATACGGGTTTTTCAGAGTTGGTTATAAGCGTAGCAACGTTTTTCATTAGTCTGGCACTTCCCACCGAAGTGCCGCCAAATTTCATTACTTTCATCGTGTTGTTGCTGTTTATATGTGGTCAAAGTTAAATATGTATGCAGGTATTAGTCGGGTTTATCGCTCTTCTCCGTCTTCTGAAAGGTCGAGAAGGTTATACTCGTTCGTCACATCGGTTATGTGTCCGTCATTGCAACGGTATACTATTCCGGGGTAAGCATCGAGCATGGGTATATTATGTGTCGACATGATTACGGCCGTTCCCTGCGATGTAATTTCGTGTAACAGGCTCACAATATTGCCTGCTGTTTCAGGGTCAAGGTTGCCGGTAGGTTCGTCGGCAATAATAATTTTAGGATGATTCAGCAATGCACGTGCAATGGATACGCGCTGTTGCTCACCCCCCGACAATTCATGGGGCATGGCATTCTTTTTGTCAGTCATGCCAACGGCTTCCAGAACCTCATCAATGCGCTGCGTTATCTTCTCCTTATCTTTCCATCCTGTGGCCTTCAATACAAAGCAAAGGTTCTTCCATACTGTACGATCATGCAGAAGCTGAAAGTCCTGAAAGATGATTCCTAACTCGCGTCTTAGTGCTGGAATATCCTTACGTCGCAACTTAATAAGGTCGCGTCCTAACACCTCCGCTTTCTCTATTTCTTTCTCATACAGGTCGAGTTCACAATAAAAGGTTTTTAAAAGTGAGCTTTTTCCTGAGCCTACTTTTCCTATAATGTATACAAATTCGCCTTCGTCTACGTGGAAATCGACATCATCAAGAACAAGTCTGTCTTGTTGATATACCTTTACTTTCTGATAATCGATGAACATTTTGGTTACAATAAACTTTTATGTTGCCTTATCATATTCTTGCTGAGGTTGAAAGGCAAGCGTTCTTTTTATTATATTTTCTGCTTATGCCCCATGTGAATATCAGGGGCAGCATAATTAGATGCAAATATACATAATAATATTGAGTGTAGAAAATAAATAACTTGTTTTGTGGCTTGTTGTAAACACAGTTATGGTAAAGCTGTTCCTGCAGGGTGCGGACACGTTTAAATACAGGTTGTAAGCTGTGGTGAAAACCTTGTTGTAGCAGTTTCTTTCAGGAGGCACGAACAGGTTGTTATATTATCAATGTATCAATGATATGTCGCAGCCTTCCTTATTCCCTGTAAATTTTCTTAAGCAAACTGTTCATCCAGCCTATGGTTAGCAGAAACCAACGGTACCGGGCTACGGGCTTTCCGCCGAAGGTTAATATAAAGTCGCGCAGCCGGTTGTGGGGCAGAGGCAGTCCTGCATCGAGGAAATAAAGATGAGCATACCCTTGTTTCCACGACCAGTTCAGGGCTTGCCATATTGTCATGAGGTTGGGATGTAGGGGGGCATAGGTCTTACGGCGGGCAGCCAGATACCATAAATATACGTTACCTTCGCTGCAAACGCACAGGCATCCGCCAATAACTCTGTTTCGAAATAGTGTTACAAATACCTGCCCGTTGTTGCTTTCGTAAAGCTGTTTCACTTGTTCTTCGGGAGGAATAAGTCGCCTTATCTTCATCTTATAGAAGGCACGCAGCAGCTTGTAGAACCCTTTTACCTCTTCAATATTGGCTGCCGGACGCGTCTCAACGCCAAGACGGTATACGTGTTCTATACGCTTTTTCATTCTTTCTGAAATGCGCTTCTCGGGCGACATTGTGTGAAGCGAGTTATGAACCTCCTGCCAATTGATGGGGAAATAGCCTTCATGGCGGAACAATTTGTATCCGAACATTTTACGTGACAGGTCACTAAACTCAATATAAAGGCACAACCGGCGTCGCAGTTTACGCGTAATGGCATGTAATAGCTGTCCGAAAATCAGCTCACGGTCAACGCCATCGTCATACTCGCCTTCGCCATAAACTCGCCCTTGCATATACAGATAGGGTGGCAGTAGCGAACCTTTCCGGCGTGTAATGGCCAGCATGTGTGCGCATACGTGCCCGTCTTCGTTTGTGGCAACGGCCATATAAGGTGCCTCGGCAGGTGTATTCTCAACAATATGGAATAGCTCGGCACTGTGGAAAAAGTTGTTGCAGGTCATTGGTGGCAACGTCTCTCCTTTCGAATATATGGTGATATGGTATGCCATACTGTGACAAAGATAATAAAAAATAAAACGTATATACGTTTTACGGGCATGTTTTTTATGTTATTTGTATCGCATGAGGTAGTTTCCTAGCCACATAAGGCAAGAATGATTATAGCCTCGTTCTGCCTGTTTGCTGATGATAATGTAAAAGGTTTTCGTGCAGCTGTTACTGTAATTACGGTTTTAGGTTCGTTGTACGGCAGCCGTCAGCAGCGCGTACGGCGACCGTCGTACAACAGGTTTGACGGCCGTCAACAGCGTTGCTGACGGCCGCCGTACAACAAACGTTATGCAGCAATACCGCATACTTATTGCTGCCAGTGTGGCAAGAACAGGGAATATTGTTTCGGTTATACAGGCGTAAGCTGTTGCCGGCTTCAGCACGAACGAAGAAAGCCGGTAACTGTAACTTGTATCTTTGATGTTTTTTTGTATCTTTGCCCGTGTGTAAATAATAACAGAATTGTAATTGAATTTAATTTGTATAAAAAGTTTATGGAACACTTTAAAGCCCTTGTCCAGCAGCGCCGCAGCCATCGCAAGTTTACCAATCAGCAAGTTGATGCTGAAGATGTACAGCTTATTCTGCGTGCAGCATTGATGTCGCCTACGGCAAAAAACTCCAGAGCCTGGCGGTTTGTAGTGGTTGATAACAAAACAGATATTGAAAAAATGAGCGAGGCTAAGAACAGTGGGGCCGCTTTTTTGTCGGGTGCACCTTTAGCCATCGTTGTGCTGGGTAATCCCGATGAGGACGAATGCTGGATTGAAGATGGCAGTATTGCCGCTGTCACCATGCAGTATCAGGCTGAAGAACTGGGGCTTGGAAGCTGCTGGATACAGATGCGTGGTCGTGGATTATCAGATGGAACGAGTGCTGACGACATCATTCACGGCATACTGTCGCTGCCCGAAGAAATGAAAGTCCTGTGCGTGCTGGCCATAGGTCACCCTGCTGATGAGCGTCCTTTGCAGAATGAAGACCGTTTGAAATGGGAAAATGTGATGATAAAAGACTAAGCCGAGGCTATGATAAACTATGATTTAAGCCGTATAAAAGCTGTTGTCTTTGATGTTGACGGCGTGCTTTCGGCCTCCACAGTTAGCATGGACAGCGAGGGAATGCCCGTGCGTACGCTGAATATCAAAGACGGCTATGCCATACAACTGGCGGAGAAAATGGGGCTGAAATGCGCCATTATAACTGGAGGTAGTTCTGAAGACATTCGCAAACGCTATGCTTATCTGGGTGTGGAAGACATATATTTGAAGTGTGCTGTAAAAATAGAGGTATACGAAAAATTTAAGCAACGCCATGCTCTTACCGATGATGAAATTATGTATATGGGCGATGATATTCCCGATTATGAGATTATGAAGCGAGCTGGATGCCCGTGTTGCCCGGCCGATGCTTGTGCTGACATAAAGGCCATATCGCTGTATGTGTCGCAATATAAAGGAGGAACAGGCTGTGCCCGTGATGTTTTGGAACAGGTTTTAAAGGCACAGGGCCACTGGCTTAGCAACGCAAAGGCCTTTGGCTGGTAAATAACAGAAGGATAAAACTGATGACAGAGGATACACAGGTTTATATAAAGGATAATAGAAACAATGATGAAGATTATACTGTCGAGCAATTCTCCGCGACGCAAAGAGTTGCTGAGAGAGCTGGATGTCAACTTTGAGGTTCGTGTTATAGAAGGTATTGACGAAAGCTATCCTGAGAATATGCCCACAGAAAAAGTGCCACAGTATATTGCTTGTGAGAAGGCTGGAGCATATATGGTGGCCAAAGGTGAGGTGCTGCTCACTGCTGATACGGTTGTTGTATTGGATAATGATATTATGGGTAAACCGCACAATGAGCACGAAGCCATGCAGATGCTGCGACGCCTGAGTGGAAAAACACATCAGGTTATTACGGGTGTGTGTCTCACTACAACCGAAAGGCAGGTTACCTTTTCAGATATAACTGACGTAACTTTTGCAGAATTAACCGACGATGAAATAAAATTCTATGTTGAAAAATACCGCCCTTTAGACAAGGCCGGGGCGTATGGTATACAGGAGTGGATTGGTCTGGTGGGCGTTACAGCCATTAAGGGCAGCTACTTTAATGTGGTAGGTTTGCCTGTACACCGTGTATATGCCGAGCTGAAAAAGCTCGGAGCCTTATAGATAATAGTGGTGAAGGTGGATAATTATAGCTTTGAGGTAAAGGTAAAACAACCGGGAAAAGTTTCTTTTACCTGCTGAGGCTCTCTGCGGAAAAGGCCGAAGAAAGCACTTCCACTGCCACTCATCTGGGCATAAACGGCGCCAAGATTGTACAATTGCTGTTTAATGGCGGCCAGTTCAGGGCGTTGTTTGAAGGCAGGAACTTCGAAATCGTTGGCCAGCATCGCTTTCCATGTTTCAACAGGCTGACGTATAATGTCGCGGCAACAGTGCTCGGGGTGCCGGCAAACAATTTGTTTGAAAGCTTCACGAGTAGATACAGCCACGGCGGGTTTGACGATAACGATATAGAATGCCTGCAAATTGTTCTCCACAATCTGTACGGGTTCGAGCACCTCTCCGCGGCCGGTGCCGAATGATGGTTCAGCAGTGATAAAAAAAGCACAGTCGGATCCCAGACGACTTGCATAGCGTTCCATCTCAGCTATGCCCATATTCAGTCGGAAACGCTCGTCAAGAAGCCGAATCATAAAAGCACCATCGGCCGACCCTCCGCCCAATCCTGCCTGCATAGGTATACGTTTTACCAAATGGGTATGGACGCGTGGAAGACTGAAATCTTGTGCCAACAGCTTGTAAGCCTTTACTACAAGGTTGTTCTGTTCGTCACAATCGACAGCATTTCCCGTAATTTTCAGGTCGCAAGGTTCGTATGAAGGAAAATCGTTGTGCATGAGTTTTACCTCCAAAGCATCAGTAATGGGAACAGGAAAAAATACAGTTTCTAAGTTGTGATAGCCATCCTCGCGTTCGGATGTGATGTTAAGTCCAAGATTAATCTTGGCACAGGGAAATGTCAGCATATCGTAAACAGATAATAAAAACTATTGCAAAAATAAAAGAAAAAGGCGAAAGGCAGGAAACTTATTTGTAGATTTTTTGTAATTTTGTCCAACTAAACACCAGTAATACAGC
>JABZLB010000022.1 GCA_015256945.1 Prevotellaceae bacterium | reverse complement strand
TTTTACCGTGAGAAATAATCATTTACATGGACAAGCTCTTTCTTCTTGACGCATACGCCATTATCTTCAGGTCGTATTATGCTTTCATAAACCGGCCAACTATCAATTCAAAAGGTCTTAACACATCAGCTATCTTAGGGTTCTGTAACACGCTAAAGGAAATTACCGATAAGGAACAACCGCTTTACCTTGGCGTAGCCTTTGACGAAGGAAAAACCTTTCGTCACGAAGCCTTTCCTCCTTATAAGGCTCAGCGTCAGGCAACACCCGAAGACATAAAACTGGCTGTTCCCATTATCAAAGAGATTTTAAATGCCATGCATATCCCCATTCTTGTATCACCAGGCTTTGAGGCTGACGATGTCATTGGCACGATAGCTCTGCAGGCTGGCAAAGCAGGGGTTGAAACTTATATGCTTACTCCCGATAAGGATTACGGCCAACTGATACGCGAAAACGTTTACATGTATCGCCCCCGTCACGGTGGCGGATACGACATTATAGGCGAAAAGCAAATAGAAGACAAGTATGGCGTTGCATCTGCACATCAGGTTATCGATCTCCTTGCGCTGATGGGCGACTCGGCCGACAACTATCCGGGCTGCCCTGGTGTAGGTGAAAAGACGGCCGTTAAACTGATAAAGGAATTCGGTTCTTGCGAAAGCCTCATCGAAAACAGCAATCAACTCAAAGGCAAAATGCGCGAAAAGGTTGAGGCTGCCGTCGAAGACATCAAAATGTCTAAGTTTTTAGCTACCATCCGTACGGACGTTCCGTTAAGCCTGAATCTCGAAAAGCTCAAACGTCAATCGCCCGATGAGGAGAAGTTGCGTACAATTTTCGATGACCTCGAGTTTAAGAAGTTCACCGAACGATTTCTAAACAAGTCTGAAAATAATTTAAAATCAGCAAACGAACAGCCTTCTCTCTTTGGCGAATTTGCGTCCGACAGTCCAAGTATTCCTGAATTTTCGAACCATGAGAGCATAAAAACGGTAGAACATAAATATCAATTAGTTGATAATCAAGCAGAAGCAACGAAACTTTGTGACTTTTTATTGACAAATAAAATATTAAGTTTAGATACCGAAACAACATCAACAAGCGCAATCGATGCTGAATTGGTAGGTTTAAGCTTTTCGGTGGCCGAGCATGAGGCTTATTACGTAGCCATCCCTGCTAATCGCGCGGAAGCTGAAGCGATGGTGAATATTTTCAGACCGCTATATGAAAACGAAGACATCGTGAAAGTGGGCCAGAATATAAAATACGATTACATGGTGCTCCGTCGATATGGTATCGATTTGCAAGGGCCTATGTTTGACACGATGCTCGCCCACTACATTGTTCAGCCCGAACTACGCCATAACATGGATTACATGGCCGAAACTTTGCTGAACTATCAAACCATACACATTGATGAATTAATAGGTCAGAAGGGAAAGAATCAGAAGTCGATGCGCGACCTCTCCCCTGCCGAAGTATGCGATTATGCTGCCGAAGATGCCGACATCACACTACAACTCAAGAACGTTCTCGAGCGCAAACTCAAGGAAGTAGGCGGCGAAAGCCTGTTCTACGATATTGAAATGCCACTCATTAAGGTGCTGGCCGATATGGAATTAAACGGCATTTGCCTCGATACCGAATCGTTAAACGAAACCCGTCGCGTCTTTACCGACCGCATGCAAGCCTACGAACGCCACGCCTATGAGCTGGCAGGCGAAGCGTTTAACATCTCGTCACCCAAGCAGGTAGGCGATATTCTCTTCGGCAAAATGCAAATTGTTGATAAGCCTAAGAAAACAAAGACCGGGCAATTTGTTACATCTGAAGAGGTGCTGATGCAATTAAAAGACCGTGCTCCTATCGTTGAGGATATTCTTAACTATCGTGGAATGAAGAAGTTATTGAGCACATACGTCGAAGCTTTGCCCAAATTAATCAATCCTCGTACAGGTCATATCCACACCTCTTTTAACCAGGCTGTCACCGCTACCGGCCGTTTGTCATCGTCTGACCCCAATTTACAAAACATCCCTGTGCGCGATGACGACGGAAAAGAAATCAGAAAGTGCTTTATTCCTGAGCCAGGCTGCCGCTTCTTTTCAGCCGATTACAGTCAGATTGAGCTGAGAATCATGGCGCATCTGTCGGGTGATGAAAATATGATAGAGGCGTTCAGGGAGGGTATCGACATACATCGTGCCACTGCTGCAAAGATATGGAAGGAAAACGTCAACGATGTTACCGACCAGCAACGCAAGAAGGCCAAGCAGGCCAATTTTGGCATAATATACGGCATAACCACTTTCGGACTGGCCCAACGTATGGGTATTGGCAATGCCGAAGCACGCCAGTTGATAGACGATTATTTTAAAACTTTCCCCAAAGTACATGCTTACATGGAGCAGGCTAAGCAGGAAGCGCGCGAAAAAGGCTATGCCGAGACGATGTTCGGACGCCGTCGTTATCTGCCCGATATTACGTCGCGCAACGCTACTGTGCGCGGTTTTGCCGAACGAAATGCCATCAATGCACCTATACAGGGGTCGGAAGCCGACATCATTAAAATTGCCATGATTCGTATATGGCGACGTTTTAAGGCTGAGGGTATTCGCTCAAAGATGATTCTTCAGGTGCACGACGAGCTTAATTTTTCGGTTTATCCCGATGAGGCTGCTAAAGTAGAGCAGATAGTTATCGACGAAATGCAGAAGGCCTGTCAGCTTAACGTGCCGCTCATTGCTGACGCAGGATGGGGCGACAACTGGCTGGAGGCACACTGATTTAAAGGTAAAAAAGGAAAAAATTAAACGATTAAAAAGAGGGAAGAAAAGGGAGAAAAGGAAAAGAGCAAGAGAGTAACAGGAAGCTTTTAAAAGTAAAAAAATAAAAAAGTAAAAGATTAAAAAGAGGGAAGCAAAGGGAGAAAAGGAAAAGAGCAAGAGAGTAACAGGAAGCTTTTAAAGGTAAAAAAGTAAAAAATTAAAAGATTAAAAAGAGGGAAGCAAGGGAGAAAAGGAAAAGAGTAAGAGAGGAACAGGAAGCTTTTAAAAGTAAAAAGGTGATCAAGTAAAAGAGTAATAAAGGCAGGTAGTGCGTTTTAACGATGCGCTGCCTGCCTTTATTGTATGATGTTATTTTAAGCGGATAATACATTGGGAGGAGAATCTGAGAGTGGTGTCACAATCGTTTTGAGCAACTTATTACGCGATATAAAGCGTAGTATTATATTTTGACAAGTAGAATAAACTGTGACAACGAGAGAAATAGGCCGTAACGATAGGGAGAATAAACTGTGACAGTGGAAAGATTACGTTGTAACAGTGAGTGTTCGACGGCCGTCAGCAGCGCGAATGACGGTCGTCGAACAACGGGTGTGACGGCTGCCGTACGCGCTGCTGACGGCCGTCGAACGATGACAAATACAGGCTTTTGAGCGAAGCAATATGTAATTTTGAGGGTAACAATGCGGGCTTTTGCATTACATAATACAGCAGTATTAGGTTTATATTACACCCATAAACAACAAAACAGATAGCAATTTGAGGTATGTTTTATTAAACTGTCAAATACAAAACATACAGTTTATGTTGGCATGTTTTTTTTATATTTTCCCTTCATGCTACAAGCCATAGTTTTTATTAACTTGCTCATTATAAGCTATTATATGCAACATCATCATTACATAATGCAAATAACATTATGTTAAAAGCATAATGTTAATCACATAATATAGAGAAAATTCGATATATTTGCAAAAACAAACAGCATATGACAGTAACCATAAACCCCTTTATTGTAGCTGGAAAGATTCCTGCAAAATACTTTTGTGATCGAAAAGAAGAATCGAAACGACTTATCGATTGTATCGAAAATCAGGAAAACGTAGTGCTGATTTCGCCACGCCGTATGGGTAAATCAAAACTTATCGACTATTGTTTTGATAAGTCTGACATTCGTAATAACTATTACACGCTGCAAGCCGACATTCTGCAAACCACTTCTTTGCAGGAATTTATTCAGGTATTAGGCAGCGTGGTTTACAAGCAATTGGCGCGCCGCAGCGAACAATTATTCAGACTTTTTGCAGCCACGCTGCGTTCGTTAAGTGCGAGCTTTGGTTTCGACCCCATACAGAACACGCCAACCTTCGATATAAAACTTGGCGATATTACAGCTCCCGAGTATAGCCTTGAAGAAATATTCAACTATATTGAAAAGGCCGATAAGCGGTGCATTATTGCGATTGACGAGTTTCAGCAGATAACAAACTACCCTGAAAAAAACGTGGAAGCCATTCTCCGTACGAGGATTCAGCGATGCAGTAACGCCAATTTTATCTTTGCAGGCAGTCGCAGACGCATTCTCAACGAAATGTTCCTGTCGAACAAACGTCCCTTTTATCAGAGTGCATCACTGATACAATTAAATGCCATACCCAAGGAAACCTACCTGAAATTCGTTAAAAAGCACTTCACAGACGGACAGAAAGACATCGACAAAGAAGCCGTTCTCAACGTATATAACACCTTTGAGGGAGTTACTTATTATATGCAGAGAATTATGCACGACTGCTTTATGGAAGTGCCGTCACATGAGGTTTGTACCGAAACACTGACGAAAAAGATAATACAGCGTTTTGTACAGGAAAACGATACACGCCTGCGCGAGATGATGTCGTTTATATCAGAGCAGCAGAAAGCACTGCTTTATGCCATATGTAAAGAGGGTACAGCCCGGCAAATTACATCGGCATCGTTTGTACGTAACCACAATTTAAGGTCGCAGAGCAGTGTACAGTCGGCTGTTAAAAGGTTGTTAGAGTATGATCTTATCACTGGTCAGGAGCACCAATATCGCATTTCTGACCCTTTGCTAAGCCTCTGGATACAGAACGAAAGGTAGCATAAGGTTCACGATAAATGCAGTTTTTACCTGCCCGATTATGAATAATTTGCTAACTTTGCAAGCAATAATATAAAACGTTTTGTATGTCACCGGCCATCCGGTGAATAACACTTTAGAAGATATGTCATTAAAATGTGGTATCGTAGGCTTGCCTAACGTAGGAAAATCTACGCTTTTCAATTGCCTGTCGAGCGCCAAGGCGCAGGCAGCTAACTTCCCTTTTTGCACCATTGAACCCAATTTAGGCGTTATCAGTGTGCCCGACGAGCGCCTTACAAAGCTCGCAGAGATTGTACATCCGGGACGCATTGTACCCGCCACTTGCGAGATAGTTGACATCGCAGGCCTTGTAAAGGGTGCATCAAAAGGCGAAGGATTAGGTAACAAATTCCTCGGAAACATCCGTGAGTGTGATGCCATCATCCATGTCATACGCTGTTTCGACGACGACAACGTGGTACGCGAAGGTGGTGCTCCTGTTGATCCCGCAGCCGATAAAGACACTATCGACACCGAGCTTCAGCTGAAAGACCTGGAAACTATTGAAGGACAGCTCGCCAAACAAGAGAAGATAGCAGCCAGCGGTAACAAGGAAGCGAAGGTGCTTGTTGACGTATTGAAGGCCTATAAAGAGGTGCTTGACAAGGGCCAGAACGCACGATCGGTAACCTTTGACACAAAGGAAGAGCAGAAAGCTGCCCACGATTTGTTCCTGCTCACGACGAAACCCGTGCTGTATGTTTGCAATGTCGACGAGAAAAGTGCCAAATCAGGCAACGCATACAGCAAAATTATTGAAAATATTGCCGCAGGGGAGGGAGCAGAAGCCATGGTAATAGCTGCCAAGACTGAAGAGGATATTGCCTCGCTCGACAGCTATGACGACAAGAAATTATTCCTTGACGAGCTGGGTATGACAGAACCTGGAGTAAACCGCCTCATCAAAAAAGCATACCAGTTACTCAATCTTCAGACATTCATAACAGCCGGTGAGATGGAAGTAAAAGCCTGGACTTTCCACAAGGGATGGAAAGCACCGCAATGCGCCGGCGTCATACACACCGACTTTGAAAAGGGTTTTATCCGTGCCGAAGTGATTAAATACGACGACTATATGAAGTATGGCTCTGAGGCTGCCGTACGTGAAGCAGGTAAGCTGGGCATTGAAGGCAAGGACTATGAGGTGCAGGACGGCGACATTATGCACTTCCGTTTCAACGTATAATTACCAGAATGCACAACCTTCCATAGCATTTTTAAAATATGATTAGCAACTTATTATACATTGTCTGGAACCCATCGGAGGTTATTATCCGCCTGGGAAGCTTAGGCATTCGCTGGTATTCGATGTGCTGGCTCGTTGGTCTTTTACTGGGTTATTTGCTGATGAGCAGGCTTTATAAGGAACAACGCATACCCGAAGAGAAGTTTGACCCGCTGTTTATCTATATATTTGTCAGTGTGCTTATTGGTGCAAGGCTTAGCCATTGCCTGTTTTATCAGCCCGATTACTTTCTGTCATCGTGGGATCATTTTATCGAAATGCTGATACCTTTCCATCACATGGCCGACGGCTCGTGGAAATTTGTGGGATATGAAGGCCTTGCATCGCATGGCGGAGTTATAGGTATGATTATAGCCATATTTATTTACAGCCATCGTAATCACATTTCGGTTTGGGTTGTTTTAGACAATATGGGCATCTGCTCGTGCATTACGGCTACATTCATTCGCCTCGGTAACCTGATGAATTCAGAGATAATAGGGCGCGTAACCGACGTGCCATGGGCATTCATCTTCGAGCGTGTCGATCAGTATCCACGCCATCCCGGGCAGCTCTATGAGGCATTGTCGTATGCACTTTTCTTCTGTATCATATACGCCGTATATCGCCGTCACCGTGATAAAGTGGGTACAGGGTTCTTCTTTGGCCTTTGTTTGTCGCTGGTTTTCATCGCCCGTTTCTTCATCGAATTTACGAAAGACATACAGGTTGCCTTTGAAGCCGGCATGCCTTTAGACATGGGACAACTGCTCTCTATCCCATTCATCATCATCGGTATTGCCTGTATGATGGATGCAAAATGGAAGAAAAAGCTCGGGGCACATTCATATTTGGAAGACCTGGACAAGAAAAAGTAAAGACCCCTGACAACGTCAGAATAATAAGATTCTTAAGCCCTGATTCATCAGCATCATAAGAATCAACAAATAAAATAAAGGTGTTTTACACCTCTTATCGTAAAACACCCATACCGAAAACAGCAAGAGCCATGCCCGACATCAATGTCAAGCATGGCTCTTTATTTTATAAGGCCTCTGCCCTATTCGTTTTACGACAGTTTGATTAATGGCTTTTCCCCGTAACAATCTTCTTAATATCGCTCAGCTTGTTGAGTGCTTCCATGGGCGTTAAGTTATTAATATCGAGGCCTATTATCTCATCACGCACCTGCGAAAGCACGGGGTCGTCGAGCTGAAAGATGCTAAGCTGCACGCCGTCGCGGTCTTTTCCTATGTTCTGTACCTTGGGACGACCTGCCGATCCCACTTCTGCATTGTCGGCTTCAAGCTGTTTAAGTACCTCTTCGGCGCGCTTTACGATGCTTCCCGGCATGCCTGCTATATCGGCAACATGTATACCAAACGAGTGCTCTGAACCGCCAGCTACAAGCTTTCGCAGGAATATCACCTTGCCGTCCAGCTCTTTTACCGACACGTTAAAGTTCTTAATACGCGGGAAAAGCTTTTCCATTTCGTTCAGTTCGTGATAATGGGTGGCAAAGAGTGTGCGTGCACGGCTCGTCTGATGTTCGTGCAGGTATTCAACAATAGCCCACGCAATGGATATACCATCGTAAGTACTGGTACCACGTCCCAGCTCATCGAAGAGCACAAGAGAGCGTGGAGACACGTTGTTCAGGATGTCGGCAGCCTCGGTCATTTCCACCATAAAGGTCGATTCACCCAACGAAAGGTTGTCGCTGGCGCCTACACGAGTAAATATTTTATCCACCAAGCCTATTCTTGCGCGTTCAGCAGGCACAAAACATCCTGCCTGACACAACAGCACAATTAAGGCTGTTTGACGCAGCAGAGCGGATTTACCGGCCATATTCGGGCCCGTAATCATCATGATTTGCTGTTTGTCAGAATCAAGATATACATCGTTAGGTACATAACGTTCGCCCAGAGGCATCTGCGTTTCTATAACCGGATGGCGGCCCTGACTGATGTCAATGACATCACTGTCGTCAACAACAGGACGCACATACAGGTTTTCTTCCGATACCTTTTCAAATCCTAACAGGCAGTCGATACGCGCTAAAATATTGGCGTTAATTTGTATCTGGGGGATAAATTCCTGCATGGAGACAATGAGTTCAGAGAACAATCGCGACTCGGTTTCGAGGATTTTCTCATCAGCTCCAAGTATTTTCTCCTCATATTCCTTTAGTTCTGGTGTGATATAACGCTCGGCCTGGGCAAGCGTCTGCTTACGAATCCAGGTGTCAGGTACCTTATCTTTGAATGTGTTGCGTACCTCAAGGTAATAACCAAACACGTTATTGAATCCTACTTTCAGCGAGCTGATACCCGTCTCCTCGATTTCACGCTGCTGAATTTGCATCAGATAGCCCTTGCTGTTACGCGATATTGAACGCAGCTCATCAAGCTCAGGACTATACCCGTCGGCAATAACATCACCCTTGTTTATCTGTAAAGGCGGGTCGGGTTGAATCTCCTTCTCTATCCTTTCGCGCAGGCTCTCACACAAATTCAGCTGTTCGCCAATGCGTTTCAGGCTGTCGTTATCGGTATAAAGGCACGCCGTTTTAATGGGTTGTACGGCTTTAAGTGCATTCTTTAGCTGCACAACTTCGCGCGGACTCACCCTGCCGACAGCTACTTTTGAGATAATTCGCTCCAAGTCGCCAACATGATGCAGTTGCTCATCCACCACACGACGGAAGTCAGGCTCCTTAAAAAAATATTCTACTACATCCAGACGATTCTCTATCTGCTTTGTATCCTTTAATGGAAAAACAAGCCACCGGCGAAGCATACGGCCACCCATGGGCGTAACTGTATGGTCAACCACATCGAGTAATGACTTGCCATCCTCCTGCATGGGCTGCAAAAGCTCGAGCGAACGCACCGTAAACCTGTCGAGACGCACAAAGCGTTCTTCCTCCAGACGCCTCAGCGAGGTAATATGATTCAGGCTGGTATGCTGTGTCATTTCGAGGTATTGCATAATAGCTCCCGATGCAATGATACCGTCTTTGAGATGTTCAATGCCAAAGCCTTTGAGCGATTTGGTACCGAAATGTTTCAGCAACTTCTGGCGGGCATTCTGTTCTGTGAATACCCAGTCGTCGAGTTCGAACACACATACCTTAGTTCCAAAGTATCGATCAAAGTCTTTTTTATGGGTCTTATCAAAAAGAACTTCCTTCGGTGAGAAGCTGCCGATGAGCTTTTCCACATAGTCATACGTACCCTGTCCGGTGAGAAACTCGCCCGTTGATATGTCAAGGAAGCTCACACCACACGACGATTTGCCGAAATGAACGGCAGCAAGGAAATTATTTTCCTTGTAATTGAGCACGTTATCGCTCATGGCAACACCCGGCGTTACAAGCTCTGTAATGCCACGTTTCACCATTTTGTCCATCTCGCTCAATCCCTTTTTGCCCTTAATCATGGCGCGCTTCTTCTTCGGATCTTCAAGCTGGTCGCAGATAGCTACACGTTTTCCTGCACGGATAAGCTTGGGGAGGTAGGTGTCTAACGCATGATGGGGGAAGCCTGCCATGTCTATTCGGTCGCCCGATCCTCCATTATTACGCCGTGTTAGTGTTATCCCGAGGATGCGTGCAGCATCAATAGCATCGTCACAATACGTCTCATAGAAGTCGCCACAACGAAACAGCATCAGTGCATCAGGGTGCTTAGCCTTCATAGAGAAGAACTGTTTCATCATAGGAGTAAGACCTTTATCGTCTTTCGCCATATCAGTATTTCCTTTCGTTTAAATCGTCATTTATTTCTTAACCAATCCGCCTAATCCGGCAAGTAAAGCCTTAGCGAGCGGGTTATTGTCAAATGTCTCCTGTTCTTGTGCAGATACTTCTTCCACAAAATCGAAGCGACGCGGGTCACGTGGCACAATGCGGTAGGCCGAACGACCATGTATACGGCTACGCGTAAAGCCGGCTTCCTGCAAGGCAAAGCCCACATCCTGGTTGACATGCTTGCCTGGAGTCCAGTAAGGATACTCCTGCATCAGTCGGTCTATAATCGTATCAATGTAAACCGCCTTGGCTTTTTTCCCTTTCGCCGGGGAAGCATAGAGCAGCCTCACCATCTTAACCAGGTTATCGGCCTCCTGAAAAGGAGAGTTCTGCACGGCCATGGCTTCGCGCTCTTCTTCAGTAAGTGCAAAGTCAACACCCGTGTCAAGCTCAGCCTTCAGCTGGGCATAGAGTTGTTCATAGGGAATAGGAGTCTTTAAATCAATGGGGCGTTCCACTTCTACACAAACAAGATGGGCCGCTCCTGCTGCATCAGTCATGGGATGAAGATTGCCTGTTGTAGCTATCAGGGCCGCATAATTGCGTCGTGGTTCTGTCGTTACGCCATAGGGTTGGCGAAATACTGGCGTACTTCTTGAAAAGAGATAGCGTGCCAGATAGCGTTGTTCGGTATTGTCCTGATAGAACTCATCCATGTTGATTAGCAGGTTACCAGTTACCAATTCCTGAACTTCGGCCGAGGACTTTAAGTGTACAGACCCCGAATAATAATTACGAAGTTCGGGAGGTAACAGCAAACTGCAGAAAGTTGTCTTGCCAAATCCAAACTGCCCCACGAGTACAGGCATCATCACATCGCGCTGTTTCACCTCACATCCAGCCCAGCGAGCCACCATCTGAAGCATCCATTTGTGAAAGCGTTTACCCCAATCAGGGTTTGACGTGATGATACGCTGGGAGAGATTATACACGTGATCCTCGCCGTCCCACTCACCAAGTGTCGACAACCATGCTTCGGCAGGGTTCCACCGTTCCACAAGCGTTGAATTCACATAACGGTTTATCAGTGTTTCGGTTAGGGCCACACCATCGCGTCCTGCTTCCAGAATGAGCGTGTTGATACCCTCTTTTGACAATGGCTTATAATCGTTTGAACGGTGCGGTGCATAGCTAATCTCACCGGTTAATACATTACGACGCAGGCTGCATCGGCTCTCAAGATACGACAAGGCGTCCATAAATTTGCTGTCTTTACACAATTATTACCTGCAAAGATAACAAAAAGAATCTATATAAAACCCGTGCATGGGTGCAATATTATGATTATTGCACCCATGCACGGGAATGTAATGTAGACAAAATAACTTCGTTATTCTTCTACAAAGCTTTCTAAAATATAATATTTGCTTTATGCGAAAGTTGATTTTTGTAAATGCGAATACAGTTGTTAATCAATAATTATTTCTCAGTAAATAACACTTGAAGCAAGGTCTGACCAACGGCTTTCAGCGTGTTTTTATCAATATGCTCCATGTTATCAGCCAGTGTATGCCACGTTGGTCCGAAGCTGCTTTGCTGACATTGCGGGTAATAAGGAATAATATCGATACATGGAATATTGGCCGTTTGGTTGACAGGGATATGGTCGTCCGTAATCATTCCGCCATCGCTCTTGGGGAAATACGACCCGTAACCGGCCTGACGGGCTGCCTTCCACACCTTTTTCACAATCTCAGGAGCATACTGTTTTGACATGCCTTCCTGATAAAACTTTGCACCTTGCCCGCCTACCATGTCTAACAAAATGCCGTAACGGGGAGCATATCCCTGTGGCAGGTTGGCAGCAAAATACTGTGCACCCAACGCCCATGAAGAGCCGTCGTCGGGCATTTTGCTCCATTGCGGTGTTCCCCAATCCTCTGCATCGAAGCAAACAAAATCGACACCGAGGTCGGTCATAAACGCTTTCTTCTCCTTTGAACCCAATAATCGTGCTATCTCAAGCATAACAGCTACACCGCTCGCTGCATCATTTGCCGCAAGAATAGGCTTGTGCCAGTTTGCTGAATCAGGGTCGTTGTCGGCCCAAGGACGGCTGTCCCAATGGGCACAAAGCATGATACGTGTTGTAGCTTTAGGGTTAAAGCTGGCCATAATATTGGTGCTTCGAAGCATCGTTCCATCGTAACCTTTGAGGTTTGCCTGCTGTGTTTTCACTTCACAACCATACGATTTGAACTTCTCGATAATCCATTTTGCGCAGCGTTCATGCCCTGCTGAGTTCATGTCGCGCGTGCCGAAGTTACACTGTGCCTTCACAAAGGCATAGGCAGAATCGGCATTAAACGCCGGCCCTGCAGGCGCAAGGACCTCCTCTTCTTCCTCTGTATCCTCTATCTTGGGGGCTGCAAACGGATTCCATACAACGGCAGCCACGGCCGCACACGCTATGATTGCTATCACGATAAATAATATTTTCTTTTTCTTCATGATATATTTTTTAATACACTACAAGCCTAAGCCTTCTGCTTTTCAGCCTGTACCTGTGCCATTACGCGCAGCCAGTTGCCGCCCCATATCTTACGAAGGTCGTGCTCGCTGTACTTACGTTTCAGCAATTGTCGTGTAAGGCATATCAGTTCTGAGGCATCCGCGCATCCGCGTACGGTGCCGTCACCGTCGAAATCGGTTCCAAAGCCTACATGATCAATGCCCATTATGCTGATGGCATGCTCCAAATGGTCTATCGCATCCATCACAGTGGCTTCACCATCCTTACGTAAAAAGCCATGATAAAGCGTTACATGGGCCACACCTCCCTTACGTGCAAGTGCGCGCATTTGGTCGTCGGTAAGGTTTCTTGGCACGTCGCAAAGCTCGCGACTATTGCTGTGAGAGCATACAATTGGCATGCGACTGATGTCCAATGCGTCATAAAACGACTTCTCTGAAGCATGGCTAAGGTCAACCATTATTCCCTCGTCGTTCATCTTTTGTATCACTTTCTCGCCGAAAGATGATACGCCATTATGCATCGAAGCACCTTTATTGCTGTCGCAAATATCGTTATCTCCATTATGACAAAGGGTGATATACACCACGCCCCGCTGTGCGAAGTGGTGAATGTTAGCCAAGTCCTGCCCAAGAGCAAGACCGTTCTCTATACCGAACATAATCGATTTCCTGCCGTTTCGCTTGTCTTCATACAAGTCGGCTGGCGTGCGGGCTATGCTGATGTATTGGCTGTTCTGTGCAACAATCTGCTCCAGCTTGTCAAAAATAAGGTCGGCATAGGCTGTTGGCGACAGGCTTGTTGACAGCCCCTGAAGCTGTGGATTATGCTTAATAATACCGGCAATATCCACCGTCTGCGAAAATTTCTCACCAATTGCAGGCTGTGGAAGATAGGCAGCCATGATAACAGCGTCCTGCCGTCCGTCCGTCATCTTGTGCAAATCATACAGTATTCGCGGATCACGTTGGTCGAAACGAACGCCCTGTGGGAAAAACATCGGAGTATCACAATGGGTATCAAGCGTCAGAATGCGGTCGTGAAGGTGCTTGGCTTCCTGAAAACAGGCTGCCTCATTGACAAGCCATGTAAACAACTTTAAGCCTTCATCACCCAGCCATTCCGGGTGCCACTGTACACCCATCAGGGGTTTAAACTCAGTACTTTCGATGGCTTCAATCGTACCGTCCAGTGCTTTTGCCGTCACACGAAAACGTTTTCCTGCGTCGGTAACAGCCTGATGATGGAAACTGTTCACAAAAAGCTTCCGTTCATTACTACCAGCCGATACCTCTTTATATATCTTGTTGAGATAAGAATCGGATTGAAATATAACCGAATGCGTGGCTTGTGAACGGTCGGCGTCCTGCGAATGACGAATACTTGCTGTCGCTGATATATCCTGTTCTACTTTTCCTCCCAGAGCCATTGCAAGCATCTGTATTCCCCTGCATATCCCCAAAATAGGAATTTGGCGGTTATATGCCAGACGCGTAACGAGCAATTCGGGCAGGTCTCGTTCTGCATTGATACCGTGAAGACGTGGTGAAGGCTCCTCTCCTACCCAAAGAGGGTTGATGTCTGCGCCTCCTGTGAGCAACAGTCCGTCTATGTTTTCCAGCGTATTGATGATAACATCCTTATCAGCTACCGGAGGAATGATAACGGGTGTACCACCTGCTCTTACCACCTGTTTATAATAACGGTCGCGCAATGTCGCGTCGCCGCCATCGGAAAAATTGGATGTTATACCTATTAAAGGCCTGCGATGAGCTTCAGGAAACGTCGCATAAATCTTACCTAAATACGCTTCAATATCAAAATTATTCATTTATTCTTCAATATTTACTGCAATTTCCCGCTTGATACTTTGTTCTAAAGAAATAAGCGTTTCGGTAGAAACTACTCCTGGAATGGTTTGCATCTTGTTATTCAACAAGTCCATCAATTGCTCGTTATCACGGGCATAGAGTTTAATTAACATGGTATATGGACCTGTTGTAAAGTGGCACTCTACTATCTCGGGGATGTTAAGCAGTCGTGCTACCACATCTTTATACATTGAGCCACGCTCCAAATTAAGTCCGACATAGGTACATGTTGAGTAGCCAAGACTCTTTGGACTCACATCAAAACCGCTGCCAGTTATCACACCATCTTCCATCAAATGCTGGACACGCTGATGTATGGCGGCTCTCGATACGCCACATTCGGCTGCAACATCTTTAAAAGGGATGCGGGCATTAGTAGATAATATAGCCAGAATTTTCTTGTCGAGTTTATCAATTTTATCCATTACGTTTAACTTTCTAAAATATAACAAATTGATAGCAAAAGTATAATTTTAAAATAATATAAACAACAAATTGCACGAATATTTTAGAATATCCGTGCAATCTGTCATATATTATGTAAGAAATACTTATTTACGAGTACCCCTCTTAGCCTTCGTTTTTACGGTCTTTTTTACAGCAGGTTCATCAGCCTTTGGCGCAGGTGCTGCGGCAACAGGGTCTGAAATACCAACCAATTCAACGGTAAAGATAAGTGTTGAGTATGGTTTTATCTGGCCTGCCTCACTTGCTCCATAAGCCAAATCCTGAGGAATAAAGACCTCCCATTTGCTGCCGACCTTCATTTTAGTCAATGCTTCAGTCCAGCCCTTGATGACCTGGTCACAACGGAACGTATCAAACTGAACATCTCCATGACGTGATGTAGCGTCAAATACCTTGCCATCGATGGTCTTTCCTTCATATACAACCTTTACCTGATCGGTTGCTTTAGGCATAGCTCCGTCCCCTTCCTTGATTACCTTATACTGTAATCCTGAAGGCAGAACAACGACACCAGGCTTCGTTGCATTGCTCTTCAGCCAGGCTTCGTTCTCTTCACGATATACCTTGTTGCGTAAATCGCGGGCAGCAAGACTGCGTGTCTGGTATAGCTTACGGGCATCAGCCAGTTTGAAGATGCTGGTATCCTGGCGTAAACCCGCAATGAAACCGGCATGGAAAGGCAATGCTGTAAGTGAATCATTGGTACCAACCAGTTCTTTACTCATACCAGGAAACACACGGTCCTTAACCTGTGAGCCTACATTTGCGCCCGCTGAGTAAGCCTGAAAAGCAGGGTCTTTAGCCTTTAAATAAGCGTCCATGTATCCACGAACAAAGTCGTTCATGTAAGCTGTATCTACATGAAGCGTACTCATCAGGTAGCCAAGCAATCCTTCGGTAGCACTTAAACCAGCTGCATAGCTTACTGTATCGCTGGGAGTTACGAGCTTTGTTGCCGGCTCGACAACCATCGGCTCAACGCTTTTAGGCTTTTTCTTTTCAGCAAATGCGTTCGAAGAGAACGCACTCGCCAAAATAATAACGGCTAAAAATAATGATTTTTTCATTTTACTTAGCACCAACCTTTACCAATTCAATCTTGAAAATAAGTGTCGAGTAAGGCTTGATTTGACCAGCCTGACGGTCTTTGTATGCCAGGTTCTGAGGAATATAAACCTCCCATACAGAGCCTTCGGGCATGTGTGTAAGAGCTTCTGTCCATCCGGGAATCATCTGACGGGGCTGCATAGTCATCGGGCCTTGTCCGTTTTTATATGAGCTTTCGAATACCTTACCATCGATAGTGCGACCTTCATACTGTACCTTTACCGTAGTTGTATCGGTAGGAATTGCACCCTTTCCTTCCTTAATAACTTTATACTGCAGGCCTGAAGGCAGAGTTACAACGCCTGCTTTCTTCTTGTTGGCAGCGAGGAACTTCTCACCGGCAGCCTTATTGGGGCCGTATTGCTTCTCCATTGTCTTTGCCTTAATGGCTTCCATCTTGCTCTGTGCAATCTGGTTGGCACTCTGCTGAGTCATCAATCCCTTCTTGCCTGTGGCGCCACTGATAAATCCAGCCAACAGATTCTTCAACGAAATAGTCTTGGTTGAATCTTCACCAAACACCTCATGGTTTA
Source organism: Prevotellaceae bacterium (assembly GCA_015256945.1). Lineage (GTDB taxonomy): Bacteria > Bacteroidota > Bacteroidia > Bacteroidales > Bacteroidaceae > Prevotella. The sequence goes on along the minus strand of JABZLB010000022.1, from coordinate 29,644 downwards.
CACCTTTAACAAGCTGTGAAGATATTTGCTGACCAATTTGCAGACCCATAATGTAGGCAGAGCGTTTCTTATCGTCGCCAGCGTTGGCACCTTCATTGATTCCTTTAACAAACTCATCCATGTAAGCGGTGTCAACTACCTGGCCCTGCTCGATGGCCTGGCGTACATATTGCGACTGCAAATAACCAATAGCATAGCTCATTGAGTCGAGATCGGTCTTCAATTCAGCCTTGGGAGCTGAAGAATTGCCGCAAGCAGAGAATGTAGCTGCGGCAATGGCCATAGCGGCCATAGCTTTTAAACTTTTCATTTGTGTTTAATATGTTTTGATGAATTTTTATCTTTTAATATAAGGTATACAATGTCCATAGTAAGGCAAAGCAACCATAAGTAGTTTTATTTTACCTTAATCAGCTCGACATCAAAGATGAGGGTTGCAAAAGGTGGTATCGACTGGCCTGCACCTTGCTCACCATACGCGAGGGTATAGGGGATAAAAAAGCGATACTTTGCCCCTTCCTGCATCAGCTGTAAACCCTCAGTCCAACCTTTAATTACCTGATTAAGGCCGAACGTTGCCGTTTCACCACGCTGATAGCTTGAATCGAAAACCTGACCGTTTATGAGTGTTCCTTCATAGTGACACTCTACCTGGTCGGTAGCATTAGGCTTACGTCCGTTACCCTCCTTGAGTACCTGATACTGCAATCCCGACGGCAAGGTTACCACATTTTCCTTTTTACTGTTCTCGGCAAGGAAAGCTTCGCCCTCTGCCTTCGCTGCATGAGCCTGCTCTTCAGCCTTTTGACGGAAGAAACCCTGCACGGCAGCCTGTGCCTCAGCCTCTGTCATTTCGGTCTTTCCACCGAATACATCCTTAATGCCTTTGGCAAAATCTTCAATATTCAACTCGGTAGCGTTCATCTGCTGGAGCTGATGACCTATACTCATTCCTAAAGCATAGCTTACTTGATTCATTGTCGTTTTGTTTAGTTTATTTCTAAATAATGATGTATACTGTGCAAAGTTACCATTTTTAGATTGCAAAACGACCGATTTCTCAAAAAATTATTATTTTTGTCATACGATAACAAATTGTTGTAAATTAGCCAATAGCGTATGAAAAAGAAAGTGGTATTTCTTACCGGTGCCGGCATGTCGGTTGAGAGTGGATTTAAGACTTTTCGTGGAAATGACGGCTTATGGGAGAACTATCCCGTTGAGCAGGTAGCTTCGCATGAGGGCTGGGAGGCCGACCCTACGCTGGTAACCAACTTCTACAACATGCTCAGGCGCAAGCTATGGCAGGCCGAACCGTGCGATGGACACCGCTTAATAGCTCAGATGGAAAGCGATTACAACGTTACAGTATTGACGCAAAATGTCGACAATCTGCACGAAAAGGCAGGCTCCACAAACGTTATCCACCTGCATGGAGAGCTTGCAAAGGTTTGTTCAAGTCTCAATCCGTACGACGAACGCTATATAGAGACACTTACACCCCGCCATAGTGATGTAACTCCTGGCACGAAAGCGGCCGACGGAAGCCTGCTAAGACCCTTCATTGTATTCTTTGGAGAGAGTGTCCCCATGCTGAACAGAGCCATTGACGAGGCCGTAAAGGCCGATATTTTTGTTATCATAGGTACATCGCTCAACGTTTATCCTGCTGCCGGATTAGTACAGTATGCTCCGGCCCGGTGTCCTGTTTATCTTATTGATCCCGATGCCGTCAGCAGTGGAAACCTGCACGGTGTTACACATATTCAAAGGGGGGCATCAGCCGGAATGCGCGAATTGCTTACGCTTGTCAAACCTTAACGTACAAACAGTATTGTATTGAAATATATTTACAAAACCCCTCTCGTGCTTCGATTATTCTGAATCGAAGCACATTTTATTTCAAATACGCCGAAAATGACAAACATGTATAACACATTAATAAACAGCATTTTATAATATCATATGTCATATTCTCATTTTCTATACAAAATCGTCATTTTGCCTTTACGGCACAATCGTGTTCTCTTTACATCGTAATCGTCTTCCCTTTACGATGTAATCGTTCAACCTTTACGATGTAATCTGTTTGCAATTACATCGTAAAGTCACATCAATAGTGCCGTAAACCTGTTATAACCCCGCTTTCCTCATTCAGCGTATAGCCTTATTTCTACTTTTCTTTACTCTGTTTCATCGATTTTTTCAGCCCGAAATATTCAGAATTTTCAAGACAAATTATTCTGGAAACTTTACACTTTTTTGTCGCACTTCTGTCGTCACCTTCACCAAAAACCATATTTACAACCAATTACTTAGAGTTAAGAGATAAAATAAGTATCTTTGCATCATACAATTTTTAAGATATGAAGAAAGCATTTATACTGTCTCTTGCCCTGCTGGCCCTTACGCCAGCCATGGCACAGAAGCGTGCATTCACGATAGAAGACATCTATCGTCTGCAATACGCTACATCGCCGGCGGTTTCAAAAGACGGCCGTCTGGCCTACACAATCAGCAAATCAGATCTGAAAAATCAGCGTTCAACGAGCAACATTATTGTTGACGGAAAGCCCATTACAGCAGACGGAAAGAGCTTCTCGCCCATGTGGTCGCAGCGTAATCAGGACCTCTACCTGTGTTCTTATGCAAGTGGTACAACCCAGCTTTATCTGTGGAAAGACGGTAAGATGGAACAAATTACCGATTATCCATTGGGTGTTGACGGTGCAACCGTATCGCCCGACGGCCGCTATATCGCCTTTGCTGCTGAGGTTTTTCCCGATTTAGGCGGAGCCGATGGCAAGGCTAACAAGGAACGTATCGACAACATGGCTCACAATACCTTACAGGCACATATTGCCGACAGCCTCCTATACCGTCACTGGACAACCTATACTGACGGGAAATTCTGGCATATCATCATTTATGATACAGTAAAAAAGACCTATACCGACGTCACACCAGGCTCGTTTCACAGTCCGGTTTTCTCACCAAGTGGCCCGTCGGGGTTTGTGTTTTCGCCCGACAGCAGGGAGCTTTGCTATCTTAGCAACCACGACTCTCACCCGGAAGCATCTACCAATTGCGACCTCTGGACAGTGCCTGTAACAGGCGGTGAAGCCAAAAATCTGACGTCAGAGAACAAGGCCTGGGACGGCGATCCGCAATATAGCCCCAATGGACGTTACATCGCTTACCGCTTTCAGCGTGTCCCCGGCTACGAAAGTGATCGCTTCATTTTGGGCTTAATTGATCGTAAAACAGGCCGCAAGACTGTGCTCACAGAGGCTTTCGACAACTGGGTTGATAGCTATAAATGGAGTGCCGACTCGCGTAGCATCTACTTTACAGCTCCTGTTCGCGGATACCAGCCGCTGTATAAGGTGAGCGTTAACGACGGCCGAATATCCGAAGTAATACCCAAGCGTGCCATCGGAACATTTGATTTGGCTCCGAACGGCGACATATATTATACCTATTCGCGTACTGATAAGCCTTCGGCACTGTACAAAGCATCGTTTGTTTCAGGCAAAAGACGCCTGGCTGCCCAAACATTTACTGAAACACAAATCACGCATCTGAACGACAGTTTAGAGGCTGAAGTTGACCTCCGCCCGTCAGAACCCATGTGGGTAAAGGGCGCAGAGGGCGACAGTGTAGAGGTATTTGTAGTGAAGCCACACGGCTTTATGCAGGGCAAAAAGTATCCATTGGTAATTAATGTACACGGTGGACCGCAAATGCAATGGATGGATTCGTTCCGCGCCGACTGGCAAGTCTACCCTGCCGCAGGCTATATTGTAGCCTACCCTAACCCACACGGGTCTACGGGTTACGGCCAGAAGTTCTGTCGTGACATTAGTGGTTCGTGGGGCGGACGCCCGTACGAGGACGTCATGAAGGTAACCGACATGCTGGCTTCGCTCAATGATGTCGATTCAACGCGCATGGGAGCAATGGGCTGGAGCTACGGCGGTTACTTTATGAACTGGCTGCAAGGCCACACCAAAAGGTTTAAATGCCTGGCCTCTATGATGGGTTTGTTTGACCTTCCATCTATGTGGGGCACAACCGAAGAGCTGTGGTTCCCGAACTTTGAGCTTGAAGGACAGCCGTGGAACTCGCCTCTTTATAAGACGTGGAACCCGTCAGAGTATGTAAAAAACTTCGCCACACCTACACTCATTATTACAGGAGAGCGCGACTATCGCGTAAGCTACAACCAGAGTCTGGCCTATTTCAATACGCTTCAAACGCTGGGAATACCTTCACGTCTCATCGTCTTTAAGAACGATGGACACTGGCCAAGCTCACTCAAATCGATGCCGCTTTATTATAATGCCCATTTAGAATGGTTCCATAAATACTTGGGAGGGGCGCCCGCGCCGTGGGATTCGCGCAAGATGCTCGAAGAACTTCCATATGCAAAATAACAGCATTGTCAAAACCTGCCTTTATAAAGAGCGCAACCCTGAGGGGGCTGCGCTCTTTTGTTACAACATTTTCGAAACAAAGAAACGCCGTTTACGAAATATTTAATAACTTTGCCTTTGTGCAATATAAAAGGTTAAGTTATGGCAAAACATACGCTATGACATGACGAATACAGGCTGTTGCACAGGCAGTGGCATCTAAAATAACAGTCCTGGCTTTGCTTGTCTAATCGGTTCTGTACAAGGTTACCGATATGATGAGACGCTGTCAGTAGTGCGTTGCCAGCCTAAATTCATAGTAGGTCATACAGCATCTGGATAACACAACATCATTGCCATTCGCCGTTATCTGCATACAGGTATGGAAAAGCCTCGGCAATAACACTCCCGAAAAGCTCACAGCACTGGTTGTACAGCAAAGAGATTACTGTAAATAATATGCAAAAACTCACACAGACACAACAGCAACAGCAGGTTCAACAGCAACGCTTGTCGCAACAACAAATGCTTCAGGTGAAGCTTTTAGAGATGCCTCTGACCGAGCTTGAGCAGAATATTAATGCCGAACTCGACGATAACCCGGCTCTCGAAGAGCAGCGAGATGATCCCGATATGATGGAGAACAACGATGCTGCCGAAGATAATGTTGATCATGATGAGGATATTTACGAAGAGAAAACAGAGCGCGAGGAACGTGAAGAGGCGCTTGACAACGCCCTTGAAAGCTTAGGAAGCGACGACGAACTGCCATCACCAGAGAGTCATATCGCTTCAGCGAACAACCCTGATGCGGATTATGAAGAAACAGTATGGGGCGACACCACATCGTTCTACGACAAGCTGAAGGAGCAAATGGGCGAGATTGAGCTTACCGATACACAGCGTAATATCATGGAATACCTCATAGGCTCGCTGGATAATGACGGTCTTTTGCGAAAGAATCTGGGAGATATTGCCGACGAACTGGCCATATATCACAATACAGATGTGCCTGAAAGCGAGATTGAGACGGTATTAAAGCGCCTGCAAACTTTTGATCCGGCAGGTATAGGAGCACGTAATTTGCAAGAATGTCTGTTGCTGCAGATTGCACGAAAACCCGCAGGACCTTTGCGCAATATGATGGAAAAGGTCATCAAGGACCATTTTGATGAGTTTACAAAAAAGCACTGGGGCAAAATCATTCAGTCGATGCAGCTCAGCCCAGAGCAGGCAGAAGTAATACAAAAAGAGATTAAAAAGCTCAACCCTAAGCCGGGATCATCACTCGGTGAGACGCAAGGAAGGAGCCTTCAACAGATAACTCCCGACTTCATTGTTGACACAGACGATGAGGGAAACGTCACATTTACCATCAGTCATGGACGTATTCCTGATTTGAAAATATCGCCGGCTTTCTCCGAAATGGTCGATACCTACCGCACAAATCGTGCAAACATGAACCGCCAGGAGAAAGAAGCGTTATTGTATGCCAGGGAAAAGGTTGAGAAAGCACAGGGCTATATCGATGCCATAAAGCAGCGAAGGCAAACCCTTTTCCTCACCATGAAGGCAATTATCAACTGGCAGAAGAAGTTCTTTACAGGTGGTGATGAGGCCGATTTAAAACCTATGATATTGAAAGATATTGCAGAAAAGACAGGCCTCGACATCTCAACCATATCGCGTGTAAGCAATATGAAGTATGCCCAAACGCGCTGGGGAACCTTCCCTTTGCGCTTTTTCTTCACCGATGGATATGTTACAAAGGACGGCGAAGAGATGTCAACGCGCAAGATTAAGCTCGCTTTAAAAGACCTTGTACAACACGAAAACAAGCTGAAACCGCTGAGCGACGATGCACTTGCCGCAGAAATGAAACAACGCGGATTCCCTATTGCACGACGCACCGTGGCAAAATATCGTGAACAAATGGATATTCCTGTTGCACGTTTACGAAAAAACTGATTCGACAAAGAGGCAGAATAACAGGCAGTTAAGGATTATAAATAATGAAAGAAAAGCAAATAATACTGGCAGCACGCACCATAAGCATGGTGTTTACACCGTTTTATCTTCCGCTCGTAGGGCTGGCGGCGCTGTTCACTTTTAGCTATATGAGCCTGCTCCCATGGCAGTATAAGACAGCTATTCTGCTTACCGTTTATATATTTACCATTCTTTTGCCCACTCTTCTCATACGTATTTACCGGCACTATCAGGGCTGGACACTTTCCCAACTCGGCATACGCGAACGGCGAATGATACCTTATATTATTGCCATTGTCTGCTATTTTGCATGTTATTATCTCATGAACTCACAGCGAATACCCCGGTTCATGTCGAACATTCTCGTGGCAGCACTTGTCATTCAGGTTGTATGTGCCATTATAAATGTATGGTGGAAGATCTCCACTCATACGGCAGCCATCGGCGGTTTCGCCGGAGCATTGATGGCTTTCTCCATATTATTCACCTTCAATCCACTGTGGTGGTTCTGCATTATTTTAATTATCGCTGGCATGGTAGGCAGTTCACGCATGATATTACGCCAGCACAGCCTATCACAAGTTTGCACAGGCTTCCTTGTTGGAGCCGTTATAAGCTTCTATATGATTATTTAATGGTAACTCCGTAATGATTAAACCAGTTGTTCTTTTTTATCATACCGGCTGTACGTTACTATAATTTTTATCATCCATAATGATAAAAACAGAACGGCCTTATTATTATATTTCAACATCTTTATATACAACTTTCAACAATATTCAAGCACATGAAACCCTTAGTTAGCATTATTATGGGGTCAACAAGCGACCTTCCCGTTATGGAAAAAGCTTGCAAATGGTTAGAAGAACAGCAGATACCATTCGAGGTTAACGCCCTTTCGGCCCACCGTACACCCGATGCAGTAGAAACCTTTGCAAAGCAAGCCAAAGGCCGTGGCATCAGAATCATCATTGCCGGAGCCGGCATGTCGGCCGCTCTTCCCGGTGTAATTGCAGCCTCAACACCATTACCTGTCATCGGTGTTCCAATTAAAGGTATGCTCGACGGCCTCGATGCCATGCTCTCAATCATACAGATGCCTCCAGGCATACCTGTTGCAACGGTAGGTGTTAACGCCGCACAGAACGCGGCAATACTGGCTGCTGAGATGATGGCTCTTGCTGATGAGGACATCGCTGCAAAGGTAGACGCATGGAAAGCAGGCTTGGGAAAGAAGATAGAAAAAGCCAATAAAGAGCTGGAAGGCATCAGCGACTATAAATATAAATGCTGAAAAACAACTTCCCGAAAAGTGATTTTGCAATGACATGACAGCGTATTCACCATTGTAAACGTCTGTAAAAACATCAGGGGAAGACCAGTTAGACCGTAAAATATGATTGATTTATTTAACTATCAGCGACGCAAAACATCAGAAACGCACGTGGGAAGTATCGCCATTAGCGGTGAAAACCCAGTGCGTATACAGTCGATGACAACCACCAATACCAACGATACCGAGGCTTGTGTAGCGCAGGCCGAACGTATCGTTAAGGCAGGAGGCGAACTCGTCAGGCTCACAACGCAGGGAATAAGAGAGGCTGAAAACCTGAAGAATATTAGCGCAGGTATTCGCAATGACGGCTTTTCGACACCGCTTGTAGCTGATGTTCATTTCAACCCTAACGTGGCAGACGTCGCCGCTCTCTACGCCGAGAAGGTACGAATTAACCCCGGAAACTATGTCGATCCGGCGCGGCGCTTCATCAAGCACGATTATACCGACGAGGAATATGCACAGGAACTGCAGAAAATTGAGGAGCGATTTGTGCCCTTTCTCAATATCTGTAAGGAACATCACAGGGCTATTCGCATAGGTGTTAACCACGGATCGCTGTCCGATCGCATCCGCAACCGCTACGGTGATACCCCTGAAGGCATTGTCGAAAGCTGCCTGGAGTTTCTCCGAATCTGCAAAAAGCAAGACTTTTCAGACGTTGTAATCTCCATCAAATCGAGCAATACGGTAGTGATGGTGCGTGCCGTGCGCCTGCTTGTCAGCAAGATGGAGGAGGAGAATATGAGCTATCCGCTCCACCTTGGCGTCACCGAGGCAGGAGAAGGAGAGGACGGACGCATCAAGAGTGCGGTGGGAATTGGTGCGCTTCTTGCCGATGGAATAGGCGACACCATTCGCGTATCACTCAGCGAAGAGCCTGAAGAGGAAATACCTGTTGCACGCCATCTCGTCGACTATATTGGCCGGAAGGCTGCCCATCTCTTCATCCCCGGCGAAGCTTACGGAGGTTTCGACTGGCTCCATCCGGAGCGAAGGCATACACATGCCGTTGGCAACATTGGAGGAAAAGCCGTTCCCATAGTCATCACAACGATGCCAAAAGACGGCCTTTTGCCTGAAAAGACAAAGGCCGATTATATCTACACAGGGGCCAATGTACCTGAAAAGCTGATGAGGGGGCAGCGGTATATCGTCGATTTTAACGTGTATGCCGACCTCCGTCAAAGCGGTAAATTAAAGGCATTACAAGGCAACGACGAGCAAATATTCCCCATCTTCCCAGCCCATGCCATGCCTTTCACAGGGGCTGTACAGGCAAAGCTGAAGTTCGTTGTGCTGCAATTCGGCACTCCTGCCGATGAATATATCGCCTGTCTGAAGGCTCATCCCGAAATTGTAGTGGTGTGCATGAGCAATCACCAGAACCGTTTGGGCGACCAGCGGGCCTTGGTTCATGAAATGATGACGGCAGGAGTACAGAATCCCGTCGTCTTTGCACAGATGTATAAACTTAACGACAGGGAAGAGTTCCAGCTGCAGTCGGCAGCCGATATGGGTGCTCTCATGATGGACGGACTTACTGACGGCATCTGGTTAATGAACGAAGGGCAGACCAGTTACGATGATATTGAGTCGACCGCCTTTGGTATTCTGCAGGCGGGCAGGCTCAGAACGTCGAAGACCGAGTACATAAGCTGCCCGGGATGTGGACGTACTTTATACGACTTGCGCGACACCATCAAGAAGATTCGTGAGGCTACTTCCGACCTGAAAGGGCTTAAAATAGGAATCATGGGCTGCATAGTGAACGGACCTGGTGAGATGGCTGACGCCGACTATGGGTATGTAGGGGCCGGCCCTGGCCACATATCGCTCTACCGTGGTAAGGAGTGTGTAGAGAAAAATCTGCCTGAAGCTGATGCCGTTGAGCATCTGCTCCGACTGATAAGAGCCGACAGAGCCAACGGAAAAAAATAAATATTGCTATACATTAAGCATGCCATGCCAGCTGGAAGGTAACGCCATACCTGCCGGCTGGCATTTTGTTTTACATCACATTTAAAATACAATTACTCAACCATTTATCGCCATGTTCATCATGTGCGGGAAGCATTCTGCATGCCCGAGAGCAATAAATCAATACAAGTGTACCCTTTTTGTCAAACCCTTACGCCCTTCTTGCAACACCATTGTCAGGTAAAGACTTTGAGTTTGCATCGTATTTATCATTGTACGACGGCCGCCAGCAGCGCGTACGGCGATCGTCGAACAACGGGTGTGACGGCCGTCAACAGCGCTGCTGGCGGCCGCCGAACAACAAACATATTGCCGTAAAACGAACAATAGTATAAAACAAAGCCCGCAGCATTACCATGTAAAACCATACGATTTATATCGTATACCATTATACCACCCGTAAAATAAAGCTGTATTCCGCATCTTTCTCATACTGCAATGCCATGATATATTACCCACCATCATACCAGCCTACGCTATTAAAAATGCTAAAAAAGCTTTCATTCTCAAGTTTTTAGGGTAATTTTGTACCTTTAAATTGATATATTGCACCGTTATGGGCTTAACAAAAATAGCAAACAAGCTGTTCTCTTCCAGACAGAAAGAGCTGGACAAGCACTATACCAACCCTGAGGCTATTCAACAAAACGTGTTGAAATATCTTCTGGGCAAAGGCCGTGATACCGAGTATGGCCGTAGTCATTTATTCAGTGGAATAAGCACTTACACCGACTTTTCAAAAGGTGTTCCCATCAATACCTACGAAGAATTAAAGGTTGATATTGACCGCATGCGGCACGGAGAGGAGAACGTTCTCTGGCCGGGATTGGTAAAATGGTTTGCTAAATCGTCGGGAACAACGAACGACAAGTCGAAGTTTATCCCCGTATCGAACGCCGGATTACACAATATTCATTATAAGGGTGGGGCAGACGTGGTTGCCCTTTATCTGCGTAACAACCCGCAAAGCCGTCTGTTCGACGGCAAGTCGCTGATTCTGGGTGGCAGCCATTCGCCCAATTACAACGTGGAAGGCTCGCTGGTTGGCGACCTCAGTGCGATATTAATCGAAAACATTAACCCCATAGCCAACCTGTTTCGAGTGCCTAAAAAGCAGACGGCACTGCTGTCCGACTTCGAGCTTAAGCGCGAACGCATAGCACAAGAATGTCTGAATGCCAACGTCACTAACCTGTCAGGGGTACCCTCCTGGATGCTGAGTGTGTTGGTGAAAGTGATGGAATTGTCGGGCAAAAAGCACATTAACGAAGTGTGGCCCAATCTGGAAGTATTCTTCCATGGAGGCATATCGTTCGGACCTTACCGCAAGCAGTATGAAGAATTAATACCTTCAGCCGGCATGCATTATATGGAAACGTACAATGCTTCTGAGGGTTTCTTTGGTATTCAGGACAATCCTAATGACAGCTCTATGCTGCTGATGCTCGACTATGGCGTTTTCTACGAGTTTATTCCATTAGAGGAAATAAATGCCGAAAGCCCGACGGTTGTACCGCTCGAGGGCGTTGAGACAGGCCGTAACTACGCTATGGTTATCACCACATCGTGCGGATTATGGCGGTATATGATAGGCGATACCGTGATGTTTACATCGAAAAAACCATATAAATTCGTCATTACGGGCCGCACAAAATACTTTATTAACGCCTTCGGTGAGGAGTTAATCATGGACAATGCCGAAAAGGGGCTGGCCTATGCCTGCCAGCAAACGGGTGCCCAGGTGCTGGAATATACAGCTGCTCCCGTGTATATGGACGAGAATGCCAAATGTCGTCACCAGTGGTTAATTGAATTTTCGCAAGACCCTGACAACTTTCAGAAGTTTGCTGACTGCCTCGATCGTAAGCTCCAGCAAATTAATTCCGACTACGAAGCCAAGCGCTCGCACGATACAACCTTACAGAAATTAGAGGTGGTAAAAGCGCGTACAGGACTGTTTAACGACTGGTTGAAGCAAAAAGGACAGCTTGGAGGACAGCACAAGATACCGCGGTTGAGCAACTCGCGCAAGAATATGGATGAGCTGTTGGAACTGAATCAAGAGTAAAAAAATAAAAAAGTAAAAGAGTAAAAGGTTAAAAAGTCGCGTGGTTTATTAGGGATATTAAATAGTCTGAGGCTTTTAAGAGCAGCTGGCAACGACAATAAATAAAGTCAATGAGCATGATGAAGACACACAAAAATTACGGTAAGCAAGCAATGAGAAAGGCTCGAAAGATGCTCCTTACATTGAAACAGCAGGCTCGTTACGATGTTATTTCACTGCCTGTATTGCTATCTTTGCTCATGGCATGTCTTATCACGCCCATGCTTTATTCGTGTGCCAAGATGGGAGCACCCGATGGAGGCTGGTACGATGAAACGCCACCGCATGTAGTTGGCGCCATGCCGGCAGAGAAATCAACCCATGTTTCAAAACGCAATATTCGCATCAACTTCAACGAATTTGTCAAAATTGACAACCCTACACAAAATGTTGTAGTATCGCCGCCACAATTGGAGGTGCCCGAAATAAAAGGCGAGGGAAAGAGTATTAACGTAAAACTGATTGACAAACTCCAACCCAACACCACCTACACCATCGATTTTTCAAATGCCATAAGCGATAATAACGAGGGCAATCCGCTGGGAAACTTCACTTACAGCTTCTCAACAGGTAACCATATTGATACGTTAGAGGTAGCAGGATATGTTGTGCAGGCAGCCGATTTAGAGCCTGTCAAGGGCATCCTTGTGGGGCTTTATGCCGACCTTTCCGACACGGCTTTCAAGACAAAACCCATGCTTCGTGTGTCGCGTACTGACTCAAGGGGACACTTTATCATCCGCGGCGTAGCACCTGGCAAGTACAGAGTATACGCCTTACAGGATGCAGACGGCAACTATTCTTTCAATCAGCGCAGCGAAATGCTGGCTTTTAACCACGACATTATTGAGCCGTCGTTCCGTCCTGATGTCCGTCAGGATACGCTTTGGCGCGATTCTTTACACATCGAAAGCATTGCACAGGTAAGCTATACTCACTTTTTGCCTGACAATATATGCCTTCGAGCCTTCAACGAAATTGTGACAGACCGCCACCTTCTCAAAAGCGAACGGCCTGAACCCAACCATTTTACGCTCTACTATACGTATGGCGACTCAGTGCTTCCCAATGTCAGAGGATTGAATTTCAATACAAAAGATGCCTTCGTCATTGAATCGTCAGCACATAAAGATACCGTTACCTACTGGCTTCGCGATACAGCATTGGTGAACCAGGACACACTAAAGATGGTGGTTACACAGAATATTAGCGACTCGACGGGCGTGTTACGGCAGCAGGAAGACACGCTAACACTGCTGGCAAAAGTACCTTATGCCAAACGCTTAAAAGACAAACAAAAGGCCTTTGACGAATGGAAAAAGAAGCAGGATAAGCTTAAAAAGCGTGGCGAACCCTACGAAACAACGATGCCTGAAGAACCTTTAAAGCTCGAGATTACACCATCGGGCGATATGGATCCTGATCAGAATATAAGCATTGTTGCGAAAGAGCCGCTGAAAGATGTCGATACAAACCATGTACGACTGTTCTCACATCCATCAGGCGATTCGCTGTGGTACAAAGAGCCTTACGAACTTAAGCGAATCAGTAATGAGGAATTTCAGGTTAAGGCTGCATGGAAACCAGGCACTGAATACAGTTTTGAAGCTGACAGTACAGCCTTTGAAACCATATACGGTACGATGTCGGGCAAACTGAAACAAGGGCTTAAGGTGCGCGGTGAAGATGCCTATGCCTCACTTATCATGACAATAAGCGGCATGCAGGGCAGGCATATCATAGCACAGTTGCTCGACGGACAGAGCAAGATTGTAAAACAATCGTTCACCGATAACGGCCAGGCCGAGTTCTATTACCTTAAGCCCGGCAAATACTTTATGCGCATTATTGTCGACGCCAACAACAATAAAAAGTGGGATACAGGCAACTATGATACCAGCCTTCAGCCCGAAGAGGTTTACTATAATCCCGACGAGATAGAATGTAAAGCCAAGTGGGACCTCACATTAACATGGAATCCGCTGGCACGTCCCATCTATCAGCAAAAGCCTGAAGCCTTAAAAAAACAGAAGGCTGACAAAGAAAAGAGCATACAACACCGCAATGTGAAGCGTGCACAAGAGCTTGGAATACAGTATTTGCCAAAATAAACCGTGGCGTGTAACTTTTGTTTGATGTGCACCGTCTTCTATCACAACAGGAGGACAAGCACATTAAGTATAACCCCATACAGACTTAACAATATGAAAGCATTGAAGATACTTTTGGCATGTCTGCTTTTATTGCAGGCATCAAATACGGTAAAGGCACAGTGTACATACAAGAATACAGCCTTCAAATCGGGCGAGAGCTTGAACTATAACCTCTATTATAACTGGAGTTTTGTATGGGTAAAGGCCGGCACAGCGACGTTCGATATCATCCAAACCACCTTCGACAAGCAACCTGCCTACAAGGGAAGCCTCATCACAAGGGGCAGCAAGCGGGCCGATAAGTTCTTTATTCTGCGCGATACACTGCTTTGTTACAACAGCCTGGAAATGGCACCGCTATACTATCGCAAGGGAGCGCACGAAGGAAAACGCTATACTGTTGACGAGGTTTTTTACTCATACCCCAACGGTAAGTGCCATGTGCGGCAGCACCGGCGCCATAATGACGGCACCCATACGTGGGTACAGCACACTTATGCCGATTGTGTTTACGACATGATGAGCATCTTTATGCGTGCCCGTTCTTTCAATCCTACAAGCTGGAAAAAGGGTACAGTGGTTAACTTTCCGATTGCCGACGGAGTAAAGCGCTACCCTGCCATGCTGCGATTTAACGGTAAAACCAACGTAAAAGCCGACAACGGGCATACATACCGCTGCCTTAAATTATCGTATATTGAGCGCGAAGAGGACAAGACCGAGAAGACAATATGCGACTTTTTCGTCTCTGACGATGATAACCATGTGCCTGTAAGGCTCGACCTTCACCTGAAATTCGGGTCGGCCAAGGCCTTTATGACAAACGTTGAAGGGCTGAAAAGTCCGATGGCTGCATTGATAAAATAACAGCACGGCATTGGTACAATAATGGCATTGTGTTGATAAAATGGCAACACTAAGCAAGAAAAGGGCAGGGTAGAGGCCCAGTTCCATACGATATGACAAAACGCTCGTAAGCACATTATGCTTTACGGGAGTTTTGTTTTTATGAGCCTGTATTTACCCATAAGTCAATATTCAAACTGAACGATACGATAATTACAAGTTGTTGAGCGGCTTTTGTCAACGGCTTTACTTCATCATCCTGGTTCGTTTACGCAATTCTGTTCATCGTCCGGCAGCCGTCAGCAACGCTGCCGACGATTGTCAGACCATGCGTACGGCGGCCGTCAACAGCGTTGCTGACGGCCGCCGTACACTCACGTTACCATCAATAATACAGTTAAACTACGCTGTTATGCGCGCAGAAAAAGGCCTGAAAACAGCTACCATAACAAGCTGTTCCAGACCTTATATCATTGTGATAAACTCAGCAAACGGTTATTTCAGGTACTCGCCAAAATCAGTGAGGCGCATATCTCCCTTGCGCAGGAAGGTATCGTGAAAGGCCAGAGCCGCCGTCATACTTTGCGGTTCATGCCCCATGGGTGCAATATGCTTCAGATAATCGCGCAATAACGGACGATAGTCAGGATGAGCACAGTGCTCTATTATTTCGTGTGCCCGCTTTACAGGACCCTTACCACGCAAGTCGGCTACGCCCTGTTCGGTTACAATTATGTCCACATCGTGTTCGGTAGAATCGACATGACAGCACATCGGTACGATGGCAGAGATGGTGCCTCCCTTCGCTGTTGAAGGAGTATAGAATATACTTACCGACCCGTTACGCTCGTAATCGCACGACCCTCCTATGCCATTCATCAGACTTGAACCGCATATATGGCTCGAGTTTTCGTTGCCATAGATGTCACACTCCAGTGCTGTGTTCATGGCTATCACGCCAAAACGACGTATCAGCTCAGGGCCGTTGGCCAGCTCACTGGGGCGGAGGGTAAGATGTTTCCTGAAGAAATCCATGTTCTCATAAACATGCTGAACCTTCTCGTTCGTGCATGTCATGGCCGTACATGAGGCTTGTGTAATGCGGCCACGCTCGATAAGGTCGATAACTGCATCCTGAACCACCTCTGAAAAAACCTCTAAAGGCGGCAGCCCTTCACAGGAACCAATGGCCTCGAGCACCGCATTTCCGGTTGCTCCTACACCACTTTGTATAGGGAACATGCCCGCAGGGATATGGCCTGCCTTCATATCACGCAGGAAGAAATCGACGACATTCTCACCAATTGCCTGTGTTTCGGCATTGACAGCCTTAAAGGCACGCGCCTCTTCAGGGATGTTACTCTCGACAACTCCCACTATCTTCTTGGGATCAATTTCGACATATTCGGTACCGATACGGCCACCAACGTGCAGCAAAGGTATCGGTTCGCGGTTAGGATATTCCTTGCATTCGTACACATCATGAAGGTGTTTTGAATTGGGATTATGGAAATGATTCCACTCGATCATGATATGCTTGGCCAGACGCACAATCGTAGGCACGATGCCACCGGCCGTGGTAAGGTAGGCCTTACAAACGTCATCGCCCTCTTCTAAGTCGCTAACCTCAATGAAAGCCCAGTCAATAGGTCCGTAGTAACCGCGGCGAAGACGCTCAGCTACATGGCCCAGGTGCATGTCTTCATAATCAATTTCGCCTAAGTTGGTATGAATACGGAAATCCCTATTCGTCGAAAAAGGACCGCGAAACTTAATGGCATGAGCCTTCGCCATGTCGCCTTCGAGACTCTGACAGCCCGAAGCTCCCGTTACAATTCCTACCTGATAGGGCTTGCCTTCGGCATGTAATGCCTCAGCTTTCTTACGTATTTCACGAATAACGGCTTTGGGAATACCGTTAGGTGTAAAGCCACTGAAACCAATAGTTACACCATCTTCTATCATGGCTGCGCCCTCTGCTGGTGTTAATCTTCTATATTTCATAAGGGTTATAAGGTTTAAATTGCATGCGAAGATACATATATTTCAATTAAAAAAGCCCCTTTATGCCGTAAAAATATATATTCGCGGTTCAGCGTTACGCCCTATTCGGAGAATAATCAGTAACTTTGCATAAAGAATATTACGATATAAGAAAGAGCATTATGGAACAGAAACTGTTGATTTATAATACACTATCGCGAAGCAAAGAGCTTTTTAAGCCGTTGCATGCACCCCATGTAGGCATGTATGTCTGCGGCCCGACGGTATACGGCGACCCTCATCTGGGACATGCCCGGCCTGCTATTACCTTCGACATACTTTTCCGCTATCTGCGCCATCTGGGCTATAAGGTGCGCTATGTACGCAATATCACCGACGTGGGACACCTTGAACACGATGCCGATGAGGGCGATGACAAAATAGAAAAGAAGGCTCGTCTTGAACAGCTGGAGCCGATGGAGATAGCTCAGCACTATACCAACCGCTACCATAAAGCCATGGAAGAGCTGAACGTACTTCCACCATCGATAGAACCACACGCCACGGGGCATATCATTGAACAGGAGGAACTGGTGAAGGAAATTCTGAAAAACGGATATGCCTACGAAAGCAATGGCAGCATTTACTTTGATGTTGTAAAGTATAATGCCGACCATAAGTATGGTATTTTATCGGGCAGAAACCTCACCGATATGATTAACAACAGCAGGGAACTGGCTGGTGTGGGCGAGAAAAGAAATCAGGTTGACTTTGCCTTATGGAAAAAAGCCCAGCCTGAACATATCATGCGCTGGCCAAGTCCGTGGAGCAACGGCTTCCCCGGATGGCACTGCGAGTGCACGGCTATGGGCAGAAAGTATCTGGGAAACCACTTTGACATACACGGAGGTGGGATGGATTTGATATTCCCTCACCACGAATGTGAGATAGCACAAGCCGTTGCAAGTCAGGGCGAACAAATGGTACGCTACTGGATGCACAACAATATGATTACCATTAACGGACAGAAAATGGGTAAAAGTCTGGGCAATTTCATCACCCTTGAACAGTTCTTCACGGGCGAACATGCAAGTCTTGACCAGGCTTATTCGCCAATGACCATCCGCTTTTTCATTCTTTCGGCACATTATCGTGGCACAGTCGACTTCTCGAACGAAGCACTGAAGGCTGCACAAAAGGGTTATGACCGGCTTATGGACGGGCTTGCAAACCTCGACCGTATACAACCATCGAAAGGCTCGCAGCCTGATACGCATAAGTTTGTACACGAGCTTCGTCAGCGCTGTTACGACGCAATGAACGACGATTTGCAAACACCGCTTGTCATTAGCGCCTTGTTTGAGGCATGCCATGTGATTAACCTGCTGCTCGATCATAAAACAAAAATATCGGTTGAAGACCTGAAAGAGCTTGGCGATACAATGCGCCTCTTCACCTTTGACATTCTTGGCCTGAAGAGTAACAAGGGTGCCAATAATGCCGAACGCGAAAAAGCATACGGAAAAATAGTTGATATGGTGCTGAAAATGCGTCAGCAAGCCAAAGAGGCTAAAGACTGGACGACGAGCGATGAGATACGTGATGCCCTCGCCAATGCGGGCTTTGAGGTAAACGATACCAAAGACGGCGTGACGTGGAAACTCAATAAATAGCCACTGTGTGCGCACACAATAGTTTGACTTAAGTCAATAAAGAGCCATGAAACGCGGTTTTCATGGCTCTCTCTGTTGTAACAAAAGCATAAACTACATACCTTTGCATCGTCAAAAGGAAACAAAGCCTTCGCGAGAAGACAATCCGAAAGACAATACTTCAATAGGTTAAAATTAGTAGATTGTTTCATATAGGTTTTTAGGTTTTAGGTTTAAGAGTTAGTTTTTAGGTTTTCAATTAGGTTTTAGTTACTTTCAAGGCGATTTGAAAGATTAGTATTTAGGTTAGCACAAATCCCCATCTCTGGGACAGAGGTGGGGATTTGTCATTGCAACATGACAACAGTATGATTAAGCCGTAACATACATTTTCCAATGAATATATTTGCTGAAATAAAAAGAATAGCATAAATTTGCGATATTAATTTAAAGTTAAGGACAATGAAGAAAGTTATTTTATTATTTGTAATGGCGTTATCAACCGCCTTTGCTTTTGCTCAGGATGCAACAACTATTAAGAATTTAAAGGAGCAGCAAAAAGTTTTAGCATTAACCTCAAAGCTCAATAAGCTTCAGCTCGACTATGAGAAAGAGAAGGCCAACTACAATGATCTTACAGGAAAAGTTGCCGAGGCGAATGCAGCTGCAAATGCTGCAACTACCGATTTTAATACGTCGGATGCAAAAAGCACTGTAAAAGATGCAAAGAAAACAGTTAAGCAATTAAAAGAGGTTAAATCGATTAACAAGAAATTTGCTAAAAGTCAGAAAAAGCTAAGCAAGATGGAAAAGAAGATTGCCAAACTGCAATCGCGCATTGACAACTTAAACAAGGGAATACAATTCATCAATCAGTAATACAAATAATAAATGTTGCACAACAACATTTATTAAAAAAAGAAGGTGTCATAGCATCTGTCAATAAGCAATATAATATTTTACTTGACGGATATTATGACACCTTTATTTCATTATTAACGGCTAAAGCAATGCAACAAATTATCAGGCATTTTACCGACAACGATGCCTACACGTTCAGTTGTCAATACTATGTGCTCCAGACTTACCCGAGAGCAGAGGTTGAATATACCTTTTTTGACAGAAATAAAACAGTTTATCCCAAGGGGTTTGCCGACCTGCTGAACGAGCAGTTAAATTACATGCGCAACGTCGTTATTACAGAAGAGGAAATAGCTTTTATACAAAAGAAGATGTATTACCTGCCAAAATGGTACTTCATTTTCTTACGAGGCTATCGATTTAATCCACGCGAAGTAACTGTTTCACAATCACCCGAAGGGCACCTTGACATCAGTATACGTGGCAAATGGTATTCTACCATTATGTGGGAAATGCCCATATTGAGCATTGTTTCTGAACTAACCCATATATTAAGAGGTGACAATAACAGCTACAATGCAGAGAGAGAGCTGGATCGTGCAGCCCTGAAAACCAGAAAAATTTTGTCAAACGGACTCATACTTGGCGACATGGGAACAAGACGTCGCTTCTCGTTTGATCATCAGGATAATATTATACGAACCATGAAGAGCATCTATCAGACAGGAGGATATGAAGATGCAGAGGGTTTCCATCCATGGTCGGGAAAGTTTACCGGCACAAGTAACGTTTACTTTGCCATGAAGTATGACCTCATTGCTATTGGCACAATGAGCCATCAGCTCATCGAATTTGAAGAGAATGTAAGCGGAATTTACGAATGCAATTTTAATGTCATGAAGAAATTTAGCGATGTGTACGATGGCGATAATGGTATCTTCTTATACGACTGTTTTGGTGATAAGGTATTCTTTAGTAATCTTTCAAAGCGTATGGCTATGATGTTTTCCGGGCTGCGCGTTGACAGTGGCAACGAGGAAGAACAAACTGAAAAAATTATCTCAAAATATAAAAGTCTTGGCATTGACCCGGCAACGAAACAGGTTGTATTCAGTAATGGGCTTAACGTTGACCGGGCAATAGAAATACACAAGTATGTAAACGGCCGGATAAAAGACAGCTACGGTATGGGTACTTTCCTTACTTGTGATGTAGAAAATTGCGAACCGATGAATATTGTAGTGAAGCTTACCCGTATGCGTATTACAGAAAAACGCGAGTGGCACGATTGTGTTAAACTGTCAAATGACAAGGGAAAGACGCTGGGTAATCCTGAAAAATGTGCTTATTTGCTCAAGCTTATCGGATAAAAAAATATATTTATAAAACTTATAAGGCCGTTTCATAGAGAAAGAAGCAAGCAAAAGAACGTAATTCGGGACGACAGGAAGATGAAAATAGTAAATTTTCAGGGAGGCTTAGGGAATCAAATGTTTATCTATGCCTTTAGCCAGTATCTTATCAGACAATATCCTTGTCAGAATATTTACGGCTCATACTGGTCAAAATCTCTTCATCAGCATTCTGATTTTCAATTAGAAAATATATTTGATTTATCGCTTCCACCGCGACATTTCATTACCGATTGCATTAGTAAATGCGTTCGTTTACTTGAGTTAACACACATCATATCAGAGGAAGAAACAACACAGAGTATCTTCTATAATGGTTATTGGCTAAATAAAAAGTACTGGAAAGATGTTGATGTGCATGCTCTCTTTCAGTTTCGCCCCCCGGAACTGTCGAAAGAAGCCCAAGTATTTTTACATAAAATAAAGAATACAAATGCTGTTTCCGTGCATATTCGCAGAGGCGATTACCTGTCAAAGGAAAATATTAACAATTTCGGAATATTCTGTACTGAGAACTATTATAAAGCTGCTATTGAGCAACTAAACAAAAAACTTGTTGATGCCCATTTCTTTGTATTTTCAGATGACATTTCATGGGTGAAAGCAAATATGGAAATTCCCAATGCCACCTTTGTTAACTGCCACCATGGAAATGAAAGCTGGAAAGACATGTTTCTCATGTCTTACTGCCATCACAATATCATTGCTAACAGTACTTTCTCGTTTTGGGCGGCTATGCTTAATCCCCGTCTCGACAAAATTGTGACATATCCACAACGTTGGTTCTACTGGAAAACTCCTGATATTTTTCCAGATTCATGGATTCCCGTTGATGAAAAAGGGAATAAAGGGAATATGAAATCAGAATGAAGTGTTACAGAAAGTTGTAAATTAAAAAAATAAAAAAGGCCTCTTTTCATTACAAAAGAGACCTTTTTATTATTCTTTACCTTTTAGAACGTCGCACCTTGCCTTTGGGAATTGGAGAACTTGACTTTGGAACCGGCTTAGACAACCCGTCTGAAGCAAGAGCAAAATCGAGCTGACGTCGCTCTAAATTAGCTTTAGCCACCTCTATTTTAACGGGGTCACCCAACTGGTATTTATGGTGATGACGACGACCAACCAACATAAAGTTTTTCTCGTCAAACTCGTAATAGTCGTCTATCAAATCACGTATGGGTACCATTCCTTCGCAATGATTCTCATCAATCTCTGCATAAATGCCATAGCTTGTTACACCACTGATATGAGCATCGTACACAGAGCCAATCTTATCACCCATAAACTCCACCATCTTATACTTGATAGAGTCGCGCTCTGCGTTCTGTGCAATCTGTTCCATTTCTGAACAATGGTCACACAATTCTTCGCAATGTTTCTCGTTTACCGACCTGCCTCCTGCCGCATAACGTGTCAAAAGGCGATGAACCATTGTGTCGGGATAACGACGAATAGGCGACGTAAAATGGGTATAATAATCGAAACCAAGACCAAAATGACCAATATTATGCACACTATACTTAGCCTTCATCATGGCTCGCAAGGCAACTGTTTGCACAAGCTTGCCCTCACGCTTGCCCTCTACTTCATTAATAAGCTTGTTAATTGACTTAATCATGGCGTTACGCGTGCCGTCGGTCTTCACTTTTAAGCCAAAATTGACTATGAACTTACGCAGGTTTTCCATCTTCTCAGGGTCAGGATTGTCATGGATTCGGTAAGGCAATACCTTTGCCTTTTTCCCTTTAGCCACCCTCCCTATGCTTTCGGCCACGGTACGATTAGCCAACAACATAAATTCTTCTATAAGCTTATTGGCGTCTTTCGAGCGTTTAAAATAACAGCCAACCGGATGTCCTTTTTCATCAATTTCAAAGTGAAGTTCTTCTGTGTCAAAGTTAACAGAACCAGCCTTAAACCGCTTTTCACGAAGTTTCTTAGCTAAACGATCCAAAGTACATATCTCCCAGCCATTTTCATTTAAATACCCTTTCTTGCCAGGATTGGGCGCCGGCTGTCCTGTTCCATCAATAACGCCGTTATCTTCTAATATCTGCTGTGCTTCTTCATAAGCGTAACGACGATTAGAACGTATAACAGTATGTACAATTCGATAGTGTTTAACGTTACCTTCATCATCAATATCAAACACAACGCTATACGCTAACTTATCTTCATTTGGACGTAATGAGCATACAAAATTACATAAATGCTCAGGAAGCATCGGGATAGTACGGTCAACAAGATAAACTGATGTTGCCCGTTTTTCAGCTTCACGGTCTATGATACTGCCCTCTGTAACATAATGAGATACATCGGCAATATGTACACCTACTTCATAGAGTCCTTTACCAATCTCCTTAATTGAAAGTGCGTCATCAAAATCCTTGGCATCCTTCGGGTCAATAGTGCAAGTCCACGTATTGCGAAAATCTTCTCGTTCGGCAATATCTTTGGGCGTAATTTCTCCCGAAATCTTGTCGGCAGCAGCCTCTACGGTCTTCGGATATTTATAAGGAAGACCATATTGTGCCAATATAGTGTTCATTTCAACATCATTGTTTCCTGTCTGCCCCAGCACATCAACTACTTCACCTATAAGGTTTTTATGCTCAGCATCAGGCCACTGTATAATCCTTACTACAGCCTTATCGTCGGTCTTTCCACCTTTTAACTTACGCTTTGGTATAAGTATATCATGAACAAAAGTATTTTCAGGAGTGACAAGGAAAGCAATATCGTTACCTACTCTCAAGCGTCCAACAAACTGGTCTTTGGCGCGTTTGAGCACTGCAATAACCTGTGCTTCTTTAATATGCTTCTGCCGACGGGCCATAAAAGAAACTCTAACTCTGTCGCCAGAGAGTGCAGACATCGAGTTTCGCTCAGCTACAAATATTGGCTTTCCACCATCATCTGGCAGAAAAGAGTTCTTACCATTCGACTTTCTAAGGAATGTTCCTTCCTGAACCAGCCCCTTAGTATTCAACGAATATGATGTTTCAGAAACCTTCGTTATGATGTCATCCCATGACATTTCTTCCAAAATATCAAGAGCTATCATCTTTAAAGGGTGGGTATCGAGGTGTAAATTACGAAATATATCTTTTAATGTGAGGGTTACTCCTGGCTGAGAGGAAAAATATTTCTCGATAATTGCAGACAATTGTTTCTTCGACATTCGTTTGCCACCTTTCTTCTCTTTCTTACCCATAATGTTGTGATTTACAAGAATATTATATGTATGCAAATTAACAAAAAAGAAATGAAGTAACCTAATTTCATTTTGAATATTTTGCCTTATTACTTAAATGTAGTAACTTTGTACACATTTAATTATGAAGATATTAGTAACAGGTGCCAGTGGATTCATTGGCAGTTTTATTGTTGAAGAGGCCTTAGACCGTGGCTTTGAGACTTGGGCTGGCGTAAGAACTACCAGTTCGAGAAAGTATCTACAAGATAATCGCATACATTTTCTTAATTTAGACTTCTCTTCTGAAGACAGTTTAGTGGAGGCTTTACAGCAGCAAGAATTCGACTATATTGTTCACGCTGCTGGCGCTACCAAGTGTCTTCATAAGGAAGACTTCTACCGAATAAACTACGAAGGGACAAAAAATTTTGTACATGCCATCCTTAAAACTCAGCCAAACTTAAAGCGTTTTGTTTATTTAAGCAGTCTGAGCGTCTTTGGTGCCATCAAAGAGAAACAACCTTATTTGGAAATTGATGAAAATGATACGCCACGCCCTAATACGGCTTATGGCAAAAGCAAACTTATGTCGGAGCAGTTTCTTGAATCAATAGGGAATAACTTTAATTACATTATCCTCCGTCCTACGGGTGTTTATGGGCCACGAGAAAAGGACTATTTCCTGATGGCGCAGAGCATTAAACAGCATATCGACTTTAGTGTAGGCTATAAACAGCAAGATATTACTTTTGTATATGTCAAAGATGTTGTACAAGCTGTATTCCTTGCACTTGACAGAGGAATGTCGGGACGTAAATACTTCTTGTCAGATGGCAATGTTTATCAAAGTAAAACTTTTAGCGATTATCTGCACGAAGAACTGGGATCACCCTGGTGGATACGTGTAAAGGCGCCGGTATGGTTTCTGAGAATTGTTACTTTCTTTGGCGAATACATCGGACACATCACCGGACATATGAGCACTTTAAACAACGATAAGTTCAATATTCTAAAACAACGCAACTGGCGTTGTAACATTGAGCCCACCTGTGACGAGCTGGGTTATCATCCCCATTACAACTTAAAGCAAGGAGTAATTGAAACCGTTGCCTGGTATAAAGCTAACGGATGGTTATGAAAAAGGGTGGTAAATTCCGTAAATATATTGAAATAGAAAAGAAACCTCTTAAAGGATTGATGGGGTTTGAATGGGTAATTCTTGGCTATACATTAATCACATTACTCATTATTCTTTTCTGTTTTACAAAGCTTCAAAATCCTGATGCCATAATATGGGGGCGTATAAGAATGGCCTCTATTACCATTGCCATGTGGATAGTATATCGACTTGTTCCGTGTAAGATGATGAAATTTATACGCATCCTTACACAAATGCTATTATTAGGCTGGTGGTATGCTGACACTTATAGCATTAATTGTCTCTTTCCCAACCTTGATCATGTTGTAGCCCGCTGGGACCAACTTCTGTTCGGATGCCAACCAGCAATGCTCTTTTCAGAACGCTTCAACAGTCCAATATTAAGCGAGCTGTTCAACTTTGCATATATAAGTTACTTCCCTATTATCCTTGCAGTAACTGCTTTCTATTTCTTTTCAAGATATAATCAGCTGCAACGTGTTTGCCTTATCATCATGGCGTCGTTCTTCAGCTTTTATCTTTTATTCGACTTACTGCCGGTTACGGGTCCAATGTACTATTATAAGGCTATTGGAATGAACCATGTTATTCATGGCATATTCCCTGTCATTGGCGATTATTTCAGTTCGCATGACGAAATGCTTCCACCACCAGGATGGACCGATGGCATCGGTTATAACCTGTTAGTAGCCATACATCGCGGCGAACATCCCACGGGAGCCTTTCCTAGTTCACATGTGGGAATAGCTGTAATTTGCATGATTTTAGCATGGCAAAGTAAAAATAAAACTCTTTTCTTTTCCTTGTTACCCTTTACGATACTGATTTTTTTGGCGACCATCTATATCCGTGCCCATTATGCTATTGATGTAATAGCCGGGTTTATTGTAGGAATTTTATTCTATCTGTTTTGGAATATGGTGGCCCGAAAATATAATTTTTAGTTATACAAAATGAAGAAACTATACATAGAGACTTATGGTTGCCAGATGAATGTAGCCGATTCAGAAGTTGTGGCTTCGGTAATGAAGATGGCAGGATATGAGCCTACTGAACACGAAGATGAGGCTGATGCCGTCTTTTTAAATACATGTTCGGTTCGCGAAAACGCTGAAAATAAAATCTATCATCGGTTAGATCAGCTATACGCTGAACAAAAAAGACGCAAGCGCGAGATACGTAATGACGAAGGTAATACATCAGAACGTCCTCCACTTATACTTGGCGTTCTGGGATGTATGGCCGAGAGAGTGAAGGACGATTTAATTAAAAATCACCATGCTAACATCGTCTGCGGCCCCGATGCTTATATGAGTTTACCTGAGATGATGGCAGCAGCCGAACTGGGACAGCCGGCTGTTGACGTAGCTCTTTCAACAACAGAAACTTACCGCGACATCATTCCGTCGCGTATCGGAGGCAATCATGTATCGGGCTTTGTAAGCATTATGCGCGGGTGTAACAATTTCTGCCATTATTGTATAGTGCCTTATACACGCGGACGTGAGCGCAGCAGGGACGTAGAAAGCATCCTTGCCGAAGTGCGTGACTTACACGATAAGGGATTCAAAGAGGTTACTCTTCTGGGACAAAACGTCAATTCGTACGGACTTCTACCCAACGGCCGTCGCCCTGAAAACGGTATAATCATTGAAGAAGAGGGAGGAAAGGAGTTGCATGTATGTTCTTTTGCCGAGCTCCTCAGGCGTGTAGCCCGTTCTGTTCCCGACATGCGCGTACGCTTCACAACCAGTAATCCTGAGGATATGAGCGAAGATATTCTTCATGCTATTGCAGAGGAACCCAATCTTTGCCATCATATCCATTTCCCCGCACAAAGCGGAAGCAATAGCACGCTCAGGCTTATGAACCGCAAATATACGCGTGAAGATTACCTCGAAAAGGTTGCAGCAATACGCCGGATTATACCTGATTGCGGACTTACAACAGACATATTCGTGGGTTATCACAACGAAAGCGAAGACGATTTTGAACAGACAATGAGTCTTGTACGCGAAGTACAATACGATTCTGCCTTCATGTTCAAGTACAGTGAACGTCCTGGAACTTATGCCGCTAAACACTTACCCGACAACGTTTCTGAAGATGAAAAGATTTGTCGGCTCAATAAACTCATCCATTTGCAAACAGCCATCAGTGCCAGTCAGAATAAAAAAGATGAAGGAAAAGTATTTGAAATTCTCATCGAACGCTTTGGCAAGCGTAGTCGCGAACAGCTTATGGGGCGTACACCACAAAATAAAGCCGTTATCATTCCACGTGGAAACCATCACATCGGTGATTTTGTAAACGTCCGAATTACAGGTTCTTCCTCGGCAACTCTGTTAGGAGAAGAGGTTAAATAAGTTTTAACGGCAGCAACTTTTCAAGCCATAAAAGGTTCATATCAACCCATATCTTATGAAGGAATTCCTCATAGTTTTACGGCGTTTCGTCCCACCATACAAGAAATATCTTGTATTATCCATTGTGTTCAATATCTTATCAGCCGTATTGAACATCTTTTCCTTCACGGCAATCATCCCTATTTTAAAAATTCTGTTTAAAGTAGGAGATAACAGTCATGCCACACAGCTTATGGCATGGGGAAGTGGAAGTTTGAAAGATGTGATGAGTAATAATGCCGATTATTATATCCAACAGCTTATCAATTCGTGTGGAGCCACAACAACCTTGCTGTTAATAGGCTTGTTTTTAGCCGTTATGACATTCCTTAAAACGGGTGCTTACTTTCTCTCTTCGGCAAGTATTATTCCTATCCGTACAGGTGTTGTACGCGATATTCGTAATCAATTATATCAAAAAATTACAAGCTTGCATTTGGGTTTCTTCTCCGAAGAACGTAAAGGGGATATTATTGCACGCATGAGTGGGGACGTACAAGAGATAGAAAACTCTATCATGTCGAGCCTCGATATGCTTTTTAAGAATCCCATTCTTATTCTTTTCTATTTCGCTACTTTAGTATTTATCAGCTGGCAACTTACTCTTTTCACTCTCATTTTTGTACCTGTATTTGGTTGGTTCATGGGATTTGTAGGACGAAAACTAAAGCAAAAAAGTATCAAGGCACAAGCATTATGGAGTGATACCATGAGCCAGGTTGAAGAAACTCTGGGTGGACTGCGTATCATTAAGGCCTTCAATGCTGAAGATAAAATGAACAGGCGTTTCGATAAAGTAAACAGCGATTATCGAAATAGCATCATGAAGGTCAACATTCGCCAGCAAATGGCACACCCAATGAGCGAATTTCTCGGCACCGTTATGATTGTTATCGTGCTTTGGTTTGGGGGAACCCTCGTGCTTAGCAATAATCCTGTTATCTCTGGTCCTACGTTTATTTATTACCTTATCATCCTGTACAGCATCATTAATCCGCTGAAAGAATTTTCAAAGGCTGGCTATAATATCCCAAAAGGCCTTGCATCGATGGAGCGTGTTGACAAAATTCTGTTGGCTGAAGTGGAGATAAAAGAAGCAGATAACCCTGTGCACATCACTTCTTTTGAGCACGAAATCGAATTTCGTCACGTATCATTTGCCTATCGTTCTTCTGTAACACCTCATTCTACACAAAATAATGGTGAAAGAAACAGGCATGATAACGTAGTGTATTCTACAAATAAAAAGGATGAAAAAACACCCTTACACTGGGTACTTCGTAACATAAACCTCACGATCCCTAAAGGTAAAACCATAGCCCTTGTCGGACAGAGTGGGGGCGGTAAGTCAACTCTTGTCGATCTTATTCCGCGTTATTATGATGTTCTGGAGGGAGAAGTGCTTATTGATGGCATCAATGTTAAAGACCTTGGCATACACGATCTTCGTCAGCTTATTGGTAATGTCAACCAGGAAGCCATCCTCTTCAACGACACTTTTTATAATAATATTACATTCGGTGTGGACAATACCTCGCGCGAGGACGTCGAGCACGCGGCCCGAATAGCCAATGCCTACGACTTCATTATGGAATCGGAACATGGCTTTGATACCAATATCGGTGACCGTGGAGGTCGGCTTTCAGGCGGACAACGGCAGCGAATCAGTATAGCGCGCGCCATATTGAAAAATCCTCCTATCCTTATTCTCGATGAGGCTACATCGGCACTCGATACCGAATCAGAAAGATTGGTACAGGATGCTCTTTTTAAATTAATGAAGACACGCACAACAGTAGCCATAGCTCATCGCCTGTCAACCATTAAAAATGCAGACGAAATATACGTCCTTCACGAAGGCCGAATCGTTGAACAAGGTACACACGATGACCTTATTCTTAAAGGGGGATACTATAAAAAGCTGCACGATATGCAGAGTTAACCTCATCACATATTATGCTTCACAGCGCATAGGTTTGCAAACACAAACAAAACATGATGTCAAAACTTGTTTATTGTATCTTCTTTCTCATCTCTTTATTACCGTTCAGAGTACTTTATATTCTGAGCGATATAGCTTATTGTGTTATCTATAAGCTCTGGGGCTATCGGAGATTAGTGGTTAGAAATAACCTCGTATCATCGTT
>JABZLB010000001.1 GCA_015256945.1 Prevotellaceae bacterium | reverse complement strand
TGGGTCTAAAATACTTTGACAGGGTGGGTCAAATTAGTGTGGCTTTTCCACCTGCCACCAACGATATACAAGCCTTTTCCCGACGGTTTGGCAACGCGCTGACCGCTGAGGGTATAAACAGCACCGGCGGTAACGGCGCGGGACGACGACGTAACGCCCCTTACACCTGTAAGCACAGCAAAGAGCTTAAGCTGCGGATGAGTACCCGTAAAGGTCCATACGTTGCTGTCCCAGCCCAGCAATTGTGCCGTGGCAGCAGGCGTACCGGCAGCCAGTTGGCCATGATACTGCACCCCCTGGTTAAAGGTAGCATCGCGCGTAGGGCTGAAAACGGTGGTACCGTGCATCATCTTTACACCGGCCAAAGCATAGTTGTTGGTGAAGCGGCCGGCTGTAACGCATGCAGGATAGACTTGTCCGCATACGGCTCCCACATGGTCGTTATTGCCCACAAGCGTGCGGGCGTTGCTGATACAGCCCTGCATGTAGTTGCCCCAGCGGTTTTCAGACTTGCCGAGAATGCCGCCAACGGTACACCCCGGTGCCGATACCGAACCGCAGAAATAGCTGTTTTCGATAACACAATTGCGCTCGGCGTTGGGCGTTTTCATGTTCTTGCCGTCATATTGGTAGCCTACAATGCCGCCTGTACCGAGGTCACCGGCAGTAGCCGACGTTACATTTACATCGACAAGACAGTTGCTAACCTTACCGAAACGCATGTTACCGGCCAGTCCGCCAACCTGAAAGCCTGTGGCCGTACACGTTACTTTGCCCTGTACATAAACATTATCGACCTCACCCCATATACCGCTCGTGCCGAGATAACCGGCTATAATGCCTATATGTGAGGAACTGTTGTCGCCCGATACATCGGCATTGACAAAGGCTACATTCTTTATTGTGCCGAACATAACACCTGCAAAGCTGGCATAATGCTCGTTATGGCAGGTAAAATTACGTATTACATGCCCCTTGCCATCGAAGCTGACCTTGTTCTTATACGGGCTTTCGGCATTGAAAGGCTTCCAGTTTACGCCAGCCATATCAACATCGGCGGCCAGCTCAAAGAACACAGTGGTGCCGCTTTCGTTGAGTACAGTTTTCATGTTTTGAAGCTCAGCAGCATTGGAAATAAGGTAAGGCGAGGCCTCGGTACCGTTGCCCGAGGTAAAGCTATCGGCGAAACCCATGCCGCACGACAGCATAAAGCCCACAGCAAGTAAAAGATTTTTTTTCATAAATGTTTTATATTGATTAGGTTTATATGTAGTAACGCTCACTGTTTTTCTGCCCTGAGGGAAAAGCCCTGCACAAGGCTTTTCCCGTTATGGTATGGTATTGACGGAGAGTTTTTGTTCGGGAAATGGCGTCATTCCGCCATTCCGCCCCTGTTATCTCACCTTTTCGATGATAAGATGAGCCTCACGGGGACGCTGTCCGTAATGGTTATACTTACGGTTATCCGTAGGATAGTTTACGACATGTGTTCGTGAATCGCCGCGCCCCCTGACGCACATGGTGGTCGATCCTCCCCCATCCATATTGAGGGCATAGCGCGGATTGAAATACTTAATGATGAAACGGGTAAGCTCGTCGGCGGTCATTCCCTCGGCCTTGCCCGCCCAACGTCCGTCGACGGTGATGAGCAGCAGGTCGCCGTCGCCCGTAAGGGCTACGGCAGTACGCGGATGCCGCACCCCCTGATGGCGGTCCTTGTCTTCATAATCAAGCACATTGAGCCCGGTTGACAGCCTGTTCATGTCGACGAAAGAGGAGCCTATATTCTTGTAATCTTCAATTAACGACGGTGCACTGGATATGATATTCACGGCCTTGCTGTATTTATAGTTGGCCGTTGCCTGTGCAGGGTTCGTGCGTGAAGAGAGTCTTATCTTCACCTCGCCGTCGGCATAGCTCAGAATTGCGCCTTCATGCTTCCAGGCACGCAGATGTGAAGCAGGAATGGTTACCTCGCTCATGTTGCTGCCTCCAATGCGAATATAGGTAGCATCAAGCTCATAGTTGGCGTTGACGCCGCCCATAACATCAAGCCCTGCCTGCTGACGCGCATCGACAAAAGACGACAACGAGTCGGCGTTTACCTTGTAGGCAAAGTCGAGTTTATAGCGTTTTGACGTCATGTCTACCTCGAGCACGTTCACCGTTTGTGCCGCATTGCTCACGTCGTCGAAGGCTGTAAAGTTATACCATACACAGCCGTTATCGAGCGTATCGCACGTCCAGTGCTGCCTGTTAAGCAGTGTAGGCACCTTGGTATCGTAGGTAGTGGTATGGTTTTCGTCAAAGGGGATGATGCGAACAACGGTTGTATCAATTGTCGTATCGCGCTTGTCGGGCTGAATGTCAAAGCCTTTAAGGTCGCACGAAGCCGCCAGGGGCAGCGCAATAAAAAGCATACTGTATAACGAAAGTTTCTTCATAATCATGATATGGTATTTATTTGTTGATGTTTTACAATAATTATATCAGGGCATTATCCTCAGTTTGGGTTCGGCTCCTGACAAGTCCCACAGCATGGTATCCCAGTGAAGGGCCGCCGCTGCTGCCGAGAAGGTAGACGGAGGCAGCTGTCCGTGATACTGCACGCCCTGCTTATTCAAGCCGTCGCGCGATGGCGTGAAGGGCGTTATGCCGTGCTGGGTATGGGTGCTGGCGCTGCCATAGTTGTTCGAAAAGCGGCCTGTGGTGATGGCAGGGTCGAATACTTGTCCGCAGATAATGCCCACATGGTCGTTGCTTCCTGTAAGCGAGACGGCGTTGCTAAGACATCCTTGCAGATAGTTGCCCCAGCGGTTTTCGCTTTTTCCCAGAATACCGCCCACGGTACAAGCGGGTGCTGACACCGTTCCGCGGTAGTAACAGTTTTCAATGATGCAGTTACGGTCGGGCACTTCGTTCTTTAAATTCCTGCCGTCATACTCGTAACCAACGATACCTCCCGTGCCACGGTCGCCGCTTGTAGCTGATACAACGTCAGCGTCGACATAGCAGTTGGCTATTTTTCCATATCGCATATTGCCTGCCAAACCGCCCACATAATAGTCGATTCCCGTTGTGGTTACCCGGCCTTTTACGGCCACATTCTCAACCTCGCCCCAGATACCGTTCGTACCTAAGTAGCCTGCAATGATGCCCGTATGGTATGAAGCAGCATCGGCCCTGATGTCGGCGTCGGTAAAAACCACGTTACTCACGCGCCCATTCAGCACTCCTGCAAAGCTCGGATAATGCTTGTTGTGGCACGTCAGGTGGCTGATGGTATGGCCCTGACCGTCAAAACTAACCTTGTTTTTGTAAGGAGCTTCCGAGTTGAACGGTGTCCAGCTGATTCCTGTCATGTCTATATCGCGATCCAATTTGAAGTAAACGGCCTCTCCGCTTTCCGTAAGTGCATTCTTCATATTGCTTAACTGGCGTGCGGTATTGATGACATACGGACTGGTTTGCGAGCCGTCGCCGCTGGCAAACATCTTATAAGTAGCAGCCAGAACAACGTTACCCACAGGCGTTTCGCCCTCGTGGTCGGGCAGTCTGTTCGATGAAGGGTAGTTGGTAACGCCCTTGCTGGCATGCCACAGCGTTGTAGCATTGCCGCCTGCCAGACACAAAGCATTCTCCATTCCCATGAGACAGGCCATTTCGGCCGCCTGAACAACCGACACACCATCGGCTGTTCCCGGTATGTTACCATCGATAGCCGCCATGATGATATGGCCCGAGGCATCGGTTCCCAGCAGTGTTCGTGCCGTATGTGTGGTGTCGGCACCATCAAGATTAACCGTTATGCCGTTCTGAAGCAGCAGCGGTCCGCCCTCAATAGCCGAAGCATACTGATGTCGTATGGCTGTTGTGTCGGCAGCAACAAAGGGTTTTATGCTGACGCTCCACGTGTTGCCATCGTTCGCAATGGCAATTAACCCGTTGCCGCTGCGCCCCGTAGCCTGTCCCAGCACGCGGCCGTCAATCATAAGATATGATACGGGATGGCCCGAAGCGTCGCATAAACCACCGTTCAGCGCGAGCTTACCTTCGCTCTGAAGGCCCTGAAGGCTCGTCAGTTCGGCGTTGGAAGGCTGTACAATACTGGTTACGAGACCGCTGTTTTCGTACGTAGCGAAGGTTACCGTCTGACGGCTGTTCCACATCTTTATTTGCTGGGCCTGACGCAGTTGCACGCCATTGCCGAGGTTGCTGTTGGCCCAATTGGCCCGCATAAAGGCCATCGAGTCGGTATTCCACTTCAGTTGCTGGTTATATTTTTGTCCTAACCAGTCGGCATAATGAGAATTGTCAATGTCGCTGCCACACGCCGAAAGCAGCAAACCGAAGGCTAAGGCGCATAAACCTGTATTTTTAATATTCATACGTTTGAATGTCGTTTAGGATTCGTTTAAAAGTTCAGACCGTCGTTCCAACCCGGGTTCTGCCTGAGCTTACCCTCTGTAAGTATCCGGTCGTTGGAAGGAACGGGATAGAAATAGTCGCGGTTCTCGTTCCATGAGCGATGTATTTCGCTGTGTATAACAATGTTTCCGCGTGTTCCCTGTGTCAGGATGATGTCCTTTCCAATCTCATATTGCACGGGTGCCGTGGAGCTTCCGTGATGGCTCGACGTGTAAAGGTAAACATCATCAGTGCCGTCATGGTCGAGGTCGTAAGCACCGGGACCCGGGAAATACATCCCGCGGAAGGGCTGATCAAAGTCTTTTCCTTCCTTCCAGCGCATGAGATCGTAATAGCGGAAGCCTTCCATGACAAGCTCAATAGTGCGTTCACGCCGAATCTCAAGGATGATACCCTTCTGCGGTCCCTGCTCAACATTGGGATAACCCGTAAGTGGAGCCTCAAGGAAAGGGTCGGGATGGGCGTTGGCCTGCGCCAGACTGATACCGGGCATACCCACGCGTTCACGAATGGGTTTGATGGAAAGGTCGAGGTCGGCCTGCGTAATGGTTCCCAGTTCGGCACATGCCTCGGCATAGTTAAGGTAAACTTCGGCTGCGCGGAATATCGGCATGTCGTTCTCGCTGGTCCAGTATTGGTCGTACTTTACACCTGCCTCGTATTTTATTAACTGGTATCCGGTTTTGGCAACACCCAAATCAGGCAGCGTTATACGGCCGTTGCTGCGCATGTATCCCGGCGTGCGGATGGTTTGTGCAAGACGTGGATCGCGGTCCTTACACTCGTCAAAGAACTGCATGGTGGCATAATTCGGACGGTCGGTAAAGCGCGTACCGTCTTTCATCAGATACGAATCGACAAGACGTTTTGTCACACCCTGGTTGGCTGTACCGGCCGAAACCTCGTAGCCCTGAGCGTTATGGTTCAGACCCAGTTTCGTACTGAAGTCGCGTGCCAGCACAATTTCGGTACCGTCGGCATCGAGATTGGCAAACAACTGGCGGTAAGGCTCTGCGCCGTTACGACTGATGGCATAGCCGCTGTTTCTGATAAAGTCGGACGATACCGCAGCACACTGCTTCAAATACTCCTCATAACCGGGCAGCCCGTGATACTTACGGAAAGTACCTTCAAACAGCATGACGCGCGATTTTAGAGCTTCGGCCGTCCACTTTGTGGCTTCATACAGTTTATGTTCAGCCGGCAAACTGGCTATTGCATAATCTAAATCGGCCAGAACATGAGCCATAACGGTGTCCCTCGGGTCTTGCGGCTTATACAAATCCTTATCTGAAGAACCCAGCACGGCATCGTACCACGGCACATCTCCAAAGGCTTTCACCTTCTCAAAATAGAACCATGCACGGAACATACGGGCCAGACCGTCGTAGCGTCTGCGTGCAGCCTCATCGGGACACTGCTGCGAATGGGCCAGAAAAAAGTTGATATTGCGCAGCGTTCCCCATGTCCAGCCGCCATCTTTTTCGGGTATCAGGCGCTGGTTGCTGATGGCCTCGTTCAGGAAGGTTTGCATAACGATGTCGCCCGGGTCCTCATAAATGCTGTTGGCATAAGGCACAATCTCGGTGTATAACTGGTTGGTGGCCAGCCGAAGCTCCTTTTCATTCTTGTAGAATGTGGCGGGCGTTACCTGGTCTTCTGGAAAAAGGTCGAGCTTGTCGTTGCACGAACTCACAGCTCCTGCGCCTGCAAGCAACAGCAGCCACGCCGAACCTGATGTCAATATATGATTGAATTTCATAACTGAAATATGCTTTTTGAAGGTTTATAACGTAATATTAAGACCGAAGGAATAGGTTTTTTGCATGGGATAACCGTTTACATTGCGATGTCCTGAGTTGTAATAGGGACTGTAACCAGCGCCGCAGGCTTCGGGGTCGATATACTTAGAGTCGAGTCCGCTCAGGGTAAACAGGTTCTCACCCGAGAAGTAAACGCGCACGCTTTCAAGGTGAACGGCTTTCAACCACGTGCGCGGCAGGTTGTAACTAACGGTTAAATTCTTTAGCCTGAGGTAGCCGGCGTTCTGCAAATACATGGTATTGGGGCGCGTAAGCTCACGCGAACCGCCCGCCCCGTTTAAGGCAACGTAGCCGCGCGGGCGTGGAAAGTAGCTGTCGGTATTGCTCTCCGACCACACCTTTGAAAGGAAATCGGAGGGGATGAACGTCTGGTAGGGTCGCGAATAAGGCCCCCAGAAGAGATAGGTTTCTGAACCAGGATACCAGTGCTGCCGCACAACGCCCTGCCAGAGAGCCGATATACCTATGCCCTTCCAGCTTAAATCTACCTTGCCGTTGTATGTCCAGCGGGGCAGAGAATTGCCTATGATACGCTGGTCGCGGAGCTTTTTGGCCGACAGCGATGGCAGTATCTTGCCGTCTCCGTCCAGGTCAACAAACTTCACATCGCCGGCATGCAGGCCGTTGTCAATCACGCTGATGTTAATCATGCTGTTGAGATAGCTCTGGTCAACGGCATAATTGCGTGCCTCTTCATCGGTTTTGAAGAAGCCGTCGGCCTTAAATCCCCAGATGCTGCCAAGCTCAAGTCCTTCATAATAGTTGCCTACCGACTTGTCGGGATTGTCATATTTCGTAATTTTTGTTTTGCTGTCGGCAAAGCCCAGCGTCACACCGTAGCTTAAAGGAGAGCCATACAGGTTAACCTTATCGTTCCACGAGAGTGACAGTTCGTAGCCTTTTGTGCGCAGGTTGGCAGCGTTCTGGCGGGGCGATGCCGCGCCATACACATAAGGAAGCTCCTTGCCGGGCATAAGCATATCGTGGGTATCGCGAATGTATACGTCGGCCGTAAGCGACAAACGGCTGCCCAGCAGACTTACGTCAACACCGGCATTGCAGGTGTATACTTTCTCCCACGTCAGGTCAGATGCATTGGGATCGGACACCGATGCGCCTGAAATTTTCTTCTCTCCGCCAAACGAGTAGCCTATTTCTGAGCCTGAATTGATAACCTGTACATAATCGTAATAGCCCACTTGCTGGTTACCCAGCGACCCATACGACAGGCGAAGCTTCAGGTTATCGACGGTTTTGCGCAGCGTTGCAAAGAAAGGCTCTTCACTAATACGCCATCCTGCCGAGAACGATGGAAAGAAACCCCACCGGTGAGTGCGCTGAAAGCGTGAGCTTCCATCGTATCGTCCGCTGGCCTCAAAAAGGTAACGGCTCTTGTAATCGTAGTTGGCACGGTAGAAAAAACCCAGTAAGGCATAGCGACGTTTGCCGCCGGTGATGACCATTTGTTCGCCTTTGGCAAGGTTAAAATCGCTCAGTTCCTCTGAAAGAAGGTCGTTGCGCTTTTCGCTGTTCGATTTAAGATACAGTGTTTCATAGTTGGTTCCGCCCGTCAATGTGACGTGATGTGCCTTGTTAAAGGTGTTTTCGTATGCCCCAAAAATGTTATAGCCATGGTAATAGCTGTTTTGTGCACGCTCGAAAAGCTCGTCATAAATATCGGAACGGTATTCAACAACGCCCGGTTCCTTTGAGTAAGGTATGCGCACCGAACGGTTAAAGTTGGTATATTGTTGAAAATAGTAGGTATAATTGGCCGTAAGGGTAAAGTGCCTGAGGGGTGTAAGCACGCCTTCGAACGTTGTCTGGAAGTTGTCGTGTGCATCATCATTGCGATGCTTTCCATATTCAATAACGCTTGGTATGCCGTTAATGACCGTGTAACCGTCGACCATATGGGTAAGATATGTGGCCGTACCGTCAGGATTACACGGTGTATAGGCTGCCAGACCGTGCAGCATTACCGACCTGAACAGGGCCTCGGCGTTGGCCTGTGCCGGGTATTTGTATGAACTTTTAAAATAGGTTGTATTGTTGCTTACGCTCATCCAGTCGGTAACCTGCATCTTTAGTTTCGACCTGTAATTGAGTCGTTTGAAGCGGTCGGTATTGTGGCGGTTAATACCCTGCTGGCTATACATTCCGCCTGATATAAACCATTGTGCTTTGTTATTGCCGCCATTGATGGTAACATTGTGCTGCCACGTAGGACGAGAAGTATTGAAAAAGTAGTCGAACCAGTTGGTATTGCCATAATATTTATACTGATTGTTCTTCATGACTACCCACGGACGCTCGGGATTTTCGGTGCGGTCGTTGCGCCTTATCCACAGTTCGTAGTAGTCTTCGTCGTTAAAGTTTGTATAGTTCTTTCCCTGATAGGTCGAGAAAAACTTATCAATGATGGCTGCCGAATAGTATCCTCGTGTTTCAAAATCGTGCCTGGCCGTAAGTCCTCCCAGGCCAAACATGCCGTTATAGCTGATGTGTGTCTTACCGTCGCGGCCGTTTTTGGTGGTAACTAATATTACGCCGTAGGCAGCACGCGCACCATATATGGCAGCCGAAGAAGCGTCCTTCAGCACACTTATCGATTCGACGTCGTACGGATTCACGTCATCAATACTTCCCTCTACGCCGTCAATGAGTATCAATGGCGACGAAGCTCCGCTGATTGACGCTATACCGCGCACGTTGATAGAGCCTGATTTTCCGGGCATGCCGCCGTTAATGCTTACGTTTACGTTCGGTGCCGCGCCCTGAAGCAGCTGTGACATGTTGGCCACAGGGCGGTCGGTGAGGTCCTTTCCCGATACAACGGCAACGGATCCCGTAAGGTTTACCTTTTTCTGTGTGCCGTAGCCTACCACCACTACTTCGCCCAACTGCCGGTTGTCGTCGCTCATTTGTACGGCAATGCCTTCGGTACGGCTGCCCAGTTTAGCCGTTGCGGGCACAAAACCTATGCTGCTGAACTCAACCTTATCGCCGTGACGGGCCTGTATGCTCCACCTTCCCTCTGCATCGGTAACGGCTACTGTACCGCTCTCTGTGCTTCTTACCACGGCTCCCACAATAGGTTCGCCGTTGTCGTCGGTAAGTATACCGCTGAACTTTTTGGTATCGTTATGCCGTGCCGGCTGCGGTTTGCCGTCGTCCCTGCGGGCTGAAATAATAATTTTCCTGCCCGATATTTCCCAGGTTACTGCCTGCGAGCCTACAATCTGGCGTACAGCTTGCTCAACTGTCGTGGCCTTTACCTGCACACGCTGCGAGGTATCGAGGTCGCCAACCTGATAGATAAACGAGTAGCCTTGCTTCTGAAGCTGCTCTATTGCCTGCCTTACGGTAGTTGAAGGCAGATTCAGCGACAAACGCTGTGCCTCGGTAAGCGTGCAGAAACACAACGTTGCCAGGGCAGTAGTAAAAAGTCGTTTGGTTATCATACGTATTTAAAAGGATAATAATTTAACAGTTTAAGGATAGCCCGGTTGCCGGTAAGCTGTGCTGACGCACCTTTCAGAACAAAGGTATAAGGATGTGGCGCAAAAGCGTGCAGCCTGCCATACAACGCCGTCAGCATCTGTCCGGTAACATCATAAGGCCTTGGTTACGAGGTTTTTATGTTTTTATATACTTACGATACGCGCGTGCACGCATACCTTTTATTATAGGGTTTTTACAGGTTTTCTGCACTAATGACGATTTTTTACAACATCAGGGTAGCAGGAGCGTTATTTTTTTTACAACTTTTTTTATGGTGCCTCCCGCCCCGTATCAATATATATTTTAACACTTGCCACTACCCCCGTATATAGCTAAAAACACGATTACGGCGTAATGTCGGACCAATTGTGGCGTAAAGACAAAACGATTACGCCCAAATTGTTTTTTAACATTTATAATTTGCTGATTATCAGATATGTTATCTACACCGTAACCTTTTCACCTTTACGGCGTAAACGCTGGGAGATTACATCGTAATTGCGCGACAATTACATCGTAATCCCGGCACAATTACATCGTAAAGGGAAGACGATTACGATGTAAAGGGAAGACGATTGTGCCGTAAAGGCAAAACCACTACAAAAAACACCATTTTCTTTGATGATTATACCTGTTTATCCTACCGGTTTTATATGGTTATACCTGCCCTGAAAAGGCCATTCATAATCAACATAGTTAAAAAAACATAATGTAAGAAAGTTTGTTGTCCGGCTTTAAATCTTTTGCTATTTTTGTAACAATCAATACACTATATGAATGATCAGTGTCGCGAGACCTGAAATGCCTATATTTACTAAACATCAATATCTATTTATAAACCTTTAATACGATTCAGGCAAGGGCAAAACCATGTTTCATCGTTTCCGATTTTTCAGCATCACGCTTATTATATTATTATGGTGTGCACAAACTGTAAAGGCTGTGCATGCAAGTAGTGTTCTACCCGACAGTATTCCAATCACGGCACTGGGAAAGTTCCATATCCAGGGCATTGCCATGGATAAGGAAAAACGTTATCTGTATGTTTCGTACACCACGCAGCTGGTAAAGATTGACCGTGAAGGCCGCATTGTAGGTTCGGTAAGCGGACTTGCGGGCCATCTGGGCTGCATAGCCTTCAACCCGAAAGACGGTAAAATATACGGCTCGCTCGAATATAAGGACGACGAGATAGGCCGTAACATCAACGAAAAAAGCAGCAGAAGGCGCGAGTCGGCCACACAGTTCTACATCGCTTCGTTCGATGTGGAGAAGATAAACCGTACAGGAATGGACGGCCGTCGCGACGGTGTGATGACGGCTGTATGCCTGCCTGTTGTGAAGAAAATGTATGAAGACTCGGCCACTGTGAACGGTATTACAAACAAGCATGTGTATGGATGCAGCGGCATTGACGGTGTAAGCTTCGGCCCTAAATTTGGCAAAAGGGGCGGCAAAACGTACCTGACGGTGGCACTGGGCATTTACAGCGACCTGAAACGAACCGACAACGATTATCAGGTTCTGCT
The DNA here is from genome assembly GCA_015256945.1 of Prevotellaceae bacterium. Lineage (GTDB taxonomy): Bacteria > Bacteroidota > Bacteroidia > Bacteroidales > Bacteroidaceae > Prevotella. Next base: position 154,100 of record JABZLB010000001.1, on the reverse strand, counting down.
GCAATATCCGTGGCCCGACATGATGAACCATGCACGTCAGCTGGATTTAAACCACATGCACAGCGAAGGACCGGCGAAGCCTGCGGGCGTATATTTCGCCTATACAGGCAATACGAGCTACGGCGTTCAGAACTTAGAGTATGACCCTTACTCCAACCAGTGGTTCATGGCAGTATATAAAGGCAGGAAGCCTGCGTTTCCCAACTATCAGCTCTATGCCGTCGACAACAGCGTAAAACCCTCAATGAAAACCCTCACAGGCTGCGGAGGCGAACGCGGTAAGGTTGTGGAGCTGAGCAAAAAAGGCCTGCACGACGAGGCAACAGGCGTGTATGGCTGGAACTTTGACTATGGAAACATGGGCATGCAAGCACTGGGCGACGGATACTTTTACTTTTTCCATTTCGACAAGACCAACAAAGAGAAAAACAGCGGATGGCTGGAACTATACCGGTATAAACCCGAAACTAAAAAACCTTTTGTAAAAGTAAGACAATAAACAGGTTGGAAACCGAAAAACCAACCACCCAAATACCTAAACCTTAAACCCAAAAAAATCATGAACAAGAACTTAGAGCTGGCCCTCGAAAAGGCCACTCAGACGCATGCTCTCGTTCTCAGTGAAGGTGCAATTCTGGAAACTGCACGTGTGTTTACCAACTTTTTCCGTGGGAAAAAAGCCCTGGTTGTTGCTGACCGTACCACGTTCGATGTAGCAGGAAAAGACGTTGACGCTATTCTGCAACATGCAGGCATAGAGACCGATGCGCCTGTTATCCTCGATTTCCCCGACATGCACGCCGAGTGGAAATATGTTGAAATGCTGGACAAAACGCTTGCCGCTACCGACGCTGTACCCGTTGCCGTTGGCTCAGGAACCATTAACGACCTTACCAAACTGTCGGCTTACCACAACAACCGCCGTTATATGGTTGTGGCAACAGCGGCTTCAATGGACGGGTATATTGCCTTTGGCGCTTCCATTACAAAAGACGGCTGCAAGACAACTTTCCCTTGCACGGCACCCATTGCGGTTATTGCCGATGTGGATATTATATCAAAAGCCCCTGCCAACATGACGGCAAGCGGATACGCTGACCTCTTTGCCAAAGTGCCTGCAGGCGCTGATTGGATTATCGCTGACGCGTTAGGCATAGAGCCTGTTGACCCGGTAGCGTTCTCAATAGCACAGGACGGGCTGCAGAATGCGCTGGCAAACCCCGAAGGTGCGCGCGCAGGACGCCCCGGGGATATTGAAAAATTAATGGAGGGTTTGCTGCTCGGCGGCTTTGCCATGCAGGCCTATCCCAAATCGAGCCGGCCGGCAAGCGGGGCCGATCACCAGTTTTCGCACTTGCTGAACATGCAGAATTTCGTGATGCCTGACGGCAAAGCGCCATCGCATGGTTTCCAGGTTGCGCTGGGAACACTGGCTTCGCTCTTCTTCTATCGCGAATTGCTCAATACCCATATAGAGGAAATTGACGTAGAAGCGTGTGTAAAGGCATGGCCCGACCTTGCCGAACAGGAAGCCGAAGCCTTAAAGATGTTTGAAGGAACAGGCTTTCCTACACTGGGCGCCACGGAGGTAAAGGCAAAATATACCAACCGTGACGGCCTGCGTAAAGAGCTGGCTACGTTCAAGGAAAAATGGCCAGAGACACGCCGTCGACTGGAGAAACAGCTTATTCCTGTTGAAGAAGCCATGCGGCGTCTGCGCCTTGTGGGTGCGCCTGTTGTGCCTGAAGATATTGGACTGAGCCGCCAGAGCATGCGCGAAAACGTTCTTCTGGCACAGAAAATACGCCGTCGTTACACCATCCTTGACCTGGCATTGCGCATGTGCAAGCTCGATGAGTGGACGGCAACCTTGTTTGGCAAGGACGGCATGTGGGAAATAAAGTAACAGCGATATAAAACCTTTGTATACATTTAACAGTCTAATCAATGGAGAAGAATCATCATGTAAGAAGAAACGGGCGGCGGCATCGCCTCGTCATTCTCTTTGCATTATTAATAAGTACGCTGACCGTGCAGGCACAATCGCTCGTTAAGGGTACTGTAACAGATGCCAGCGGCACGCCGCTTATTGGCGTAACCGTACAAAATACAACAACAAAAGGCGGCACCGTAACCGATATGGACGGTAACTTTGCGGTGCCGGCCCGGAAAGGCGACATGCTGAAGGTATCGTATGTAGGCTATCTTACACAGGACCTGCGGGCGTCAGGCGGCCACATGACCGTTACATTGCAGGAAAATGTAAGCTCACTTGACGAACTTGTTGTGGTAGGTTACGGCGTACAGAAGAAGCGTGACATTGTAGGTGCCATAGACAAAGTGTCGGGCGATGTGGTTGAAAACCGTGCCAACACCAATATCACGCGCTCGCTGCAAGGTCAGATACCGGGCCTCACCATTACACAAACCGACGGTCGTTCTACTCGTGGAGGGGGTATCCATATTCGCGGAAACGTCAACTCTATCGGTGCTGGCGGTTCGGCTCTTGTACTGATTGACGGTGTGGAAGGAAGCCTTTCGCAGGTAAATCCCGACGATGTCGAGAGCGTTTCGGTATTGAAAGATGCTTCGTCGGCAGCCGTCTACGGTGCGCGTGGAGCCTTCGGTGTTATTCTGGTTACTACGAAAAGTGCAAGAGCAGGCAGAACAGTTGTAAAATATTCGGGCCAGATTTCACAGGTAAAACGCACCGTAAAGTATGACGTGGTAACCAATGGTCTGCAGTGGACCAACGATTTTTACGAAGCGTTCATGGGCTATCGTGGAACAGAGCCCAGCACCATTAACAATGTGTTCAATGCCAATGCAAGAAGCTGGAGCGACTGGTACGGCGAACTACAACGTCGTGATGCAAACCCCTTGCTTGAAAAGCAGCGCACCAATAGCAGAGGTTACTATGAATATTTTGGCAATACCGACTGGCTGGGGGCTATTTATCGTGACAACAATTTCGCCACTCAGCATAATGTTTCTGTAAGCGGAGGCTCTGACCGTGCTACATTTTATATCAGTGGTCGCTACAATGGAAACAATGGTATTTATAAGGTAGGCAACGAGCGTTTCAACAAATATAACGTTCGTGCCAAGGGTATGTTGAAGCTCAACAGCTGGTTACGTCTCGAAAACAATACCGATATATTTTTGCAAGACTATCGTGAACCTATCGTGATGTACGCCTACGACCGTAACAATCTGGATACCCGCATACCCATTCAGCGCCAGATTGAAACACAAGGATTCCCTGTTGCTACACTCCGTAACACCGATGGCACATGGACACAGGCGGCTGTTTACACAGGCTTTGCCGGCTTTGCTGAAGGAAATTCCTGGCGAAAGAACAAGTGGGCCAATATAACAAACACAACCTCTATGTTTGGAAACATCATCAAAGATGTTCTGTTGGCCAAAGCCGACTTTACTTATAAGCGTACACATCAGCGCAGAGAGCAGGTGGGTAACATTTACGATGCAATGATTTCGCCTGCTGAAAAGTGGTCGTGGGCAAATTATAACTATCTGGAACACCGATACTATGATACTGAGTATATGGCAGCAAGCGCAACGCTTACCTATACTCCGAAACTTCGTGGCGGGCATTATTTCAAAGGAATGGGAGGCTGGAACCTCGAACAGGAGCAGTATCGCTCCACACGTTTAATGCGTCAGGGACTGCTCGAGCCGAACATGCCCAACTTCAATTTCACCGATGGCGAGGCATATTATATTAATGATAACGGCTCGTACGACTGGGCATTTGTGGGTCTTTTCTACCGTTTGAACTATAACTGGAAGGGCCGTTATCTAATCGAAACAAGCGGACGTTACGACGGAAGCTCCAAATTCCCGACCAATCAGAAGTGGAGTTTCTTCCCTTCGGCATCAGTGGGCTGGCGCGTGAGCGAAGAACCATGGATGGAATCGTTGCGTTCAAGCTTCCTCGATAACTTTAAATTGCGTGCTTCTATTGGTGAAGCCGGGAACGGTCTGGTTGCTCCTTACGAGTACCTTTCAACCATGAGCATTATTCGCGGCACAAGCGTTATCAACGGAAAGCTTGCTAACTATACACAGGCACCGGCAGCCATACCAAGCGGTTTGACATGGGAGAAGGTTGTTACCTATAACTTAGGTATCGACATGGATATGTTTAAGAATCGCCTTACCTTCTCTTTCGATCTCTATCGTAAGAATACAAAGGATATGTATGTGGTGGGAGACGAGCTTCCTGCTGTTTATGGCAACAATCCTCCAAAGGGTAACAATGCCGACATGCGCACCAATGGTTGGGAAGTTAGCATGGGTTGGAGAGACCGCATTATGGTGGCAGGCAGTCCGCTGAACTATCATCTGAAGGCTGCATTGTGGAATGCAAACAGCACCATTACAAAATATACCGCTACTACAAACACCGTTACCTCTTATTATAAAGGTAAGGAGGTGGGAGAAATATGGGGCTTCGATTGTCTCGGTTTCTTCCAGAGCAAGGACGATGTACTGAATTCTGCCGACCAGAGCTGGCTGCACAACTATAACCGTGCCGGTCAGGTGTGGGAGGCTGGTGACTTAAAATTCAGAGACATTAATGACGATCATAAGATTGATATTGGCAACAACACGCTCGAGAACCATGGTGACCTTATTAAAATTGGCAATACCACGCCGCGCTATTGTTACAGCATCAGCTATGGTGCCGAGTGGAAAGGCATAGGATTATCGATGTTCTGGCAGGGTGTGGGCAAGCGCGACTGGTATCCTAATACAGAGGCTGGCCTCTTCTGGGGCAGCTACGGACGTGTGTATGGTTACGATTTGCCCTGGCAAAATGCCTCAAACCGTGCAGGAGTTGATGCTGACGGAAACATCATTAACCCTGGTGCCTACTGGCCTCGCTTGCGCGGATACATTGCCGAAGACGCCAAAGGTGCGCTCGCTCGCACAAATAATCGTTATTTACAGAATGCTGCTTATCTGCGCTTAAAGACGATAAGCCTGTCGTACAGTTTCCCACAAGCCCTTATTTCGAAGGCCGGACTTTCAAACCTGATGGTGTACATTTCAGGCGAAAACCTCCTAACCATCACACCTTTACATAAGTGGGCCAGGAACTTCGACCCGGAAGTAATCAGCGCCGGCGATGCTTCAGGCTGGAACGGACAAAAGGGAACGGCAGGCGATGGTTACAGTTATCCGATGTTGAAAAGTCTGTCTTTAGGACTCAATATTACCTTCTAATTAATAAACCTATACAGAAATAACAGCTTTATGAAAAAGATATGTATATGCCTGGCGTTTGTTACACTGGCCTTATGCTCTTGTAACGACTATTTGGACAAGAAGCTTATTTCCAAAATTGATTCGGAAAAGTTCTTTGCGAACGAAGAACAGCTGCAGCTTTTTGCCAACGGACTATATCTAAATATGACACCCGATGCTGAGAATCTCACCACAGGAGGCTCTACTTGCGACTATTTAGCCCGCAACACTACCAGCCCGTTGCTCGAAAAAAAGTTCACAGTTAACCAGATGTCTGGTTGGAATATTGGTGCATGGAAAGACCTTTTCCGTATAAATTACTTTTTAGAGCACATGGATAAGGCTGCATGTACGCCCGAGGTTATAAACCATTACCGCGGCATTGCACGTTTCTGGCGTGCGCTGTTTTATTTTGATAAGGTAAAAAGCTACGGCGATGTGCCATGGTACAACTATACCATTCAGGCCGACGATACAACCTCTTTGTACAAACCTCGCGACAATCGTGAAATGGTGATGGACAGTGTTTTGCAAGACATTAACTATGCTTGCGACCATATTATGAATCGTGCCGAAACAACGGTTACGCCGTGGATGGCCCTCGCTATGAAGTCGCGCATCTGTCTTTTTGAAGGTACTTATCGCAAGTATCATACCGTAAACCCCTCTACTGGCGAAGCATGGAAAGATGCAACAGCCCCTCAGCGTTTCCTGCAGGAGAGCATTTCGGCTTCTGAGAAAATCATAAATTCGGGAAAGTTCAAACTTTATAATACCGGAAAACCAGAAGCCGACTATCGTCATATTTTCCAACAGGAGGCTCCTGTCAGGCAGGAGGTTATCTGGGCTAAGGAATATAGTGCCGAGCTAAGTTCTTATCATAACCTTACACAGTTGTTTGTTTCGTCGGGAAACCAGTCGAACCGGTGGTCGCCTACGCAGGAGTTTGTCAACACATACCTCAACCGTGACGGCAGCCGCTTTACAGATACTTCAGGTTACGAAACTAAAAACTTTGTACAAAACAGCACAAACCGCGATTGCCGATTAGCCCAATCGATGATGATGCCCGGTTATACCAAACTGAATAACAACGGTGAAAAAATAGAAACTATCCCCGACTGGAGCGTAACCATGACCGGATACCAGGTTATTAAATATAATATGGACGGCACTTTCTACGAGGTAACCAACCACAGCAGCAATGCCGTGCCTGTTATTCGCTATGCTGAAATTCTGCTCAATGAGGCCGAAGCCAAAGCCGAACTGGGCCAGATGACAAGCCAGGTATGGAACAAAACCATACGTCTTCTTCGCGAACGTGCCGGCGTGAACGGACGTATTCCGACAACGGCCGACCCTTATCTTGTAAGCTATTATGACAATAAGGTAACCGATATGTGGCTTCTTGAAATTCGCCGCGAACGTGCTGTTGAACTGTTCTTTGAAGGGGGAGGGCTGCGTTACGACGATCTCATGCGCTGGAAACAGGGCGAAATGCTGACCAAAAAGCTGGGATCTATTTATATTGGTGCAAAAAACACCGCCGTTGATACCAATGGCGACGGCATAAACGACCTTATTGTTGTCGACAAGATGCCTGCCAGCCGCAACCCAAACCTTACATATGTTGATTTAAGCAAGACACGTTTCTATACCTTTAAGGACGGGCGTCTGTATGTTGCCAACAACAATGTATGGGAAGACAAGAAGTATACGCACCCCATTCCAACAGCAGCACGGGTAAAGAACCCCAATCTCGCACAGAATGATGGATGGGAATAATCCTGTAAAGAAATACGTTTGATTAAACATATAGAAGTAAATGAATATGAAAATACATCGCATCATCAAATGTGGAGTGTTTATTGTAACACTGTTATCGCTGCTGGTTTCGTGCAGCGATAACAACGAACCGGTTCTTCTTGGAAGCGACGACCAGCTCAGTTTTTCGTCTTCGGGCGCCGATAGTAAGTTTACCGTATGTGCTTCGGGCGCATGGGAGATTACAACCGATGCCGACTGGCTCACGTTTAGCAAAAGCAAGGGTGAGGGCGACGGCCATACACGCGAACAAATTATGGTTACAGCAGCCCGCAATACTTCTGCTGCACGCCAGGCTACATTTATGTTAACGGCAGCTGGTAAAACCCTTATCGTAACCTGTCAGCAGGAGGAAGGACACCCCTTCAAACTGGGAACTGCTTCTCTTTCGGCTTCGTTAGAGATTGGAAAACCGGCTGCAGGCGTAATGATTAACATTCCGTACGAGTATGGTTACAAGGATATGAACCTCACCGTACATACCGTATTGAGCGGTACTGGCGCTGCAGGCTTGCAGGTTAACGACCAGAATATCACCCTCGACACGGCTACCGGAATGCTCTCTCTGCCTGTCACGGGCCGTCCAACCAGCGCTGGAAACCTCGTGATTACGGTTAGCACCAACCAGGGTGACTCTGATCCCGCTGTGTTAAATGCTGTGGTTAACGCCCGCATTATTCTTGAAGAGCACTTCAACCTCTGCATCTACGGTGGCGATTTTGTCGCCGATCAGCCCGGAACAATGCCAGCATGGGTTAGAGATAGCGAAGGAAAGAATGTTCCACCAGACCCACTGGGCACATTACAGTCGCGCACACCTAAGCAGGATGGTTCTAACGACCTCTTTGCTACTATGGCTCATTCGTACCTCGTTTCGAAGGGACTTGCCGACTGGCACGGTACGAAGGTGTACGAACGCCCGGGCTATCTGAAGCTCGGTACGGCAAGTGCGGCAGGCAAGATAACCACACCTGCGTTCACTGCGCTGGGTACCGACCAGTGCGACGTGCTTGTAACGCTTAAGGTTGCTGAATGGGTTGAGGAAGAAGGCGGCAGCCTGGCCATCAGCTTAGAAGGCTCAGGAACGCTCTCTACCAGCAAGTACGTGTACAAACATGCACGTGCAACAGCCGGAAGCGAGTGGGAAGAGGTGCAGTTTGTCATCACAGGCGCAGCTGCCGACACACATATTGTATTCACAACCAAAGGCAACAAGCGCTTCGCTATCGACGACATTGTTGTATCAGTTAAATAAATAAACCCATATGAAATTCAATATTAAGAATATTTTTTCGCTGTTAATGCCGTCCCTTGTTTCCTTTCTCATGCTGTCGTGTGGGTCGGGAGGCGATTCGCCTGCGCCCTCTCCTTCTCCCGGTAGTGGCGCAGGGGGCAGACATTCTGAAACATTTAAGCCCGATGCCGGCAACGATCTCTACGGACAAATTACCGATAATCACGGCCAGGCACTGGCAGGAGTGGTGGTAAGCGACGGCTATCAGAACGTGGTTACCAACGCTAAAGGCTGGTACCAGATGAAGCGTAATGCCAAAGCGTTGTACGTAAACTATTCTATTCCAAAGGGCTTTAAGGCCAACGCATCAACGTTCTACAAAACGCTTGGCGCAACAACAAAGCAGTACGACTTTAAGCTTGTGAAACTGGCTACTGACGAAACCCACTTCAACCTGCTCGTGATGGCCGACCCGCAGGCAAAGAGCAACAGCGACGTTCAGCGCTTCCGCACCGAGACAATGCCCGATATTAAGAGAACCGTTGAAGCCAGCACGCTGCCCGTTTACGGCCTTTGCCTGGGCGATGTGGTTGACGAGGGACACCCTGAGCTTACAAACTCTATGAAGGTACTGATGCAATCGACCTCTATGCCCGTTTTTGTGACCATTGGAAACCACGATAAAGTAAGCGGCAAGACGGGCGACGACATTACGAAAGCCTATCGCGATTGCTTCGGTCCGCTTAACTATTCGTTCAACCGTGGCAACGTCCACTTGATTTGTCTCGACAATGTTCTCTACACGTCTACAAAGAATTACAAGGGCGGTATCACCGACGAGGTTCTGGCCTGGATGAAGAGTGACCTGCAGTATGTGACGAAAGACAAGATGGTTATCGTTTTCTACCATATTCCATGGCGTGAGACAAACAACAAGAACCGCGTGGAAATGATGAAGCTTCTCGACGGTTATGCCAACATTTTACTGCTTTCGGGACACACCCATTACCAGGAAAACTTCCACGGTACAACGCCTTACAACTTTGCTGAACGCATTCATGGCGCAGCGTGTGGCGCGTGGTGGCACTCTAATATTTGCGGCGAGGGAACACCTAACGGCTATCAAATGTACGAGATTAACGGCACAAACGTTGTGAACAACTATTATAAGAGCACCAATTATGACAAGAGTTTCCAGATTCGTTTGCACCGTGGCAACAAGTCGTGGGGCGGTTCTTACGGCACCTTCGGATACGGATTGGGCAGCGATTACATCGTGGCCAACGTATGGAACTACGATACAGGCTGGCAGGTTAAGGTGTACGAAGACGATGTTTTCAGCGGCAATATGACGATGGCTTATGCCGATTTCTTCAACAATGATGCGTGGTCGCAGGCTTATCACATCGGAACGCTGAATCGCAATCCCGTTAATTACAGTCAGATTTCAAAACACTGCTTTGTTTATAAGCTAAAGAATCCGGGCGCACGCGTGAAGGTTGTCGCCATCGACAGCTACGGAAACCAGTACGAACAAACCCAGTTTACCGAAACACTTGAGCCGGCTTACATTTATAAATAACCGGTCATGCAAGAAAAATAAAACCGAACAGTAACTGCATGGCAGTTATCCTGTATTTTCCTGGCGTAACAGATATGGGGCTATTCTCAGCATGCCCTGTACCTGTTACGCCTTTCTTTTACAAAATACAAACTGCTTTCCTGCTCCCTTTGCCACGACGTTCATTCCTGACAACGGGCATACATGATACACCTCCGGTCATATTTTTGCATACCAACCGAAGCGTTTTTTCATACTAACCCACGAAATTAGGAAACAGGCACCGAGTTGTTGGGAGCTATTTTCGCCAGCCAGCCTCCGCGTGCAATACATATTAGGAAGATGATGCCGCGGAACGTAAGCTCAACGGCCATCGCTATCCACACACCGCGCAAGCCGTAAGCCGAGGCCAGCGTCCAGGCAAGGGTGAGCCTTACACACCACATCGACGCCAGATTCATGGCTGCCGGCCTGATGGTATCGCCGGCACCTACGCACACACTGTAACTAACAATGCTGGCTGCAAAGAACGGTTCGGCGAAGGCTTCGATGCGAAGCACCTCCGTTCCCAGCTCACGGATAGCATCAACAGGCGACAAAAAGCCTATCATTTCGGGAGCAAACACATACATGATCAGCCCCATAAAGGCCATTACACCCATGCCAACGCCTATCGTCATGCGGGCAAAGCTCTGGCATAACGCCTTACGGCCCGCACCAAATGTTTGTCCAACAAGCGTCGAAGCGGCGTCACCTATACCGTATCCCGGCATATAGCACAAGCTTTCGGCCGTAATGGCAAACGAGTTGGCGGCGATAGCCACGTTGCCCAACGGCGCAACGATAAGTGTAGATACCACCTGAGCACCACTCATCAGCACCGATTGTATGGCGATGGGCAGTGATATTTTCATTGCATTTCTGATATAGCTCCACACCCATACAAATTTTGTCGTGTCGAGATTCAGGGCCAGAATACGGTTCTTCCATACGGCCTGGCGGGTCATCGGCACCACCGTCATGACATAAGCACATAAGGTTCCGAGCGCAGCACCCGTTACACCGAGGTGCAAAATATAAATAAACAGGTAGTTGAAAGCCACGTCACACACACACATCATGATGCTCAGGAAGCTCGGCGTGCGCATATCGCCCGAGCTTTTCAGCATATCGGCCATCAGATGATAAGCCATCATGAAAGGCACGGTAACCGAAAATACAAGGAAATATGACGAGGCCATGGGGGCAATATCGGCGCCTCCCTTTAGCCAGAAGGGCAGCGGCTTGTGAACTGCCACGCCTGCAAGCGCTATGATAACGCTGAACACAATACCGAAAACAAGCGCATGGCGAAACACCTGACGGGCACGAACAAAATCGCTGGCACCGATAAAATGGGAAACCTGCACCGCAAACCCCACTGCTGCCGCACTCATTACCGAGCCAACAAGCCACAGCGTGCTCTCAATTAAGCCTATCGACGCCGAGGCTGCCGAACCCAGATGGCCTACCATGGCGGCATCGATGAAGAACATCATCACCATTGATATTTGGGCTAACATGGACGGAATACTCAGCTCAACGATGAGATTAAGCTTCTCACGTGTGCTCATTTCGTTCCCGTTACGTATGCGGGCTAACAGTTTTTCGGTTTTCTTTGCGTTCAGCATGGCGAAAAATTAATGGTGCAAAGGTAGCTGTTTTTTTACCCACAGCCAAAAATTACACGCCTATGCCAACGGTTTCACAAGCGCATAAAGGCATAAAACAAGGGCAACTCCTGTACTGGAACTGCCCTTTTACATGTAAATGTATGTTCTCTCAAATTTTATCGATCATGTCATTTCCTTGTTGCGCAGAGGGGTATCAATCGTTCAGATTGTTGTTACCCATCCATTTTATGGCGGCTACTACGGCTGCACACATTGCGCAAATGGTTGTCATGTTCAGCATAATGGTTCTCTCCTTCCATTCTTTTAAAAGTTATCCCTGCCTGACGTAGCTGTCACAGCTGGTCGAAGCAGTAAATCTTGTCCTTAGAATCTTTCTAATGTCATAAAAACATATCCTCTTATCACAAGAGAATAGAGTTTAATCAAGTTACAAATGTTGATATAAAACCTAAATTTCTATTTAAAGCTCTTTTATTATGATGGGTGCAAAATTAGGACGAAAAAGGAAATATTGCAACAGAACAAGACCTTTTTTCACCCTGATTAGCATAAATGATGATGTAAATCAATTCAATATTTCCATACAATTATTGAAATAAGCCTATACCGATGTTAAGATAAGCGCATGCCGGTATTGCCGTCTGGCAGCCTGCCTCCCGTTTTATTTCGCGTGAAACCGCTGTGGTTCGTTACCATGTTTGTAAAATAAAAATACTGCTCCCGCACCCTGCAGGAACAGTATTTATAAAATAAGGGTATACCTTTTATATGATCAGCTGCCGGCCTATCTTACGGCACGTATGCGGAACGGTGGCAGCGACGCGCCACTGCGGGCATACGAAAGCAGCGTTATTTCGAACTTCAATACCGAGAAGCCCGGTATGCTCTTCGAGCCTGTTTCGCCATAAGCCAGTGTCCAGGGCATGTAAACCTCCCACGTATCGCCAATGTGCATGTGCTGAAGAGCCGTTGCAAAGCCGTCAACCAGACCGTTGACGGCCAGGTGTGCCACGCCCGACGTTGCCGGTGTAGTGCCTGAAGGCGACGTGGTATCGAAAACAAGACCGGCCGGATACGATGTCGACGGCAGCAGCTGACCCGTATAGCGTATGCTCACCGAATCGGTACCGAGCGGACTTCCCGACCCTGTTCCGGCCTGTTTAACGTGTACGGCAATATAGCTGGTATTGGGCACGCTAATCGAATCAGACAACGTGTAGTTTCTAATCAGCTTCCACGACGTATCGCCGCTGTTGATACGGCTCTGTGTTTCTGTAAAGAGCTTGTTCCAGTAAGTCTGGTTTTTATTCTTCCAGTCGGGATATTCCTCCTGTGTTTCGTCCGTTTCCGAGCAGGCAGTAAACAGCAATGGCATAGCCAGCAGCATGGCAGCCACGAGAGCTTGCGTGCTGCGCACCACACCTCTACCCAGGTTCGGGAAATTTATTATTGTTTTCATCAGTCTACGTTTTAACCTTTTAACGCGCCTTTATGCTTTGTCAAGTGTAGTTCCGAGCCAATAAGGTAATGTCTTAACTCCTTATAACTCCATAACTCCCTTTAACTCCTTCTAAGTCTTTTTACTTTTTTTACCTTTTTATTTTTTTACTTTTCAAAGCTCTTTTATGGCCTTGGCCACTTTCTTCAGCACCGACGTAATGCTTACACGGTCCTCAATAATGCCGCGAAGCTCGCTTATATTGACGCGCTCCTGTGCCATCGAGTCGCGATAACGCAAGGTTACTGTGCCGTCCTCGAGCGTCTGACCGTCTACCGTTACGCAGAATGGCGTTCCTATTGCATCCTGCCGACGGTAACGCTTGCCGATAGAATCTTTTGCCTCGATGTGCGTAGTGAAGTGGAATTTCAGGTCATCAACAATCTCCTGTGCCTTTTCAGGCAGTCCGTCTTTGTTCACCAACGGCAGCACGGCACATTTGATAGGTGCCAGCGCTTCAGGCAAATGCAGCACCACGCGCGTCGAACCGTTCTCCAGTTGCTCCTCTTCATAGCTGTGACACATCACGGAAAGGAACATGCGGTCAACGCCAATCGACGTTTCAACATCGTATGGAACGTAAGCCTCGTTGGTGTCGGGGTCGAAGTATCGCATCTTTGTGCCCGAGAATTTTTCGTGTTGCGACAGGTCGTAATTGGTGCGGCTGTGAATGCCTTCCACCTCTTTGAAGCCGAAAGGCATGCGGAAATCGATGTCGGTAGCGGCGTTGGCGTAGAACGCTAACTTCTCATGGTCGTGATAACGGTAGTTTTCATCGCCCATGCCAAGGGCCTCATGCCATGCCAGACGCGCCTTTTTCCAGTAGTTAAACCACTGCATTTCGGTGCCGGGCTGGCAGAAAAACTGCATCTCCATCTGTTCAAACTCGCGCATACGGAATACAAACTGGCGGGCCACAATTTCGTTACGGAAGGCCTTTCCAATCTGTGCGATACCGAAAGGCAGCTTCTGACGCGTTGTCTTTTGCACGTTCAGGAAGTTCACAAAGATGCCCTGGGCGGTTTCAGGACGCAGGTAAACCTTGTTCGTTGCAGCGGCCTGCGAACCGAATTCGGTCGAGAACATGAGGTTAAACTGGCGTACATCGGTCCAGTTTTTGGTGCCGCTGATGGGGTCTACAATCTCTTCATCAACAATAATTTGCTTCAGTTCGTCGAGGTCGGGCCCTTGCATGGCCCTGGCATAACGCTCATGAAGGGCGTCGCGCTTGGCCTGATGTTCGAGCACGCGCGGGTTGGTTTCGCGGAATTTAGCCTCATCAAAGCTGTCGCCAAAGCGCTTGGCGGCCTTGCTTACCTCCTTGGCAATCTTCTCTTCGTACTTGGCAATCTGATCTTCTATGAGCACATCGGCGCGGTATCGCTTCTTCGAGTCGCGGTTATCTATCAGCGGATCGTTGAAAGCATCGACGTGGCCCGAGGCCTTCCACACCGTGGGGTTCATGAAAATAGCGGCATCAATGCCCACAATATTGTTGTGCAGCAGAACCATCGAGTCCCACCAGTACTTTTTAATATTGTTTTTAAGCTCCACGCCGTTGGGGCCGTAGTCGTAGACTGCCGCCAGTCCGTCGGGGTAAATATCCGAACTTGGGAACACGAATCCGTATTCCTTACAGTGACTTACAATCTTCTTGAAACTGTCTTCTGCCATGTCTCTTATCTTGTTTTTTGAGCGATAGCGAAACAAAAATGTGCTTCACCCCACCCCATTAATCTTTCGTTATTGATATAATCTGATGGCAAAGGTAGTATATTTTTCTATCATTACGGCGTAAAGGCGGTTAATCTTTCAGATTAGTCGGGTTATTTTTCTCTGCCTTTACAGCATGGCGGCTGCGCGTGCAATCTGTTTTAACCGGGCCGTAAGGGTTTTTATTACAATTATAGCAATTATCTTCGCATAAAAAGTCATTAAAGACATTTTGGCCTTACCGCACAGGACAAAGACAAAGTCAACTGCCCGTATTTAAGAATTAAACGTAAACGCTGAACCGAACAAGCGTTATTCTGCACTCTTCCCTATTTTGTCGCGCAGCCGTTACGCCACGATGGTCGTTGTATGACGGCCGTCAGCAGCGCTGTTGGCGACCGTCACACCCATCGTACGGCGGCCGTCAAAAATGCGCACGGCGGCCGCCGAACACTCAGCGTTACACCGTTAACGCGCAGGATATACAGGGTAGTGGCACGAGGATTACGGTTATTTTCGTCGTGCTCGCGCCCCCTAATTCGTGAGTACGCGCCCCCTAAGTTAGGGGGTTGGGGGTCTGAACCGTTGCTTACAAGCTCTTTTGTTCGTGAGTACGCGCCCCCTAAGTTAGGGGGATGGGGGTCTGAACAATGGCTTACACTGTGGTTGTATACCGTAAACACCAGTGCTTCCTTCGCGCTGTAAAAGGACAGGGCGGATAACATATGATATAAAAAAGGCAAGAATGTTGTCGGTATTGCACATGAAGTGCGACTGTTCAGACCCCCAGCCCCCTAACTTAGGGGGCGCGAGCACACCAACAAGGGCGCGCGAACACACCAACAAGGGGGCACGAGCGAACCAACAAGCTCCCGATAATTTGGAATATTAGGAAACATTATGTATCTTTGCATACAGCATACCATTACGTAACTGATAACGAACTAACGCATAGATACACATGTCAGACGACATTAACAACGACAACGACAAGGATATTCGCGACGACGACGAACTGCAACAGCAGGACGATGACCTCGCCATGGACGAACATTCCGACTATACTCCTGCCGACCGCTTTGACGCATCGGCCGTACATCACCTTTCGGGGATGTACAAAAACTGGTTTCTTGATTACGCCTCGTACGTGATTCTGGAACGCGCCGTGCCGCATATCGAGGACGGACTGAAGCCTGTTCAGCGGCGCATTCTGCACACCATGAAGCGCATGGACGACGGACGCTACAACAAAGTAGCCAACGTAGTGGGCGAGACGATGAAGTTTCACCCGCACGGCGACGCATCAATAGGCGACGCCTTAGTGCAGCTGGGGCAGAAGGATTTGCTCATCGACACGCAGGGAAACTGGGGTAATCTGCTCACGGGCGACCGCGCAGCGGCACCGCGTTACATCGAAGCGAGGCTGTCGAAATTTGCGCTTGAAACCGTCTTCAACCCGAAAACTACCGACTGGCAGCTCTCTTACGACGGCCGAAACAAGGAGCCTGTGACGCTGCCCGTGAAGTTTCCGCTGCTGCTTGCGCAGGGTGCAGAGGGCATCGCCGTGGGCTTATCGTCGAAGGTGTTGCCGCATAACTTCTGCGAATTATGCAAGGCTGCCATCAGCTATCTGCGCGGAGAGGAGTTTCATCTTTACCCCGACTTCCCCACCGGCGGGGCTATTGACGTGGCGAAATACAGCGACGGACAGCGCGGTGGCGTGGTAAGGGTGAGGGCAAAAATTGAGAAACTGGACGCCCGAACGCTTGTCATCCGCGAAATTCCGTTCTCAAAAACGGCGGCGTCGCTGCAGGAATCAATTACAAAAGCCATCGAAAAGGGCAAGATAAAAGCACGCAAGGTAATCGACATGACAGCGCGCGAGGTGGAAATTCAGGTGCAGCTGGCACCGGGAGTATCGTCAGACAAGACCATCGATGCGCTGTATGCCTTTACCGACTGCGAAATAAACATATCGCCCAACTGCTGCGTTATCGAAGCCGACCGGCCGCAATTCCTCACCGTTAGCGACGTGCTGCGCCATTCGGCCGACCGTACAATGGGCCTGTTGCGCAAGGAACTGCTCATTCGCAAGGGCGAGCTGGAGGAGCAGTTGTTCTTTGCTTCATTGGAGCGTATATTCATAGAGGAGCGCATGTACAAGGAAAAACGCTTCGAACAAGCCGCCGACCAGAAGGCCGTTCTGAAATTCCTCGACGAACAATTCGCCCCCTACAAGGAGAAATTCATACGCCCTGTAACCGACGATGACTACTTAAGGCTGCTCGAAATAAAAATGCAGCGCATCCTTAAATATAATAAGGACAAGGCCGATAAGCTCATGGCCGCCATCAAAGCCGAAATAAAGGGCATTGCACACGACCTGAACCACATGACCGATGTAACCATTGCGTGGTACGAACACCTGCTGCAAACCTATGGTGCAGCCCATCCGAGGCTCACCGAAATTCGCAGTTTCGACACCATCGACACCGCAAAGGTGGCCGAAGCCAACGAAAAACTGTACATCAACAGGCAGGACGGGTTCATCGGTACCGGCCTGAAGAAGGACGAATTTGTATGCAACTGCTCCGACCTCGACGATGTAATCATCTTCTATCGCGACGGTAAATACAAGGTGATTCGCGTGGCCGACAAGATATTTGTGGGCAAAAACATTCTGTGGCTGCAGGTGTTTAAGAAGAACGACAGCCGCACCATCTACAACGTTGTTTACCGCGACGGCAAGGGCGGACCGTGTTATATCAAACGCTTTAACGTGACAAGCATGACCCGCGACCGCGAATACGACCTCACAAAAGGCAAGGCCGGCTCGCGCGTACTGTACTTTACGGCCAACCCTAACGGCGAAGCCGAAGTAATAAAAGTGACGCTTGACGTTGACCCTGCGAAGAAAAAGCAGAATATTTTCCTCGAAAAAGACTTCTCAGAAATCAATATTAAGAGCCGGACAGCGCAGGGAAACCTGCTCACGCGCAAAGGGGTTCACCGCGTAGTATTGAAGAGCCACGGACGCTCAACGCTGGGCGGACGAAAGGTTTGGTACGATGCCGACGTGCGTCGACTGAACTATGAGGAGCACGGACGCCTGTTAGGCGAATTTAACGACGGCGACAGCATACTCGTTATACTGAATAAC
Organism: Prevotellaceae bacterium; assembly: GCA_015256945.1. Taxonomy (GTDB): domain Bacteria; phylum Bacteroidota; class Bacteroidia; order Bacteroidales; family Bacteroidaceae; genus Prevotella. The sequence goes on along the minus strand of JABZLB010000001.1, from coordinate 136,163 downwards.
GGCGACTTCTATACAACGAATTTCGACCTCAATAACCATTTTGAAGACAACATCCGTACGATTGAAAAGTGGGACGCCAACAAGGTATGGACGGCGGTAATATTTGATGCCGACAACCAGAATTACCCGTATTTGAAACGCTTCCAGATGGAAGCCGCCAAGCGTCCGCAGAATTATGTGGGCGACAACGCGGCGAGCAGGCAGGCCCTTCTCACCGATACCGTATACCCTCGTCTGCTGGTAACGTTCGGCGGTGCCGACGCAACGCGCGCGCCGTTAGAGATTGATGCCGAGAGCTTTGTGGGCGTAAAAGGTTTCAAAGCCAAGGGAAAGCGACTTACTACATGGCAGGTTGAAAGCATCGAAGAGCTGGAACCGCTGCGCCATCCTGAGCCGGAGCCAGCATCCGAAGAGAATAACGATGATGCCTCTACGGAAGAAGAGAACCTCGACCCCGACGCCGGCAAGAGCAGGCAACAGGTAATTGACGAGATAACAGGCCAGCTATCATTGTTCCCTGATGATGACGTGCAGAAGTAAAACCATCGCACGGGCCGTGCTTTGCGGCTTGTGCCTTTTCGTGTTTACAGCGGCGAGGTCGCAAACCTGCGGCACCGCGTGCGACACGTTGCGGTCTGTAACCGACCAGTTGCAAGGGCACGGGGGCTGCATAGCCAACGTTTCGCCCGGCTTTAAAGCCACCGAACACCGAGGCATGCTGATGGCAGGCGCGGTAAACAGTCTTGATACCTACCTCTCTCCGCTTACTTATCGCGGCACCGAACTGCGCTTTACGAGCCAGACTGTGCACAACAGGCCCCTGCGAAACTGGACGCATTCGCTTACCTGCGGCCTGCGACTGGCACGCGAAACCATGCGCACGAACGACGGTGTACGCCTCGAAGGCGGCTACGATTTCAGCTATTCGTGGCAGCGTAAAATTGTTAACCGCACCGTTGGATATTGGGGACGCCTCATGGTGACGGCGGGCGCGGGCGTCGATGCCACCGTGGGTTTTCGCTATAATGCACAGAACAGCAACAACCCTGCACAGGCCGAGGCGGCCGTTTGCTTCACACCCGCCATGGCTGCCGACTGGCGTTTCTTCCTGGTAAGCCCCAAAAGTGGTCGCCGCCATACGCTGGGCCTTCGCTATGAAGCCGCTGTTCCACTCGTGGGCATGATGTTTTCGCCCGCCTTTGGCCAAAGCTACTACGAGATATTCTCACGTGGAAACTACGACCATAACCTGTGTACGATATGGGTGGGCAACGCGCCCTCCCTGCGTCAGCGCCTGCTTTTCAACTTCAAACTGCTCAAACGCCACTTCTTTATCGGTTACGAGGGCGATTACAGGCAGGCCAAGGTAAACGACATTAAATACCACCGGTATACGAATGCTGCCGTTCTGGGCTGGCAATGGTGAAATCTTTCAAACATGACAAAGGCTTTTTCTTCTATGCGTAGTGCCGCTATCGGTACCTGTATGCTGCTCACAATGCTGCTGCTGCCGTCGGCATGTATCACCGAACCCGAGTATAACGATTCGCCACGAGGCAATTTTGAGGCACTCTGGAAGATGATAGACGAACACTATTGTTTCTTTCGCGAGAAACAAGTAAACTGGGACAGCATTCACCGTGTGTACGCACCGCGCTTCAACGACGCCATGACCGACAGGCAATTGTTTGAGGTTCTGGACAATATGCTGGCCGAACTGCGCGACGGCCACGTCAATCTTACCTCGTCATTCAACGTGGCACGCTACTGGGCTTTCCACGAAAGCTACCCCTCTAATTACAGCGACACGCTCATACGACGCTATCTTGGCACCGACTATCAGATAGCGTCGGGACTGAAATACCAAATCCTCGACGACAACATAGGCTATATTCGCTGCGAGAGTTTTCAAAACAGCCTCGGCGACGGCAACCTCGACGAAATACTGTTGGCCCTGCAACCCTGCAACGCACTGATTATAGACCTGCGCAACAATGGCGGCGGCCTCATCACATCGGCCGAAAAACTGGCGGCCCGCTTTACGAACAGGCCCGTAGATGTAGGTTTTGTGCGCCACAAGACAGGGCGTGCCCACGACGCGTTTTCGCCCATGCAGCAGCAGGTTCTCAACCCCGCGCGTGGCATCAGGTGGCAGAAACGCGTGGCCGTGCTGACGAACCGCATGGTATTTTCGGCCGCCAACGAGTTTGTAAAATACATGAAATGCTGTCCCCTTGCAACGATAGTGGGCGACCATACAGGCGGCGGCGCCGGCCTTCCGTTCTCATCTGAGCTGCCCAATGGCTGGAACGTGCGCTTCTCTGCCTGCCCAATGTTCGACCGTTACGGCAACAGTACCGAAGACGGTATTGCACCCGACGTGAACGTTAGCCTCAGCGAAGCCGACTTTCTGCGCGGTACCGATACCATCATTGAGGCGGCACGCGAACTGCTTCGCAACCCAAAGGCTCAATAAAAAGGAGATATTTTCAGGAGGTAAAGGAGGTAAGGAGTTAGGGAGTTAAGACAAATGCCTGCCTAACCTTATTATAAAGAAGATGTAAATACATTACAAAGCGCATACAAATATATTATAAAGTAGGCATCATCACACGATAAACTTAACTATCATATTCCGATAATCCCACAAGGAAGAAACGTAAGAACAGAGTAATGGCTTAACTCCTTTAACTCCATAACTACCTTAACTCCTGAAAAATAACTCCATAACTCCTTATTTTATTAAAAAGATATGAACCCTTTTTCACCCATAATTTCCGACCGTTTACACATTCCCGCATCGCAGGTGCAGGCTACACTGGCGCTGCTGGAGGCGGGATGCACCATACCTTTCATCAGCCGCTACCGCAAAGAAGCCACAGGAAACCTCAACGAGGTGCAGATAACGGCCATTGACGACCTCACCACACAGCTCGACGAAGTGCAGAAACGCAAGGAAACCATTCTGAAAACCATCGGTGCACAGGGCAAGCTCACCGACGAACTGCGCCGTCGCATCGAAGCCTCATGGGATGCAACCGAGCTTGAAGACCTCTATATGCCCTACAAACCACGACGCAGGACGCGTGCGCAGGTGGCGCGGGAACAGGGGCTTGAGCCGCTGGCCACCCTGCTGTTATTGCAGCGTGAGCCTCACCCCGAGGCGTCGGCGCGCCGCTTTATCAATGCCGACGTGCCCGACATAGCCGCTGCCCTGCACGGCGCACAGGACATTATTGCCGAAAACACAAGCGAAGACGAGTGTTCACGACAGCTCGTACGACAGGCCTTTGCACGACAGGCCGTCATCACCGCGCGCGTTATCGAGAAGAAACGCCATGACGACGGCGCACAGAAATTTGCCGATTACTTCAGTTTCAGCGAAGATTTGCGCCGCTGTTCCTCCCACCGTCTGCTGGCCATGCGCCGCGGAGAGCAGGAAGGTTACCTGCGCGTGGCCATCACCATTGACGACGATGCCTGCATATCACGGCTGCAACGCCTGCACGTGCACGGCACAGGACCGTGCCAGAAATGGGTTAACGAGGCCGTGGCCGACGCGTACAGCCGGTTGCTGCGCCCTTCTATCGAAAACGAATTTGCCGCACAAAGCAAGACAAAAGCCGACTCAGAGGCCATCGATGTTTTCCAGAACAACCTCCGTCAGCTGCTGCTTGCCCCACCCCTGGGGCCGAAACGCGTCATGGGTGTCGACCCGGGGATACGAACAGGATGCAAGGTTGTCATCGTCGATGCACAGGGAACGCTCGTCGCCCACGACGTGGTGTTTGCCACAGGACGTCAGGCTGAGCCTCGCCATACAGGCCAGCCGTCGGCCCTCGACCGCTTTACCAACCTCGCCAGACGCTATCATGTAGAAGCCATTGCATGTGGAAACGGCACCGCCTCGCGCGAAACGGCCGACATACTGCGGCAGATTCCCGACATACCCGTGTACATAGTGAGCGAAGACGGCGCCAGCATCTACTCGGCTTCTGACATAGCACGCGAGGAGTTTCCAAACGAAGATGTCACCGTGCGCGGTGCCGTATCGATAGCACGACGCCTTATCGACCCCATGGCCGAGCTGGTGAAGATTGACCCTAAGAGCATAGGCGTAGGACAATATCAGCACGATGTTGACCAGACACGGCTGCGACAAAGGCTCGACCAGACCGTAGAGCTGTGCGTAAACGCCGTAGGAGCCGACCTCAACACGGCGTCGGTGAACCTGCTGGCCTACGTCAGCGGTGTAGGAAAAGCCCTTGCACGCAACATCGTTCAGTACCGAACCGAAAACGGTGCCTTCACATCGCGCTCACAATTAAGGAAAGTTCCCCGCCTCGGTGCCGCAGCATTCAAACAGTGTGCCGGTTTCCTGCGCCTGCCCCACGGACGCAATCCGTTAGACGCCACGGCCGTACATCCCGAAAGTTACGCCATCGTAGAGCGCATGGCAGCCGATTGCGGGTGCACCATATCGCAGCTTATCGACAGTCCCGACAAGCGCAGCCGTATCGACATCAGCCAGTATGTAACGCCCACAACGGGCCTGCCCACGCTGAACGACATCATGGCCGAACTGGAAAAACCCGGTCGCGACCCGCGAGGACAGGCAGAAACCTTCAGCTTTGACGCCCGTGTGCATACCCCCGAAGACCTTATTGCAGGCATGGAACTGCCGGGAATAGTAACCAACATCACCAATTTCGGCGCCTTTGTAGACATTGGTGTGCATCAGGATGGGCTGGTACACATCTCGCAAATGGCCGACCACTTCGTACGCGACCCCAACGAAGTGGTAGCCCTTCAGGCGCAGGTAGTTGTAGAAGTGATAGACGTTGACCTGAAAAGAAAGCGAATAGCACTGAAAATGAAAAACGCAAAGCATTAAGAAATCAGAACCGTTGCTGTGCAAAAAACCCCACAGCAGGCAACGAAAACTCTTCTTTTACCCCGAAACGGGCGCGGAAGCGTGAAACAATTCCTGTACGGAGAGATGAAAACACAAGCCGCGGAGAGCAGTGACAGGGGCGCAGAAGGACAACGACCGGGACGCAGAAGCGGCTGCAATACCACGGCAGGCCGAAGCAGCGAAACCGTACAGACCGGCTTGCAGGGGTGGCAAGGGCATACCTGCATGAACTATGGGGAAAGGGAAACGGGCGTTTACCATCACGCTTTAACAAAAAACAATTGCATGGTTCTGGTTTCATGGTTTTGATGTTTTTACATCATTGCTGCTGCAATAAATACAAAAAACCGTGATGTTTCGCACATACGAAACAGGGATGTACTTGTAAGTTTTTTTGCACAACAGCGTATTTTCACAGGATGGTGAAAACAAACCGTGCTGAAAATTAGTTGGAAAAGGGAGGCTTCAAAACATATTTTTTTTATAACTTCGCGGCATCGGCATAATGCCGGCAACCGCAAAAACCATCAATTATATCACAAGGAAGCCGGCACGATGCCGTCAGGTTACAAATAAACAAAAGAAAAAATCGACAATGACAAAAGAAAAGTTTTTCGGATTAATGGGCTGGGTAGGTACAGTAACGGCAATATTGATGTATGTTTTCTATTTTCCACAGATTATGGACAATCTAAATGGTCACAAGGGTTCGTTTATACAACCCTTCATGGCTGGCATAAACTGTACGCTATGGGTAGCATATGGCTTGTTCAAAGAGAAGCGCGACTGGCCCGTTGCCATCGCCAACACGCCGGGAATTATATTTGGTTTCGTTGCCGCCTTTACGGCATTGTAAACATATTCTCGGGTGCTTAAGCCCCCTTGCTGGTGGGTACAAGCCCCCTGATTGGTGTGTACAAGCCCCCTAAGTTAGGGGGTTGGGGGTCTGAACAACCCCACTTCATGTGTAACACCGACAACGTTCTTTCCTTTTCAGTATTGTATATTGCCCTCTTCAGCCTTTTGTCGTGCGGGGGAGATGATGGTGTTTACAGTATACAACCACAGTATGTACCATTGTTCAGACCCCCAGCCCCCTAACTTAGGGGGCAAGAGCGGACGAATTAGGAGGTACGAGCCAGCCGGTTACTCGTCTGCATCCACGGCCGTACTATCGGCAACGGCAGTATCTTCCGCCACATCGGTGTCGTCGTTGTCCTCTGCTTCGTCTATCCCTTCGTCAACATTGCTAATGTCTTTATACTCACTGATGTCTATTTCGCTTACTGGTTTCAGGTTGCCCCAGACAGCAACCACATTGTTTTTCTTCATATAAATAAAGGCCCGCTTGCCGTTACGGAGATTGAGCACTACGGCACCATCGTTTTGTTTGGCAACGGTTCCCATGCCTTTAAACCTGCTTACAATTACCTTATAAAGCTGATGCAGTTTGCCCCGCATGCGCCCGTCGTTGGAAATACTTAGTGTGAAAGCATGCGGACTGACTTTATTCCACACATATCCCGTAGGAATTTTCTCATCGTGATAATAATAATAGTCGTAAAACTCGTAGTCGATGACGCGCTTTGTACGATAGGTTTGCCGGCTCAATTTGCCGTTAAACGTAATGGAAAACATTCCCCTTACGCCGTCAACATCTTTATAAAGCATCACCTCATCTTTGTAATCGAACCAGTAAGGCGAATGGGCAGCGTGTTCCTTATCGCCGGTAAGCATACCGAGCGCAGCCGCTTTCCTTACCACATTGCGGGGCGACGACGTATAGTTGAAACCCATAATGCCGCTGGGGGTAATTTGAAACGCGCTGACAAGAGCCTGCAAATCAACATAGTCGCTTTCAATATACGTGTCACCTGCCGATAAGCCTGCTTCTACCATATCGGGCAGATTCTTCAGCGATTCGCCTTTTTTGTCGATGATAGAATATTGTTTATCGTTAAGCTTTACGAGAGTATGGTTGCCATCAAAATACAAAAACGGGTATACATCTTCGTAAGTATCGTTGCCTATTTGTTCGTCTTTTTCGTTGATAAACTTATATTCATATCCATCCTTTTTCCACGTTCCGGCAACAAGACTGTTGTCATCAGCATAATAAAGAATATCGTATTTTGCCCGGATTAACGACTCGCCCTTAAGCGTCATCAAGCCCCATGCCTCGCCGTTTGAATAGGTAAACCTGTCGCCGTGCACCATACCTATTATCTTAAACTTGTTGGAAGGGTTGAGCACATACCGGCCATTGTCGTCGATAATGCCCCATATTTCCTTGCCGTCGCGCTTTACACTTACGGGCAGTTTGCCGTCGACAAAGACCGATTCAAAGTTTTCGTATTTGTCATAAGCAAATTCAAACAGCTGCTTATCGCTTGTCGTGATAACCGATACTTTAACCTTGCTTTTCTGTTTCTGGTTTATAAACTTCTTGTATTTGGCGTCGATAGCAATGAATTTGCCCTCGGAGCACAACTTAATTCCACAGTAATGCGGTTTGATCACACAGTTACCGTTGTCATCAATGGCACCATAGAGCGAATCGTTAGTCATGAAAACAGCATAGCCTTCGTTGAAAGCGTACACCCCGTTCACCGTCTTGCCCTCTATTTTATCGAGCACTTTTACCGTTTTGCCGTCGGTATCGATAATAGATACCGGCTCATTGCGCTTCGAAACCAGGGCGTGTCCGCCGTTAAAAACAGAAACATGCTTATACTCATCGCCTATTTTTTTAGGTTGTTCCGAAGCGTCGTACATCTCCCAAAAGCCCGATTTGTTTTTTACAAAAAAGCGGTTATCGCGCACAACCGTAGGCTCTTGTTTAAACTCTTCCTTAAACAACACCTTGCCATCCATGGCTATCATTCCCCACTTGCCGTCCTTAGCCTCTTTGAAAGGCACATGGGTAATAGGGTCGTTGGAGGCGTTTGAACAGCCGCTTAACAATGCCGTCATAACGACAGCACACCATAAAAACAATGATTTTTTCATATAAATGGTTTGATAAATTAATTTTATATTCCAGCCTGTCCCATGCGTTCGTATAATCGTCACATGCCATTGCTTCCATGAGCATAGAGCCTTTTGTAGCCTTGCCCGCTGTAAATGGCTGGTAACAACATGCGAAACGTGTAAACTAATGCCTTGCCGATGCAGCTGTAATTGCTGCTGCTTACAAATTATTTTAGGTTTAATCGACAGATATTGCAATAGGCAAAGTTAAGGGAAAATTCGTAATTACGAAATATTTCTGCATATTTTTTCATTCTGATACAAGAAAATGTATAGAAAATGAGGATGTGTTCGCGCCCCCTTGTTCGTGAGGACAAGCCCCCTGAGTTAGGGGGATGGGGGTCTGAACAACCTAATTCCATATACAACACCGACAACGTTCTTTCCTTTTCAGTATTGTATATTACCCTCTTCAGCCTTTTGTCGTGCGAAGGAGAGCAATGGCGTTCACGCTTTACTACCACAGTATGTGCCATCGTTCAGACCCCCAGCCCCCTAACTTAGGGGGCTTGTGCACACGAATTATGGGGCTTAAACACTAAGAAAACAACCGTAATGTCCATGCCTCTACCCTACACAACGCACCCGTTAACCCTGTAAACCTCGCTGTGTGGCGGCCGCCAGCAGCGCTGCTGACGACCGTAGAACGACGGGGGTGACGGCCGTCAGCAGCGCTAATGACGACCATCGAACGGCAACCTATAAGCTAAAACGTAAGTCTACTAAACAAGAAACAGCTGGGCAGAAGGCTTATTTCGTACGTACAATACGCAACTCTTGTTGCGCGCCTCTATGGCCCGGTTGAGGGGATTGGGGTTCAGGAAGACAGAATTCCGGGGGGAGTGACCTGTAAAAAGTGTGTTTAAGGCGAGAGAAAGACGAAAAGGGCTGGCCGGCTATGAGCCAAAAAAAGCCCGCGTACACAGGGAGGAGAGAATTGCTCTCTGTGCACGCGGGCTGTTAAAAAGATTCTTTTTTTAAATGAATTGTAGAAGAAGATGAGGAGGTTCAGACCCCCAGCCCCCTAACCTCTAATTAGAAAAGGTGCTACACACCTCTAAAATCAAAGGTAAAATATGTTCTTTTTGTCTTTATGTCTGAAAAGAAAGATTTGTCTGTTTGTATATTAAGTTTAGTGGTTCAGACCCCCAGCCCCCTAACTTAGGGGGCACGAAAACCAAACTTCCCGATTACCGGATAACCACCTTACGGGTTTTTCCGTTTTCGCGCACCATGTAAACGCCCTGGCGCAAGCCTGTAAGTGCAGTGCCTGCAAAGCGTCCGTCGACGGTGTAGACGGTAGTTTTGCCATCCACGGAGGCAGCAACGGTGCTGATACCGGTGGCAGTATCGGGTACGGTTATCTTTACACCGTGAACATATACCGTGTCGCGGTTGCCGTTTTGAAAGAATACATAGATGGGGGCATCGCTCTTAATGGTGGTAGGATCAGTGCCATTGTGCAGGTTTTCCAGCCCAGTCCATTCCTTCACACCAGCGCCGGCCAGCTTCTTAAACAGCGAATACACCTGAATAACCTTAAAGCCTTTGTCGCTGTTGAGGGGATAGATGTTGCCGTCGTTCACAAATTTGAAGATGTCGTTCTGCGGGTTTGTAGTTGCCGTAAGGCGGCCAATTATCTTGGAATTGCTCGACAGGCATATGCTTAACGTAGCCAGGGCAGGCAGTTTGAAGGCTATTCCACCGCCGTTGATGGCACCAAAACCCTTGGCCGGGGGCAGAATAATGGCTCCGGTATGTGCTCCGGCCGTACCCGTTTCGCCGTCGGTTCCTGCACCTACAATCGTAGGGTCGGCGGTTGCCTCGGGATAATCGGGCTGCTGATCGGCGAAAACCTTCTGGATGGGCTTGCCGTTGACATCAATTCTGAAGGCTACCGGGTCGGACGTATCGATGTCGCCTACATAGGTATCAATCACGCTCTGCGAGTTAAACCATAACCATCCGTTGGCGTCGGTTACGGTAGCGGGAAACAAGTTTTTTGTAGTTTGTGCGCCTGCCGACAGAAAAGCGAAGGCAAGTGCTGCTAAAGTAAACAGTTTTTTCATGTTGAAAGTGTTTATAAACGGCCCCTCTCCCTCATGGGGAAAATTGCGGAGGGGCAGCGTTGTTGTAATGATTTATATTGTTTTATGCTGTACTATATTTTTTTTTCGGGGGGTAACCGGCTCTACTGCGCGCCTGTTCCGGGCCATGCCAACGGCCCTGAGGGCCTGCGAAAACGTCGGCGGCATGTACCGGCAGCAGCGGCACGGCCTTACTAAAGCGGCCTCATCGCCCGTTCCCGTCAGCGGCATGCAGCAGCTGTACTGCCGCCATGCCGTTGTAAAAAGGCTATACTTCGTTCCAGCCTGGGTTCTGTTCGATGCCCTGATAGCGCACTTCGGCCCATGGGATAGGGAAATAATACTCCTTGGTTTCGAACTTACGCACGCGCGCCGGGAACCTGTTGATGTTTACTGTACGATAGGTTGTATTGCCTGCACGCACAGTAACGGTGATGCCTTTCAGAGGATTGGTGGCACCACTGAAGGTTTGTTCGGCTGTTCCCCAGCGCATCTGGTCCCAGTATATGGTTTCTTCGAAGGCCATTTCCACGCGGCGTTCGCGCACAATATCGTCCCAGGTGAGGGCCGACAGCGCATCCATGTGGACGCGTGTACGTATGCGGTTCACCATGTCGAGGGCGGCAGCGTTGTCGCCTAAGCGGAAGCACACTTCGGCATAATCGAGGTAAGCCTCGGCCAGACGCCATATGATATAGTTCTGTTTCGACGCATAGGTGTCGTTGTCGTCAATAGATTGTGAGGCGTCGACAAACTTGCCGAGATAGTATCCCGTGCGTGTTACGGCTGCTGTTGTAGACGAACCGTAGGGCGTTATGTCGGCACCGGCCTTGCCGTCGGTCGTAGCCATGTCCATGATATGTCCGCGATATTCGCAGCCGTTGTAGAGAACGTTGGCATAAAAGCGGTAATCGCGGTTGTCGTAAGGATGCAGAGGGTCGTAGACGGCACCGCCACGCATGCCGTATTCGGCCACATGGTTTTGTGTAGGAGTGTATGCAGCTGTCGTCCCTGTGAAAGAAGGGGCAGCCGCATCGCGGTCTAACGTATGGCCAAACTTATTGGCATAGTCGCCGTCATCGGAGTGCTGCACCTCCAGTATCGATTCGGAGGTGTTCTTTGTAGTGAATATTTTGCGGTATTCGTCGCGTATGCCGTCCTGCGTGGTAGCCGTAACGGGCACGAGCTGATAGCGGTTAAGGGCAAACAGCTCGTCGTAGGCAGCGCGCGCCTTTTGCAGCATGGTTTGTGACTGGTCGCCGGTAAAGCCAAGATAGCTTTTGCTTTTGTTCTGGAAAACCGGGCTTGAGGCCCACAGATACGTCTTGGCTTTGAGCATGATGGCGGCACCGCGCGTCACGCGTCCCACGTCGGAGGCACCGTTTGTAACGGATAAAAGGCTGTCGGCCTTGCCGGCTTCGGCCACGATAAACGACACCATCTGCTCATAGGAAGCACGCGGAAACTTTTCGGCATGGGTGAGAGGGTCGTAGGTATGGTCAATTAAGAGCACGCCTCCGAAGCGTCGCCACAACATATAATAATAGTAGGCACGGAAAAAGTGGGCTTCGCCCTCCACACGCTGACGTTGTGCAGCATCGTGAACCTTGTCCTTGTTTTCGAGAAACAGGTTAATATACTGTATTTGTGTATAACAGCTTGTCCACGTGTTTCGGGCCCATTGTGTGACGCTTTCTTCGTTATCCTTCAGTATATCACCGTATCCGGCGTTGTACCAGTCGCTTTTACCGTTGCTCAGCTGGTCGGTAAACCAGGGCAGATAATAGCGCGAAATGCTCTTGAACAGGGCCGTACTGGGGACGTATGTCTTAAAGCCGTAGTTCATGTTACGATACCATGTGTTTACATATTCGTCGAGCAGCATGGGCGATTCCCACGTCTTGTCGTCCGAAATCTTGTCGTTTGGCGTATCGTCGAAGAGGCTGTTTGGGCTGCATGCTGCCATCATGAGGGGCAGCAGAGCCAGTAATGCTTTTGAAATTATATTTTTCATATTGCGAAATTCTTGTTTTTGTCGAATCAGAAACCTAAGTTAAGCGTTACGCCAAACGACCGTTGTATGGGGTATCCGCGCAGCGATTCGGGGTCCATTCCCTCGAGATTGGTAATGGTAAACAGGTTGCTGGCCTGGAAAGCAAGGCTTGCCGACGTGGCTCCTATGTGCTTAACCATGTTGCGTGGCAGCTGATAGCCTATGCTCAGCATCTTTAAACGCAGGAAGTTACAGTTCTGAATCCAGAACGTCGACGCGCGACGGTTGTTGTCGTTACTGGTTACAAACTTGATGCGCGGGTAACGAGCGCCGGTGTTATCAGGCGTCCACGTTTCGGTTAAATGGTATTTCTGGAATTTCTGCAGCGTGCCGTTGTCGAGCGTGTACGATTCGATGATATTCTGCTTATATCCCATTTCGCCCTGGAAGAGGGCGTTTACAAAGAACCCTTTGTACGATGCGCCCAGACGAAAAGCCAGGTCCATATCGGGATAAGAGGAATTTTTTACATACACCTGGTCTTCAGACGTGATGCGATGGTCGCCATTCTGGTCAACGTATCTGATGTCGCCGGGGGCTAATGTAGCGTTACCCGCTCCGTCCTGGTCTACTCCACAGTTGTCGATTTCGTCCTGCGTCTGGAACAATCCCGCTGCCTCGTACATGGTCCATACGAGCGAACTGCGGCCCTTTCTTCTTAAATTGGGCAGCTGTGCCGATTCGTCGCCATAGTCTAAATACTTGTCTTGTGTTTTCGAAAGCGTGATACCCACGTTGTATTTCAGCTTTCCTACGGTATTACGGTGGTTGATTGTGAGGTCCCATCCCCAGGCTTTGAGCTTCGCAAAGTTAATACTCGGCACGTTTCCCTCCACTCCTGTCGACGGCGGATAGATGTAATCGGGAGCTGACGTAATTTTATCGGTTTCGTAACGCACGTAGTATTCGCCCGTGACGCTGATGCGACCGCCCCAGAATCCAAGGTCGAGTCCGAAGTTCCAGTCGTGTGTTCGTCCCCACGTCAGGGCCGGATTGGGGTATCCGCCCGTAGTAAGGATAAGGCCCGGACGGAAGTTTCCACCGTGACTGTAACCCATGTTTGTCGACTCCTGGAACGTTTTCAGGTAAGAAAACGAGTTGACGAGGCCGTCGTTGCCGAGCCATCCCGTAGAGGCGCGCAGCTTAACATTGCTGAGAATACCCTGTTTCCACTGGCGGAACCAGTCTTCGTTTGACATGGCCCACGCTGCCGAGAACGAAGGAAAGAATCCCCATCGCCGGCTCGGTATGAAGTTATTCGACCCGTCTACGCGAAAGCTGAACTCGGCAAAATACTTGTTACCGTAGCCGTATTTCGCCCTTCCGATGAGCGAAGCACGCTGGTTGTATATTTCGTTGCCGCTGAGAAGGGCCTTCTGTGCCGTACCCATGGTTTCGGGATAGATGCCCTTATCCTGGTTGGTTCCGTTCATATACTGGTTGTGTGTACGCTGGTAATTGGCCACGAGTGTGCCCTCAACGTCGTGTTTCTGTGCAAATGTGCGCAGGAAATTAGCTCCCATTTCGTAGAGCTGACTGTCGAAGAAGGTATCGGCCTGGCGCAGCGATACCTTGGCAGTAGGATATACTGTGTTGGGGTCGGTGGCGTAGCTGTTGGCCGTTGCGTCGTAGGTATACAGCGTTACGGGGCGGCTGAAGGTGCTTTCAATGCGGTGATTGTCGTCGAAGGTGCCGCGAATATAAGCCGAGAGGCCTTTTACCCATGGCACATCCCATCGCAGGTTCACCGTCATGGTGTTCATCTTGCTGGTGCTTTTGATATATCCTCCCAGACCGTAGATGTTGATAAGGGGGTTGCCTCCGTTAATACTTGCCAGGTCGCCGTTGCTGAACCGGTATACCTGAAGGGGCGAATACGAATAGGCTGCCGTAAGCGTTGAGTAGCTGCTGTTCTTTGAACGCGTGCGCGTTCCTTCCTCCGAGAACGACAATACAAGGCCCTTTGCCAGTGTTGCATCCAGTTTTGCACTGTACGTTAAACGGTTACGGCCTATGCCTGTGTAAATACCCTTGGCATCAGCAAGGCCTGTTGACAGATAGTAACGCACGAACTGGTTGCCGCCTGTCACCGAAACGCTGTGGGTTGTAGAGTAGCCTGTCTTGTCGAGATAAGCCATATAGTCTTCGTCGCCATACACATTGGGTGCGGTATGGTTCTTGATTTCCTCGAGCTGTGCATCGGTATATTTCGCGATTGTCGTGCCAGGGGTATTGTCGACAGCGCGGTTTCGCAGTAAGGCAAAATCGTAAGCGCCGAGGAATTCCGGATTGCGTGTCGACTGCTCCACGTTGTATTGTCCGCGGTAGTTCACATGTACTTTCTGGTCGCCACCGGCGCGTTTGGTCTGCACCAGCACCACACCGTTTGCGGCTCTTGCGCCATAAACGGCAGCTGCGGCAGCGTCTTTGAGAATGGTTACACTCTCGATGTCGTCAGGATTCAGGTCGGAGAGGCGCATCTCACCGTCGGACGTGGTAGTGCCGAAGCGTGGAACGCCGTCGATAACCAGCAGCGGAGCATCGTTGATACCGCGCACACGGATGTTGGCTTCGCGCGCCGTGCTGGGGTCGCCACTGGCTTGCATCACCTGCAAACCGGCTACCTGCCCGGTCAATGCCTGGTCAAGGTTCATCACTGGCTGCATGGTAAGGTCTTCGGCTTTGATGGTTTCTATCGACCCTGTCAGGGCCGACTTCTTCTGAATACCATATCCAACCACCACCAGTTCGTCGAGCGTCTTCTCGTCGTTCGCCATTTTCACACTCAGAGGCTTGCCTGCCGTTACGCTCACCATTTGTGTTTTCAGGCCCACGCTCGATATAACGAGGGTGGTTTTACCCTGGGGAACCGAAAGCGTAAAGGTGCCGTTGACATCGGTTACGCCTGCTACCTTCCCGTCCTGGGTTTTTACTACGGCTCCTATTACGGGCTCGCCGTCGGCATCTACTACGCTACCTGTTACGGTTTGCTTTTGTGCCCATGATGTGGCCGCGATGCCAAGGGCCAGACACAGTGAAATGATTCTTGTCCGCATAAATGCTCACGTAAAAGTAAAAAAGTAAAAAGGTATAAAAGTAAAAAGGGCTGCACGCGCTGTTCTATGCTGATATTGAACTTTAAGACAGATTGGAAGCCGGGCGGAAAAGATTATCTTCTGTCTGCATTATTTGTACAACATAATTTTAATCGCATAACCGATTGATGTAATTACCGGTACAAAACTACTCGACTACTGCAATCATCTCAAATTAAAAATTCGCCAGGCTACCGTCGTTTCAAGAAAACTCGCAACCCCTTCTCTCTGTTTATCTTTTTACACTTTTACATTTTCTATTTTAGTTATTACTTTATTTCCAATTGCTTTTGCCTTTGCGCAAGCTACTTTAATTCCCTATTCCTTTCATTTTTTATATTTCAGGAACAGCCTTTTACTTTTTTTATTTCTTACTTTTTTACCCCTCTGCACAGCCTTTTACTTTTTTAATTTTTTACTTTTTTACCCCTCTGCACAGCTTTTTACTTTTTTAATTTTTTACTTTTTTAATTTTAAACGCTTCCCCTTTACTTTTTGAGCAACTTGTTAATCGTCAAAATCTGGTATTCGTAGAAAGCTTTTGTGGCAGCATTGCCAGTGGCACGTTTAGCCGTGAACAGGCTGAGGGCGCGGCGAAGCTGACGCAACATCAGGGGTTTGTAAACCTCGTCGGGCAACGACGGCAGGCCGTAGTTGATACGAACAAAGCTTGTTTGGGGGTCGGTATACTCGCAGGGCAGCAGGTCGCGCTGCTCCATGTCGGTGCTATTATTATAATAGGTGTAACCGTTATCGGCCAGTTTCACGAGCGATGCCTTTGTACCGTCGGCCTGAATACCGCTGGCACGCGCAAAAAGGGCTACGGCTTCGCTGGCCAGTTTCAGGTCGGCGTCGGTCAGTGAACGACCTTGTATCGTGGGCTTAAACACCTCGTTGAAGGCATCGTCAACATAATTTGTCACACTGTAATTGCGCTGTGCATTGAGCTTATGGCCGTCGTCAATGCGCTGAAGGCGCGTCGAAGCGAACAAACCGCTCACTACTGTGTTCTCAAAATTGGTGCGAATTTCGTCGGCGCGGTCAAATTTCATGAGCAGTTTCTGCGGGCAAAGCCACGATTTATAGCTGCGGGCCTGTGCCACCAACCATGTCATGGCACGGCGCATACCGGCTTTATCCACATATTCTACGGCCGGGAAAGTGTCGCCCTGGCGCACTTCGTGGTATCTTACACCGCCAATATACGGCAGCACATGGCCCAGATGGCGGGCATACTGCGACACGAGGCTCTTGTACATATCCTGCATATACGAATAGTCGGCACCACGTTCGGCCGTCCATTTCTCCAGGTTGCGCATGATAATCTTCAGGTTTGCGATGGCATAATTGCCGGCTTTCACGTGGTCGTTGCCCAAATCCTCGGTCTGTGCACTTACATCTACCGTTCCCATTACCTGCTGCGGTCCGAACTCGTACATCGCATCACCGGCCTTTTCCTGTATCCACCGAGCCAGAACAGGCTTTTCGTCGTCCATTGTCTGCGCTCCCTTTATGAGCCGGTAACCCCATTTGATGGCGTTAATATCCTCAACACCCAATACGGGCGGCGTCAGTTTCACGCCGCGTTCCATATCTCCGGGCTGGGCAATAAAGTTGTTACGGGCATAGTCCATAATGCTGGGCGTGGTGCCATACTTCTGTGTAAACGACGGGCTGCGCAGGCTGTCCACGGGAAATGCAAAGCTGGCACCCATGTTATGCATCAGTCCAAGCGTGTGCCCTATTTCGTGAGAAGTGACATATCGCATCGATTCCTTCATCACCTCGTCGTCAAATGTTTTCTTGTGCGTGCGGTAGTCAACGGCCCCCGTTTGCACAAACCTCCAGTTATGCAGCAGGCTGATGACGTTGTGATACCAGATAACGTCGGCCGTCAGTATCTCACCCGTGCGCGGATCCACATAGCTTGGTCCCATGGCATTGGCGGTTTCGGTAACGGCATATTTCACACAGCTGTAACGCATATCGTCAGGATCGAACGCCGGATCGTTCTTAGGATAGTCGCGAACCTGCACAACGTTCTTGAAACCGGCAGCTTCGAACGCGGCATTCCAGTCGAGAATGCCCTGCTTTACCGTGCTGCGCCACTTCTCAGGAAAGGCCGAATCGACATAGAAAACGATGGGCTTCTTCGGCTCTACCAGCTCACCGGCGAAATATTTCTGACGGTCACTGTCGCGCGGTTCGATGCGCCAGCGATGAATAATGCTCCTTTCGTCAACGCGATCGGCCTGCGAACTATACACCTTCTGGTCGGTCGAGAAATAGCCTACGCGCTTATCGTGCAGGCGCGGACGCATCAATGTGTCGGGCGCACGGTAAAGAGAGCGGTGCATTACCACCGAATAGGGCTTGTCGTTGCTCGACAGCGAAAACGTGAGCAGGGTTTTTATTTCGATATTCAGCGGGAAATTCTTCACCTCGCTGATGCCTGATGCGTCGCTCTGATAACTGCCCTTCAGCCCCTTCGAGCCTCCGAAGAGTACCGAAAGCGGATTATCAGGCTTGATGGGACTGAGGCTTTTTTCGTTGCTTCCAAAGAAAGAGGTTACGTCAATCAGCACACGTCCGCCCCGCTGCGCGGCAATCTTAAACCCCTTCAGCACCGGGTCGGCAAAGTTGGTACGAAACGATGCCGCTATGGGATCGTCCTTACCCACCACGTTTCCCTGCTGAACCAGGTGCAGCATAACCTTTACACTGTCGCGGCTGAAGCGCACAAGCTGGGGGCGGTCAACCATCTGGCCGGCCACATAATCGTGTGTATTGCTCGTCTGCGCAATGCGGTTCGACAAAATATACGGGTGTTTCAACGCCTGTTCGTCCAGCTCAAAATACAGCTTGCCGTCCTTCTGGTTCAGATAAACGGGAAACAAGCCGTCCATACGGCGCGCTCCTTTCAGCGTGCGTGTCCAGTCATCGGTTTTCAATTTCGCCACCAGCGTGGTGTCAACGCCCTTTGCGGTCTTTTTCTTTCTGGCCGTTGCCGGCACGGGTGCCACCATGGCAGAGGCTAAAATAACGAGTAAAAGTTTCTTCATTCGGATGTTTTAACTTGACAATTTCAAAAATAGCTCCGTAATATTATCGAATACAGAATATTCCAATATGCAAAAGTAAGACTTTTCATACTAAATAGGTACGCGGAGATTGAGAAACTTTCCATATGAATGCAAAAAACTATCATAAAACCATCATTTCTGACTATTTGTTTGCTTTTTGTATAAAAAAATGGCCTGAAAAGTATCAACATAAGTAATAATTTATTACTTTTGCCCATGAGAACGACGCAAGGGCGTGGAAAAGACATACGCATTGTATGCAAACCGTTGCCCAAACCGTCTGAATTCACCCCGCGGGGGCATCGTCAAACTTTAAAAACCTTTACTTATGGTTCTAACAACAACACCCACTATTGAGGGTCACCCCATTCTTGAGTACAAACAAATTGTAACGGCCGAAGCCATTATCGGAGCCAATGTATTTAAAGATTTCTTTGCAAATCTGCGTGATACTTTCGGCGGTCGCGTCAAAAGCTACGAAAAAGTTTTACGCGAAGGCAAGCAAACGGCTATGGCCGAGCTGATGGAAGCCGCCAAAGCCGTTGGTGCAAATGCCATTGTAGGGCTCGACATCGACTATGAAACCGTTGGCGCGCGCGGCTCAATGCTCATGGTAGTAGTGAGCGGTACCGCCGTGGTTATTGAATAAAAACAGACTCATGGCTGAACGGTAGCTGTGAAGTTGCCCCATGAGAAAAATATAACAACTCTAATTAATGGGCATTAGGTCTGTATTTCATATGGTAAGAAGAGCCACGAGAAGCTGAAAGCACATGCTTAAGCCGTGTAGTGGCATGCGGGGCGGGGGATAAAGCCTACAATCCACCCGCCCCCATTTTTTTGTTTTTTCGCACACCTTTTGCCCGTTTACCGACGCATTGAAAATAAAAAGGCTCTCCAAAAGTATAAGCATCCACTTTTGGAGAGCCTTTTCCATACCTCCCGTTGCTGTATTTTACACGCGGCACACGGTTGTTGTGTACCATAAATGCCAGGCTCGTGTACAGCCTGTTTTTATATTATACACGCGGCAAACGGCTTATGCCGATGTTGCCTTGCAGCCCGTATGACAACGGCAAACCCTACAAACCACAGCAAACGGCACGCACGGCAATATAAGGAAACCTTACAAACCACAGCAAACGGCACGCCCTTCGATACCGCTTTACGTCACAAACAAAAACAAAACAGGCACGAACCGCATTGGTTTCGTGCCTGTTTTGTAAGCATTTATTTAATATTCTGGAAATCAGTGTAGACAGGGTCTTTAGCACTTGTGCTTGTTTCGTCCCAAACAGGACGTATAGCACGAGCCTGTCCTTTACCGTTAAGACCAGTTGGATCCCATGTGGTTGGTCCGAAGATAAAGTCGTCACTGGTTCCCAAACGATTGGTTAAGATCATATATTGACCGTATGCTCCTAAACCATAACTCATGTCACGATAGCCTATATCGCTTTGATGAACCATACGACGGCCTGTAATTGGCAAGAACAAACCTTTGTTGGCACGCACAAGTGCCGTAACATTGGTATACTTATAATAGGCTCTTACATTTGTGGGGAAACCTTTAACGCGTATGCTTCCGCTCGTTGTAAAGTAGCCGCCATACACAACAGTACCCTTGTCGGTGTAGCAATAGGCTGGAATTACATCGGCTTTCGTGCGGAGTTTATCGAAATCGGCCTTACTTGGAATACGATATTTCTGATTGTTATTCATGGTATAATACCATACAATATCGCCATACTTGGCTTGCCCGCGGCCTACTTTCAGTGCAAGAGCTGTTCTACCATTATAGAAAGCCTTATTTGAAATATCACAATCAGCATAGTCACCGCCATTCAATTTAAGCGCATTCTCAATAACACCATAGCGGAAGAGGTCGACGTCATCAGTAGTTTGCGTAGGCGACGACTCAAATTGCGACGACTGTAATATACCTCCTGAGCTAACCTCCTTGCGGTTATTGCCCAGCATTACCGCGCGGCGCGAAATCCACCACTGTGCAGGAGCAATACCCCAATAGCCGCCATTTTCAGGGCCATAGTGAATAAAGTTGCCCGTTGCCCATTTTACACCCTGTACCTCAACGTAAGGTTCACGCTCTACTTCCTGCATTTCCAGCAGGTCAGAATGGTGTACCCTGTTCACGTCAAAGGTTAAAGAGGCAAACTCTTTCTTGTAACACGTGTTGCCTACATAGGCCATAACCAGCACGTTTTTGTAGGTTCCGGGTAACATCGCCACGTAAGTGTACTTGCCTCCTGCCGACGAAATTTTTGTGCCAGCGGCAGGATTGATGACAATATTCATGCTTTCGTCGGTGAGGTTGTGCTCTTCAAACTTGCCCGTTCCCAAATTAAACACATCGCTTCCCTTCACATTCGAGATGTAAACCGAATCGATATGGGTCAGAATCTGGTTGTTGTTATCGGTAAAGCGCAGGCCCCATATCGAAATAATACGTTCCATGCTGCCTATGCTTACGTTTACATTGGTGCCCTGAATGCTCGACGGCCTTACCTTTTTCCACTGATAATCGAAACGCCTGCCGATGGTTTCGGCCGTTCCGTCCTGCCGTGTCATATTCAGTTCTACACGATTTGTAATATTATCGCTGGCGTCATGGTAATAGTCGGTATTGCTTACCTTCGTCCTCGTTACAGGCGTAATGGTGCGCGAAGAGCCTGTCGAGGCCACGCCGGGATAGAAGAAACACAGGTCGTTACTGGTTTTCAAACTGCCCGAACGGGGCTTTATCTCACCCTTGAAAAAGGCTCCCTTGCCCGCGCCCAGACTTTCAATCATGCTGTAATCGGCCTGTGTGCTGCCGGTACTGTCGGCCAGAACAAATGCTATCATTTTGTCGCCGTCGAGCCATGTCGATGTCAGCCCCCTGGGATTGTCGCTGCTTATGCCCAGTGCTTTGGTTGAACCAGCCACGGTTGGTGCTGCTGCCGCCTCTACGGTAATATGGTAGGTGCGCAGGTTTTCATTGCCGGCCGGCGTCTTTTCCAGCTCATCGTGCTGGCAGGCCGTAAACAGAGAGCCTGCCGTTATGCAAAGGGCGGCTGTCAGAAATTTTGTATTGTTCATCATCTTAAATGGTTATTTCCTGTAAACCGCACGCCTTATTCGGCACTGTCATCCCACGTATGCTGTTTTGCATTACCCATACCTGCAAACGGGTTCGGCGTAGAGCCGTTGCCTCCCGTAGGGTCTCCACCCTCAACAGGGTTGGTAGTGGCTGCACTGATGGTTAATAACTGTTCCTCAATTTTTAAGCATACAAACGTTGTTGCAGGCTTCGAATAAATGTTTTTCTGCATCATAAACCTATATCTTACTACTATTTTGCCTGTAATAAACACGGCAAGCAAACAAAACCTGAAAAAAAAGAAATTTGCCTGCCCTTAAAAACAACTACCGATAATATCGAATGCAAAGGTAGGCGGTTTGATAAGGCCGGCACAAACGGCATGTTCATTATTTAATATTTAATAACATACCGACTGCTGTTTTTATATTTTTTAATTATAAGCATGCAAGCAAGGGGGTGCTCCTGCTGCATGAAAATACCGTGCCAGGGGTAGTTTTTCGCCGAATATGCGTGTATTTCGTACGGCAGCATTGCGCAAATCATTATTTTTCAATACCTTCGTAAGCTCATCAACACGATATTTTCATGAACACCTCCAGCCATATTGCCGTCATAGGCGGCGGCGCAGCGGGTTTCTTTGCTGCCATAACAGCCCGACAAACCAACAGCCACGCCGAAGTGGTTATTTTTGAAAAGACGAGCCGCGTGCTGGCAAAAGTGGGCGTTTCGGGCGGCGGACGATGCAACCTGACGAACAGCTTTGCCTGCATTACCGACCTGAAACAGGTGTATCCGCGCGGTCACCGCCTCATGAAACGGCTGTTCAGGCAGTTCGACCACCGCGATACGTACGAATGGTTCGAACGGCATGGGGTGCCACTGGTGACGCAAGCCGACCAGTGTGTGTTCCCCAGGGCGCAGACATCGCAGGCTATCATCAACTGCCTGACGAGCCAGGCCGACAAGCTGGGCATCGTCACGGTTACGCAACACGCCATGAAGGCCGTTACCCCAACGGCAGAAGGAAAGCTGAAAATAGAGTTTACCGACAAGCCTCCACGCCTTTTTGACAAGGTAATTGTTACCACCGGGGGCGCACCCTTGCGCCGCAATCTGGAACCCCACGCACTTACAGGGCACGAGATTATCATGCCTGCACCGTCGCTCTTTACGCTGAACGTACCCGACAAGGCCTTTACAAACCTCATGGGAATAGTGGTCAACCCCGTAACGCTTACCCTTGCGTCGACGAAGTTCAAGGCCCGGGGGCCGCTGCTTATTACCCACTGGGGCATGAGCGGACCGGCAGTATTGAAGCTCTCGGCCCACGCAGCGCGATACCTTTACGAAAATAACTATCGCGCCAATGTGGCCGTCAACTGGATAAACGAAACCCGTGCCGCCGCAGTTGAACAGCAGCTTGCACAACTTATTCAGTTGAACAGGAAAAAACAAATGGGCGCCGTTGCGCCCTGTCAGCTTACCAGCCGACTGTGGATTTACCTGCTCGGGCGCGCCGGTTTAGACGCACACAGGCGGTGGGATGAGCTGGGACGCAAGGCCTTAAACAAACTTATCGAAACGCTTACCAACGACATCCATGCCATACAGGGGCGCGGACGCTTCAAAGACGAGTTTGTAACCAGCGGCGGAATAAGCCTCCAGAGCCTCGATTCCAGCACATTGGAGAGCAAGGTATGCCCCAACTTGCATTTCGCCGGCGAAGTAATCGACATCGACGGTATTACAGGAGGCTTCAACCTGCAGGCCGCATGGACAACGGGATATGTGGCAGGACGGGCGGCAGCAACGCTATAAGCCCCGCAAAATAAAAGGGCTATGCCTACTGGTCGGCGTTGTAATTAAATTCCAATTTGCCCTGGACCATAATCTCCTGAAGAACATCAGGCATCACACCACGCCCTTTAAGCTCGGCAAGACAGCTTTTTAACCGGGGAATATTAATCAACTCTTCTATACAGTTAAGATAATTGTCAACCACCTTTTGCACAACATACGTTTTCAAGGCATCGGCTTTTACCTTGTTCATCAACTGCCCGACGGCCTCTTCTGTCTTCACAACAAACGTTACAGGGTATCGTTCAACCTTATCAATATCGAGGAAATACTTCCTGAAATCAAGCGTTTCGGTTACCTGAAAAAAGCGTCCTAAAGGCTTCATAACGAAATCAATGCCCCCGTCATTAGCATTTGTCCTGCCTGTTTTATAAAGCCGGAGATAATCAGATTTGAGTGTATTTACATCAGGTGCAAAACCCCAATATATCTTAATATCGCGGTAATAATATTTCAAAATGGCATAGCTTACTATCTCAAAAAGCCTTGCATCAATGTTCGGTGCAAGAAGAGACGTGATAAAATCGGCCACCTTTTTACCATCTTCGGCGTTGATTTTCTGCATGCTTTCGCACTGATCAATAAATTGTTTAAAAGCATTTTGCTTTACCTCAACATAATGGTCGATGATATTCAACAGGTCGGAAGCAATATTATACACATGCCGTCCAACCCCGATTTTTAAATAGTTTTCATTAAACCAGTATCTTTGAGTTGCCAAATCGCGCATAATTGGCGGCACGCCTGCCTGCATAGGGAAGTACTTAAAGAACTCTTCGTTCATACGTGAATTAAGTGCATGGTTCTGAAGCTTGGCACCAAAGGGAAGCTCTCGTTGTCTTTTGAGCAGAGCAGAAAACTGTACACCCTCATAGTTTACATAATCATCGTGCTGGTCAAAGCCATGATTAAGATAATCTTCAACGATAACATACACAGCATAAAGGTTCGCAAAACTGCCTCGTGACTTGGCTCCTTTATCGGCCGATTTGGTTTTATGAACAATATATTGCAGAATATAGCTCATCGAAAACAACTGCTCGGCATCATCGCCATATTTGGTTTTAAGGTAGTTTTCAATAAACGAGGCGAACGAATATTCCATATTATCCGAAGTTTAATAAGTTAGGTTCTTTAGATATTTTGATTTGATACGATTTCTTTTCGCGCGTCAGCTCCTTGCCTTCGTATTCATGAGTAATCTCCAAACGCCTTAAACCTATTTTGAAATACTCCTCCTGAATCTCTATTCCCAAGAACCTCCGGCCCAGCTTTTGCGCTACATAGCAGGTGGTAAACGTCCCGCTGAAGGGGTCTAACACCAAGTCTCCAGGGTTGCTGCTGGCCTTAATGATGCGCTCCATCAGGCTGACGGGCTTCTGAGTAGGATGGTTTTCATACTCGTCCATGCGGTATCTTACACGCGAAAAGCTCCACACATTGCCCGGAACCTTTTCGGTTTTGTAAGGCTGTGGCGGCGTTTTTCGGTAATCAATCAGTTTGCGTCTAGCACCCGTTTTGGCCTCGACCAGAATATCATCGGCATTAAACGTATAACGATTTTTGTCTTTTACACAATACAAAACAGGCTCGTACATCGACCCATAATGCTTTTTAGCCTGTACGCCAGAGCTGTCGTACGCCCACACAATGCGTGAAAGCACAGTAAGTTTATTGCGAACATACAAGTCGAAATAAGGCATGAACTGGGTCGACGTCATGATATACAGCGACCCATCGGGCTTTACTTTCCTGATACAAAGGTCGATCCACTGATAACACCACGCCAGGTACTCGTCGTCGGTTTTCCATTTATCCTTGCGCCCGGCAAAGTTCTTCCCGATATTATACGGCGGATCGACAAACACCAAATCTACTGATTCGTCGGGAATGCCACTGAGAATCTCTAACGCATCGCCAAGGAAAATACGTCCGTTATTGTTCGAAAAGACCTTTATTCCACTATCCATATCAGTAATAATTAGCATGCCCGGAAGCACCCGAAGCTTTAATGGGAGCACGTGGGTGGGGCAGCCACAACCACTTTTCTGCCTGTAAAGTTATAAAAGATATTTGAGTATACAACACAAAATACGGCCGAAGTGCAAACCAAAGACTTGTTTTTTGAGAGAAGCGTAATACCAAGGTGCACAATAAATGGGGTGGCACAGGCTCCATGCCTTTTCATAAAAACGTCATTAACGACACTTTTATGAAATGCAAATACAAGAATTGTTGCGATAAAAGGCAAGATGGACCGTGTTTTTATGAAACGATTGGAGAATGCAAGTACAAGAATTATTGCGATAAAAGGCAAGTGATGGTTCATAAAAATGTCATTTGTGACAGATTGATGAAATGTATTACGTGGGCGTGAGGGACGTATTCCCTACCCCTTTACCAATCGCTGCAGGAAGAATCATAGTAAGAGCGAGGGAGGCTTGGGCGGCTATGGGTGGCGAATAAGGCCGCAGGGGTTATGAGGTTACGCTTAAATATTCTTCAATCTGGATTTTAAATGCACAGCCTTTGTACCGTAAAGGTCATCGTTTGGCGGCCGCCAGCAGCGCTGCTGACGGCCGTCACACCACGCGTACGACGGCCGCCGAAAATGGTGACGGCAGCCGCCGAACACTCGTTTTTTCTGCACAACGCCGCATGGAATATGATGGAATGGTGTTGCCATACGGGTGTAAACGACTTACAAACAGCACGCAGGCCCTGCGGCGACAAAACCATGACAACCTGCGCGCACCACGGCAGTAGCCCTGCCTGTACCTCTGAACCGGCAGGACACACGACTTCAGGGCGTATCAAAACAAATGGGGGAATGCTACACCACCCCTGAAAAACAACAGGACGCACAATTTCAGAGCGTATAAAAACAAACGGAGGAATGCTACATCACCCCCAAAAAACAACGGGGCACACAATTTCAGGGCGTATAAAAACAAACGGGAGAATGCTACACTACCCCCGAAAAACAACGTGGCATGCAGCCTTCCGGTTGCATGCCACGCACAATATACAGGGATAAAAAGGTTATTTTATGCCATCGAAAGCATAGTAGGGGGTGTCGGTTCGTCCGTCGTCGGTCTCCAGAACAGGACGTATGGCACTGGCCTCGCCCTTAGCAATGCCTTTGAACTGCCATCGGTTTGTACCAAAGAGGAACGTGTAGGCATAGTCGGGGAACGACGAGGTTGACGTTGCATACTGGCCGAAGGGGTCGCTGCCCCACGTCATATCGCGCAAGCCTATGATGCTGTATCCTGTCATGCGGCGCCCGGTAATGGGCAGGAACAGGCCTTTGCCGGCACGCACAAGAGCCGTTACATTGGTATACCTGCCATAGTCTTTTACCTTGGTGGGGAACGTTTTTATGCGTGCTCCAGAGGTGTGTGTGGTAAAGTATGCACCGTAAACCACTGTTCCCTTGTCGGTATAGCAGTAGCCAGGAATAACGTTTGCCTGGTTAAAAAGAGTTTCCATCTCGGCCTTGTTCGGCATACGGTACTTCCTGTGGTTGTTCATGGTATAATACCATACGATGTCGCCATAGCGGGCTTGTTCCCTTCCTACGATGCTTGTGATAAGCGGACGGTCGTTGTTCCAGAACGTTTTTCCAATGTCAGTATTCTTTGCTTTATAGTCGGCCATTCTCAAATTTAGGGCGTTTACAATATTGCCATAGCGGAAGAGATCGTCGTCGTCGGTAGTCTGTACAGGGCCGTCTTCAAACTGTGACGACTGCCATAGTCCGCCCGAAGCGACGGGCTTGCGGTTGCTTCCCAGCTGTACGGCCCGGCGTGAAATCCACCATTGTGTGGGCGCTATTCCCCAGTAGCCGCCGTTTTCGGGCCCGTAATGGATAAAGTTACCCGGTGCCCATCTGATGCCCTGAACGGGAACGAAGGCCTTCGGCGTCACTTCCTCCATCTGAAGCAGGTCGGAATGGTAGGCCTTGTCGGCGTCGAAGCTCAGCCGTGCAAATTCTTTCTTGTAGCATTTGTCCTTAACATACACCATCACCATGACGTCGTTGTACTGGTCGGGTATCAGTGCCACGTAGGTATACTTGCCTGCTGCCGACGATATTTTACGGCCGGCCGGCGGGGTAAGCACAATATTCTGTGCCTCGTCATCGGGATTGTTGCTGAGGAACTGGCCGGTAGCGAGGTCGAAAACGTCTGTCGACTTGACGTTTGAAATGTATACCGAGTCGATGTTTGTGAGGATACGGTTGTTGCTGTCGGTAAATCTCAGTCCCCAGAAAGCCACTACACGCTTCATGGCACCGATGCTGATGTTGAGGTTTGAGCCGTCAACCCTCGACGGATTGGCCTTTTTCCACTGGAAGTCGAAGCGCTCGCCGATGGTCTCCGGCGTGCCATCCTGCCTTGAAATATTCAGTTCTACCTGCGAGGTTATGTTGTCGGCGGCGGCATGATAGGTTTGTTGACCATCCTTGGTTTCGGTTACGGGCCTGATGGTTCGCGACGTGCCGAGGGTGGCTTTGCCGGGATAAAAGAAGGCGATGGCGGTTGAGGTGGTGAGGGGTTTATTCTTGTTTGCCGTGATGCTTCCGGTAAACAGTGAGCCTCTTCCCTTGCTTGCGCTGAGAAGTTTTGAATATTCGGTGCTGCGGTTTGCGCTGCCGTCGGCAATGACAAACGCCCTTACGTCGTCATTTTCAGTCCACTCTGAATGAAGGGCCTTGAGGCTTCCGGGCACCGTTGACAGGGCACGCGACGTGGGTTCCTGCGGCTGGGCCGCGGTGGCACTGGCGGTAACGTGATACACCTGCACGCTGGTGGTTGTGGCAGATGCGCTGTCGCTGATGTCGTCGCCGCAAGCCGTGAGCAGCGATACCGAAAGGCCCGTGAGGGCTATCCATAACATTTTTGTATTTTTCATTATCCTGTTTGTTTTTGTATTATGCAATAAGTTGTCAGCATCGGGGAGGATGCGGGGGGCAGTGGCGGCGGTTGCGCCCGGCCCTTTTTCAACGTTTGTAACTCGTGGGTAGCAATGTGCCCGAATGTTCGCCGGTAAATAGCGGTTGCGTTTTTACTATTTTGCGAGAGGCGGGCAGCACGGTGCCCGGTGCTCTGGCGGTAAATACCGGCTGTGTTTTAAAAAGTTTGTGAATCGTCGGCCACGTTTTCCCAAAGGCCCTGCTTGGCATTTCCAAACTGACTAAAGGGATTAGGTGTAGAACCATTGCCGCCGGTGGGGTCGCCTCCCTCCACAGGGTTGGTTGTACTGCCGCTTATGGTAAGTAAAGTTTCAGTGTTCTCCATTCGCACGCAAAGGGTGCAGGGTTTGCAATAATTCTTTTTTTTCTTCATCATCATTTTGTCGTCGTTTGTCTGGGCGCGTCCTGTCCTGAAAAGAGCGCGTCTATATGATTTATTCTTAATTGTGTTATCCTGTGGGGCTTATGTTTTCCTTATCGAAACATGCCCCTTTTATTTTGGGTGTGCAAAGGTACAATTATCTTTCAAAAACTTTGTAATATTTACAAATCAATAAAAGTTTTTTAAGAAAAAAACGTACTTTTCACTGCCTTTTCTGCACATTTCCATGCCCTGATGTGCAAGGAAAATTCCTTTTTCTACCTTTACAGGCGGCAGGCGGCTACACGTCAACGAACATGAAATTCAGGCAAGCCAGGCGAGAGAACAAGCATTACCGGTACACGGCTGCACGGTAACGAACATAAGATTACGGCACTATCGTGATGAGATTACGGCACTATTGCGATGTAATTACGGCGTAAACAGCCCTGTTTTTGACGAAAAAGCGGCTCGATTACAGCGTAAAGGCACAGCGATTACGATGTAAAGGCAACACGATTACGATGTAAAGGCAACACGATTACGGCGTAGAGACCCGACAATTACAGCGTAAAAGCGTGACGATAATACCGTGGTAGCAGCGAAAATTGAACCCCCACCCTATAATAACAGGGTATAATGACGGGAAAAATAATAAATAAACGGAAAGTGAGCATATAACGAACCGCATCCCATGCCGTCATGCCGATACGTCATAACAAGTGTGTCATGACACGTTTTGCCGACAATGGCAGCCGCTTCACAACAGCATGCAGCCACAACACAGGGGAAAAGCGAAGAGAACCAGAGAGAAAACCAACGATAACAACAGTATGAACACGCTATATTAATAACGTAGTTATTAATACATGGCAAAATAAATGTAAAGGAAAAAGAGCATACTCCCTATTTGTCGCCAAAATGCACGTCGAGAAAAAACAAAATATTCCCTATTTGTCGCGCAAAGTATGTAACAATATGTATATAAGCATGATATAAAACAAGCAGAAGTAAGCATAAACCTGCTGCCTTTACTTTCCAGACAATAGAATAAGGAACAAAACAGATTAATAATGTAAAGTTTTAATCATAACAGCCATAAGAAGCTCCCTATTTGTCGAACACATGTTCCCAAAATGTCGCCAAGGTTCAAAATATGTTCCCTATTTGTCGCAACAACCTTACTAATTTGTCGCAACAATATTCCCTATTTGTCGCACCATGTTACTAATTTGTCGCAGTTTGCATGCGGTAATTATTGGTTATCAGCAGGTTACATTGCCTCTACTAATATATGATACTAATGATATTACTAAAGATAATCTAAGCACTTGAAAATTTAAAAATAAAAGCAGTTTTCTCTTTTTTTGATTCCTTTTTTCTCATAAGCATCTCCCATGCTGTGCGTTTTTCTCTTTTTTCTTGCGTGTACCCCTTTTTATTCTTTTACATATTTCTTTTTATTCCTGTCAGTCTCTCTTTTTCTTTACGTACGTCTCTTTTTTTCTTTGCGTGATTCGTCTTTTTTCTTTGTGTAGTTCGTCTTTTTTCTTTGTGTTCGTATTTTCATTTCTTCCTGTGCCCGTTTTTCCTTTATTTTTTCACGCCTTTTTTGGGTTTCTTCTTCCTTTTTTTGTTCCTCCTTACCTTTTTTCGCATTTTCCAGCTCCATTTTCAGTCTTTTTTCCGCTTGATGACCTGCCTGCTGCTGCTTTTGCTGCTGTTTGTTACTTGTTTTTCCGTTGATATTTACCTGTTTTGTCGCCGCGGCATACTTTCGTCCATTTACTTTCATGATTTCCCCCTTTATATTTGTACATATTTAAATATAAATATATCGCAATAAATAATTAAATATATACACATGTATTTAAATATGTGTTTATACAAATATTTAGCTAAACAAATACTTATATACTTATATCTTTAAATAAATATTTGTGCCAAACACCCTATTTAGTCTGTATGCTTCGTGTAGGGCCTTAAATCATTATATTTTAATATCTATATATTATTATATGTTTAAGTGTATATATAATTATCTGTTTATATCTTTAATTATCTATGTGTTTATATCAATATTTTAAAATATGGATAATTAAATATATTAGTAAATAAACAAGTATACATTTATATATATGAATATATCTATAAATACATGTTTAGATAAATAATAAGATAATTATATAAAAACATTTTAATATGTTTATATCTATAATTAAATATATAAATAAATTTATATGTATTTATCTGTTTATATGTTTATTTATTTCTGCAAATGCTTGATTATAAGTCACTTATTTTGCTACCCATTTACTGGCTTATGTCTTTTGATGCGAGTCTTGCCCTGTGTTGTTCCCCTGCCCTACTGCGCATTTGTTTGTATAAATAGATAAAAATATGGATAAGTTAAAATATGAATATATAAATAATTAGGCAGTTAAATATATAAATAAATAAAAGTATGTGTATGTCTAAATATAAATATATAAACATATTAATAAGTAAAAGAATAAAGAATTAAAAGTATATAGAAATATTTGTGTATATAGATAAAAATACCTATATTTGCAAATATAAAAATTGATTCATATAAAAATGTGTTTGTATAAACGCTTGAAAATATGAACAAACACTTGTTTCAAAAATAACAAACCATTATATAATAAGGTATGAAGAACCATAAGATAGTGTTCGCAAACCAGAAAGGCGGCGTGGGAAAGTCGACGTTGTGCATGCTCTTCGCCAATTATCTGGCATGGAAAAAACAGGATGTATGCCTCATTGATACTGACTTGCAGAAGACCATCATGATGCAGCGCAAGAAAGACCGCGAGATTTACGAAGACATGGAAGAACCCTATACCGTACAAGACTTTGACGTGCAGGACCCCGAACTGATGCAACAGCTGATGGAATCGGCGTCACAAACCGAAGGTTTCGTGCTCTTTGACTCGCCCGGTAATGTATCGGAAGACGGACTGGTGCCCATGTTTACAGGCGCCGACTTCATTATCTGCCCCTACGAATATGAGGAAAAGACACTCGACTCGACGGGAACGTTCATACAGGTCATCAATGCCCTGAGGCAAACAACACCTGAAATGAGCGCACGACTGTTCTTTGTTCCCAACCGTATTGACGTAAGAATTGGTACTGCCGACGAGCTTCGCATGTGGAAACAGACGGATGCCATCTTCAAACAGCTCGGTTCGGTAACGCCACGCATTACGGCACGGGCCTCGTTAAAGCGCATAAACACCTTTGAAATAACCGCTCCGCAGCGCGATGCCGTAAAGGCAGCGTTCGACTTTATGATACGGCGCATGAAAGACGATTAGGCAGCACTCCCCTCTCCTGCTCCCGCACGGTACACCTTACGGCCGTTGCAAAACAGCATTTGCAGCAGCCTGACAACGGGGAAAACAAACAAACTCCCCATGAACAGACAACAGCAGCGGAGCAAATGCAAATCAAAGAACAGATAAAAATATAATAAAAAGGAGAGAAACACAACACATACGGTATATAAATATATAAATAATTAAACGATTAAAAATATAAAAGTATAAATAAATTTTCAG
Source organism: Prevotellaceae bacterium (assembly GCA_015256945.1). Classification (GTDB taxonomy): domain Bacteria; phylum Bacteroidota; class Bacteroidia; order Bacteroidales; family Bacteroidaceae; genus Prevotella. Next base: position 104,017 of record JABZLB010000001.1, on the reverse strand, counting down.
ATATTTATTTCCCTTATCCATGTCCACACCGTCATACCACGCTGTAACGGCATGAGAAGAAGAGAATACTGGAAAGCTAAAATCCGTTTCAAAACTATGGCAAAGAAAAAGACAAGCGTTCTCCTTCCGGGAGGAATTCAGGGATTAGTGCACGACCTGCAGAACGGAAAAAGCAATTTTGCACCGAAAGTGATTGAAACCACCGTTGACGACGACGATGACGAGCCACAGACGCTGAAAGCAGAAGAAAACACGACAAAAACGGCAATCGCCGACAAAAACGTGGAAACTTCTGATACACAGCACAATAATAAACCTGAAGCTAAGGAAGAAGGCATACGGCAAAACCACACAAAACCCGAAAGGCCATATGGCGAATATGTTGATAATGAGCCAAATAGCGTAGAGGACAGCCTTGTTGAAATTCAGCCTGCAAAAGCTGCCGTTTCGGGCGCACAGCCTGCAAGCAGTACGGCTGCTCCCAAAAACGCCGAAAATGAAGCCCCTGAAAATGCTCCCGTACGTGGCAGGAAGCCCAAGGAGAACACCATGCGCGAGTATCATATCGTAAAGGACAACTCGGCCGATTCGTGGGAACTGTTCCTCGATATGGCTACACAATACAAGAACGGAGGCGGCAAGCTGGCTACCATTTATATTGATGAGAGTTTGAAAAACGTGCTCGACCGCATGAAATATGCCGGACAGGAGAAGCTCTCTACGTCGGCCATCCTCTCCAGTATCGTTGCCCGCTTCGTGTATGATCACGAAGATGAAATCAAAAAGGTGCTGTATTCCGATTTGATGTAAATCGCAATGGGCCCTGCGTCAGGCACAGTATCTTCAGGCAGGCAGTAAAATGATAGTGAGCATACTGCGGCATTGCAGTTATGACAATGCAGGAAACAGAACGGTTTCCTGAAATCAATTACAGCTCATACCGGTATGGTTTTATACAGGTATGAGCTGATGTTTTGATACAGGCCGGCGTTTATTCGGTGCTCGCAGGGCGGGTCGGCGGAGTGCTGGCGTAACGATGTGCTAAAAGAATGAACGGTATATATCGATAAGTGTGGAGAGCTGTTGCAGCTTTGTGTCGATAAGCTCCATCTTACAGTCTAACTGTTCGCGCTCGCTGTCGATTACTTCCAGATAGGTTGCCCTGTTGTTCAGGTATAGTTTCTGGGCTGCGGAGACGGCCCTCACGAGCGCATCGTTCTGCTTTTGCTTGAATTGCTGGAGCAGTTTAAGATTGGAAATTCTGGATTGCAGGGTATTCGTCTCAGCGAAGGCAGTAATCAGCGTTTTGTCGTAATTATACAACGCCTCTATCTGCAGGGCGTCAGCCTGCGAGAAATTAGCCTGAATAGCCTTCTTGTTGATAAGCGGAGCAGTGAGTCCGCCGATGGCATTGAATACCAGCGACTCGGGTAATCTGATCAGATATTTGGGATTAAAGGCATCCAGTCCGATGGCAGCAGAGAGATTAAACGATGGCAGAAACTCCTTTCGTGCGGTTTCTACGTCCCATCTGGCGGCCTTAAGCTCGTGTTCTGCCTGCACAACATCAGGCCGCTTCAGCAAAAGTTGCGCCGGCAGAGAGTGCGAAACAGCAGGCATTGGAAGTTCAGAAAAGTCGACCTTTGTGCGCGTTATGGTCTGTGGAAAACGGCCTGCAAGTAGGTTCAAATTGTTCTCGGTTTCAACAATCGACTGGCGCAGCAGGTATTCATCGGCCTGTGCTTTGGCCAGTTCGGCTTCGAACTTCTCAACGGCCAGCTGTGTATCGGCGTCGGCTTCTTTCTGAATACGTGCAATTTTTACGGCGTTTTTTTGCAGAGTGATATATTGTTGCATCACGTCAAGCTTATAGTCGAGGGCCAGCAGCATATAATAATTTTCGGCCACATCGGCTACAAGCCTGCTTTTTACGGCGCGTTGTCCGGCCTCAGAAGCGAGGTACCGCTCCACGGCTGCCTTCTTTCCGCTGTTTAGTTTGTTCCATAAATCTATGGTCCAGTCTACTTGTATCGACGGAGCTAAATCGGGTATTACGGTTGGAATCTGGTGGCCGGGCGTTATATCAGTGCCCACATTGCCGGCTCCTTCAGCAGTGTATCGTCCTACCTTTGAAACTCCCGCTCCAATATTTGCCGTTATGGAAGGCAGCAGAGCACCCTGTTTTGAGGCAATGGCACTTTTGGCTATTGCCAGCTCCTGTAACGTAATCTTCAGGTCGCGGTTATTTCGCAGAGCAGTATCTACGAGAGCCTGGAGAGCAGAATCCTGAAAGAAGTTCCGCCATGCCGGCGATATGGTTGTGCTGCTGTCGGCAGATAGTGCAGGCAGCGAGGCCTTAAGCGTATCGCGGGGCAGGGTAGCCTGCGGTGTCTTGCAGGCGGCAAGAACCAGCAGAGTAACCATAATGGCCAGTACATGATGTATCTTATTGCTTGTCGTCATGAGAATTTTCATTTAGCGGTTTGTTCGTATAGCGTTTGTCCTTTTCTTCACTCAGCGGCTTGTCTTTCTGATAATGTACCAGCTTTTCGGCCATTCCTGCGAAGATATAGTACAGTCCTGGGATAAGCAGCAGCCCGCCCAGCGTACCGATAAGCATGCCTCCCACGGCAGCAGTGCCGATGGTTCGGTTGCCCACGGCGCCGGCTCCCGAGGCAAATACCAGTGGCAACAGGCCGGCGATAAAGGCAATACTGGTCATCAGGATAGGGCGGAAGCGTGCTACGGCAGCCGAAATGGCCGCCTGTTCAATTCGCTCTCCCGCATTCTTGCGCTGAACAGCATACTCAACCATCAGCACGGCGTTTTTCCCTAACAAACCAATAAGCATGACCAAAGCTATCTGAGCATAGATGTTATTCTCCAGTCCGCAGACCTTCAAAAAGAGGAATGCGCCAAAGATACCTACCGGCAGGAATATAATGACGGGCAGCGGCAGCAGGAAATTCTCATATTGGGCCGCCAGAATAAGATAGACAAAGACAAGGCATACCACAAATATGATGATCGCCGTGTTACCTTGTTCAGCTTCGTCTTTTGATATACCGGCCCAGTCGTAATCGTATCCTTTGGGCAGTGTGCTCTGTGCAACCTCCTGAATAGCCCGTAATGCCTGACCGCTTGAATAGCCGGAGGCCTGTGCTCCTGTAACTTCCGAGGAATTATAAAGATTATGTCGCGTAATCTCACTCATGCCATACGTTTTTGAAAGCGACATGAAGTCGGCATCAGGCACCATTTGTCCATCTTCGTTCTTACTGTAAAGTTGCAGCAGGTGTTCCGGGAAATCACGATATTGTGGAGCTGCCTGCACAATTACTTTGTAGGGTTTTCCAAACCGAATGAATCCCGTTTGATAATCAGAACCTATCAAAACCGACAGGTTGTTCAGAGCCTTGCCGGGCTTAACTCCTTTTTGTAAGGCTTTTTCGTCGTCAACATGAAGCATGTACTGGGGGAAACTTGCCGAGTAGAAAGTAAAGGCATTGCCAATTTCAGGCCGCTTGTTCAGTTCTTTTACAAACTCTTTGCTCACGCGCTCCATTTCATGATAATCGTTTTTCCCCGTTTTGTCCAGCAAACGAAGCTCAAATCCGCTGGCAGCACCATAGCCGGGAATAGACGGCGGTTCAAAGAAATCGATGTTTGCCTGCGTAATACGTGCGCATTTCTTTTCCAGATCGCTGATAATTTCCTTTGCCGTTCGTTTGCGGTGTTTCCAGTCTTTCAGGTTAATCAGGCAGCTTCCTGAATTGGCACTCGTCCCTTCGGAGAGAATTTCAAAACCTGCCAGTGACGAAACACTCTCAACGCCCTCTTCCTTTTCAGCAATATCGAGGAGCTGCTGTGCTACGGCATTTGTACGTTCTATGGTAGCACCTGGGGGAGTTTCAATCACGGCGTAAATCATTCCCTGGTCCTCTTGTGGGATAAATCCTGAAGGAAGCCCCATGTTTATCCAGTATGCCAGTGCGCAGAATGCCACAATTACAATCATGGTAAAAGCCTTCAGGCGCACGGTATGCCGTATGAGGCGTTCATATTTTCGGCTGCCTGTATCAAACCTGGCGTTGAAGTGTTGCAGGCTTCGTCCTATGAATCCTAATTTTACATGGTTCTCCTGTTCCTTGGTCAGGATAAGTGCGCACAGAGCCGGAGTAAGTGTTAGTGCTACAAAACCGGAGAAGAGAATGCTCGATGCCATCGTTATTGAAAACTGACGATAGAACATACCCTCGGGGCCACCCATGAAAGCTACGGGAATAAATACGGAGGCCATGACCAGAGAAATGGCGATGATGGCACCGCTAATTTCCTTCATGGCCTTTTCGGTAGCTTCAACAGGTGAAAGCCTGTTGCGCGACATTTCAACATTAACGGCCTCAATCACCACAATGGCATCGTCTACAACAATTCCAATTGCCATGACCAGGGCAAAGAGAGAAATCATATTCAGCGTTATATTGAAAGCCAGCATTGCAATGAAACTGCCCAACAATGATATGGGGACAGCCATAATGGGGATAACGGAGGCGCGCCAGTCTCCCAGGAAAATAAACACCACGATAGCCACTAACACAAAGGCTTCGAACAAAGTGTGTATTACTTTCTCGATACTTGCATCCAGGAATCGGCTAATATCATAGCTTATTTCGTAGTGCATTCCCCTGGGCATGTCTTTTTGCAGACGGCTCATGGCCTCCTTAACTTTGGTAATCACGTTGCGTGCATTGCTGCCATAAGCCTGTTTAAGGGTAACGGCAGCCGAGGGCCGTCCGTTCAGGGTTGAGTAAATATCGTATACTTCATTTCCCAGATGAACGTCGGCAATATCTTTCAAGCGTACAAAACTACCATCGCTGTTGCTCTTAATGATGATGTTTTTATACTCTTCTTCTGTGGTATAGCGTCCCGGATACTTCAATACATACTCCTTAACCTGTGGACGCAGTCCGCCGCTTTCGCCCAGTTTTCCCGGCGAAACCTCTATATTCTGGTCTTCAAGAGCATCACTCACGTCGTCGGTAGACAGGCCGTAGGCAATCATCTTGTCGGGATGCAGCCATACGCGCATTGCATAATTGCGCGTACCGAGAATATCCAAATCGCCAACGCCGTCAACACGCAGCAGCTCTGGAGATATGTTAATGTCAAAATAATTAAAGAGAAATCCCTGGTCAACCCTGGGGTCGTCACTGTAAAGATTGATATACATCAGTATATTAGGCTCTTCACGTGATATTTTAACCCCCTCGCGTATAACCTCCGGCGGCAGTTTGTTTGTAGCCGATGATACTCTGTTCTGCACGTTCACGGCATCGACATTGGGGTCGGTGCCCAGCTTAAACACAACGTTAAGCTCGGCCTCACCGTCGTTTCCGGCATCGCTTTCAATATACTTCATGCCGGGAACACCATTCAAAGCCTGTTCCAGCGGAATGATAACCGACTTTACCAACAGCTCGTTATTGGCTCCCGGATAATCGGCAATTACGTTTACCTTAGGAGGAGAAATGGAAGGAAACTGTGTAATGGGAAGATTGAACAGTGACAGAATTCCAATAAAGGCAATGACCAGTGATACAACAATCGATAGCACTGGTCGGCGAATAAATATCCTGAACATTCTTAATCAGCGTTTAGTTTATCCAACTTCATTGATGCTTGTGGCGAAATAACAGACAGGCGAACCTTGTCTCCATCGTTTACTTTCTGTATGCCGTCAATAAGATAACGGTCGGTAGCCTTCAGTCCTGAGCCTACGACGTAGGCTCCCGTCAGTTCAGCATCAATCTTAATAGCCCGCTGATGTACAATGTTGTTTTTGTCTACTACAAATACATATTTGCGGTCTTGCTGTTCATAAACGGCTTCCTGTGGAATCAGCATGGCTTTCTTTTTCTGGACAAAGAGTTTGATTGTGCCCGTTTCGCCGTTTCGTAACAGATTGTCAGTGTTGTCAAAACCAGCACGAATTGCGATGGTACCCGTTGAGCTGTCAAATTGTCCGCCGATGTCCAGTATCTTTCCTTTTGCCGGGAACACGTCACCATTAGCCAGCACAAGCTGCAGCGGGGCTTGCGAATATCGCTCCGGATGAAGGCGGAAATCCAGATAATCGGTTTCTGAAATATTGAAGTAGGCAAACACCTTCCTGTTGTCTGACAAGTCAGTAAGCAGGCTTCCCTCATCTATCAGACTTCCTGTTTTGCCGGGTATGCGTCCCAGAATGCCCGCAAACGGAGCACGGATAATCGAGAGCCGCTTGTGCAGCATGGCCAGCTGATAATCGGCTTCGGCTTCTTTTAGTTTCGCCGCGGCCATGCGCTTTGCATTATTTGAGAGCACTTTGTTATCCGTTAGTCTGGTTACATTCTGCAAATCTATTCTTGCCTGCTCTGCTGCAGCCCGTGCTTTGGCAATCTCCTCGTTTGCTCCGACAATTGCAATGCGGAATAGAGGCTGGCCGGCTTTTACAAACTGTCCCTCGTTAACATACACGTTCTGCAAGATACCCGCTTGCTGTGAACGTATTTCTATATTTCGTTGTGAAGCGATGTTTGCAACGTACGAACGTGGCAGAGAGATGTCTTCTACTAATGGTGTGGTTGCAGTGTAAACGGTTTTTACCTGATTTTCTTTCTTTGATTGACAAGCGCAAAGAAAAAATAAGGCGGCGAGACAAGTCAATTGAAATAAATTCCTCATGAATTAACGTGCGTACAATGAATTATAAATACCCTGTAAATATGGTGATTAGCGGAATTGTTTTAATATAAATGTATTGATATACAAATAATTACAAACAAAAGTCGTTATGATCGCCGGGGACAAAGTTACTGAAATATTCAATACTATATATTACTTCAGCAAGTTTTTTTGCTGTAATAACCGTAAAATATCAAACCTAAGCCTGATGGAGCACGACAAATACCAGCAGTATTTGTTGTGCAACGGATTCAGCAACGGGTTTAGTTGCAGGGTAGGGCAGGGGGCTTGTACCGATGTATAAGACCGGCCGTTATGTCGTTGCAGCTCTCGTTTCTTTTCCCTTTTGGAATTGATTTGTATGGGAAAAAGGCAAATATATTTCACGTTTTTAACCAACATTGTAACCAAATCGAAAAAAACAGTTACCTTTGTGGCCCGAAAAGCTGATAGCTACGTGCCAGTCCCAATTATTTTTCTACAAAATATTTTTATCAACATTTAAAATGAAGAAGGTAATCAAATCTAAATGTTATGTGCCTCCTTGCTGCACATTTATTCAAATGGAAAACAGCTGCTGCCTCTGTGATGCGTCAAACCGGCTCAATTCTACCGAAACCAAGGAAGAAGAATGGCAGCCCGGAGGAGTAATAATTGACGAAACAATTGAAGTTTAATACCATGAAAAACAAAGCAATATCTCTGTTACATTTAATAGGAGCCGCGCTTCTTTTGTCGGCCTCTCAGGCATTTGTTTCGTGTTCGAACGAAGATGAATCGGCTGCGAATAATGAAATATTACTGAATGGCGAAAAGCTCTCTGTCCACATAGGCGAAGAGGCTTTCAAGGCAGGTGCAGAGCTGCGTGCGTCTGCCCACCGTGCCGATACAACCATTGATATGGGCAACGGCATTGTTGCCGAAATGTCGATAGTTCCCGACCGTACCGCCCCGAGGGTGATGTCGGCAGGCACCCGTTCCACAACATTGGCCGACGGACACTATACCATTTATGTGGTTGACGCGTCGGGTGCGCGCCTTACGGGTGCCGACAAGGAACTGTCAGGTACGGTAACTGGCGGCAATTTCGTCCCCGACCATAATGTCAGCATGAAGTTACCTAACGGCACATACACCTTTGTATGCCATAACGATGCCGTAACCGAACAGGGCGGACAGCTGAAAATTAACAGCAGCTCCATGTCGTCAGCGTGCCCTATGATAGGAACCGTAACCAAAACCATCGGCGGAGGCATGAACGATATTTCGTTTACCCTGAAGCATTACGCCGCACGCGTCCAAACCCTTGTCACAACCTATACGGCTTATGCCAATATGGATGGCAACTCAACAACGCTGTCGTCGGCCAGCAACGGGCTTACCGAAATGAGCCTTTCGCTCAAAGGCTATGCACCTGTCCGCGCTGCCTCAGGAACAATGATTTATTCAGAAGCCGGCGCAAAGCAGTTTGAAAAGGTGGGTGCGCAGGCCTACTCGAGCGTGGTAAAGCCTTTCCAGACACAGAGCAGCTATGCTTACATTGCACTTGCTCCGGGAGAGAATATTCCCGTGAATGATCTTCAGTATAATTTCAATGGTAAAATATACGGCAAGCCAATTAATCACACTTTTCTGAATAAGGCGCAGCTCAATCCAAACTATTCATATTCTATCAAGCTTACCTTTAAGAGCAAGGACCTGCTGCTGCTTTTCCAGGACGGTACGGTAGGGTATAAGGGTGATAAAACACCAGCGCGCATGCCAATTGGTGTGGTAACGAAAGAAAAGACTGTTGAAACCGACACAGGTACAGCAATGGCGCTTAATAATGCAGGCGACGCCATACAATTTATTGAGCTTGCAGGTGATTATAGGTTGCCTTACTCTGATATAAACGAAGGTAAATTGTTTGATATTGAGGCTGACGGATTGCACTATACGTATGAATATGAAACAGGAAATTCATTTCAAGATTATTTGTCAGGGCCAGGAGGGCAATTCCCTCCTGCTGTACCCGTATCAGAATATCAGGAGGATGGCCAATATGTATTCCCGGCATTCCGCATGGCTGCCAATTATTCTCCTGGCGTGCCTACACAGAATATCGGAAAGTGGTTTTTGCCAACGGGTTCGCAATGGCGTGATGCTCTGATGCTGATTCTGAAACTTCCAAAAACCAATTTTGAAGGTGTAAATAGTGATAGTGAGTTTACAGAGTATATGCCATTTAGCTCAAACCCTGACGCTGATTTTGATGCCCTTGGTGGGAAAGTCACTGTTCCATGGTCGCTTACCAATATGCAAGCAGCGCTTACTGCAGTGGGCGGAACGTTCCCAGATGGTGTTTATAACGTGGCTGGCGGCTTTACATTGGCTGGAAACCGTGTGCATTATTTAGCAGCACAGCCTACCCGTATTGTCACTGTATGGACACAAGTGGCTGAATATGTCCCAGCGCACGTTCGTCCGTTTGTTCATTTCTAATGCTATACAAAGAGTTTATATCGTCTGTACAAGGCAGATAAAACGATATTAGAACAGTAAACTGTGGTTAATTGCCCGTGGCTCGTGAAGCAGCCAGCAGCAGTTGGCCACAGTTTTTTTGTTTTCGGTGTTTCTGTACGAAGCAGGAATTATCGTGCTGCAAGCTTTTTGCATGTCCGGCCCAAGCGTTTTTTACTTATATCGGTCTTTATTAACGTGATTAAACTATGTAGGAAGGAGAAAACCTTTCTGTGTTTCGTCTACCGCCTTTATCTTTTTCTTGTGTGCTTTAAGTTCGTTTAGCATGATAGCCTGCTGAAGCTCTCTGTTACCTTTATCAAAGCCGCTTTCAGCATTTTCAATGGATACAATAAGCCCCGAAAGTTAATCAAATAACTTTCGGGGCTTTGTTTTATCTTAACAAACCCTTTTCATATGAATGAATATCAAAAGGTTCTCAACATTTTAATGTCTGTTATTGTTTCTCCTGTTTATTTCATTGTCCATATTTGCTGTGCAATGTACCGCTTAAAGGGAAGCATCGACCTGTTAAATTCAATATCGTTTTCCTGAATACAAATACAATTAGCATAATCTCGATCAGTAAGATATGGTGTACTTGTCCAATAATATCCATAAGAAGTACTATATTCCCCATCAAACATAGATCCCAAATATGGTAGGTAAAAATATTCGCTGGATGCTAATTCTCCGTTTTTAGAATCCCACAAAGCTCCTGCAGGTTGTCCTTTTTTCGCTTGAATTTGAGGATAAGAATTGTTTCTTTGATCCTGCTGATAATTGTTATAGGGAACAGTAGTTGATTTTGTATTTCCGTTTGCATCGGTTGCTGTTATATGATTCCATTTTTTAAACCAGGCACCTCCAACACACATATAACCATTATAAAACCATGGATTTTTATTATCATAATGTGGATCTCCAGCATAAGCATACCAGGTCATAGCAGCGAAAGTAGGACAATCTTTACACGAATTTACCGCAGCTGTTGTAGACTTGCTGTATAATCTTTCATCAGCTGGATTTGTGTATACGTATGGATAATTATTTCTACTATCACCATTTTTAACGGGGATGTTATCATACTGTGTACCAGTAGCTACATTATACCAATAGTTATACTTAGCATCCCACATATAAAATTGGTCTTTCTTATCCGAAAAATCTTTTAAAGTTAAATCTACCTCTATCGGATAAACCATATTGGGTAAGTAGGTATGGGTATTTATCGTTTTAGTAACAACTCCTTTAACCATTTGATCATAGTAATTTCCTTTGGCTTCCAGTGTATACTCAATCTTCAAAGTGTGTGTGCCTGGTGCTATTACCATATAAGACGCATTAAGAGCCTGGTTAGGTGTATTAGGGCTAAGCTCACTGGCGCTGCTACCAAAAGATAATGTTATACTTTTTTCTGTGCCAGAACCTGTCAGCCCCGAAGGAGTTAAGGTATAGCTGCCTGCTATATTATCGTCAGAGGTTACCTTAATTGAAGTGACGCGTGGAACATAATTTTCCTTGTAATTGTTATGGGTATAGGGTAAGAAACAAAGAACTGTTGCCTTATGATCAAGATTAAACTGGTAACTGCCATCAGCGCGTTTTTGGGCAGTAGCTGTTCCACAATCTCCATTGTAACCTAACGTTTGTGTTGAATTACCCCCGTCTTGATTTTGGTCTTTGGGGATGACAACTTCATTATAGCTCGTAGCATTTCTGCCTGGATAATACACTGTAATTGTAGATGATGTATAACCCTTGGGAAGTTTAAATTTGGCAGTGGGTGCAGTTGCTGTAATTTCGGCTTCTCCACTAATGCCATCAGCTGTCCATATTTTATCACCAGGCTCCCAGAAATAGTTGACCTGAGTTCCTCCCGGGTATGTCATATTGAGCGATGTACGTGTTTTTTCCGTTCCTCCAACAAAGGTAGTTGTTGGCTGGGAATCTAAATTTTCATCATCTTTCTTGCCATCCGTGTCAACAATGCTCTCTGCACAGCCAGAGAACAATATGGCTATACCTAAAAAATAAAGAATCTTCTTTTTCATTAATCTGTTTTTAAAACCGTTCGTTTACCTTATCTTCTAATCTTCACAATGTGGTTAATTCTCTCCTTCACCGGTTTCGTCTTCCCAATATCCCTGCTTGGCTCCGCTTATGGGTGCACCAATGCCACCGGGATTGTGTCCGCCAGTCAAGGTCTTTGACACTTCCAATAAGTTACATTCCAATTGTGTTGGAATAAGCTCAATAGAAGGAGTAATGTAAATTCTCTTCATTTTTGTTTAATTAAATTTATATATTACCAACTTTAAAATTTACTTTGGTCTGCTTTGCCGTAATGTGCCATTTTAAATACATTACAGCATACTGATAGAAATACACAATGCTCTCGCTATAACAAAACTCTGTTGTTTATCATCACTTAAAATTTCTATATATGTGCAGTATAATCATTTAGAAAATGAATTTACGTTTTAATAATCAGGATACATCAATTGTCAGAGGTAAGATGACAAAGGAAAAACCATCTGCACTATAAGAACAATTTGATATTTTAAGACGTTTTAATTACTATCCTTAATTTTCGTGGGCAAAGTTACAAAGAATTATACCCCCCCCATATAAAATATGTTAAATAATAAAATATATTGTTATTTATAAAGCCGGTTATTGAATTACGTTCTCCTGTTTTAGGTAGCAAAATCAGGTCCTTATACTAAAATGTAACCCTTTCAAAAGCATTCTCAACTTGTGTGAAGTGCATAATTTGTTATATAAAAGCCATCGGTCACCATGTATACAGGACCGTCAACATCCGGTGTTCCTTTTTTTTTATTCATCGAATATACAGTAATCTCTAAAGGTAAAAGGCGGGCTGTGTAGGGCCGCCTTTCTCATTGTTTTGGAGAGTGTACACAAATTGGTCGGCCGTTATGTCTGCGAGGTTGCGACAGTACTCTTGTTTTATGAAATTACATAACCTCCGGGATTTGCGGTATACAGCCCATTTCATGATTCCTGCGCACCTTTTAACAGAAACGAGTGTGTTTTATTGCAGCGCGCCCGGCATGGCACCATCCTGCGTTTTGAAAAGTTAAACAAGCGTGAAATGATGGTGAAAAAGTGTTGTGTGCGCACACAATTGTTTGATGCAAGTCAAAAATAAGCTTAAAAGACCGTATTTTCAGATTGTAATTTTTGCAGATATGTGGAAGGCTTACTAACTTTGCACCAGATAACAAGATAAATTAGTTAGTAGATTTTTCATATAGGTTTTTAGTTTTTAGGTTTTGATAGATTGTTTTTTAGGTTCAAAAGGTTATTAGTTTTAGGTATTAAGATTGATTATTTTTCAGGTAACACAGTTTGATGTTGGATGGTGGTTTGACGCCGTGAGGCGGAAACCCCAATCTGGCTCAAATGGAATGAAAGACAATTTTGGAAAAGAAAAGAGCGGGATTTAGTCTGAGTGCAGACCGAATCCCGCTTGTTTTTTGGGGCAGTAACAAATGTGATAAAGAAGATTTTGTGGTTTTCTCTATTCGCTATTCATATATTATATTTTGATCACGCTTATCATGAAATTCCATTATAATAAGAATAAAAGTTTGCGGTTGCAGAGGTAACTTCAAAGCCTGCTCCAGTACAAAAAACATAATATAATTTGTTATTGATCTTATTTTTATATACATTTGCAATGAATTTTATGTACGTTTGTCAATTTTAATACTAATAATAAAGGTAGAATAGCATTCTTTAGAAAATAAAATGTAGAGTTTCGGCATCCTTGACTCAACTGAAATATCAGGATTTGCACTTCAGAAAACGTCAGTTTAGTTAAGACAACGGATGTCTGCGTTCTTCTATATGGGCGTGGACAGAATGATTGTTGTCTGACGTTGGCAGTGCAAGCCCCCTGGTTTCAACATGATTTCTCCCACGCTTTTTTATTTGTAAATAGCGTGTGTTCTTTCTTTTCGTTTTATTTTTTCATGAGAAATCTATCAATTGAAGAAGCAGTTTGTACTATTAAAGAAATGATAGAACAAGCAATCTACGATGGGGGCTCAGAGGGAAAGAATAATCTTATTCGCTCTCAGAAGCCTATTTGTTTATTGCATGATGCAGCAAAGAGTTCCTTTATAGAAAATGGAGTTAACCCTGCAAGGGTGCGTCCTTTGTTGGGAGAACACATGAACGAGCTAAAGCTTGCTGGTTTTTTCAAGTATAAAGACCAGGATATTTGTGTTCTTCCCAATCATCTGGAGCCACAAAAAGAGCCTTTGGTTTTTGATGGCATATTGAAAGGTTGCATTGATACTTATGGAAAAACATTCACACAACAAACGCTTTCTGTTAATGTTCGTAGTCAATTGAGCAGTATATCCAAGAATTTTGATACACTGTATGAAAGGACTTTTGCCGAAGCTCTCAATCTTCATCTACGATGTCAAAAGATGGTTTTAGGAGAGTTATACATGATTCCTGTAAAGGAATATGATGATAGGGAAGCCAAATTTAACCGGATAGCCTTTAAATCGAACAGGCAACGGCATAAGCATATAGAAAAATACTTGTATTCTTTTTCGGCAGTAAATAATAGGAGAAGCCTGAAAGGAGAAGAGTATAAGTACGAAAGAGTTTGTTTGTTAATAGCAGACCTTGACCGTAATTATCCTAAAATTTATAATACAGATGATGAGTTAAAGGCCGATGGTTTATTGGCAGAGGACAGCAAGGCAAGCATTTTGGAAATGAATTTTCCATCTTTTGCACCTACGTTATTACAACTTTATGAAACCCGTTTTGGAGCAGGAAGATTTATATGATACAGAGAACAAACATATTTATTGATGTCATCAGCATTGCTCATACACCTTAATTCAGATATTTGTTTGTCTGTTATTTGTGGGATTGTGAACCTTTCAATAAAGTTTTTCTGGTAACAGGGATACCCTCCATCTATTGAAACACTTGTTTTTTGGATGTAATAATCCATTACGCACGAATTAATAATCTTAAGAAGAACGTCTACATTCTCAATCCGTGCGACTGGATTTGAGAACAAACTCTCTCTTTTGAAATACATCCCATATCCGTTTGTAAATAAGTTCTCTTCTTGATTGTCGAAGAGAAAGCGCGGTTTTAAGCTGAAAGTAGGAGTGTATATCCGGGCTCCGGAACGATTTAAACCTTGTGTTCTGCCATATATGTAAAAAGGAGAAAACGGTTGTTTCCCTTTGCCTCTTTCTTTAAGAAGGCCTTTGACCGACAAGAGGTATTCATAACAACACGGGAAACCAGTTCTCAATATTTCTTCACTAAGAACCGTAACTTTCCCTTTTATTTTTTGATATGGGAAAATAATTCTTCGCTTATTTTCCTCTATGTCTGATGAAACCTTCATATCCGACACTTTGATGAGGGGTTTTGTTATGGTCTTCTCTATTTTAAAGTTACCAGTTTTCTTTTTAATGTAATAGTATTTATCATCTTCTTTAAAAGGGTCTATAAAATAAACGTCATCTTTGAGAGTTGCAATTCCAACACAAATATTCATCAAACTACCAAGAGCTATGCCACAATTCTCTATTATATTAATATTTTTTCTTTCATCGCCACACAATAACCGCCACTTCTTTCTATTTAAGTCGGTATAGGAATTAGGCGTGAATGTAATATTTGTTAAGAACTTGTCAGGTGTTTCTCCACGTTCAATTCTGGCATATTGTATACATTTGTTATTTTTCTTATCAAGAAAACTTATTGCCGTATATGTTTGTACATCAAATATTTTTGTTGAATCAAAGTCGACAATCTTATAAACAGACTTATTATTTTCAAAGAAAACTCTTAAAGGTTCGGCCGAAAGTGAGGTAAAATAATTATTGGGTGTGATATATCCCAGCCGTCCATTGTCATTTAAAAGCTTCAGTCCTAATTCAAAAAAAGCAAAGTACAGGTTGTAAGTACCAGTCCTGGTTGTTTGATACGATGCTGTCAGGAAGTTTCTTGTTAAGTTATTTAAATCCTGAAATTTTACGTATGGAGGGTTACCTATAACGGCATCAAACTTATTGGGCCATTCACATTTCAGGCTGTCGGCAGTGTAAACCTTGATGTTTTCTTCCTCTATAATCTCCCCTTGCATGAGTGCATACAACATAATAAGGAGTCTGGAGCGCCTTGTGTTATATGCAAGAATATCAATTCCATAAAGGTTTTCCTTTATTATATCAGTGACACTTTTGTGAAATTCCTTCACGTAATATCTTATAATTCCTAATAAGAAAGCACCACTCCCACAGCTCGGGTCAATTATTTTTGAGCTTTTATGTGGGGCAATATTCGTAATAATATAATCAACGATATACTGTGGAGTAAAAAAAGCCCCGTTTATTTTCTTGTCTTCCGGTGGTATCAGTAGTTCCATATCAGCAACAATATCTTCTAATTTGTTGTGATTCAAGGCACTGATACGGGTTGTCAATTCATGATTTGCTTCAAAGCCTGAAATGTAATTTGAAATATAATGCGAGTGGGTATAATCTATTCTGTTGGCTTGTAGAAAATTGTAGACCATACATTTTTCTATTTCATCAATAGAATAGTTGCTTATAAGTTTATTCAGTATTGCTTCTTTCATCACCCCTCCATTAGTTCATAAATAGCTGCTTCAACAAAAGAATCACGTTGTTTGCGGATAACAGACCAGACAAAGTTGAATGTGAACATTGTCACAAAATCGTTGTTATTATCATATCAGGTAGTACAACCTGCCTTTTAGTATTTTCAACGAAATATCATGACGACTATTCTTATACAGGATGGTTCTTTTGTTCCTCTTTTTTGTTTTTTAATTGCAAAGGTATTGACATTTGTTGGTAATTACAAAGGAATAATGAAAACTACACCTGTAAAATATTAAAATAGTGTTGTTAAGTGAACATTCTGTCAGCACAGGCACCACACCTGGCTGGCGTAACGCAGCAAATGTAAAGCGATAAAACAAAGCATTGGTCACGAGCCTACTGATTATACCATGGAAATACTACTGTTCATACCCCCATCCTCCTGACTTATGGGGCTCGAACACGTGCACAAGCGCACGCGAGCACGCAAATAAAATTATGGACCAGAGCTTTTTTTGTATTCTCTTGCAAATATCATGGCGATAGATTTTATTTGCATAGAGAACAAGACGACGATAATAAACCATATTTTAAACGAAAATATGCTGTTGATTCATGTTCATCTTCGTTCCTGATGCAGAGTGTAACCATCAGGCCTAAAGAAAGGTAATGAAGCAGTTTGTCAATATACACAGACACAGAGTAGGGGATGCGCGCCGAGGTTACCTGCAGTTTCTGCCGCAGCACGGTGCTGTCTGGTTTATCGCAGCACAGAACGGTTTTGTGATCGAAGGGTCGCCATGCGGTGCAGAACCTGCTGTATTGTTGATTCAAAAATGCCGTTCTGGTGCGGACTTAAGCCCCTGACGGCATTGCCGTTGTTGTGTAGAGCCGGTTGTGCGGCGGTCGTAGGGCGTGCTGCTGACGGTCGCCGTACGCATCGTGTGACGGTTGTCGGCAGCGTGGCTGACGGCCGCCGCACCATGAGGTTTGTTGCCTGAAGCTCTACCCATGCAGGGCTTTTCCACTGTACAAAAGCCCCTTGAGCCAGGAGGATATGAGGCTGAATCCCCGTGCCCGCACCCCCTAAGTTAGGGGGATGGGGGTCTGAACCGCTGCCCTTTCCGTTTCTTGTCCGTGCGTTCGTGCCCCCTGAGTCAGGGGGTTGGGGGTCTGAACCACTGCCCTTTTCCCTCCGTCCCCTGTATTCTTGTACCCGTCTCCTCTCAAAATATCCTGATAACAGGTTATGGACGGCCGGCCTCTGCCCGTACCTTTTTAATGATATACAACCTGCATTTCTTTTTTTTCGTACCGTAGGACAATCGTATTCTCCACTCTACAAGCGCCAGCGGTGGTGGTCTTTGCCGTGGTTACCCCCGCCCTTTCCAAAACACGCTTATGGCCTGCACACCGCTGGTGCAGACCCTTTTCTTCTCCCGTTTTTCACTTTTTTATAAGAAAGTTGTGCAAAAACTTGCGCAAACCCTGCCGATTATATATTTTTGTGGGGTGAAAGACGGCAGATGGTCTGCATGACAATGGCATGACGGGCGGCTGCTTGTTTTTCTGCCGGCAGGTTTTACCCCCTTACAGCCGTACAGGAATGAGGGCAGAGGACCGCCGGAAAAAGGGGAGAGGGGTATCCGCCACAGCGTTACAGACAATGCCCGGCGCCATAAACTGCTTTCCCTGACTGCTAAAAACTGATATGACAAAACAATGCCTTAACCACCCTGCTGCCTCCGATTGCCGGGGCAACAACAGGAACAACGACGGCAGCCCCCTTGCAACGGTTACCGAAAACCTGCGAAGCACGGCGCAGCAGCGGCATCATGCAAACCTGAAACCGCCGGAAGCGAAGCGCAAAGCGTACGTCGCAGCGGGAAACCACCGGTAAAACGGTCACGGCATACGGGTTCGGGAACGTCTTCAGCACAGCACTATCTGTTAACATTCTATACATCTATCTTAACTTATGGCATCAAAACGACTTTTTACAACGGCCCTTTCGGCCTTGTGCTTCTGTTCATTTGCGGGAGCGCAGCAGTTGTCGATGAACCTGCAGTCGGCAACGGTGGGGCAGGCTGTTGAGCAGCTGCAAAGCGAGGGTTACTCGCTCATCTGCCACGGTGGCGTACTAAACATGTCGCATCGCGTACACGTTGACGCGAGCACACTGCAACAGGCTGTCGAGCAAATACTCGACGGGCAGGATGTTTCGTATACCGTTGCGGGAAACAAAATTATTGTAGAGCCGCGCATGCGCGGCGCCATGGCACAGCAACAGCGCAAGACTGCCGGGCAAACCTTTAGCGGACGCGTTACCGATGCCGCCGGAGAACCGGTGGCAGGAGCCGTTATAAAGGTTAAAGGTACAGGGCAGGGAGCCGTGGCCGACGCCGATGGCAAATGGACCATTCAGGCCCGGCAGGGCGACGAACTGGTGTTTACCAGTCTGGGTTTCACCCCCTCGACGGTAAGGCTGGGCAGCAAAACTACGGGCGTAAGCGTGAAGATGGACGACGACAACAAGCTTTTGAACGAGGTTGTAGTGGTTGGTTACGGCACGCAGAAGAAGGTAAACCTCACGGGTGCCGTCAGTTCGGTCGACTTTACCCGTCAGTCGTCGCGTCCCGTAACAACGGCATCGCAGGCCCTTGCCGGCATGGCCGCCGGTGTTCAGGTGCTGCAAAGTTCGGGCCGTCCGAACTCGGAGGGCTTCGGTATCAATATACGCGGTATAGGAACGCTGAACAATGCGTCGCCGCTGGTGCTGGTAGACGGTATGGAGATGGACCTCTCGTCGGTGAATCCCAACGATATTGAGAGCATCTCTATTCTGAAAGATGCCGCTTCGTGCGCCATCTACGGTAACCGCGGAGCCAACGGTGTTATCCTGGTAACGACAAAAACAGGACAGGCCGGCAAGGTAACGGTGAACTATTCGGGACGTTTTTCAATCAACACCCCATCGCGTCTGGTGCGCTTCATGGATAATTATGCCGACTACATGGAACGGGTAAATGAGGCCGGTACCAACGTAGGCTCGGGCATAACATTCAGTGACGACATCATCAAACAATGGCGCGACGCCGAGGCTGACCCCAATGGCATTGCGGCAAGCGGCTATCCTAATTACGTGGCTTACCCCAATACCGACTGGTATGACGCCATATACAAGACAAAGGTTATGCAGGAACATTCGCTCTCGCTGCTGGGAAGCGAAAGCCGTACGCGCTATAACCTCGGGCTTACCTACCTGGACAACCCGGGAATGATTGTGCGGTCGGGCGTAAAGAAGTATTTTGTAAACCTTAATTTAGTGTCGGATGTAACCAAATTCCTGCAGATAGGCGCACACATGTGGGGCTATCATACCGACCAGCAGCGCAACGATGTGGGTAACCTTACGGCGTGGGCGTTCCTGAAATCGGTGCCAGGCGTGTATCCTTATTACGACGGTCATTACGGCGGTGTGGAATCGTCGGCCGAAGACGGCGCCGTCAACAACCCGCTGCTTATCCTGAACGGCAACGGCGATGCCTACTACAAGCACAGCCAGCTTTATACAACGGTGTTCGGACAGGTGAAGTTCCTGAACGACTTTACGTTCAAAACCGTTTTCGGATACGATTATTATATGCGTCGCGACAAGTACAGCGGCAGCGCAAACGCGCTGTACAGCTTCAGCAGGAAGCAGGTAGTGACGCCTGCTGCATCAAACGACCAGATTCACGTTTACATTTATAATAACCACCATTACAACTGGAAGTGGACCAATACCCTGAACTGGGCCCACACCTTTGCTAAGGTACACGACGTAAGTGCGCTGGCAGGTTTCGAGGAAGGCTTGTTCTATGGCACATATATTGATACGAACAAGTATGGCGTTATCGACCCTACCATCACCGATATGTCAACTGTTACCAACATGGATTATATTAAAGGTGACGACCATGAGAGCCGTTTCCGTTCATGGTTCGGCCGTTTGAACTACGCCTTCGATTCGAAATATCTCCTGGAACTCGATTTCCGTTACGACGGTTCGTCGCGTTTTGCTCCCAAAAGCAGGTGGGGCTTCTTCCCCTCTGCTTCGGCAGGCTGGCGCGTTTCAGAGGAGAAATTCGCGAAGAACTCGTTCCTCAAGGTGTTCGATAACCTCAAATTGCGCGCATCGTATGGCAAGCTGGGTAACTCGGCTGTTGACGATTACGCGTTCCAATCCTGGTATGAGACGGGCTTTGCCATTATGGGAGGCAAGAAGGTTCCACGCTTCTATCTGCGCCAGCTGCCCAATATCGACATTACATGGGAAACAACAAAGACCCTGAATGTTGGCCTCGACTTCAGTGTTTTGAACAATCGCCTGAGCGGTGTGCTCGATTATTACAACAGGCGTACGACGGGAATTCTGTACAGTCCTTCAATAGCCCTTACCTATGGAGATAAGGTTTCGCCCCTGCAAAACCTTGCAGAGGTAAGCAACAAGGGTTTTGAAATGACGCTCCGCTGGGACGATCGCATCGGCGACGTGACGTACGGCGTGGCCGTTAACGGCACATGGAACACCAATCGTGTGGAGAAATACAAGGGCGCATGGATACACGGATGGGGAGCCAACCCCAAGGACCCCGATCCAAATAAATATTATTCGAACCTCGGTGAGGTGTCGTCGGGCAGTCTGCAGCGCATAGTCGAAGGACATCAAATGAATGAATTCTACCTCAGAAAGCCTTATCAGGGAAGCGGAATATACTTTAATGAGGACGGCACCGTGAACAAGGCAGGTGGTCCTCGCGACGGAATGATTCGTACAGAAGAGGATATGAAGTGGCTGCGCGCGATGGTAGCGGCAGGCTATAAGTTCATGCCCAAGCAAACTATTGCCAAAAACGGTATATGGTATGGCGACTATATTCTGGAAGATGCCAACGGCGACGGCGTATATGGCGGCAATTACGATGAACAGTTCGTGGGCCGTTCCAGTGTACCCAAGTTCAATTTCGGTATTCAGGCACACGCTGAATGGAAGGGCATCGACTTTTCAATGAACTGGGGTGGCGCAACAGGCTTCAGCACTTACTGGCGCGAAGTAGGACAGAACTCGTCCGACGTAGTGTACGGTTTGCAAATACCGAAGAAGGTTGCATACGACCATTACTTCTACGATCCGGCTAATCCGTCCGACCCCCGCACCAATCTTACATCGAAGAACCCGCGTCTTGCGCTCACCAATCCGGGCCAGACCGACCAGTATGCCAACACGCTGAGGCTCTATAACTGCGATTTTATCAAGCTGCGTAACCTTACATTGGGCTACACTTTCCCCCAGTTCATCTCGAAAACATTGTATGCACAGAGTATCCGCGTGTACTTCTCGGGTGAGAATTTGCTCACAATCACGTCGTTCCCGGGTCTGGATCCTGAGATGCGTGCAGGGGCAGGCTACACCACTATGCGCCAGTTCTCATTTGGTGTAAACGTTTCTTTCTAAAACCTCAGACCGTAAAACTTATGAAATTACATATAAAAAATATGCTCCCCACGTTGTCGTTGGCTGTGGCCGGGCTTACAATATCGGGCTGTTCAGCCGATTTTCTCGATACCAAGCCGACGAACCGCGTGAGCACGAGCAACGTATGGACCACGCGAAACATGGCCAACAGTGTGGTAAACGGAGCGTACGAACGCTTCTATTACGAGTATACCGACCAGTGGGGAAAGCTTACGCTCGACGTGTATACAGAACAATGCGACCTCGACGCCAACTGGGTGTCGGGCGATGGAGCCATGGTAGGCGGCGCCCCTACGGCGTCATCGGGTATATTTTCTTACTGGTGGAAGCTGTTCTATGAGGAGATTTACCGCACAAGCAACGTCATCGTGAATCTCGCTCAAGTGCCTGATATGCCGGAAGAAGAGAAAGCACGCGACATCGCCGAGTGCAAATTCCTGCGTGCATGGGCCTATTATCGTGCCAACTGTGTGTGGCGGGGAGTACCCATTTACACCGAACCCGTTGAATATGGAAAGGCTACAAAGGCTCGCTCTACCGAAGAAGAGGTTTGGGAACAGATTATAAAAGACTGTACAGAAGCCATTGACGAGCCGGCCCTTCCTGAAAAATATGGTACGGGCGACGCCAATTACGGACGTGTAACCAAGGCTGCTGCCCTCTACTTACGCGGACAAGTGTATCTCTGGAAGAAAGAATGGGCCAGGGCAGAAGCCGATTTTAAGGCCATCACTACAATGGGATACAGCCTGTTCCACGATTACAAGTCGATGTTCAAAAAGGCCAACGAGCGCAACGACGAGTATATTTTCCAGTATCAGTATACCGACGACCCGGGCAAAGGCAACGATTTCAGCCAGGCCTTCGGCAACAGAAATACCGTCGATTTCGCATGGAACAACTTCATTCCGAATCCAAAATTTGTCGATTCTTACGAGTGGGCCGACGGCAAGCCTTTCAATATCGACGATGTGATACCCGGCTATTCAGCCATGACACCGGTGGAACGTTCGGTTTATTACCTTCGCGACGGGCTGGCTCCCAACGCTTCAGGCCCGATGGCATCGAAGCTGAGAAAGGGCTACAAGCAAATGAAGGCGTATGGTTCGGATATGACAAAGTATGACAAAACGGGCAACGAGGCACGCATTCGCCGCGTGTACGACGGCCGCGACCCGCGTATGGGCATGAACTTTATTACGCCCTATTCAACCTATGTGGGCGGTTGTACAGCCGAAAACCATACCTATACCCTGCGATGGCCGTACATAGGTGCCGATACTGACGAGCCTTTCGACCTGCGAACCGATACAAACGACCGCTACTATTACCTGTGGCGCAAGTTCGTTATCGAGGGACGCGAGAGCCGTACCATGTGGGATAGCGACATCGATATTCCCGTAATACGCTATGCCGACGTGCTCCTGTGCCTGGCCGAAGCACTGAACGAGCAGGGAAAAACAAACGAAGCCGTTACCTATGTCAACATGGTGCGCGGACGAATACCGGGCCTTGCACTGCTCAATTCAAACTCGTATACCACCGTTACCGGGCAGGACAACATGCGTCAGCGTATACGTAACGAGTACGGATGGGAACTTTGTGGCGAGAATGCCATGTATTACAAGGAGCTTCGTTGGGGTACATGGCTCGACAAGAAGTTTGGAACCAACCGCGCTACCGCTACATCTACCGATCTGAACGGCGCTAACGGTATGACCGAAATTTGGGGAACCAAGCGTTATACCCTCAATTTCTTGGGCGATTACATGCAGCGTTGGCCTGTTCCGCAAGAAGAAATAGAACGAAATCCTAACCTTGTGCAAAACGAAGGATGGCAATAAAACACAAGAGTTAGCAAACCAAGTAGAGGAGGTAAGCGGCCGATTCGGGGACGACGTTGACCGAGACGAGACAAGAGGTTTGGGCATTGATCTTTCCGTACCTGGACACCGTCTCTCTGATTAGCAAGTAATTGTATTAGCCGACTTATCTCCTCATACTATTTTTCAAAGGTAAAAGCAAGAAGAGAGTGGTAAACATCCCGGCCGGTTCCGTAACCATGTACAGCATTTTTAATGCCCGACTCCTGGGCACAACGCTTTGCTTCTTCATCTATTCCCATTTTTACGTCTTCAATTATACTCCCATTTTTTAATTCTTTAATTCATTAATCCATTACATCTAAACACATCATTTTACTTTTTTACTTTTTTAATTTTTTACTTTTCATCGCAGCCCTTTAATTCTTTAATTCTTTAATTTTTTACTTTTAACGCCCCCCTTTTTTACTCTTTTACTTTTTTAATTTTTTACTTTTAAATGTTTTTCCGCATCTTATTTTTTGCTCTTTCGCTCACCGTAGCCCTTTCATCGTGTGGTTCTGCGGGCGGCAGCGATCCCGTTCCGCCCCATCCCGGGCAGGGAGGAGGCACAACAACCGTTCCCACACTGAAGAAAACGTATAACAATCCCGTCATCCGCAGCAGCGTTCCCGACCCTACTGTGATTAAGGCTGCCGACGGATTCTTCTACCTTTACGGTACTGAAGACATACGAAACGTGCCTGTTTTCAGAAGCAAAGACCTGGTAAAGTGGACACAGGTAGGCACAGCCTTCAACGATGCCACACGTCCTTCGAACCTCCCGGCGAGGGGAATGATGTGGGCACCCGACATCAACTTCATCGGAGGCAAATATGTTCTCTATACCTCTATTGGCGTATGGGGCGACGACTGGGCCAACCAGATACGCGTTGCAACGGCCGACAAGCCCACCGGACCGTTTACCGACCGCGGCATTGTCATCGACCGCACGCAGGAAGTAGCCAACAGCATCGACCAGTTCTTTATTCGGGACGGAGGAAAAAACTACATGTTCTGGGGCTCGTTCCACGGCATTTACGGTATCGAACTGTCGGAAGACGGACTCTCCATCAAGCCCGGGGCCGAGAAAGTACAGGTGGCAGGCACACAGATGGAGGGCACATATATCTACAAGCGCGGCCGCTACTATTACCTTTTTGGCTCGGCAGGCTCGTGCTGCGAGGGCAACAGAAGCACATACCACGTTGTTTACGGACGCTCTGAAAACCTCTTCGGACCGTACGTTACGAAAGACGGGCGGCGCATGCTCGACGGAGCCTCCGAAACAATGCTAAGCGGCAACAACCTCTTTGCAGGGCCGGGACACAACGCCGAGTTCATAACCGACGACAAAGGACAAACATGGATGCTGTATCATGCCTACGACAAGAAAGAACCTGACAACGGCCGTCAGGTGATGTTAGACCCTGTCATGTGGGCCGACGACTGGCCTTATATCCAGGGAGGCTCACCCTCTTATCTGCACGAGGCACCCGTTTTCAACGCACAATAAATGCTTAACAATACCGATTATTTATTTTTTAAAACCTAAAGTTATATGAAAGCAAATTTACTCTCAAGGCTTACCGGCCTTACCGTGGCCCTGTTTTTCGCAGGCACACTGACGGCATCGGCCGACGATTCCTTCACCGTACAAACCATCAATGGCGTTATTTACCACGTGTATAGCGACCACGCAACGGTTTTCGACATCGATCACACGCGCGCCAATGTGCCCGAAACCGTGAACATTCTTGCCGAAGCAGGCGGCCAGCCCGTCACCGAAATTCAGGGCGATGCCTTTAACTACCAGCACTTTGTGCGCACACAGAACCACGAACCTTTCAAGGAGAACGTGGCAAACATCAAGCATGTCAACGTGCCCAGCACGGTAACCACCATCGGCGGCTGGTGTTTCTTCATGGCTCCCAACCTCGAAACCGTAACGTTTGCCGAAGGCTCGCAGCTGAAGAGTATCGGCCAGTCGGCCTTTGAAGCCTGCCCGTCGTTGCAGAAATTCTTTGTTCCGAAGAGCGTTACCAGCATCGGCTCGCACTGTTTTAAGGAATGCAGCAGTTTGGAAACCGTAACATTTGAAGAGGGTTCAACGCTTACCGAAATCAAGGACTTTACATTTCAGAAGTGCGTTCTGCTCAGTTCCATCAACGTTCCCAACACGGTTACGCGCATTTGCAACGAGGCTTTCAAGTTCGATGAGTCGTTAACGGCTCTCCCTTTGCCCCCGGGACTTACATTTGTAGGCGAGGCAGTGTTCTGCGAATGCTCGGGAGTTGAAGTACCTGTCGTGCTTCCCAAGACGCTTACAACGGTAAAATGGGCAGCGTTTGAGAAAGTACCCATGGAAACCGTCATCATACCAAAGAGCCTTGTCAATATCGGTCCATGGTCGTTTAAGTCAACAGGTCTGAAGAAAATCTTCTTCGAGTACGACACCACATTCCCCGAAGTATTGCCCTTCAGCGCATTCCACTGGAACGAAGACGGCTTCTACGGCCACGCTTTTGAGAACCTTCGCGCTACGGGCTACTGCAACAAGCAGGTGGCTAACATCCCTGACGTAATTCAGGATAACAACGGAGGCTCAGTGGTTACCATGGAAAAGGTCGACGACGTAACCACGCTCGGCATCGGTGGCGTACAGGCCGACAATGCCCCTGCACGGCAGAAGGGCGTGTATACGCTCAGCGGCCAGCGCCTCTCGGGTGCTCAGAACCTGCCTGCCGGCATCTATATCGTTGACGGCCGCAAGCTGGTGGTGAAATAATTATTCCAGAATCTCTTAGGTTTTCTTGCAGACAGTTTCTGCGTTTATGTCGTAAACAATTCTCAAATCTATCGTGGAGCTGATCTGCTGACGGCCGTCGTACGCGTGTATGGCGGTCGTCAAACGTTATGTGCGGCGGCCGTCAGCAATGCTGTTGACGGTCGCCGAAAAACGTATTTAAAGGTAAAAAGGAAAAAGGGTTAAAGGTAAAAAATTAAAGAATTAAAGAATTAAAGGGGGAGAGTTTAAAGGTAAAAAGGTAAAAAATTAAAAAAGTAAAAAGCTGTGCAGAGGGGTAAAAAGGTAAAAGAGTAAAAAAGTAAAATGATGTGTTTAGAAGTAATGGATTAATGAATTAAAAAATTAAAGAAGGGGGCGTAGAAGCAAAGGATTAAAAAGGAGGACGAAGAGGCTCTGTGATACTGGGATAGCAAGACTGGAACTGGGGGATAGAGAATGGGGAAAAGGGCGATGAAACTGCTGGATAATGTTTTTTTTGTAAGACTTTGAAGGGATGGAGATGAAGGGAAAGGCATACTTTTGCCCCCACTTTTATATGTGTAGCGGCTGGATTGTATGCTTTGCGCCGTCAGCTTTTCCCTGTTTTGTCGCAGTGCTTTATCTGTTTGCCTGCCGCCTTTCCCCCGTCGGGCTATCTGCTTTTACTCGCTTTGTCGCTGTGTTATGCGCTGCCGGTAGCGGTTGTTGATGACTAACGGTACGGTTTCGACGGTTACGTTGCTCGTGTCTAAGCCCAGAGCCTGCTCGTCGTTAATGCCGAAACGGCTGATGACGCCATAAAGACGGAGCATGATATTGTCGGCAGGGCTTACCACGGTTGAGGCATAATAGAGGCGGTGGATGACGATAAAGTGGAAGTCGCCCGCAATATTATGCCTGCGAAGCGAGGGGTAAGAGCTGCGAATATCGAAGTTGTGGTGCGCAATTAAGTCTTCAACAATTTGTCGCAGATACAGTGTCATTAACGGGTTTACGCGGAAACCTACGCGTATGTTGATGGCATAAAGCGTTCCCGTTATCAGCTCGCGGCAGGTATAATCAAGCGTGTCGGGAGCGTCGTCGTAGGTAAAATGTACGAGGAAATAGTGGTCGGCACGCTTGGGTTGCTTGTTAATGATTGAGTAGACAAGCTTGTCTTCAACCATATCGTCGCGGTCCGACTGCCGTATGAACACCAGGTTTGTGGCGTATTTCGGTACGGTTTCGTCGGCCTTGAGGTCGCGGATAATGTCGTAGTAGTCGGCCAGCCGCTTGAATTTCAGGTATTTTTGCCGGATGTTCCATGCGCGATACCAGATGTACATCGTTGTTCCCGTAACGAGAGCCAGCAGCAGTGTAAACCATCCGCCGTGCATAAACTTGCTGACATTGGCCAGCAGGAACAGGGCCTCTATGCCCGTGTAGGCCAGCAAAAACAGCATTACCACGGGGCGTGGCGTAAAGCGTTGCTTGAGGTATACGGCCAGCATGAGGGTGGTGGTAATCATGGTGATGGTGATGGCCAGCCCGTAAGCGGCCTCCATATGGGCCGATGTCTGGAACAGCAGCACCGTTATGACGCACAGTACATACAGCAGATTGTTGATGCGGGGGATGTAAATTTGTCCCTTGTCGGTCGACGGGTACTTGAATTTCATGGCCGGCCAGAAGTTCAGATGGACGGCTTCGCTGAATATTGTAAAGCATCCGCTGATAAGAGCCTGACTGGCAATGACGGCTGCTGCGGTGGCCATGATGATGCCTGGTATAAGAAACCATTGGGGCATAATGGCGTAAAAGGGGTTTGTTGTGGCGCGGATATTCTCAGAGTGGGCAATGATGTATGCTCCCTGCCCCATGTAATTGATGATGAGCATGGCCTTGACGAATATCCAGCTCACGGTAATGTTGCGGCGTCCACAGTGGCCGAGGTCGGAGTAAAGGGCTTCGGCACCGGTGGTACACAGGAATACGGCGCCCAGAATAAGGAACCATTCAGGACTTGTAAGCAGCAGATTGACGGCATAATACGGATTGAAGGCCTTGATGATAAGCGGGAAACCCGTCATGCCTGCGGCGCCAAGCACGCCGAGCATGGTAAACCACGCCAGCATAAACGGTCCGAAAATGCTGCCTATTGAACCGGTACCGAAACGCTGTATGAAAAATATGGCCGATATAATAGTAAGTACAATAGGCACGACAGGCACGCCGGGCGACAGCTCGTGCAGGCCTTCGATGGCCGATGTAACGGTTATTGCCGGCGTAATTACGCCGTCGGCGATGAGCGTGCTCGCCCCCAGCATGGCCAGAACGTACAGCCATCGGCTGCCGCGTTTGCGTATAAGGGTGAACAATGCCAGCACGCCGCCCTCGCCACGGTTGTCGGCACGCAGCGCTACTACCACATATTTGAGTGTGGTTTGCAGCGTCAGCGTCCATATAATACACGATACGGCACCAAGAATATAAGCCGTATCGTAGTGGGGATTGGCCCTTAAAATGGTGCGCATAACGTATAGAGGCGACGTTCCTATGTCGCCGAAGACAATACCGATAGCTATCAAAAGCCCCATCATTGTGAGCTTTTTACGGGTGGCGCAAGCTGAAATCATGATATATTTATTTGTTATCCGCCTGCAAAATTACACAGAATAACGCTTCGCACGGGGCTATACAGGTTTAAAAAACGCTAACAACAGCGAGGCCGGGATGGCAGGACGGAGTGGAGAACAGTGCAGGCTTTACGCTGCCTGATACAATTCTTTGGCTTTTTCGGCACTTAATATCTCAATCTTTTCTTATCTTTGTAATCTGAATACATTATTATATTATAACCTGAAAAAATAATCATGAAGAAGCATTCGTTGCGTTCGCTGCTTTTCGCTGCCCTTGTTTCGCTGGGCGGAAACATTCAGGCCCAGCCTGGACCACAATGGCTTAATGACGCCTTATTTTATCAAATATACCCTTCGTCGTACATGGATACCGACGGAAACGGCATAGGAGACCTGCCGGGTATTGTGTCGAAGCTCGATTATATCAAATCAATCGGTGTCAATGCAATATGGCTGAATCCGGTGTTTGAATCGGGATGGTTCGACGGCGGCTACGATATTATCAACTTTTACAAGATTGATCCGCGCTTCGGTACAAACACCGACCTGGTGAATCTGGTTAATGAGGCCCACCGGAGAGGTATAAAAGTATGTCTTGATTTGGTGGCAGGACACTCGAGTGACAAGTGTGAGTGGTTCAGACAATCACGTGAAAAAGACCCCAACGGGAGGTACAGCGACTACTATATCTGGACCGATACCATATCGGCAAAGGATAAAGCCGACATCGCAAGGCGCTACAAGGCGAAGAATCCCGCTTCGAGCACCATAGGACGATATGTGGAAGCCGACGCGCCAAGAGCGAAATATTACGAGAAAAACTTTTTCGAGTGCCAGCCTGCACTTAACTATGGCTTCGCCAATCCTGACCCGTCGCACCCCTGGGAGCAGGGTATTGATGCGCCCGGACCACAGGCTGTGCGCCGCGAACTGCGCAATATCATGGCCTTCTGGTTTGATAAGGGTGTTGACGGATTTCGTGTTGACATGGCCTCGTCGCTCATTAAGAACGACAAGGACAAGGTTGAGACGAGCAGGCTGTGGCGCGAAATGCGCAAGTGGAAAGACGAACGCTATCCTGAAAAGGTGCTTATCTCTGAATGGAGCGACCCTGCGGTGGCTATCCCTGCGGGCTTCAACATCGACTTTATGATGCAGTTTGGCGTGAAAGGCTATCCGTCACTGTTCTTCGCCAAGGGCACACCGTGGGGCAAGCGCAACGAATTTGGCAACTGTTACTTTGATATTGAGGGTCGCGGCACGCTGTCGCAGTTTGTCAAAAACTATACCTACGCCTACGAGAAAACACGTAATCTGGGATATATCGCGCTGCCGTCGGCCAATCACGACTTCCAGCGTCCCAACATTGGCACACGTAATACCATGGACCAGCTGAAGGTGGCAATGACCTTTTTCCTCACTATGCCCGGTGTTCCATTTATTTATTACGGCGACGAAATTGGCATGAAGTATCAGCCCAACCTCGAAAGTCGTGAGGGAAGCAACAACCGTGCTGGTGCGCGTACGCCCATGCAGTGGGCAAAGGGTGTTACAGCGGGTTTCTCAACATGTGCTCCTGACAAGCTCTATTTCCCAATAGATACCGATGGCGGAAGGCTTACGGTTGAGGCTCAGGACAAGGATAAGGGTTCGATGCTGAACTATGTGCGCCAGCTTACAGCGCTTCGCCACGCTACTCCTTCGCTGAACAACAACGGTTCGTGGACGCTGTTGAGCGACACTGTACAGGCATATCCCATGGTTTACAGCAGGTCGGACGGAGCAAAGACATACATCGTGGCACTCAATCCTTCAGGAAAGGCCGTGTCGTGCCGGCTGCCTCTCACGGTGAAAAAATCGCGTACGGCCGTCTTTACAGGCAAGAGCAAACTCAAAGGAAACCGTATTGCAATGGGGCCTGTGAGCGCAGCGGTGATAGAAACGATTGAAAAGTAAAAAAGTAAAAAGGTAAAAAAGTAAAGGGATGCGCTGAAAGGTAAAAAAGTAAAGAATTAAAAAAGTAAAGGGCGATGCTGAAAGATAAAAAAGTAAAGAATTAAAAAATTAAAGGGATGTGCTTAAAGGTAAAAAAGTAAAAAGGTAAAAAAGTAAAGAGTTGCGCTGGAAGGGAAAAGGAACGAAGGCGTTTTCTAATTTATTTTACACGACAGCGTATGCACTTGTGCTTCGGAAACCCGAGCGTGATACAGAAATTAAGGTTCGGTTTATGCCAGCTGTTTCATTGCCATGATGTTGAAAAAACGAAAGCATTAACGTTTTAAGCTCCTTCACTGCCGACCTTTTAAACCTTTGTTTTTTTAGTTTTTATATTCTCTAATCTTAAGAACTTAATGATTAAATCCTTAATATGATGGAAAGAAAATTATTATTCCAACATCGCAATACGCTTACGAACGGCGTGCTGACGATGATTTTCGTACTGGGAATGTTCCTTTCAGGTATTGCCCCTGCTGCTGCACGCAATCCCGAAAAGGCTCATGTGGGCGACACGTTAGCCACCAGTTACCGGCTAATGTCGCCTGACGGAAGGCTCGTGATGAACTTTACGCTCAACGCAGACGGTCGCCCCTTCTACGACCTTTCCTATAAAGGCCACAAGGTTATCAAGCCCTCGTCGCTCGGATTAGAATTGCGAACCGAAGGACAGGTGGCGTATGCCGCATCGGCTACCAGCGAATACAAGCGCGAAAAACGTGACGACAGTATGGCCAATTTGATGAGTGGCTTTACCATTGCCGATGTAAAAGCCTCTACTTTTGACGAAACCTGGCAGCCCGTATGGGGTGAGACGCGCGACATCCGCAACCATTACAACGAACTTTTTGTAAGTTTGAAGCAGCCCCTTCAGAAGCGCGGACTGAACCTCCGTTTCCGTCTTTACAACGACGGACTGGGTTTTCGCTACGAGTTCCCGTTGTCGAAGAAC
This sequence comes from Prevotellaceae bacterium, assembly GCA_015256945.1. Taxonomy (GTDB): domain Bacteria; phylum Bacteroidota; class Bacteroidia; order Bacteroidales; family Bacteroidaceae; genus Prevotella. The sequence continues at coordinate 72,412 of JABZLB010000001.1, read as the reverse complement.
CTCAATTACTTTACCATCAAGGAGGAACACTCACAGTTTGCCATGCCCGCTGACAACACGGCGTGGTGGATTTCAGGCGATTACGATACGCAGGAATACAACTATACCGAATCGAAACTGAGCGAAATTCCTGCCATTCAGCCCAGAATTTTCGAGAGCAATGCATCGCAAACGCTCATCGCTCCTACCTGTGTGCAGACATCGTTACAGATGAAAACACCCGACGGACTGTATGTAAACCTTCACGAGGCCGCGCTCGTTGATTACAGTTGCATGCACCTTAACCTGAACCCTGCAACGCTGACGTTCGAAAGCTGGCTCACACCCGATGCCCGTGGTGACAAGGGATGTATGCAGGCACCATGCCAGAGCCCGTGGCGTACCATCATGGTAAGCGACGACGCACGTCAGATTCTGGCATCGAATCTTATCCTGAACCTCAACGAACCCTGCAAAATTGAAGATACCTCGTGGATTCATCCTACAAAGTTTGTGGGCGTATGGTGGGAGATGATCAATGGCAAGAGCCAGTGGTCGTATACAGATGAGCTGCCTTCTGTGCAACTCGACAACATCGATTACACCAAGGTGAAGCCCCACGGACATCATGGAGCCACAAACGAAAACGTGCGACGCTATATCGATTTCGCTGCCGAAAACGGCATTGGAGAGGTGCTTGTAGAGGGCTGGAACACGGGATGGGAAGACTGGTTCGGCCATGAGAAGGACTATGTATTTGATTTTCTTACGCCCTATCCCGACTTTGACATCAAGGCTCTCAACGAATATGCTCACTCAAAAGGTGTAAAACTTATCATGCATCATGAAACATCGGCCTCCGTTCGCAACTACGAACGTCATATGGAAGCCGCTTATCAGCTCATGAACAAATATGGATACGACGCCGTAAAGAGCGGATACGTGGGTAACATACTGCCCCGTGGCGAGCACCATTACGGACAATGGATGATAAACCATTATCTGTATGCTATTAAGGAAGCCGCACGTCACCACGTGATGGTTGACGCACACGAGGCCGTTCGTCCAACGGGGTTGTGCCGTACATGGCCTAATCTCATCGGCAACGAGGCTGCACGTGGCACCGAATACGAAGCCGGCGCAGGCAATCATGTAAACCATACCACCATCCTTCCGTTTACACGCCTGCAGGGTGGCCCCATGGACTATACGCCTGGCATATTTGAAATGGACATGAGTAAGAACAATCCGAAGAACCATTCACAGGTAAAGTCGACCATCGCCCGCCAGCTTGCCCTGTACGTAACGATGTACAGTCCGCTGCAAATGGCGGCCGACATGATAGAAAACTATCAGAAACACATGGACGCCTTTCAGTTTATCCGCGACGTTGCCGTCGACTGGGACGACAGTCGCTACCTCGAAGCCGAGCCCGGCCAGTACATAACGGCAGCCCGTAAGGCCAAAGGCACCGATAATTGGTTTGTGGGTTGTACCGCTGGTGAGCAGGGACACACGTCGAAGCTGAAGCTCAACTTCCTCGACAAAGGCAGCAAATACATCGCCACTATCTATGCCGATGCTCCCGATGCCGACTACCGCACCAATCCGCAGGCCTATACCATCACGAAGAAAGAGGTGACGTCGCGCTCGGTTCTTAACCTCAAAGCGGCAAGCGGCGGCGGATATGCCATAAGCATTATTAAAAAGTAAAAAGAGAAAAAGGTAAAAAAGTAAAACCTTAGAGGTAAATAATTAAAAGATTAAAAAATTAAAGAGTTGCGTCTGGAAGTGTAAAATTAAAGGATTTCGTGATGGGGTCATGCCCTCTGATGGGTGTGACCACGCCTGCTCCGCTCGGTATGCTGCTCCCTGTTTTGATGGGTTCATGCCCTGTATTTGGTGTGACCGCGCCAGGCTGATGTTACTCTTAAGAATGAGGAAGGATGGGTTCATGCCCTGTATTTGGTGTGACCGCATCCCCGAATCGGGTGGGTTCGTGCCCCCGGAGTCAGGGGATGGGGGTCTGAACAGTTGTAAGAATTTTCCACTACTTCCATAACGCGAACGAGATTACGGCACTATTGATCCGGGATTACGATGTAATTGTGCAACGATTACATCGTAAAGGGCCGGAGATTACATCGTAAAGGCAACGCGATTACATCGTAATGATAACACGATTGTGACGTAAACGCAAAAGGGGTACCATGTGGTGCCCCTTTCTTCATATTGACAGATTACTGTTTTCACAGAATATCTACCCTGATTTACCATTCTGTTTACCTTGTTTTGCTGCTTTCCTCGATAATTCATGTTGCTGGTTTTATCTGTTTATTCCGCCTCGTTCTACCGCTTATATTGCTTCATTCAGCCCACTATATCGTTTTCTCCAGTTCGCTAAACCATTGAATTTGTTTAATGAAATACACCTAAAAATGTAATTTCAGCTTTTATTATTATGATGAAAAGTATTATCTTTGTGTTTATTACATAACAGAAACAGGCTTCTTTGACATGATATTGCCAGAGAGTAAAAAATAATATTGATAGGATATTCACAAATATGGATAAAGATTTATTTCGGAAACTCCTGACTGAAGAAGTAAAATCGTATAAGGCACTACTTGAAACTCAGAATAATGATTGGATAGTAAAAGGTTTTATAGATGTAAATAAGAATGTCTATGGCATAACTACTGATACGAAGGTTGTATCGAAAATTATAGAAATTATACTCATTCCGAAATTACTTCTTTTCGCCAAACGCAATGGGCTTACCCTGGAATTCCCGTCTGCACAGAACTTTTATCCCGACTTAACCTTTAAGGATCGGGAAGGCAATCTGTTTGCCGTTGACTTTAAGTCGAGCTACTATCGGGACGACAGAAAGGTGAACGGGCTGACGCTTGGTTCTTACTGGGGATATTTTCGTAATCGTAAAATAAAAAAGAATACAGACTATCCGTATGGTGAATATAAATGTCATCTTGTACTGGGTATGCTTTATAAACAGGGAATCAGTACAGAGAATGACACAGCTGTTTATAGTATAGACGAACTGGATGCCATAAAATCGGTTATAGAACATTTTATTTTCTTTGTACAACCTAAATGGAAAATTGCCTGTGACAGGCCGGGAAGTGGCAATACAAGAAATATAGGAGGCGTGACAGATATTGATAAACTTACAAAGGGTGAAGGCCCTTTTGCCAGACTTGGAGAGGGTATCTTCGATCATTATTGGATGAATTTCTATAATGCCGCTGATGCAACCCGGGCCGGTATTGGAAAACCTCATTACAATAACCTTAGAACTTACCAGGAATATCTGGAGAAAGAGCATAAAATACTCACAGAATTAACGAAATAATATGTCGGTCATCATCCCTCCTATAAAATCGCAAGGCATCAAAACAAAGCTGGTTCCATGGATTAACGATTTGGTTCTGGCGTCTGGTGTTTCTCCAAATGCACGTTGGATAGAACCCTTCTTTGGTACAGGAGTCGTCGGATTTAACTCCCCGGTTAATGGTGCGCATATCGTGGGTGATACGAATCCACATATCATAAATTTCTATCAGCAGGTGCAAAGTGGGGAGATTACTTCTTGTTCAATGCGTGAATATCTTGAGCACGAAAGCAAATTGCTGGAAGGAGCAGATGAAAATGGTTATGCCCATTATCGCCTTGTCCGTAACAGGTTTAATCAGAGGCACAGCCCTTATGACTTTATTTTTCTGTCCCGTGCAGGTTTTAACGGAATGATGCGGTTCAATAAACAGGGCGACTGGAATATACCATTTTGCAAGAAGCCCGAACGGTTTGCACCTGCATACATAACAAAAATCTGTAATCAGATAGAAAGTATTAGCAGGGTGATAAAACAGAAAGACTGGTCGTTCAATCATGTCTCTTTCCTTGAAACCATAGAACAAGCTGAGGAAAATGATATGATTTATTGCGATCCGCCATATTATGGCCGATACGTAGATTATTATAATGGCTGGACGGAAAAAGACGAAGAGAATCTTTTTTATGCCTTATCACATACTCATGCCAGGTTTATTCTTTCAACCTGGCATCATAACGAATATCGCCCTAACGAAATGATTGAGCGATATTGGCGGCATTTTAATGTTGTAACGAAAGAACATTTCTACCATAATGGTGGTAAAATAGAGAACAGACACTCTGTGATTGAGGCGATGATTTTCAATTTTGATTTACAGGAAAAGGTTGAAGTTGTAACTGCTCATAAACAACTGGAATTATTTACAACGATATAAATAATTAAACTTTTCATTCTGTCGTTCAGCATACAGCTTACATGTCACATCCGCGGTATGCCGGAAAAGAAAAGGAAACAGCCTATTCAGAAAAGGCGTCTGGCTTTACCTCTCTATATTAAAAGAGGTATGCTCTCGTTTAGGTTTACTCTGTTTTCTCTTTTAAAGGCATCGTGTCTGGAGGTTGATTCCGCTTCGTCCATCCCTTTATCCCGCCTTTTTCATCCCGTTAAATGGTAAGGTGTGGGTTGTGAAATATGCAGAGGTACTTTTCTGTATAAGCATAAACTTCAGGTTTAAATGGTGTGCAATAACGAAAATATTTTTTTAATATTTTCTTTTTCCTTTTATAGACGTGCAGCTATGACACAATGTTCCTTTCGTTTTCGCAGTATATTCTGCCAATAATAATCTGATAACGGGTGCGGCATTAGTCTGTTCTGCTCGTTATCGTTCAATACTATGTCCTGGATATTTTTTTCTTTAGCGGATGTATTTATTTTATTTTCGTCCTTTCTTGTTCTTAGTTTTATGTTTTATTTTTGTAATTATGTGCCTTTTAATAAAAAATCATATAAATATTTTTTGATATATAAAAGTTTTATTTAATTTTGTGGCATATCTCGATAAGTATAAGAAATGCGAGAAAAATCTACTCTATTAGTAACGTCTAACTAAAAGCAATGACCATGATGAATTTCAAGGTTCAGGGAAGTTCGGTGCTTGGTAAAGCACTCGTTACAGGCTGTGCGGCTCTGCTGCTTTCAGCTGTTCCGGCTGTTGCCCAGAATATTGTAAAGGGCACCGTGAAAGATGCTTCGGGCGAAGCGCTCCCTGGCGTGAGCATTACACTGAAGGGCCGACCTGGAACGGGGGCCGTAACCGATGCCAATGGCAATTTTAGCATTGATGCCTCTAAGGGCGACAAGCTGGTATTTACCTATGTGGGCATGACTCCCCAGACCGTTGCGGTGGGAGGTCGCCATAATATTGATGTACAGTTGGCCGACGACGAGTCGACCCTTAACGACGTTGTCGTCATAGGCTACGGCAAGGCACGTAAGGCCTCGCTTACAGGTGCCGTATCGGCTGTGCGTGGCGACGAACTGCTAAAAGCACCTTCTACAAACGTATCGAGCCTGCTGGGCGGCCGTATGCCCGGTATTACCTCGGTGCAGACATCAGGGGAACCCGGTGCCGATCAGGCGTCGCTGCGTATCCGTGGTTCTGAATATGGCGTGCTTTATATTGTTGACGGCGTGCCAAGAAGCATTGACGACGTCGACCCCAACGACATCGAGTCGGTATCAGTGCTGAAGGATGGTGCGGCAGCTGCCGTGTACGGACTGAACTCGGGCGGTGGTGTAATCATCATTACCACCAGGAAAGGCTACGACGGAAAGACGAAAGTGAGCTACGACGGCCAGTATGGTGTGTCGGTAAATGCCAATTTCCCACAGTTCATGAACGGCCCCGAGTTTGCACATTATTATAATATGGCCGACATGATGGACAAGCTTGCCAACGGTATTATTACCGACCGTTCGCAGTATCAGCCTGTCTTTACGCTCGATAATATTAAGGCAATGACCAACGGTGACCCGAAGGACGGATGGGATGACGTCAATTATATCGACAAGGTATTTGGTACGGGTACCAACATGAAGCACAACGTTACGCTGCAAGGCGGTACGGCCGACCACCATTACTTTGTGGGAGGAGGTTTCTTGAAACAGAACGGCAATATCGATAACTTCAATTACCGCCGGTATAACTTGCGTGCCAATCTCGACAGTAAGATAGGGCGTGACTGGAAGGTAAGCGTAGGTCTCGTAGGAACAGCAGGCCGTCGTCAGACTCCCGGCTACGCATCGGGAGGTGCCGACGACGGAACAGGCGGAGCAGGAGAGGTTGGATGGCTGTCGATTGGCCACCAGGCTATCATGATGCGCCCTTATCTGCCCCAGCAGTATGACGGTCATTATACCGCTACTATTCCAAATAATGCAGCAGTAGCTTACAGTCCGCTGGCAGCAATATACAATTCAGGCTACAAGAAGACGCGCTCTACTGAGCTTCGTTCAAACTTTACGCTCGAATATCAGGCCCCATGGCTCAAAGGCCTTACGCTAAAAGCCACCGGCGCTTACGACTATTCGACGTCGCAAAACAAGAATCTCGATACTCCCTATAAAACCTATGCTCAAACACTTACAGCCGGTGTTCCCTCATGGCAACTGCTCGACGACCCGCGCAGCGCATCGGAAACGCTGAACCATCTGGGTGAAGGCCAGTATACAAGTGAGCAGATGGACGGACAGATCGGAGCCGAATACGACCGTCTTTTCGGCCGCCACCATGTAGATGCCATGTTGATGGTTGAGGCCCAGGACATTAAAACCAATTCGCTCGGCGCTTATGTTGACCATGTTCCATTTGCCGAACTGCCCGAGCTTTCGTATGGAACGGCACTTAAGGAAAGTCCCGTTTCAGGATATAGCACACATATTCGCCGGGCGGGTTACATCTTCAGGCTGAAGTACGACTACGCCAATACCTACCTTGCAGAGCTTAGCGGCCGTTACGATGGCAGCTACAAGTTCAGTGGTAACGCCAGTGGCAAGCGGTGGGGATTCTTTCCTTCGCTCTCGCTTGCGTGGCGCGTGACACAGGAAAAGTTCATGCAGCCCGCACGTGGCTGGCTTAACGATTTGAAGGTACGCGCGTCAGTGGGCATGCTTGGTAACGACAGCGGTCTGCCTGAATACATGTATCTGGCTACTTATGCACAGGGTGGCAACCGTTTCATTGGCGGAACGGCACTGAAAACGCTTTATACGAGTGGGGTCCCAAATCTTAATCTGACGTGGACAAAGATACGTTCATCGAACGTTGGCTTCGATGCCACACTATGGGATGGCAAGCTTGGCGTTGAGTTCGACTGGTTCTACAACTACAATTACAACATCCTTACCCAGATGGGAGGCAATATGGCTCCGTCGATGGGAGGGTATTTCTCGACCTACGAAAACTATAACCGCTATGCCAACTATGGTATTGAGTGGACACTTTCACACCGCAACCACTTTGGTCTGGGCGGTCATCCGTTCAATTACAACGTAGCTTTGAACATGACTTACGCTACAAACAAGTGGCTTCGCTATCCCGACAGCCCCAATACGTCACGCCAGCTTAAGGTGGTTGGCACGAACGTTGACGCCGTAGAGTGCTGGATAGCCGACGGGTTATACCGTTCGGAAGAAGAGATTGACAACTCGGCATGGTATGGTTCACGCCCCAACGTTGGCGATATTAAGTATCGCGACCTCAACGGTGACGGCAAAATTACCTGGGAAGGCGACCGTACGCGCACAGGAAAGAGTAACCGTCCGCGCTACATGATGGGCTTAAACCTCGCCGCTAACTGGAACGGCTTTGACGTTAGTGCACAGTTTACTGCGGGCTTTAACTTCAGTGTGTCGCTGCTTGGTACCTATTATAATGGTGCTGACGATAATACAGTTTGGTCGCAGACGTTTAAAGAGGGAGCCAATTCTCCACTGTGGCTTGTACAGAACAGTTACAGCATTGACAACCCAACGGGTAAATACCCGCGCATAACCCTTAGCAACGTGAGCCATGGTGGTGCAAACGGTCTGGCTTCTACGTTCTGGATGAAGAAGGGCGACTACGTTCGTCTGAAAGATTTTCAGATAGGTTATACTCTCCCTGCATCGCTCACAAGGGCTGCCGGCATCGACCGCGTGCGCCTTTTTGTAGAGGGAAGCAACATCTTTACCCTTGACGGTCTGCCAAAGGGCATCGACCCCGAGTCGCCTCGCGTCAACAACGGATACTATCCGCAGCAGCGCACATTCCTCGGTGGCATCAACATCACATTCTAACAATACAAAAGACGAATCATGATGAAAGCAAAATATTTAGGCGCTGGCCTGCTGGCCGCCCTCATGACGCTATCTTCCTGCAACGACTTTCTTGACATAAACCCTACCGACAAGGCAACAAAGAAGATTGTATGGGAGAATCCTGCATACGCTGAAATGGTGATAAACCATTATTATGCCAATATTCCCGACCTCGGTCCATACAGTTCCTATCAGTGTGCGGCAGGCCTTACCGAAGGTCTTACCGACGAGCTGAAGTATGGAAACATGAATTATAACAGCCTCTGCTTTATACCCAACGAGATAAGTTACGGCGGCGTTGTGCTGTCGCCCAACTATGTTGACGTTTACATGGGCGTGTGGGGACAGACCTATGAAAGCATAAGGCGTGTAAATGAATCGCTTGCTGACCTTGCCGCAGCAAAGTTCAGCGATGCCGATAAAAAACGTTTCGAAGGCGAACTGCGCTTTTTCCGCGGTATGTTCTATTTTGAATTGTTGAAACGTTACGGCCAGGCTATCATTTATAAAGACGACCTTTCACAAATCAGTACGAACAAAGCGTTGGACAGTGAAGCCGACTGCTGGAAGTTTGTATACGACGATTTGAAGTTTGCTGCTGAAAATTTGCCTGTCAATACTTCTGCAACGGGCCGCCTTACAAGCGGTGCAGCCTGGGCGCTCATGTCGCGCGCCATGCTCTATGCCAAAAACTGGGCGGCTGTAAAAGAGGCCGGCGACGCCATCTTTGCAATGGGATACAGCCTTACAGCCACTTATCCCGAAGCCTTTAAGTCGGGTAACAGCGAAGCTATTTTCCAATATACCTACGATGCAACTTCAAATATCATACATCATTTTGACAGCTATTATGCTCCCGGTGGCGACCATACGCTTGCAGGTTTAACCTCGAACACGGGCGGATATGGTACTCCTACACAGGACATGGTTGAAGAATATGAAAAGGCTACCGGCGGCAAGCCCGACTGGACACCCTGGCATGTGGCAGGCGGCACAACCACAACGCCACCCTACGACCAGCTCGAGCCGCGTTTTAAAGCCACTATTCTGTATAACGGTGCAGCGTGGCGCGACCGCACTATCGAGCCTTTCGTGGGCGGAGCCGACGGTTGGAGCCAGTGGCAGGTAGAGCCAAAGGCCGACGGACGCACAACAACGGGCTACTATCTGCGTAAGCTTGTTGATGAAAAACACGACTATGCTGTTCTCCAGGCCAGCACACAGCCATTCATTGCATTCCGTCTTGCCGAGGTTTATCTGAACTATGCTGAGGCTTGTTTCCGTTTGGGCGATAATACAAAAGCCATGGAATATATTAATAAGGTGCGCACACGCGTAAGCCTTCCCAACGTCAGCGGGTTGTCGGGTGACGAGCTTTTCGCTGCCATTCGTCACGAACGCAAGGTAGAACTGGCTTTCGAAGGTCTGTATTACTGGGACATGCGCCGCTGGAATTTGGCCACGACCCAGCTCACCGGCGTGCGCAGGCACGGACTTAAAGTAGAGAAACTGGCAAACGGTACGTTTAAATATACCTATGTAAACGTTGATAACGAAAACCTTAACTTCCCTGCAAAAATGAACCGCCTGCCGCTTCCTACGAGCGAAATCAACAATAACAAAGAGGTTTCGCAGTTTGCTGAATGGCAGTAAAAAGGAAAAGTAAAAAGGTAAAAGGGTAAAAAAGTAAGATAACAAGCCCTACGCCTTCAACTAAAAAGCCAATTATTCACTTGCTATTCCTTCAGATAAAACAATAAAAAATCATGAAAAAGAAAATCATATACACCGGCGTTTGCCTGGCAGCAGCGTTGTTTCTCGGCAGTTGTTCAGAGGAATTCGTAGAGCCTACCGCGCAACGCTCGGGCATTACCAGCTTAGCAGCCTATTTTACATCGGGCCCAAACGATGGCAAACTGGCCATCGACTGGAAGGTTGATGGCAACGATGCCACCACCGATTATGTGATTCCCGTTCCCTATTATTACCCCGAGGAGAGCGATAATACCACTGAACAGTATATGTCGAAGATGAAAGTGGTGGCTACGCTCGCCAATAACTGCAGCATTGACCCGCCTTTAACGGTACTCGACCTGACGAAGAAAAATCAGTTTACCTACACTAATCCCTATGGTGAACAGAAGCAGATAACCATCTCGGGCCAGATGACACGGTCGGACAAGTGTGCTATCCACGCCTTTATGGCCTCTCCTGGAGAGCTGACAGGCATTATTGACGAGGACAATAAAACCATATCGTTCGTTACAGCTGACGATTTAAGCAGCGCAACGGCCGAAATGACGCTCTCGCCTCACGCCACAATCAGTCCCGATCCGTCGCAGCCTCATAATTTCAACTTGCCTTTCCAGTTTACCGTTACTGCCGATAACGGAACCACAAAAGCCACCTATACGGTTATGAAACAGGTACCGCCAAAGGTTGAAAACGGTTATCGTGCAGGCTCTGAAAAGCTGCTTTTTGAGAACGATATGACCACATTGGGCGTAAGCAATTCTAATACCATTCATCCTACACTGGCTTGTATTGGCAACTTTGTTGTGCTGAACCTCGGCGATGGTACCACACCTCAGTATTTTAAGAAGAGTACAGGTAGCCGCATGGGCACCATTAATCTGGGCGCTGCCAACGCATCGGGAGCCGTTACAAGCGACGTTGCCGGCAACATGATTATTGCAAACCACGCCGAAAGTGGTCAGACGCTTAAAATATACCGCATTAACGACGTTACGCAGGCACCGCAACTGCTGCTCAGCTACAACAATGCGCTTGGCGTTGCCATAGGCGATCGTCTGCACGTTCAGGGCGACCTCAACACCGATGCCATCATCACCGCTACGCCTTATGGCTGCCAGAACGCCATCCGATGGACGGTACATAACGGTACGGTAAGCGCACCACAGAATATTTTGTTTAGCGGTGTAAACGCGTGGGGTGCACAAGACGGATCGTCGAAGGTCGTAGCCCGCACGGCAAATGTGGCCGACGGCTGTTTCTTCAGCTATTATGACGCAGGCAATTGTCCTACCTATTATGCTCCGGCATGGGCTTCTCCACAGCGTATTCTTACGGCAAACAGCAGTGGTGCCGGCTGGGGCTACAACACAGGAGCCATTGATGCCCGTACCTTTAACGGGGCAAAATATCTCGCTGTCTTCGAAATGGGTTACTGGCCCAGCTGGGGTCTGCCCGGAACGGTTTACTTATACGACGCCAGTAACCCAGCAACCATCAGCGGAAACGTAAATACAAGCAGCGCCCTGAAGCACCAGTTTAAGATGAACGACCTCTTTGGGACAGTAGGATATGCTGCTGGCGACCGTACGGGCGACGTGTTGATGACGCCTTCTGAAGACGGTTACTTCATGTATATATTCTATGCTTCGAATACCCACCTGTCGTTTGGAGGCTATCAGATTGACTGTATCAAGAAATAAACCGCCGTACAGGTTTTCACAAAACTTACAGAAACGATGAAATTTAACAATATTCATCTCTCTTTATTAGCTCTTGTCGCATGCTTCGTAACGGGTTTGTTTACGGCATGCGCCGAGAGCCACGAGAACACAATTGACCATTGGAAATGGGATAAGGGGACGTCAGCTCCTGACGGTGAAACCGCAGGCAAGCCACGTTATATGTGGATTGACGCACCGGCTAACTTCTCACGCTTTGCCAATAGCAGGGAAAATATTCGCGAAGACCTTAAGAAAGCCCGCGACTGTGGCATTACACACGTCGTGGTTGACGTGCGTCCCTATACGGGCGACGTACTGTTTAACAGCACAACCGCACAGCCGGCTACGCAGCTCGACTACTGGGAAGGCTCACAGTATAAGTATTTTCAGCGCACGGCTACGTGGGATTATCTGCAGGCATTCATCGACGAGGGCCACAAGCTGGGCCTGAAAGTGCTTGCGGGTATGAATACTTTTGTGGGAGGTTGCATGAACAATTATGGGCTTGGAGGTCAGGGAATGCTCTTCCGCGATGCGTCAAAGAAAAGCTGGGCCACCGTATACAACCGCACTGAAGGTCTTGTAAACGGTATGGACCTGCCACAAACGGCCGACAATTATTACGCAACGCGTTTCCTCGACCCCTGCAACGACGATGTACAGACGTACCTGTTGAACATTATCTCCGACCTTGCCAAGTATAATGTAGATGGTATCGTGCTCGACCGTTGCCGCTACGACAATCTGCTTTCCGATTTCTCCGACGCATCACGCGCCAAGTTTGTTACCTACATGAAGAACAAAGGCGTTAACAGTTTCAATTTTCCTGCTGACGTGGCAAAGGCTGGACAAACAACCATTAGCGGACAGCCTAAATATTTTAAGGACTGGTTAGCCTTCCGCTGTAAGGTTATCCACGATTTCCTTTCGCGTGTAGTAAATAAGGTACATGCCATAAATAGCAAGACAAAAGTGGGTGTTTATGTGGGTGCATGGTACAGCACCTACTACGAAGTGGGCGTTAACTGGGCCAGCCCTAAATATGACCCGCAGGCCGAATTTCCACAATGGGCCAATGCCGACTACCGTAACTACGGCTATGCACCCTTGCTCGACTTTATGTTACTGGGCTGCTATGCTCCTGCTGCCAATGTTTATGGCAACACAGAATGGACTATGCAGGGTTTCTGCCGCCAGGCACGTGAGAAACTGAAGGGCGATGTAACATTTGCAGGAGGCCCTGATGTGGGTAACCCCACAGGCTTTGAGAACGGTAATCAGGCCGCAGCTGTTACACAAAGCGTTGATGCTTGCATAGGCTCTGCCGACGGATATTTTATCTTCGACATGGTACATGTACGGCAGTTTAATTATTGGGACGCTCTGAAAAAGGGTATTGACAACTATCTGAAAACTATAAAGAAATAAAAACCATGATGGAAAAGAGGGATTATTTAGAACAGTGGGCCGCGAGATATAAAAACGACCTTACAACCAACATTATGCCTTTCTGGCTCGAAAACGGCGTCGACCGTGAACATGGAGGCGTATACACCTGTCTCAACAGGGACGGATCGCTCATGGACAGCACCAAGAGCGTGTGGTTTCAGGGCCGTTTTGCCTTTGTATGCTCGTTTGTATACAACAACGTTGAAAAACGGCAGGAGTATCTCGATGCAGCACGAAGTGCCATTGATTTCATTGAAAAATATTGCTTCGACAACGACGGACACATGTACTTTTCGGTGACGGCCGACGGGCGTCCTATCCGCAAACGCCGCTATGTGTTCTCTGAAACCTTTGCCGCTATTGCCATGAGCGAATACGCTGTCGCTACGGGCGACAGGCATTATGCACAGCGCGCCCTGCAGATTTTTGACGATACGCTGCGCTTCCTCAACACACCGGGCTATCTTGCACCCAAGTTTGAACCCGAGGTAAAAATGCAGGGACACAGCATTGTGATGATATTGATTAACGTATGCTCATGTCTTCGCCGTGCCATTGACGAGCCACGGCTTACAAAGCAAATCGATGAGAGCATTGAACGACTTGAGAAATACTTCATCCATCCCGAATTTAAGTGTCTTCTTGAAAGCGTAGGGCCTGAAGGAGAATTTATTGATACCAATATCGGTCGCACCATAAACCCCGGCCATTGCATTGAAACATCCTGGTTTATTTTGGAAGAAGCGCGCCACCGTGGCTGGGACAAGCATCTTACAGAACTGGGCTTAAAGATATTCAACTGGTCGTACAACTGGGGATGGGACAACGAATTTGGCGGCATAATCAACTTCCGCGACTGCCGCAATCTGCCGCCGCAGGACTACTCGCAGGACATGAAGTTCTGGTGGCCACAGTGTGAAACCATCATCGCATCGCTGTACGCCTATCTCGCTACCGGCGACGATATGTACCTCGAACGCCACAAACAAATCAGCGACTGGACATACAGCCACTTCCCCGACCCTGAAGGACGCGAGTGGTTCGGCTATCTTCATCGCGACGGTACGCCGGCACAGATGGCAAAGGGCAACCTTTACAAAGGCCCGTTCCATGTACCACGCATGATGACGGTGTCGTTAATGCTCTGCAAGGCTATCGCTGAAAAGTAGAAAAATAAAAAGGGAAAGGCATAAAGGGCTTTGCAAAGAATGATAAAAATAAGAAATTTAAGAGCCGCCCTTTTATACAAATTCTAAGAGCTAATTGAATAATCATATAGAAAAAAGCGCGTGAGCGTAATAGGTTAAGGTAGACAAAACATTTCGAAGCATGCAGCATCCATAAGGAATTCACTTGGGCTGCATGCTTTTTTATGTAATGAGGTATCATACTGCATATCTCTGTTTGATATAAATAATGCAATGACACAGGGTGCTTTTTCTGGTAAAACCTCCTTTTTGCTCACGCTGCTGTTTGTAAATAACAAAATAGAGGGGTTTGTTTGCAATTTATAACAATTTGTGCTAATTTTGTAGCATATTGCAACTTGTGTTATCAATAAGAAAACTTTATGAAATTAAAAACCGCTACTTTTTGTGTATTCGGCGCATTGTTATGCGCTTTGCCCGCAGGCTCGCAAGGGGTTTTGCACGACGTTTTACCCGTCCAAAACTCTGCTTATGCAGCTGCACTCCCTTCTTCTGATTTTAAAACACCATCCTCACACAGGGTAAACAGCCATGTTCATGCAGCTGCACTCCCTGCTTCTGATTTTAAAATGCCATCCTCGCACAGGATAAACAGCCATGTTCATGAGGCTGTAACCTCGCTCTCAACGCCGCCGGCGGTGCGAAAAGCGCCTGCACAGGCGTCGCCTCTGTCGCCCCAATGGAGCACCAATTTTACGAAACAGGCCGACTTCGACCTCTTTACCGTCATCGATGCCAACAACGATGCGTCGCCTATGACACCGGGAAGTTCGCTCCTCAAGGAGGCATGGAACTACTCGTATAACAAGCTTTATTTTTACAGCGACAAGCAAAAGGCCGACGATTACCTCGTATCGCCCGCCTTTAACCTTAAGGCCGGCCATAGCTACAAGGTGAAATACAAAATAAATTGTTTCCGTCCGCACAAGGCCGAAGTGAAGTTTGGCACCGCCCCAACGGTAGCCGGGCTTACCGAAACGGCACTTGCCGAGCAGACTTTTAAGGGTAAAACCACGCTCGAGGCTACGCTGAACCCTGCGGCCGACGGTGTTTACTACGTGGCCCTGCACTGTTTAAGCGAAAAGGCAGGGTATAATATGTATCTCGAAAACTTCTCAATCGAGGGCATGACATCGCCAAAAGTGCCCAACACGGTGCAGGATATGGTGGTAACACCCGACGCATCGGCCGCGCTTAAAGCCACCATTGCGTTCACCGCACCATCGCTGGCACAGGACAATACCGCCCTTACGAGCCTCTCGGGCATACGCATTTTCAGTGAGAAAAAGCTGTTAACCACCATCACCGACGCCGTTCCCGGCGGCCATGTAGCCTATACCGACGAGCAGGTCGACTCGGCAGGTATCAGGAATTATACCCTCATCGCCTATAATAGCTTTGGCGATGGCGTGCCTGCAACAACGTCGCGGTGGATAGGGCTCGACGTGCCCTCGGCACCGCAAAACCGTCATCTTTCGGCCGGTATTGACCAGTTGTCGTTCAGTTGGGACGCGTCGGTGGCGACAAACAAGGGTGTAATATTCCCCGAAAAAATTAAATACAACATTTTCGACGTCGCCAGCACGGCCGGAAAATACCATGTTTCCAACGCGTTAGGGTCGGTAACGGGCCAAACCACGTTTACAACGGCCATGCCTACCGACGAGGGCGAACAACATTACCACTATCTGGCCATCGAAGCCACGAACGAAAGCGGCTCGTCGGGCTATTTTATCTCTACACCCGTACTGCTGGGCGAGGCCTACAAACTGCCCGTGCGCGAAAACTTCCGCGACGCTATGGTCGACCATTGGTGGGGCACGTCGCAAACGGGTAACGGCAAATTGTACAAGCCTGTGGCCGAAGCCGCGCTTACTACTGAGGCCGATGGCGACGGCGACGGGGCAAGTTTGTATCTGCGTACGGTCATGAACGACAGCGTAAACTTCTATTCAGGCAAGATAGCACTGGCTGGAACAGCGAACCCCGTGCTCAGTTTTATGATAAAATCAGAGGCCGACCAAGGCACGTTCTATCCCTTTGTGCTGCTGCCCGACGGCACTAAAGAGCACCTTGCAGCCCTTCCTGTGAGCGTCGATACGGGGTGGCGCGTACTGAATTATTCGTTGGAGAAATACAAATCGCAGCGTTGGATTGAGATAGGATTTGCCTTGTCCGACCCCGACGGTGCCACGGCTCAGCTGGTTCGCATTGATAATGTTAACGTGGCATCGAAGGCAACCACCGACGTTGCCGTTACGGCCTCGGCTACAAAACGCCTTACCAAGGGCGAAGAGGCGACAATACGTGTAAAAGTTGACAATTACGGGGCTTCGCCTCTATCGGCCTATCGCCTGAAGGTAACCGTGGGCGGGCAGGTGGTTGCCGACCGCAACGTTACCGAAGTGCTCCCTCAGCTGGGCCACCATAAGTTTACATTTGCCTACGCTACCACCCCTGTCGACAAGCGCGACAGCCTGAAGGTTGAGGTAAATGTTACGGCTGCGGGCGATGCCGACAACAGCAACAACAGCGTTGAGGCCCTTATTGTGCAGAACAATCCGCAATTGGTGAAGGCCGAAAATCTCAAAATCACCACAGCATCGGGCCAGAATCAGCTTACGTGGACGGCACCGTCGAAGGTAAAACAGGTTGTCGACGACTTTGAAAACTATACACCATGGGCCATCGACAACATCGGCAAGTGGACATTTATTGATGGCGACAAGGCCAGCAATTCGGGCCTTGTTGACGAGTATCACCTTTATTATGAGAACGAGGGAAAGCCGTTTGCCTACATCGTTTTCAACCCCTCGCAGTATGGCGAAAAGGGTTCTGTTGCCGACCTTACGCGCATTTATCCGCGCCTTGCCACCCATTCGGGCAGCCAATGCCTTGCTGCACTCTACGGCTATGTGCTCAATCCGTCGACCTCCGACTATGATTTGGCCAATGCCGACGACTGGCTTATCTCGCCCGAACTGCCTGGTGTAGAGCAAACCATTATGTTCAGTGCCAACAATTTCTACGAAAACGGAACGCATGAAGGCCAGCCTTACGAGTTCGATTACCCTGAAACGTTCGACGTTCTTTACTCAACGACGGGCAATAACATCGCCGACTTCCTGAAAACAGGCGATACTCACACGCTCAAAAACGGACAATGGCAGGATTTTATGGTGCGTCTGCCACAGGGAACGCGCTATTTTGCCATACACCATAACTCGAAAGCGCAGCAGGATGCCGAAGGATACGTTATTTCGCCCTATCTGTTTTCTATCGACGACGTGTTCTACACCGTGGCCAACGAAAAGGTATTGAAGTATAACATATACCGCGATGGCGCGTTCGTTGCCAGCTCCCCGACACCCGCTTACAACGATACCGACGACGGTCACAGTCACCAGTATATGGTAACGGTGGTGTACGAGGGCAACCTTGAGAGCAATCCCGTTGAAGCAAACACGGCTACGGGCATCAGGAATATGTCGCAACAGGCTGCCGGAAGCACCGTAGTGGCGGTTTATACATTGGATGGAAAGCGCGTCAGCACGATGTCGCACGGTATCTATATCGTAAAATACAAAGATGGTTCAGTAAAAAAAATGGTTGTGAAATAACCGCCCGTGGTATGCCTCCCTGCCGTGTTCGGCCGTGCATGGCGGGGCAGAGGCAACGCCCTTGCACGCCGCTGGTATGTCTTGCTCGGCCTGCCTGCGAAGGCATGGCAGCGGTATTCTGTCCCGCTCATGGCGAAAAGGCGGTGCAAACAGGATTCTCCCGTGTGTGCACCGCCTTGTTTTTATCAGGCTTTCTTCGCCATTTAATATAAAAAAAATACACACTTTCGTGTATAATTATAAAAAAAACTACTATCTTTGACCCCAGTAAACCATTATCAATAAAAAACCTGAAAACTTAGAATTATGATTAATTTATTGTTACAATCAAGTGCAGGGTATGGTATTTTTGCCATATTTGTATTCCTCATTATTATTGCGGTCCTCATCTATGCGCTGTTTATTGTGGTTAATGCAGCCAACCAGCGCGAGGGCGCAAGCGTTCCAACCGCCGTTATTTTAAGCCTTGTGCTTACTCCTGCAACGGGTTTCCTTTATTGTTTGTGCTTCCCGTCGAAGGTAGAGTGCGAAACCCTGGAGGTGCTTCGCAACAGGCAACAGGCACCCGTAACCGAATAATTTTGTAGCAATAATACCCTATTGGACAGCAGCGTATGTTGCTCATCCATGTTTTCATTAGCATTGTGGGGGCTGGCTTACACGCCGGCCCCTTTTGTTTTTTGTTGAAATAGGCTTGGCAGAGGTGTAAATTTTGTTGTGTTTTCTGATGGACGCAAGCGTGGTTCATTGCGTTTGCAGTATCCCTGTTTTTTAGTTTTGCACCCCTTTTCTGTGGGTGAAGTACGTGTTCAGCACGGGTCAGGATACCTGGAAAGCGTGTAAACCGTATGGCTTAACGTTTGCTGTGCGTGAGGTTTGCAGCTGTTTATAAAAACAAATGTACGAGCTGCGGCACCTTTCGGTGCCTTTGCAGCTCGTACATGATGCCTGTATGTGTGCGCCTGACAGGAATCGAACCTGCACTTCGCGAGAAACTAGATCCTAAGTCTAGCGCGTCTACCAGTTCCGCCACAGGCGCAATAGTGGGTGCAAAGGTACGCAAATAAAATGAAACGACGGTGTGGAATATTCGCTTTTTTATGCAAAAATGTGCTGAAAGGGCCTTTTGTGCTGTTTTCCGTTGCGTGTGGTGGTGGGTAATTGTCAAAAATATTGCTGATGGTGCAGCGTATAAGAGCTGGCGGTTTGCGGCGTATTGTTGCGGCGTTTGCGTGCCCGTTGTCACCGGTTGTGCATGTAACGCTGAGTGTGCGGCGGCCGTCGGCAGCATGGATGACGGTCGCCGTACGCAGGGTGTGACGGCCGTCGGCAGCGCTGCTGACGGCCGCCGTACAATGATGTTTTGCGCGCAGAGGCAGACCTTGTGCGACAAAAACGGGATTAGTTTACGTCGCAATGCAGGCAGGAAAAAGGCGATGACGCAGGCAGGAAGGGGGCGGTAGCGAAGTATAAAAGAGGTGGAAACGGAGCATGAAGGAGGTGGAGACAGGACAGGGAAAAGGTGGAAACAGGGTCGCACGGAGCTGCGCCGGCGGTGCATCGGCATAAGTGGCAGACCTGCTTTGTGGCGAAAAAAATGTATATAAAAATCGCGAAAGTGCGAAGTGTCATTTCACCGATAGTTAAACATTGGTAAAAAAGAGGGGTTGATTTTGAAGGTTTCAGCGTGACAATTTATTTTTGTGTGCAGGAGCGAAGTCCACAATGGACGACAGACGATGAAACTTTTAAACAAACAAACAAGCATCAGCCTGCACGCTGAACAACGAAGAGATACGGTTCTGCCGTCGGCCGGTGCCGGTTCGTACGGCATTGAGGCACGGAAAGGAGAACGCGAGGGCAGTAACCGTAAATCGCAGTGGGGTGGTGACGGCGGTGTGATAACTTAATAATTAATAATTTAACCCTTTGACAAACTGTAACATGAAGAAGATTTTAAAAGATGAGTGGTATGTAAAAATGCCAATTGTGTGTGAGGATTTATGGAATACCGAGTATCACATGCTGAGCTTTTTCGGCGAGATTATCAGTTGGGAGGAGCAGCCCGGACGCTATCCCCGCTGGAACGACAGCGTTGATCAGCTCATGGAGGTGGCTCATGTTCTGGCCCGTATGCGCCGTATTCAGGACCCGGCAACGGGACGCCCGATGACCATGCGCGCCATAGCGACGAGGCTTTGCCGCAATCTGCACCGCCGCTGTCCGCAGAATATCTATGCCGTTGCAAGGCAGAGCCTGCGGTCGAAACGTCCCGATGTGGTAACTTATTACACGCGGTTGAGGCTGGAGGGCGGCGTAAGTCTGTCGTCGTTTGTTGATACGGTAGAACCTATTTCGCTGCCGCGGCTCGACAGTTACCGTGGCGTTTTTGACGGAGGAAACTACAATGGATGAATTTTTAGCTTGTCAGGAACGGCGCCGCAGGCGCGAAAAGGCCATGAAATGTATGGCCGATGATGTACAATGGCTCCTTAATCAGCCGGCAGGGTCGGTGACATGGGACAGGAGTCAGAACGATTTGATAGACCTTATAGACTGTGTATGGGCCATGCGTGTGATTACAGGCAAGGGCGGTAAGCTCATGACGAGGAAGGCAATAGCCGAAAAGGTATTCGCCACCGTAGGACGAACGTGCCCAAAAAGGCTCACGCAGGCCGTATGGGATGTACGTAACAGGAGGCTCCCTGAGCACAGCATGATGCGGAAGTACATGGTTGAAAAGTAAAAAATTAAAAAAGTAAAAAAGTAAAAAGGGAGGGTAAGGGTAAAGAATTAAAAAAATAAAGAATTAAAAAGCTACGCTTAAGGGTAAAAAATTAAAGAATTAAAAGAGTAAAAAGCTACGCTTAAGAGTAAAAAAATAGAAAAATAAAGAATTAAAAAGCTGCGCTTAAGGGTAAAAGATTAAAGAAGTAAAAGAGAAAAAAGGGGGGAGTTAAAGGTAAAGAAGTAAAGGGAAAGGAGGTTGAAGATGAAAGGAATTAAAGGGTAGTGCAGGAGGATAAGAGGATAGGATGCGGAGGTATTGAGGCGGCTGTTCAGGGTTAAGCTCTGTTGGATGAAAGCTCGGGGACTGTGTATTTCATACAGGGATGTCTGCAATTTTCAAGGCAATGGGGTCTGCTTCGTTATTGTGTTCGGTGTGTTTCATATTAGGATATTTGCAATTTTCATCAAAAAAAATACTGGCTGATAGAAATGAGGTGCAGGGAAATTATATTAAAAGGAGCTGCGAAGCAGGAGTGGAAGGGCATAGCTGCCGCCGTTTCCTTTGCTCCGCTACTGCCTATTAGCTTTGCAAAACAGAACTTATGGTGCATCGGGCGTATGGTAAATGCCACCCCAAACGGTTTCTTTGGCATGGCGACATGGAAATTATGTTGCATGAACAACGTTGTTTTCTTTGCTCCGTCACAGCCCATTGGCTTTGCAAAACAGAACTTACGGGGTATCGGGCGTATGGCAAACGCCACCCCAAACGGTTTTGCCAGCGTTGTGAAACAATACTTACGGCTTGTCATAACTCTGCATTTCCAGTCTCCTTGTGCACAAAAAACAGTTAGCGTAAGCCAACTGTCGTTGCATAACTGTCCTTTTATTTTCTTAGTTCTCGTCCTTTGCGCCTCTCTTTTTCCTTTTCATTCCCTCCTTTTTAATTTTTTACTTCTTTACCTTTTTACTTTTCGACTCTCTCCTTTTTACTTTTTTAATTCTTTACTTTTTTACTTTTAATCTCTCCTTTTTACTTTTTTACTTCTTTACTTTTTTACTTTTAGGCGTAGCTTTTTACTTTTTTACTCTTTTACTTTTTTACTTTTCGACTCTCCCCTTTTTAATTTTTTAATTCTTTACTTTTTTACTTTTATTTCCTACCTTTGTATTGAGATGGCTTATGTGAGTCATTGGTAAGATACTACCCTAAGGGAGAGAAAAATCGTCTTTATAGGTGTATACCGTCCACCCGTCAGCCTTAAACCGTTAGCAGACATGCAGTGCGGTGTATACCTTTGCGTCGTAACGATCTCTCTGTGGCGGCGTCACGAGGCTGGCGCAGCATCATACTATCGTAAACAATGGATGATAAAGAACTGCTGAAAGGCATACGACAAGGGCGGGAGGAAGCTTTCAAAATGCTTTACGAACGGCATTATGGCGTGCTGTGTAGCGTGGCTCAGAACTACGTTGGCGACAGCTTTATGGCCGAATCGTTGGTTGGCGACGTCATCGTGCGGCTGTGGTCCGACCGTCAGCGTGTGCAGATTGACCGTTCGCTGCGCATGTATCTGATAAGGAGCGTGCGCAACGCGTGCCTCGATTATATCAAATCGCAGTATCACCAGCGTGAGTTTGCCGCCTCCGAATATATTGAAAGGTCGCTCCACGAGCTTTATGTGGGAAAGTCGTTGCCGGGTAGTCTGCTCGAAAAGGAGCTGGAGAACAAAATACAGGAGGCTGTGAAGGCAATACCTTTAGAGTCGCGTCGCGTGTTCATGATGAGTCGATTCCACGACATGTCTTATACGGAGATAGCCGGCGAACTGGGTATTTCGGTCAACACAGTGAAATATCATATCAAGCAGTCGCTCGTTATCATGCGACGAGAATTGCAGGAATACACGGTTGAAAAGTAAAAAAGTAAAAGAGTAAAAAAGTAAAAAGGGGAGATTAAAGGTAAAAAAGTAAAGAATTAAAAAAGTAAAAGACAGTAATTAAAGGTAAAAAAATAAAAAATAAAGAATGAAAAGGATTGAAGAATGAAAGGGGTAGGAGATAGAAGATGAAAGGAATTAAAGGGTAGTGCAGGAGGATAAGAGGATAGGATGCGGAGGTATTGAGGCGGCTGTTCAGGGTTAAGCTCTGTTGGATGAAAGCTCGGGGACTGTGTATTTCATACAGGGATGTCTGCAATTTTCAAGGCAATGGGGTCTGCTTCGTTATTGTGTTCGGTGTGTTTCATATTAGGATATTTGCAATTTTCATCAAAAAAGATACTGGCTGATAGAAATGAGGTGCAGGGAAGTTATATTAAAAGGAGCTGCGAAGCAGGAGTGGAAGGGCATAGATGCCGCCGTTTCCTTTGCTCCGCTACTGTTCTTTGGGTTTGCCGAATGGGTATTATGTTGCATGAACAATGTTGTTTTCTTTGCTCCGCTACTGCCCATTGGCTTTACAAAACAGAACTTGCGGTGCATCGGGCGTATGGCAAATTCCATCCCAAACGGGTTCTTTGGCATGGCGACACGGGTATTATGTTGCATGAGCAATGTTGTTCCCTCTGCTCCGTCACTGTTCTTTGGTTTTGCCAAACAGAACTTATGGTGTATCGGGCGTATAGCAAATTCCATCCCAAACGGATTCTTTGGCATGGCGACACGGAAATTATGTTGCATGATCAATGTTGTTTCCTTTGCTCCGTCACAGCCCATTGGCTTTGCCAAACAGAACCTATGGTGTATCGGGCGTATGGTAAACGTCACCCCAAACGGTTTTGCCAGCGTTGTGAAACAATACTTAAGACTTGTCACAACTCAGCATTCCCAGTCTCCTTGTGCACAAAAAACAGTTAGTGTAAGCCGGCTGTCGTTGCATAACTGTCCTTTTATTTTCTTAGTTCTCGCCCTTTGCGCCTCTCTTTTTCCTTTTCATTCCCTCCTTTTTACTTTTTTCCCTTTTTACTTTTTTCCCTTTAACACTCACTCCTTTACTTTTTTACCCTTTTATTTTTTTAATTTTCAACTCCCCCTTTTTTTAATTTTTTAATTCTTTAATTTTTTACTTTTCCTTTCATGTTACTTTCAGAACAAGATAAGCTTTCGGTTATGCTCGACGATATTGTTGACTATCTTACGGGTGCTGCCACGCCGCAACAGGCTGACGACATCGACGCCTGGCGCAGGCAATCGGCCGATAATGAGGCCCTGTTTACACAGCTCAGAGAGATATGGTTCTCGGTAACAGCCGCACAAAAAGACAGCTACGACAGCGAGGCTGCCTTTGAAGCGTTCAAGCTTAACGTGGCGAAGCTCGGGAGAAGACCGCATTTAGTGGCAGAAAAACCATTGTTGAGGCACAGGCTCATGAAGGTTGCCGCTGTGGTTGCCGCCCTTGTTGTAACGGCTGTTGCGGCATGGACCGGCGGCTATATGGGGCGTGGAGGCAGAGAAGGACATATTATTGTGAGTGCACCACAAGGCTCGCAGACCGTAGTTTTGCTCCCTGACAGCAGTGAGGTGCGCCTCAATGCCGGTTCAAAACTTACGTATGGCCAGAACTTCGGCTCCGATAACCGATTGGTTTCGCTCGAAGGAGAGGCCCTCTTTAGCGTGCATCATGATGGCGGTAAGCCTTTTATCGTGAAGTCGAACGACTTTGAAGTGCGCGTAACCGGCACGAAATTCAACTTCCGTAACTATCGTAACGACGATGAGGCTGCGGTGGTATTGCTGCGCGGTTCGGTGGCCATCGACGACGTAAACAGTCATCGCCAGATGGCGGCACTGACGCCGGGACAGAGCTTTGTTTATAATAAGCCTGCGGGTACGGCCCGTATAACGGCCGTCGATACGGCGCGTGTGGCACGCTGGACGCATGGATAGCTGTTCTTTGATGAGAAGCTTTTAACCGATATTGCGAAAGATATGGAGCGCACGCACGGTGTAAACGTGGTGATAGAAAACGACGGTTTGCGCACAAAACGCTTCTACGGGTCGTTCGCTCTGAGCGACAGTCCGGCTACAATTATGCGTACTCTGGCCATGACGGGCGGCATACGTTATCGCATAGAAGGCCATACCATTATTATTTATTAGCGCACAGGGCAGACCCTGTTTACGGGGGCGCATCGCAGAAAAGCGGTGCGCCCCTTGTTTTCAGGTAGTAAAGGCGTTTACATTTTTTCAGTTGCGCAATTTGTTGAGGCGGTGCGCCTCAGTTTATGCTGGGGTAAGGACAGGACGAGGAGAGAGGTTTTTCGTTGCTATAATATAATAAGGTATAAGGGGCGGTGGCGACCAGACGGGCACAAAACAGGTTTGAGGGAGGCGAAGATGAACGTCAGGATGCAGCTTCTGTGCTTTTTTTACAAAAAGGTACGCAGCATGGTGTTGCAGCATAACGAAATGGACGCTATCTTTGCACCAGTCATTCAGCGGAATAAATGGATCCAGTTTCTACACGATTGACCTTAAGAAAATCACATTTTTAACCATTAAAAAGAAAAACACAATGAGTATTAGATTTCGAGTTATGCAGAACAAGATGAAGGGAACCAACAATTTTGGCAAGTGGTATGGCCGTGCAACGGTTCTCGATGAGGTGAGCACCCGCAACCTTGCCGATGAAATTTCCCATTCAACAACCGTTACCTATGCCGACGTTCTGGCTGTTCTTACCGAACTTTCACGTCAGATGAAAAGTCATCTTCAGAACTCACAGCGCGTGGTTCTCGACGGTATCGGTGCGTTTAAAGTGGGTATCAGCACCCATCTTGTTGAGAAGAGCGACAAGTTTAGCGTGGCCAACATTAAGAATTACCGTATTGTCTACACTCCCGAACGCCTGTTTATGGCTACGGGCTACAACGAAAAGGGACACCGCACAGGCAAGTTTATCAAATCGTTGCTGGCAGGAATCACGGCCAAGCAGATGCCTGTTGAGGCCAAGGCTGAGCCTAAAGTGCCTGCCCAGCCGGCCGGATAACAGCTCGCGTAGCCAGTAAACACATGTTTAACCTTAAATAGAATACCATGAAAAAGAATGAAATCTGGAAGTTTGTAGTGCAGACACTTATCAGCGTTCTTACGGCCCTTGGCGCGGCCTTCGGTCTGACGTCGTGCCGGTAAGCCTGCCGTTAGCTGCATGAAACAACAGCGGGCATAGCCCGTAACCTCAATTTCTTCGCCCCGTGACTTTGCGCAGGTCACGGGGCGAAAAGGGTATTTAAAGGTAAAAGAGTAAAAAATTAAAAAAGTAAAAGGCTGTGCAGAAGGGTAAAAATGTAAAAAAATAAAAAAGTAAAGGAGAAGGATTTGAAGTTAAAAAGGAAAAAGAGTAAAGAGGTAAAAGGAAGAATGGAGGGGCGATTCAGGAGCTAAAAAGAGAAATGGATGGAGAAGTAGGAAGGAAAGGGTGATGCAGCGTAATGTAAATATTTGTTATTTTTGGGAGTCTAAGCATACGTATTAGAAAGAAAAATGGTATTTTTGGCATATATATTACTGCTGTATGATAAAAGGGAAGGGCAGTATGATAACGTTCATTGTCACGACGGAAGAGACCGTTTCAAATTCCAGGCAACAGGCAGATGGTTGCAGGGTAATAGCGGTATAACCGCTCTTTGAACCGATGATGAGCCGTAACCCCATACGAAATGATGCGAGAGAACGGCTCATGATATATGAGAAGAACATGCTTAAACCACTAACGAAGCAGCGTTCCTTACGGAAAAATGCGTTGCGATAACAGATAAAACCCAATAACAGTCATTAAAGCAAAACGAATGTATGAAAGGCCGGGACAGAATGTACCTTGTCGTTCCTGGTATTTTAAATCAAAACTTGAAAGGAAATAAATGATGAAGAAACTAACAGAAAATAATAGTTTGGAATCGTTGGCGTTTTGCGCGTTAATCTTTCTTTTCGCCATCCAGCCGGTTTTCGGACGTATCGGTGTGGCAGATGATGTAGTATGGGCACTGATGGTCGTTTGTATTGCCGTAGCATTGTTCGGATTTGTGCGAGCATTGTTCGGATTTGTGCGGCATGTCAGGACCGAAGGTGCTGCCTATATCAACAGGCTCTACTCTAAAAACCCGTGCAGTTATTTCTCAACTGCGTGCTGCCTACTGGGACTTGTCATCAGTTATTGTCTCAATACGCAGCTGGTTGCCTTCTGGATAGTATTGTCTATACTGGACATTAGCACCTATCTGATACCTGAAAATGCTATACAAAAGTAGGTGCTTCACAGCCTGCTGCAGGAACAGGTAAAGGCTGGTGCCGGAACTTATAAACCGTAATGCCCGGGTGTTGAAGGTTATTTGCAGCCTGCCCGGCATCGATATTTTACAATTGTTATAACAGAACCGTACGATATACCTTGTGTAAACCGTGCGGTTCTGTTGCTTTTAACGACATCGCTGCTTCTTTAAAAAAGCTACTTTTTTTGTGCCATTTTACGCAGAAAAAGAAAAAATAATGTGAAAAGTATACGAATTTGAAAATAATTTTTAACTTTGCAGGTAGAGAGAGTATGCCGTAATGCACCTCCATCTGTTTTAAACCTGACGTTTGATTATTCGAATCATTTATAAACCTAAAAATTAAATATGAAGCAAACTCTTGGAAAGTTATCCATGCTTTTCGCTTTTTCGGCAGCCTTGCTACAATTGTCGAGCTGTCAGAGTGAAGAGTCGGCGCCACTGGTTCACAACCCTTCGGAGCCGGTAAAACTTACTACTTTCTATCCCGATTCGGGCATGTACAAGGAGCAGGTAATCCTTGAAGGCACGAATTTTGGACAGGATGTATCTAAAATTAAAGTTTATTTCAACAACTCTGTCGCTCCCGTCATCGGGTCGACAGGCTCAATGCTGTATGTAACGGCACCGCGTTTGCCGGGCGATACCTGCCGTTTGTCGGTGGTGGTAGGCAGCGATTCGGTAGTGTTTGACAAGCCGTTTATCTACCACGAGTCAATTTCGGTAACCACCATAGCGGGTACAGGCCAGTGTGCAAAGCCCACAGCGGGCGACCTGAACACCGCTACCATGCACCCTCGCTTTCTGTGTGTTGACGGCGATGACAACATATTCCTCGTGAGTCGCGGCCATAATGGAGGCTCTGAAACCGAGCGAATTATGCGCATTGACCAGCAAGACGGACAGGTTGAGATAGTAGTTCCCGAGAATGGCAATGTGCCTTGTGCCGACCCTGTGACGAATGTCATTACCATTCCTACCGAAACCACGGTGGGTTCGTACGTATCACTCGACCCTGCCGAAATGTGGAGTCCCCGCCAGCGCGAGCTTATCTGGCCGGCAGGATATGCTGTTCCCGAGAGCGGATTTAAACACTGTATGGTGGTTAACCCCAATGACGGCTGCATATACACACGTTATTATTACGGCGACATTATTAAAATTAATCCCCGTACCTACGAGGTTACACCTATTTATAAGACGGCTCCCGGCAACAGCTACGGTCTGACATTCAGCCCTTTGCACCCGAACATTCTGTATATGTCGTTCTTTAACGATGCCGGTACGATGGCAAACAGCATAGCTTCCATCGATGTAACGCGGCCCGACAGCACATATCAGCGCCTCTCGAGCAGCAACACCAGTGGCGGTCACCGCGATGGTATGCTGGAAAAAGCGCAGTTTCATAACCCCTGCCAGATTTATTGTGATGCCCAGGGCTACATGTACGTGGCCGATAAAGACAACCATTGTATTCGCCGTATATCGCCCGAAGGGATGGTTGAAACCGTACTCGGCGTGCCTGGTACGGCCGGTTACAAGGACGGTTCGAAGAAAGAAGCCCTCTTCAGAGAGCCTACGGGTATTGGTATAGGCAAGGACGGCTCGGTTTACGTGGCCGACTGGGGCAATTATCGTGTAAGGAAGCTGACGATTAATTAATTGAAAGGAGTCAGGAGTTAAGGAGTTAAAGGGAGTTAAGCCAATACTCTCACGACTCGAAAACTCTTTTCTTAGGAGACAGTAGTTATTTTCTTAGGAGTCAGTAGTTATGGAGTTAAGGAGTTAAGACAATACTATGACCTTTCCAAAATGCTGATAAGGGATGGAACAGAAGAAATGATGTGAGTACCGCATTGACGGAAACGAAACGAGTTAATGACATAAAACAGACAAATGTCTTAACTTCTCCTAACTCCTTCACTCCATAACTCCTGAAAGTTCACTCCTGTCTCCTCAAAAGAATACACAAGTCTTCTTAAGGAATAGTATCGTAGTTCAGACAAATGTCTTCACTCCTTCTAACTCCTTAACTCCCGGCTCCTGATAAAATAACTCCTGACTCCTATAATAGATTCACCTAAAATTAGAAACCATTTTATTCATGAAATATCATTTTTTACTTGTATCGTTGTTGCTTCTATCCGCAGGACAAGTGGCGGCACAGACGCGAACGGGCGGACAAAAGACACAAACGGCACAAGCAGCAAAGAGCAACGAGCTGACGGTTTCGGGTATCGTGAGCGATAACGACGAGCCGCTGATTGGCGTTGCCATCAGTATTTTGGACAAACCCGGCATGGGAACCGTCACCGATATGGACGGTAAGTTTACCATTAAAGCCGAACGAGGCGACAAGCTCGTGTTCTCATACACCGGCTTCAAGAAGCGCGAGTATGTGGTGATGGGCAATCAAACCGACCTGAAGATGAAGCTCGTTGCCGACAATAAGCTCGACGAGGTTGTGGTTACAGCTCTGGGGTCGCAGCGCAAAATATCGACGCTGTCGGCCGTTACCACCGTCGACCCGCAGGACCTCCAGCGTCCTACCACCTCGGTGGCGAACCTGATGGGAGGTCGTGTGGCCGGCGTCATCACGTCGTTACGCAGCGGTGAGCCTGGAAAAAACATATCCGACTTCTGGATTCGCGGCATAGGGACCTTTGGTGCCAATGCGTCGGCACTTGTACTTATCGACGGTTTGGAGGGCAATATCAACGACCTTGACCCGGCCGATATTGAAACTTTCTCGGTGCTTAAGGACGCATCGGCAACAGCTGTATATGGCGTCCGTGGTGCAAATGGCGTTGTGCTGATTACCACAAAACACGGTATGGCCGACAAAATTCAGATTACGGCGCGCGGCTCGGTAACCCTTAACCAGCTGAAACGACTGCCCGATTATCTCGGCGCTTACCAGTATGCACAGCTCGCCAACGAAGCAAGGGAGGAACGAGGAGAGACACCTTTGTATAACGATATGGCGATGAATATCATCAAAAACCGCCTCGACCCCGACCTTTATCCCGATGTAAACTGGCAGAAGGAAACGGTAAAGAAAACATCCTGGAGCAAAAACGCATATATCAGTGCACGTGGAGGTGCCAACGTGGCACAATATTTTATAAGTCTGGGTGCCAATATCGAAGATGCTGCATATAAAACCGACAAGAACAGTCCGTACGCATCGAACGTAGGCTACAACCGTTATACCTACCGTACCAACCTCGATTTGAAGCTCACGCCGCTTACAAAGGTATATTTCGGCACCGACGGAACGCTGATTATCAACGATAATCCAGGTATCTCAAACACCGATTATATATGGGCTGCACAGGCATATCTCAACCCGTTGCTGCTGCCCATGGTCTATTCTAACGGCGAATATCCTGCCGCAGGAGCCAATGCTCTTACCTCGCCTTACGTGTCAATTAACCGCCGTGGCCGCCGCAGCGATCAGGGATATGAAGGTAAGGTAACGCTCGCTGTTGACCAGGACCTGAAGTTTATCACCCCCGGCCTTCGCATTCGCTTTCAGGGAGCTTATAACATTAACACCTATTATAGTGAAAGCAGGCTCATACAGCCCGCACTTTATCAGGCCGTAGGCCGCAACGCTGACGGCTCTTTGAACACCGTTTTGCGCATTGCCAGCCAGGCTGCATCGTTTGGAAAGAGCACCAGCCAGTACAGAAAGTACCACTTTGAAAGCACACTTAACTACGACCGCGTATTTAATCATGACCACCGTGTGTCGGGACTGCTCTATTATTATATGAGCGATGCCAAGAATTCGAACGATGCAAACTCGAACATGAGCTCCATACCGTTCCGCTATCAGGGCATATCAAGCCGCCTTACCTATGGTTATAAGGATACCTATATGGTTGATTTGAACTTCGGTTATACCGGTTCGGAGAACTTTGCCAGCGGGCATCGCTTCGGCTTTTTCCCGTCAGTGGCCGTAGGCTGGATACCAACCAACTACGAATTTGTACGCAAGGCCCTGCCGTTTATGAACTTCCTGAAGCTGCGTGCCTCTTACGGAACCGTAGGAAATGACAAGATTACACGCAAGCGTTTCCCGTATCTTACCATTGTGCAGCGCCTTAACAATATACCTTTCGGCTCGTCGCAGGTTGAGACACTGCAGGAAAGCTATATCGGTGCCGATAATCTGAAATGGGAAATAGCCAAGAAATTCGACTTCGGTATTGAAAGCCGCTTCTTCAATGAGCGCCTTAGCCTTGTTGTAGACTTCTTTCATGACGAGCGCAGTAACATATTTCAGCAACGCTCTCTCATCCCGGGCTATGTAGGATTAACGTCAAATCCCTTTAGCAACGTAGGCCGCATGGTGAGCTATGGTGCCGACGGCAACTTTACATTCAAGCAGCGAATCAACAACGATATGGACTTTACGCTGCGCGGTAACTTTACCTATTCGCGCAATGATGTAAAGAACTGGGAAGAGGATGTGCCGGCATATCCCTACCAAAACGTTTCGGGCTACCCCTATGGTGTGCAGCGAGGCATGCAGGCTCTGGGCCTGTTCAAAGACCAGAAGGATGTAGAGTCGAGCCCACGACAGACTTTTGGCTCTTACGGTCCGGGCGATATTAAGTATCGTGACATCAATGGCGACGGACTTATCAATGGCGACGACTACGTGCCACTGGCCTACAACGGCGACACTCCGCTGCTTATGTATGGCTTCGGAGGCGAATATCGTTATAAGAATTTTACGGCAGGCATCCTCTTTAAGGGGCGCGGCCGCACCATGGTAAAGCTTATGGGCTACGGCTATGTGCCCTTCTTCGAAGGACAGTATGGCAATGTGCTCAAAACAGTAGCCAATCCGCACAACCGCTGGATTTCGAAAGAGTATGCCGCTGCCCATGGCATCGACATGAGTCTGGCCGAAAATCCCAATGCCATTTTCCCGCGCCTTACCTACGGACAGAGCGGAAACAACTCGCGTTCGTCCGATTTCTGGTATCGCAATGCGTGGTTCCTGCGCCTGCAGGAGGTAACGCTTAACTATACCATGCGTACAAAATACCTGCGCAGCATTGGCGTTTCGGGAGTCGACTTCCAGCTTATCGGCTCGAATCTGTTTGTGTTTGACAGCATCAAAGAGTTTGATCCCGAGCAGGCTTCTTCCCGTGGTCTGGTTTATCCCATACCTGCAACCTACACCTTCCAGCTGTATATCCATTTCTGATATTACGGTACGAAGACACAATTTTTCATAAACGAATAACGAAAAATGATGATACACAACACCTATAAGAAAATTATTGCCGGCCTGCTGCCCCTTGTCGGCTCGGCCCTGCTGATGCCGTCGTGTAACTTTCTCGACGTAGCCGACAACTATTTTTCAGACGAAATAAGCAGCGATTCCATCTTTGCCAACACACGAAATGCGGTGGCTTACATGTGGGATATTTCACGAATGTTCCCCGATGAGGGCAATCTTATTGAGGGATCGCCCAATACGCTCGGACCGCTGGCTACTGATGAGGCTTTCTCCAACGCCAAGTCGGACATCACAATGAAGTATGTTACGGGCGAGATTGATTCGAAAAGCCTCGGCCCTTTCGAAACACGCTACTATAATAACTACAAGGCTATACGCCGCTGTAACACGGTTTTGAAGAACATTGGCAAAGTTCCCGGCCTGTCAGTAAACGACCGTCGCGACATGTTAGGCTACACACACTTCATGCGTGGCTACGCCTACTACCGCCTTTTACTCGACTGGGGTCCCACGTTGCTGCTGGGCGATGAGGTTATTCCCAACAACGAGGAACTGAAAAACTATAACCGTGAGCGCGGCACTTATGACGAATGTGTCGACTATATCTGCAACGAGTTTGAAGAAGCAGCCAAGAGTCTGCCCCTCCAGCAGTCGATAGCCGACTTCGGTCGCCCCACACGCGGTGCAGCATACGGCTTGATAGCCCGCCTGCGTGTGTACCAGGCCAGCCCGGCCTACAACGGTGGCGATGAGGCACGACGCTGTTTCGGCAACTGGAAACGCAAGTCGGACGGAGCCTTCTACATCAGTCAGACCTACGATGAAAAGCGCTGGGCCGTTGCCGCAGCAGCGTGCAAGCGCGTGATGGACATGAAAAAGAACGGCAATTCCATGTATCGTCTGCATACCGTTGAAAGCTCATCCGAGACACCTGCTCTCCCAACGAATGTTACTTCCGACCCCGATTATCTGCTGCCATGGCCCGCAGGTGCGGCCGGTATCGACCCTCTCCACTCGTATGCAGATATGTTTAACGGCGAAGATGTGATACCAAGCAATCCCGAATGGGTCTGGGCGCGATACAGTAATGACCTTACTTCCCACACGCAGCAGTCGTTCCCCGCACATCTTAACGGCTGGAACCACTACTGTGTCACACAAAAGGTAATCGACGCCTACCGCATGGCCGATGGCCGTAACATCGATGAGTCGACCCCACAATACCCTTATTCAGAGAGCGGATTTACTACATCGCAGAAGAATTTCTCAGGCTACCGCCTCAACAGCGGCGTGTATAACATGTACAATAACCGCGAAATGCGCTTCTATGCTTCTGTGGGCTTCAGCGAATGCTTCTGGCCTATGACGTCAACATCGACGGTGGGCGACTACAAGCAGACCGTTACCTATTATTACGACTCGCCTGATGGCAAGCAGAGTAACACGGTCGACTATCCGCTTACGGGTTATGTCATCAAGAAATTCATCAATCCTACCGATGCCTGGGCGGGCACAAACGCCAAGCGTTTAACCAAGGCCTATCCCATGATACGCTATGCCGACATCCTGTTGATGTATGCTGAGGCCCTGAATCATCTCACAACCACTCATACCATACAGCTTGATGGCGAAACCTATACGCTTTCGCGCGATGTCGACGAAATGCGCAAGGCCTTCAATCAGGTGCGCCATCGTGCCGGCCTGCCGGGCATGTCGATGGCCGAAGCTGCCGATGTCGACAAGGTTCAGAAGCTTATCGAGCAGGAACGCATGGTTGAATTCCTCTTCGAAAACGAACGTTATTACGACGTTCGCCGATGGGGAGAGTATGAGGCTACGGAGTCGGTGACCATGACGGGCATGAATATGGACGGTACAAAAGCCACATTCTATCAGCGCACAGTGCCCAATTCTAATCGCGTTGGCAGCCGCGTCGTAAACCGAAAGATGATGTTTATGCCCATCCCTAACTCGGAAATTCGCAAGCTTCCCGCCATGTCGCAGAACCCGGGATGGAATTAAAAAGTAAAAAATTAAAAGAGTAAAAAAGTAAAAAACTTCGTGTTCTTTTTGACAGGAAAGATTATTCCCATTGGAAAACAAGGAGTGCTTAAACATACGACCATTTATAAGAGAAAAAGCTAAAAGCTTCCTCGCAGGTTGATGATTAAAGAAATCAGTAGTTGAAAGGACATAAAACTTATCTCTGAAAAACGAACAGTTGAAAGTATTTCATTAGAAATAAATATGGAACAGTACGGGTTGAAACTGGCGACAGCAAGGCAGCTGTCCGCAATAAGGCTCATTTCAATGCTGATATTTGTCAGGAATACCGTGCGACCACTATCATATTTTACCTTTTTACTTTTTTACCTTTTTACTTTTAAAATAACTCCTGTCTCCTGAAAAAATAATTTTTAAACAACGATTTTTCCAATATATGAAAGCAAAATATCTTTTATGTCCGGCAGCTTTTCTGCTATTGGCTTCGTGTAACGAGAACGAAGTGTTCACGAAAGAGCAGTATAAGCATGTCTTTTCTTTCGTAAGCAATGCCGACCACGTCAGCGACAAGGTGTTCAACCTGTCGGATACGGCCCGCGTTGGCTACATAGCCTTGTCGATGGGTGGTTCAACAGGTACCGACAAAGACGTCACCGTTAATATTGTAAAAGCACCTGAAGTGCTCGAAAATTACAACGTAGCACAGTTTGATAATGCCGTCGACAAGTATGCCCGACTGCTTCCTGAGAGCCATTATACCATGGCATCGATGACATTTGTTGTCAAGGCGGGGCATACAACAGGCGTTATTCCTGTTACCGTAAGGCCCGAAGGCCTGTCGCCCGACAGCACATACTATCTGCCTTTGCGTATACAATCGTATGACGGCTGCGAGGCAAATCCCGCCCGTAACTACGTTTTCTACCATGTTCGCATAAAGAATACCTGGGCCGCTGCGGGCGGAACCAGTTACAGTATGTCCGAACTGCGTTATACAAACGGCAGTACAACGGGGCTGGCTGTGCCGGGAACAAAAACCCTTTACCCCATCGGCGCAAAAACAGTACGTATGATGGCCGGCAACGAAACGTTTGACAAGAAGCGCGCTGCCCTCGACAGGTTCGCCGTTCTGCTCGATATTAACGACGACGGAACGGTACAGATAAGGCCTCTTCGCGACATCGAAGTGGTGCAACTGTCGGGCGATGCCGACTATCCCAACAAGTATTTTGTAGAGAATACCGCCAACAATATTAAGTATGGCAACTTCCTTTTGCATTACAAATACAAGTCGGGATCCGACTGGTACGAAATAAAGGAAGAGCTTCGCACGAAGATTATCGACGACAAACAGTAACCCTCAAATTCTTTTCATGATGAAATCAGCAGTAAATATTTTCGTTCTCGCGTTCTCCGTGCTGGCTCTTCTGTCGGCCTGCGACAGCTACGAGCGCGAGGAGGTAACCCATGAGATATTCGTTAACAAGCACGAACTTACCCTCACCGTAGGCCAGACCGATACCCTTATCGTCAGTCCTGTATCGGGACAAGCCCGGTGGACGAGTGAGTCGGCCGAAATAGCCACCGTCGATAACAACGGTGTGGTAACGGCCGTAGCACCCGGAAACACCACCGTTGTGGCCGAAAAGAACGGCTCGCGCTTCGCTGTCGAGGTAACCGTAGTGGATAATCATCCCCTTACTGACATTGAATTAACCGCCACCCGCCTCTTTGGCGTCTATACCGTAAGCCTTATTCCCGGCGCCATGCAAAAGGTATCGGCGTCAACCGTGCCCGGTAACGCCAACAATGTATCGCGTGCCGATTATGCCTGGTGGTCGGATAACGACGCCGTGGCCCACGTATACGACGACGGAACTATCAGCGGAGTAGCCGAAGGATCAACGGTAGTTCATTACCGCCGCGGCACCATCACCAAAGATATTAACGTATACGTATCGCTCACAAGCCCCTTCAAAGGCCCTCATGTGCTGAAAAAGTCGGCACCACTGGAGCTTTCTTTCCTCGACTTCGACTTTGGAGGTCCTGAGGTTGCCTGGCACGACGCCAACCCTCAGAATCAGGGAGGCAGCAACTATCGCGCGGATAACGGCGACGATAACGGGCGCGGAGTTGATATTGAAGGCTCATCAAACATCGGCTATACATCGAACGGCGAATGGCTTATCTACACAATCGACGTGCAGGATGGCGGTGTTTACAGTCTTGATTTGTGTGTTTCGGGAAGCGGTGGCACCATGCACTACGAGGTTGACGGCGTAAACGCTACGGGAACTATCAATGTTGCCTCTACAAGCGGGTGGGGAGACTACCGCTATAACACCAGTTCGCCACGCGATTTACGACTTACGGCAGGCCGCCATAAGGTGAAAGTGGTGTTCGATCGCGCTGCATACAACGTAAAGGCCATGAAGTTTACATACGTGGACAACCTGTAAACAGCATTGCTTCATTACAAAACTCCTGAGCCTGCAAAGGCTCAGGAGTTTTTGTTTGGAGGAATATGAAGGTAAGATACTGCGTTTAAAGGGAAAAAAGGAAAAGAGAGGAAAGGGAAAAAGAGCGGGGCAGAGGTCCTTAGACGTCAACGGGGAGCTGCTGTTCGAAGGCTGCACGGGAGATGAGTATGGCGGGGGAAAGGTCGTAGGCGGTGTAGTCTAAGAGTATGCAAAGCTCCTCGGGCAGGTGGTTCACGGCCTCGTCAGCGGTGGCGGGGGTTACGCAGAGGGTGCGGCCGTCGGAAAAGCGGAAAACGGCCCTACAAACGCTATAGTCTACCTCGGCATAGAAATCGGTTTCATCGGTGGCCATGTGGATATAATAATTATCGTGCCAGGAGCGGGCGTGGACGTCGTTCAGGAGTCGGCAGAGCGGGGCGACGAGGTCGCGGGTGAGCTGCGAGGCAGATATGGTGACGGCTACTTCGGCAACCATCCCCACCGGTTCGGATGTGTCCAAACTCAAGTCGGCCGACAGCTCGGCGAGCCGTTGGCGCAAGGTTTGCATCTCCGCATCGAACCATTCCGGCGCGCCCGTGGGCGGAATCTGTAAGAACGAGCAGAAGAACTGATAGTTGTGCTGACGCCGGTTGTACGAAATGTTAAGGCTGGTGTCGACAAACAGCACGTGCCACCAATGGTCACTGTAGGCCCTGCAGCCCATGGCGCCCTCGGCCGCACGGACAACGGCGCGCATCTGCCGCCTCTCGCGGCTCACATATCTCGTCAGCGACGCCAGACCAAACCACAGCAAGGCCGTGACAAAACAGGCGACGGCGAGCAGTGGCCACATAAGATAATAGGGGTCGAACCGTATGATACCGGCCAGCGACAAAAGGTATTCTGCGGAGAAGAGAACCAGAAAGAGGAGCCCAAGAATGGCTATATAGACGGGGAAAGGCATTGAAAGGTAAAAAAGTAAAAGGGTAAAAAAGTAAAAAGGCGGTGCCGAAACATGTTTGAATAAGATAATTCCTGCCCCATAATAATTGGGGCAGGAATTATCTTTTCTGTTCCTGTGGCAGAAATTTATAGAACCATTCGGCCAATGGTGAAGGGCAACTCAGCAACCCTTCGTTATATTGAAGGTTCAGAGAAGAAAAGCGAATACGGTTCTTCGGCTGGTATTTCCTGGTGTAAACAGACAGGCTTTTGCCACTGATACAATTCTCAGCCTTTACCTCTATCGGAATAATGCTTGCATCCCACTGAATAACAAACTCGACCTCTGCACGGCTGTCCGGCGACCAATAAAGGGGTATGTCGTCTCTTAAAAGAGAGATAAGCGACTGCAAAACGGCATTTTCGGCCATGCTTCCCTTAAATTCTGTATAATTGCTCCCTGAATTAAGAAGAACGGTTGCTGGCAGTCGGGCAAGCCGTCTTAATAGTCCACAGTCGCAGGCATAGACCTTAAAGGCCGACAAATCAGCGTATGCAGTAACAGGCATACTGGCTTTTGTCATATTGAAAACCCTGTAAATCATTCCCGCATCTTCCAGCCAGAGAAGAGCATCTTCATAGTCTTTCGACCTCGCCCCAGCCTTAACCACCTTGTATATAAACTTACGATTCTCCTTTGCAAGCTGCGAAGGCAGCGAATGCCAGATGGCATGAATACGTGGAATGTCTTTTGTTTCGGCATATTTGGCGAAGTCTAATTCGTAAAGATCAAGAATATCCTGCTGCACCTTCTCCATGGTTTCTATGCCTTTATTGTCTAATAAGCTGATAACGGCTTCGGGCATTCCGCCGCAAATAAGGTATCGCCGGTATTCTGTATTCAGCTTATTCAGTATAATCTCGGGTAAACGACTGGCTTCTTTCAGGCTATTTACAAAGTTGAATGTCTTTTCATCGGCTGCCCTCAGGAACTCTTTAAAGGTAATGGGGTACATTCTCATCACGCTTACCTTGCCTACGGGCACGGTCATTCTGCGCCTTTTTACGGCTACGCCAAGCAAACTCCCTGCTGCAATAATGTGAAATTGGGGCGCGTCTTCGTAGAAATACTTCAAACTGTTCAGTGCTTCTTCACACTCTTGTATCTCATCAAAGATAATGAGTGTCCTCCCGGCTATGAGAGGTACTTCCGTGTAGAGTTCCAGATCTTTGAGTATTCTGTCTGGACTTTTTGAAGTCTGGAATACCGATTTCAGTTCGGGTTGCCTGTCAAAATCAAATTTTGCACAGTAGTCAAAAGCCTCTTTGCCGAACGTTTCCATGGCCCATGTCTTGCCAATCTGTCGGGCACCTTTCAGCAATATGGGCTTGCGGTCGGGAGCATCTTTCCATTTTCTAAATGCTTCTACAATGTTTCTTTTTATCTCCATAAACATTTTTAAGCGCAGAAAAGTGTGGTAAAGATACACTTTTCTGCAGTTAATACTGCAAAGATAGGGTTTTTAAAGGTAAAAAAGTAAAAAATTAAAGAATTAAAAGGCTGCGCTTAAAGGTAAAAGAGTAAAAGGGTAAAAAAGTAAAAGGCGGTGTTTAAAGGTAAAGGATTAAAAAATTAAAGAATTAAAGGGCTGCGCTGAAAATTAAAAGATTAAAAAATTAAAGAATTAAAGGGCGGTGTATGGGGTGACGGGATGGCCTTGATTTGCAGCGTGCTTTTAACCGTGGAGCTGCCCGGGTTGCGGCCACAGGGCAGGGACTTAACGATGTAACGCCGGGGGTTGGCGGCCGTCATAAGCATTGCTGACGGCCGCCGAATGACGGGTGTGACGGCCGTCAGCAGCACTGGCGACGGCCGCCGAACAATGAGCATCACGGCGTAAAGGGTGTGTAATATCGCAGGTAACGGGTTGTCATATAACAGGCATGGAGGTGACATACCGCTTATTTGCTCCGCTTTAGGTAAACATGAATGCCCAGTAACATACAGGCGAGGAGGTGACATACCGCTTATTTGCCGCGTCCTTCGTACTTGACAGGGGAAATAAAGGAAGCGTGTGTGTTTGACGGAGTCGCGTTGTTTTACCCTGCATACCATAGTTTTGTACGGTTCGTCCGGCCAGATTGTGGGCCAGGACGAACCTTTTTGTTGATATGAAATTTTCGTTCATCGGCACGAAAAATGCAGGTTTTGTGGTAAAAATGCGCGTTCTCCTGCCGGTGACGGCATAACGCAAGCGGTTTTTCTGCTATGTAAAGAAAAAAATATACCGGTAGCATCTGGCGTTGAGCAGAGAAGAAAACTTTTGGGATGGTGCGAAATATATATACCGAAAATACTTGCACGCAACGATATTTTTCTTAACTTTG
This sequence comes from Prevotellaceae bacterium, assembly GCA_015256945.1. Classification (GTDB taxonomy): domain Bacteria; phylum Bacteroidota; class Bacteroidia; order Bacteroidales; family Bacteroidaceae; genus Prevotella. Next base: position 32,414 of record JABZLB010000001.1, on the reverse strand, counting down.
CCGTCTTATGCCAACGGCATGTGCTGACGACAACGCTTGCCCGATGACCGCCTGCGGCGCGAACCACGAAAAGAAACGACAAATATGATGAACCTCTTACGCGAATTAAGGCGCCGCGATCATAAGCGGATACTCGGCGGTATCGACATTTTTAAGTATATCGGACCGGGTCTTCTCGTTACCGTTGGCTTTATCGACCCCGGCAACTGGGCCAGTAACTTTGCCGCAGGCTCCGAGTATGGCTACGCCCTTCTGTGGGTAGTAACGCTTTCTACCATCATGCTCATTGCCCTTCAGCATAATGTGGCCCACCTTGGTATTGTGACGGGGCTGTGCCTTAGCGAAGCCGCCGTGAAGTATACACCCTCATGGGTGAGCCGCCCTGTGATAGGAAGTGCGGTTCTTGCCAGCATATCCACCTCGCTGGCAGAGATATTAGGTTCGGCCATTGCGTTGCAGATGCTCTTCGGTGTGCCCCTTGTGTGGGGCTCGTTGATAACGGTTGTGGTGGTGTCGCTGCTGTTGTTTACCAATACTTACAGGCGTATGGAGCGTGCAATCATAGGGTTTGTGAGCGTCATCGGCCTGTCGTTCATCTACGAATTGTTCCTTGTCGACGTCGACTGGTTTCAGGCTTCGCGTGCGTGGGTGGTGCCGTCGGTGCCCCATGGCAGCATGCTCATTATTATGAGCGTATTGGGAGCTGTGGTCATGCCGCACAATTTGTTTCTGCATTCGGAGGTAATCCAGAGCCGTCAAATCAATCAGGAGGGCGAGGCTTCGATGGAAAAGGCCCTCCGTTACGAGTTTTTCGATACCCTTTTCTCGATGATTGTGGGGTGGGCTATTAACAGCGCCATGATACTTCTGGCCGCTACCACCTTCTTTCAGCATCATACGGCAGTCGATGATCTGGGGCAGGCCAAACAGCTTCTCGAGCCTCTTCTGGGCGCCAATGCGGGTACTGTCTTCGCCCTGGCGCTGTTGCTGGCCGGCATTTCGAGCACGGTGACGAGTGGAATGGCCGCAGGAAGCATCTTCGCAGGCCTGTTTAACGAACCCTATAACGTGCGCGACCCCCACTCGATAGTGGGTATTGTGCTGTCGTATGGCGTGTCGTTGCTTGTCATTTTCTTCATCAGCGACCCCTTTTATGGTCTTATCATCTCGCAGATGGCACTGAGCGTGCAGTTGCCTTTCACCGTTTTTCTGCAGGTATATCTCACGTCTTCGCACCGCGTCATGGGCAAATACGCCAACCGCAAGCCCAACGCCGTGTTCCTTTATGCCATAGCAGCTGTTGTCACCGCGCTGAATATATGGCTGTTCTACGAGTCTGTTTCATCATAACGCGTTCTGCAAAGAGAATGCGTTATGATGAAAACAGGAGGCAAGAGTTAAGGAGTTATAAGGAGTTGTTAATAAGGAAATATGATAAAAAGGTAAAAAAGTTGAACAACTTCGTATTGTTTCGTCCGAAGTTAAGGATACCAGTGTCTGGTAGTTAGCGGAATAGTCCTGCCTTTCCTCGTCCCGGCGTATGCGTGAAACCGATTTTGCCAGATTCCTGAACAGATTCTATATCATGTTGAAACTGGTATAGCCGTGCTTCTATACCACTTTTACATGAATGTGAAACGGTCACCATTTTACATCTAAACCTTCTTTATATTAAGGTGAAACAGGCATTTGTCTTACCTCCTTAACTCCTCCTAACTCCTGTCTCCTTATTATTTTCACTATTTTTGAGTATTGCTCCTTTCCCTTTTTCTGCCTACCTTTGCAATTGTTATCGTGCCGGTGCGTTGTGAAAATGCTACTGGTGGTGACGCCTAAAACCTTGCAGGCTGCCTTTATTTATCAAACTGTGTTTGTGAAGAAGGGAGGTAAGGGCCGAACCTTACGATAAAAACCCATCATAAAAACTAAGAACTGTTAAACAGAATGTTACAAATTAATCCAAAACTCGCGGTGTATTCCAAAACACTCCTATCCGCTACGGGCTTTGCATTGCTGTGTATGTTTGCTCCCCCTGTGGTGGCAAGCGCCGGTGCCCGTGTTGCCGAGGCTCATGTACAAGCCCCTGCACCCCTCTTCGAAGTTACCTTTAAGGTAGTATCTGAGCAAACAGGCGAACCCCTTATCGGGGCTGCCGTGCGCTGCAAGGGCGCGATAAGCCCTGCCATTACCGATGTGCAGGGCCGCTGCGTGTGCAAGTTCGATCATGCGGTAGAGAAAGTAAAGGCCGATGTTTCCTACGTGGGCTACAAAAGTGTATCGAAGATGGTTACCGTCACACCGGGACAAACCATCACCATCCGCCTCAGCGACGACTCGCGCCAGCTCGATAATGTAGAGGTAACGGCAAAGAAAAGGCATACCAATGCCCTTCAGCAATCGTCGGCCATAAGCTCGGAAACGCTCGAGCGCGGTGGTGCCACGTCGCTGGCAAAACTGCTGGAAACCGTGCCCGGTGTAAGCTCGGTAAGCACGGGTAACACCATTGCCAAGCCCGTTATACAGGGTATGCACAGCAGCCGTATTTTGTTAATGAACAACGGTGTGCGCCTCGAGAGCCAGAGCTGGGGGGCTGATCACGCTCCCGAATTAGACTATACCGGTTCGAGTATGGTCGAAGTGGTGAAGGGAGCCGAATGTATAAGGTATGGCTTCGGTGCCATGGGCGGCGTGGTTTTGCTGAACGATGCCGAGCTTCCCTACGGCCAGAAGCGTCCCGTTTTCCATGGCAACGTCAATACAGGATATGATACCAACGCACGCGGTGTGAGCACATCGGCCAGCGTTGAAAGCGGATACGGAAACCTTGGCTTGCGTGTTCACGGCATGTACACACGCGGAGGCGACTATCGTACGGCCGACTACGTGCTCAACAACACGGGTTATAACACCATCAGCCTGTCGGCACAGGCCGGCTATCGCGGCCGGAAGTTTACGGCAACGTTCTTTACAAGCCTCTACTATCAGCGCAGCGGCATATATTATGCCAGCAAAATTTCGGACCTTTCACAGCTTATCAAGCGTTTCGAATACGGCCGGCCGTCGCCCGAAACCATCTTTCCCTTCTCCTATCGCATAAAGCCTCCTTTCCAGCAATCGCAACACGTCACGATGAAAGGCGAGGTAAAATGGAACATAAATGAGAATCATCGCATTGACTTTACGCTGTCGTTCCAGGAAAATCTGCGTCAGGAGTTTGAGAATCGCAAAAAGGCACAGTGGAGCTGGATTCCCGTACAGGACCTTATTTTGAAAACAACCAAGCTCGATGTGCTGTGGCATGCCCGCTGGAAACTGTGGAACATGACCACCGATGCCGGTACGTCGAACACCTATCAAACCAATTTTAACTATCCCGGTACGAAGCAACCGGCCTTTGTTCCCAACTTTGCCGCGCTGTCGATGGGCGGTTATTTCCTGCACAAGGCACAATTCAACAAGCTGCAGATGGCCCTCGGCATGCGGTATGACTTTCGTGTAATGTCGGTAAACGGGTACAGCAGCCTGAGCAATTACACCTATTACGACGACTTTAAACTATACAGTAACTTCACGATGAGCCTGGCAGGCCACTACCAGTTCAACGACAACTGGGACGCTCGCGCCAATATAGGCTGGTCGTGGCGTCCGCCAGATATTAACGAACTTTATTCTATCGGCTTGCAAGACGGCTCTTACTGGGTTGTGGGTAACCGCAATCTGGCCAGCGAGCGCGGTTATAAGCTCGTGGCCGGCACACGCTATCGCAACACGTGGCTGTCGGTAGAGCCGAGCCTTTTCTACCAGCGCGTCAACAGTTATATATACGATCACATAGGCGCAGGCAAGGACAGGTTCCACAATCATCCCAGCGGCAAGTACCCGAAATTTATTTATGACCAGGACAATGTGCGCCTTTACGGTGGCGACATCGAGGTAACGGCACGCCCCATGAAGCGTCTTTCGCTGGTGGGAAAAGGCGAATGGATATTCGCCCGCAACCTTACCCACAACGACTGGCTGCCTTTTATGCCGTCAGACAGGTACGGACTGTCGGCCAATTACGACATCCCCATGCCGGCAAACAAAAAGTATCGTGCCACGTTGTCGCTGTCGGGCATATACGTTACCAAGCAAAACCGCTTCGATCCCGATAAGGACCTCGTAAGCGATTCGCCACCCGCCTACTTCCTTTTAAACGGTACGGCCGACTTTAAGCTGCCGCTTTCGCACGGTCGCTCGCTGAAATTCATGATTGTGGGCGAAAATATCCTCAATAATTTATATAAGGAGTATACCGACCGCTTTCGCTATTACGCCCACGAGCGCGGTGCCAACTTCTCGCTTCGAACCCTGTTTCATTTCTAAAAAACCGTTATAAGATATGATATTTTCAAAACCATCACAATACCTGTGGCTCGCCATGGCCACCCTGCTGCTGTTTACAGGCTGCTCCAATGAGCAGGTTGACAGCTTCTTCAAGAAAATAGTGCAGGCCCCTCCGTCGTCTATTGAACGCGACGTAAAAGGGCATGAGCAGATATATGCCGTGCATGCCATTCTGCGAATGGGCTATAAAGGCGGCCTCATTGGCGTAGGACCCGACGGCACCGACTCTATAATGGCCTATACAACCTATCATATTCCCGGCGGCGAACCCACGCTGCCGCCCGTCACGCAGGAAATAGACATGGCCAAAGACGACGACGGACAGATGACCATTACCACCGAACGCACCTGCTTCGACGTCATTGCGTCAGATGAAATATGCTACGGACTGGAGCTGAAATACTACGATCAGAACGGCATGCTCATCAATCATCAATTCTCAGGATACCCATTTACCAAAGACAAAGAGGGGTACAGCATTCCCGATGAAGACAATGCCACGCTGCTTGTACATCAGCATTTCTTTGGCATTGGCAACTCGTCGCTCTCGAAAAACAGCACAACGGCCGGGGGTGATGGTACACGAACGCTGCAATTAGCCTATCCGCGCACGCTCTCTACGCCGCAGTTTTACTACGACCGCTATACCTTCCGCGACAAATCGGGGCAGGGTGAGCCGGCCACCAAGTTCTCAACGTCGAACATTTTCGCCCCCGACGGCTTTACGCCCGGGCAGAATAAGGTGGTGTATGATACGCTCATGGCATGGAAAGCCATTGAAATTTCAGGCAAGCCCGAGGCTGTAAACCCATGGACTGCGCCCGACGGACACGTATATCGCCTTTATAAAACCATCGATCAGACCCATCTTAACGAGATAACGCCCGAGATATTCACCTACGAATACCGCGATACCGACCCCGTTGAAGAGGAGCTTGGCAAGCTGTTTACAGAGGCTTATAACGACGATTTCGTCGACCCCGACACCGAAGCACCGCGTCAGCGTTACGGCCATACGGTAGGATTGTTGCGTCAAAAGCGCAGTCTTGACTTTGGTTCTGCCCCCGATCGTTTGGGTTTTAAAGGCATTATGCGTTTCCATAAGGCCGATGTGGCGTTCCAGTTACAGGTGAAAATATGCCACATTCTGAACAAAGGACAACAGCACGTGGGCGAATCGGAAAAGCCTGCTAAATATATTAATGCCAACAATAGCGAGAATGGATATCTCTGGGACTTCAATCAGATTCAGCCAGGCTGGGACAGTTTCGACATCGATTATCCCATATCGGTGCGCGTTATCGGCAATACCGCCGACGGACAGCAGAAGTGTGTGTCCGACGTGACGCGCTTCTATCCGCAGGCCGATGCGGCACGCCTGTGGCGGATGCTTACGCAACCGCGCGACTTTTTTGCCCGCTACCGTCAGAATATAGTAACCATGTAACCCACCCCACAACAGTATATGAACCCTATTATAAAAAAAATACAGCAGGCTGCAGCCGCTGTTGCGCTGTGTGCTGCCTGTACCTCGTGCGACAGCTTTGTGTTTGGCAACGTCAATGTTGATTATGACGACAACCCCCTTACGGGTAAAGCCGTTGCCCGAAGCGGCGCCGACCACTACGTTGACAGCCTTTCGAAGGTGAAAGTAGCCGGCGAAGTAGCTAACCCTGACCCGCAGGGGGCTTTCAATAACTGGGCAACCTGCCTGGCTATGTTTAAGGAAGGCCACTCGCATGGCGACGGAATGATGCACGGTAACTTCGTTTATCAGAACGCACCGTGGCGTCAGGAAGAGTTTGCCATTATACACAATACTGCCGGTCAGTGGCCTGTTGTTGACATACAACGCCAGAGCACCGTTACCTTTCTTGAGCAAAACGAGGGCAAACAGGGTCCCGACTACATCCGTATCATAGGTGGAAAGCTGAAGAGATGGGGCTTATGCCTTTACTTCTTCGATAAGAACGGCCGGCTTTTAAACGATGATATATTGGAACATTCGGACGAATATCAGATATTTTTCACCGTGAGCGACGTCGACGACAAGGGTAATCCCTACCAGGTTATGGACTGCCGCGGCACCTGGAAGCCTGCACATAACAGGTATGGCGAATGGAAACGTGGCGGAACTGTTGACCCCACGCCCGTGCCTTCGCCCCTTTTTGCCAGCACACACACATGGAAAGAGCGCGCCGATGTAACGCCGAAGATTTTTGAATATACCTATCGCGACACATGGATACATAATGCCATGGCCGACGGTGCGCGCGAATTGTTCAACCAGCGCCTGCTACCGCCCCTTACAAGAGCCGATGCCGACTGGGCCGTTGCGCCGTACGACCAGGACCGCGTGGGCCTGAAGGGCCACTTTAACTTTGATATTGATGCCGACGAAAACGACGAACGCCATACCGAATGGCCTTTGGAGATAACGCGTAGGCGCGACCCTGCCACGGGCGAAACAGGGCCATACACGCGCCCTTCATACCTTTTGCCGCAGTTTTACCTCTCGGTTCGCGTCATGAAATGTGCCAAAGGTAAGAAAGCCCTCATCCCGAAGGACGAGTATTTGCAACGCCATTCAACCTACGAATTTCTCAGCAGCCTGATATGTGCCGATGCGTGGAACCCCGATGAAGCCAAAGAATACGGTGCCGATTCGGAGTGGAAGGAGATTATTCGCTTCAATATACCCATCAAAGTATTTTGCAGCAGCTTCGACACCGACCCTACAACGGTCGACCCCAACGACCCGCTTTATTATTATTTAGGTCGCGAAATAGGCCTTTCACCGCTTGATGCGCTCGAAGCTGCGCAAAATGTCCAGACGCATGGTATAGGCGGAGGTTCGGGCTTTGGCAACTGGTTCTTGTAAAAAAAACGATATGAAAGCGACAAAAAAGGTAATTATATTTCAATAATTAGTAGTTTAAGCAGTCGGGGTAATGTCTTAACTCCCTATAACTCCTTACCTCCTGTCTCCTTAAAAATTACCTCCTGTCTCCTTTTAAAAAGAATTTTTAACCGATTATAAAATGAAAAAGATAATACAAATACTGTCACTTGCCATTGTGCCTGCGCTGCTTTTGGGCCTCAACAGCTGCGTAAGGAACGAAATGCCGGTTAAGCAATCAACATCAAAATCGAAAGTTGACCACCTTATTATAAAAGAAGTGTTCTACATTGGCCACTATTGGTACCGCGACGTTAGGCAATGGGGCATGAAGAATGTGAACCAAATGTATGACGACGATCAGTATATTGCCATTTACAACCCTACGAACGAAGTGAAATATCTTGACGGACTGGCCCTGTGCGACAACGCCATCGACCCGTCGAGGGCAATACAGTTTGCACCGAAAGACGATTTCGTGAACCGCTATTATGGTGTTTCTTCCATATCGTATTTCCCAGGAAGCGGAACCGAACACCCTGTACAGCCCGGACAAACTATTATAGTTGCCAAATACGCTATTGACCATAAGAAGGCCTTTGAGGCCGAACTGGAGGGCGAAGACTTGACAATGTATAAAGGCCTTGACGCGTTTCTCGACCTGAGCAAGGCCGATTTCGAATGGACAAACATTGAGTATGATGCAGGCAGAAAGAACAATCCGAACGTGCCTGACATGCAAGCTATTCTTGTTCAACGCGATGCCGACGGGAGCGCAACGCCGTCGTTCGATTTTGTTCGCGTAGCAGAGAGCGGCGGTTTAGCACTGATTAAACTGCCGTGGACACCTGAAGATTTTGCTAAGAATTATACTGACAAAAAAGATGGTACGGGCTATCGCCATTATATTACGGTGACGAGCAGTGCGCATGGCGATTTCTACGCTATCGAAATACCTTTCGATCACGTTATCGACTGCATGACCATCTGTCCCCGTCGCCTTTTCCAGATGCGTCCTTCTAAGCTCGACAGGGGTTACAATGCGGTGGCCGACATTGCGCTTCTCGACTTTAAGGCAGGCGATTATCCCGTTTATTCGGGCCTCGCACTGATGAGAAAGTGGGACGGTAAGAAGTTTGTCGACGACAATAACAGCACTACCGACTTCGAGGTAAAGCTCGCATCGCTCGCCCGTAAGGATGCCAGCGGGGCACCCATAAAATAGTTTTGTCGCAGGTCTGCCCTGTTGCAGGCGAGGCTTAAAACCGCAGCGGTTGTATATTTTCTGCATACCGGAGAAACACTGAAACGCTGAGGTTCCCTGGTCAGGAACAGGGCGGTTTTGCGTTTACGGCACAATCGTGTTTGCTTTACGTCGTAAAGGCGTGCCCTTTACGACGTAATCGTCTTGCCTTTACATCGTAATTGGTTCGTAATTACGATGTAAAGGCAATGCTTTTTAAGCGTAATTAAAATACTTGTCTTCAGTAAGTTACAGGCTTTGCCGATACGTTTGCGGCACAATTGTTTTGTCTTTAGCCCGTAATGGGCTTGCGGCCGATTTTGCTGTGCGGGCATCAGCCACGACATGATTTACCTCATTTTTTTGCAAAAAAAATATTAAATTGGAATAATTACGATGTTATTTTCCAATTTTTATGCCTAATTTTGCAACTCGATTAGGAGTTTTAGTCAAGTTTTAATAGAGTAATCAAGTTATTTTACCGTTCTGTTTTACGGTATTTTTAATTTATTTTAGGATAACAGAAATATGGCAAAGAAAGTGTATTTAAAGCCCGAAGTAGAGGTAGTAGACCTTTTTTCTGACGAGTTAATGGATGGAGGTTTCCATGCAGCAAGCCCTTTGCGTGGGCATTTAGATGCTGGAGATGACGAACAAGACCCGGAAGAATCGGACCCTACCGCTTTCTAAGGCGTGGCGTTTCATTCTTTTATATAAAAGCCCGTGCTTAATTTGATACAGCACATGGCTTTACCATTTAAAGGATAACGCTGATTTTTTTAATTCTTTATTTTTTTAATCTTTTAATTTTCTAAGAACCCAATTCTTATATAATATGAGAAAGACGTTATATTTATTTGTATCTTTTTGCACCCTGCTTTTTGCAGCTTGTGCCGATCGTGATGCCATCGACAGCACCCTGCCCGACAATGGCGGCAAGGGCGTAAAAGTATCGATGTCGCTCGAGGGCGAGATGCAGGGCGACAATGCCTCGCATGCAGCAGGCGCAAAGGCCACAAGAGCCATAGGTTACGAAACCGACGACAACAGTGGAGCACCTGTTCCAATAGGCATTTTTGACAAAGGCCTGAACGACGGCAAGGAAATTGCCAGCGGAACAAAGGTTCCTGTGCTGCTCATATTGCGCAGCACCGACGATTCGCAGCCTGTAACGAAGGTTGTTACACAGTGGACATATACGCAGGGCGGGTCGCTGGCTCTCGAACCTTCTGAAACATTCGAGATGAAGGCAGGCACCGATTTAAGCAAGGGTACATGGTATGTTTGTGGTATTCTGGGCGGTGAGATGCTGGTTGGCAACAATCAGGTAAAGTTCAATGGCTACTCAGAGGGACACAATTCGCGCAGTGTGAGCGGACAAAAAATAACGTGGGGTGCCAACATACCGTATGTTTTCAGCTGGCGTAAGGTCGATACCAATGCTGCAAACAAAACCATCAAGTCGACCGTTCCCGTGCGCTTCAAGCAGTTTGGTACCATCGTTCGTCTGCGAATAACCAACAAAACGGGTTTCAATATTAAGTATAACGGTGTACGTATTATCACAAGCAACATTCTGTGCGGCCAGTTCGACCTCACCTCGTTTGATGATAAGAACCTCGTTAAGAGCAGTGATCTGCACGATACACAGGACAGCGAGATAGCATCGGCAAAGTCGTCGACATACGAAAACGCCTTCAAGGCCTTCAAATTCTATCAGCGTCCGCTCAGCGACAACACCATGACTGGTGGTGCACAGCCTGACAATGGCTGGATAAAGACAAAGCGTTTCCGTATTCATGGCAATTATATTCCCAACTATAACGACGAGAAAAACGGAACAACCATGAACACGGCGCTCTACTATTATGACCATACCTTCGAACCCAACAGCAGCGGAACCAATTTCGATAAGGTGGCAAACAACAGCGATGCCCCCAGTTACGTTTATGTTTGGATGTATCCACAGAAGCAGAGTGTTGCCATATATAATGGAAGAGAGCAGGGTGTAGGTGACAGTATTGTCAGGAAAGTATCGAAAACACAGTTTATGCTGATGGCCGTTCCCGACGATAACGGTTCGGCAACAGGCGTTGTTCCTTCCTCTATTAATATGTTACCGGCCTACGGTACCACCTTCGATTATAAGTCGGGAGCCAACTATCCTGCCCGTGGTCAGGTTGTATACCATTTCGCTCCCCTCAGCTACCTGGCCAAACATGACAATTTTGGTACTGCCGCTCAATTGGAAAGCGAGGCCAATCAGGATGTAGCCCATACTGAACGATACTCTTATGCCGATGTGCAGTCGAGGTTGTCTACCATCCCTGCCGGTTATATGTTCGCCAATCATGAGTACTGGCGCAGTATAATTCCACAGGCTTACGGGTTCTCTGCATTCCGTAAAAAAGCCGATGGCTCTCCCTACTATGACTTCTCAATGGGTGTTGTTTCGCCTGCGAAGATGCCTGGTTGGAGTGATACGAAGCTCGTTTTCCATAGTTATTCTAAGGCTTATAAAGAAAACGGTAAGACGTATGCCTATATGATTGGTATGTCAAAGAAGCCCGACTATATCACTAACGATGGCGAAGGACAGGCATATCAAGGTTATGCAAAACAATCTGTTACAAGAGTACCATCAGGTATCACAACTCCGCTGAACTGGATTCAGAATAACGACTATCGTTATGTGATTCGTTGGGAAGATGTAAACAACACGGCTGTGCTTACACAGCGCTATTTGGGTCCACGCTTTGTTTTGGATATGGACGACATTGCCAACGAAGATTTCTGGGCCGATCCAAGCAACGGAACAGCTTATCCTGCCGATGTGCAGCGTACAATACCGCTTGGAGGTGGATACATTTTTAGCAAAGGTAATTTTGGTGCTAATGAAGCATACTACTGGTATCGCGTATCTGAAAACTGGAGTGCACAATATTGGACACCAGATGACGTACTTCCCACTGGTAGATATGCAACACCACCATCGAAGGACTCACAAGGCGCGAGCGCTAAATTCGTAGTAGGCTTCAGAATGCCAGCTATATCTGTTGACGTGGGTAGCTTCTCCTATGTGGGTTATAAGAACACACCGTTGAACCAAAATCAAATATTAACCAATCTCGAAGGCCCGTCTACCTACGATAGGAACTTAATTATGAAGATTCCTGTACGCTTGTGGAGATCAGCAACGCCGTTTGCCAACTAAGATAACGATGTAAATACAGTAAAAAATATCTGCCATGTGCTTATGCAGCAACATGGCAGATTTTTTTTTGTTTTTTGCTAAGTCAGGGGCGTTTTCTGGTCAGTTTGACGGCGTCACCTCATGGGTATGCCGTCTTTATAGAACCAGCAAATCATCTTTGTCGAAGCAGTCAGGCGTCATAAGGGGGACGGCATAACATGCTGTTGGCACCTGCCTGACGATGCAGGCTTGTTGTTTATTTGATGCGGTCGAGATATTCGCGTGGAATAACGGGCATGGCTCCGTCGCATGTACAAACATAGGCACTTACGTCAACGGCCAGCCTGTGTGCCTCTTCAATGCTCTTTCCGGCCAGTATGGCGGCTACGAAACTTGCGGTAAAGCTGTCGCCTGCACCCACCGTGTCGGCCACTTCAACATGTGGAGTTTCGAAGAACGACTTGTGATCGGGTGCAAAAACATAGCTTCCGTTCACGCCACAAGTCAGTACAAGCATGTCAAGATTGTACTTACCGAGCAGCAACCAGCATTTATTTTCGATGTCAAGCCCCGGATAACCGAACAGGCGCCCGATGGTAACCAGCTCTTCATCGTTAATTTTGAGAATGTTGGCACGGTGCATCGATTCGCAGATAACATCTTTGGTATAGAACTGCTGCCTCAGGTTGATGTCGAAAATCTTCAGGCATTTCTCCGGAGTGGCGTCAAGAAAGCGGTTTATTGTAGTGCGCGACACCTCGCTGCGCTGGGCCAGAGAACCGAAGCAAACGGCGCGGCACTGTTGGGCTGCCGCCTCAATGTCGGGCGTAAAAGGTATGTTATCCCATGCCACGCCGTTTTTAATGTCGTACGTCGGCACCCCTTCGTCGTCGAGTGTAACCTGTACCGTGCCCGTAGGATAGTTGACAACGGGCATGATATATTTCATATGGTTGCGCTTAAATATGTTTTTTGTTTCGTCGCCGAGCGCGTCATTGCCGAGTGCGCTAATCGCACATGCGTTGTAACCATACTGACTTACGTGATAGGCAAAGTTGGCAGGGGCGCCTCCTAACTTGCTTCCTTCGGGCAGACAGTCCCACAGGGCCTCGCCGATACCGATAATTTTCTGTTTCATGACAAAAGGTATTTTAGTGTTTAAACTCAATATTCGTGTTACAAGTGTATTCGTTGCAAAGATATATAAAATAATGTAACAGCCGAAAAAAAGATAATATCATTGTTTCTAATAAAAAATATCGTAAACCGTGCCAAATGCTATCTTTTTGCTTAACTTTGCACCATAAAACGAACAAATGTCCAAGATAACAGGATAAACTCTAATAAATACATTGTCTATGACTAATTTACGTTTCGAAGCAGTGACGACGGCGTCGCGCAAAAATCCCGTTGACGTAATCACTCCCGTGGAGCGTCCCTCCGAATTTTTTGGGAAAAAGGTCTTCAACCGCGCCCGCATGTACAAGTATCTGCCCGCTGATGTGTACGAAAAACTGATTGATGTAATCGACAACGGCGTGCAGCTCGACCGCGGAATAGCCGACGCTGTGGCCAAGGGCATGAAACAATGGGCCGACGAAAACGGTGTTACCCACTATACCCACTGGTTTCAACCCCTTACCGAAGGCACGGCAGAGAAACACGATGCCTTTGTTGAACACGACGGAAAAGGCGGCATGATTGAAGAGTTTTCGGGCAAACTGCTCGTTCAGCAGGAGCCTGACGCTTCGTCGTTCCCCTCTGGTGGTATTCGTTCTACCTTTGAAGCGCGCGGATATAGCGCTTGGGACCCTACTTCTCCTGTATTTATTATCGACGACACACTGTGCATACCCACCATATTTATATCTTATACCGGCGAGGCTTTAGACTATAAGGCCCCGCTTTTGCGTTCGTTACACGCCGTTGACAAGGCCGCAACCGAGGTTTGCCGGTTCTTTTATCCTGATGTAAAAAAGGTGAAATCGAACCTCGGCTGGGAGCAGGAATACTTCCTTGTTGATTCTGATTTGTACAGCGCCCGCCCTGATTTGATACTGACCGGACGTACATTAATGGGTCACTCGTCGGCGAAAGACCAGCAGATGGACGACCATTACTTTGGCACAATACCCGAGCGCGTGCAGCAGTTTATGAAACAACTGGAGATTGAAGCCCTCGAATTGGGCATACCTGTCAAGACGCGTCACAACGAGGTTGCACCGAATCAGTTTGAGTGTGCCCCCATCTTCGAAGAGACAAGTCTGGCTGTCGACCATAACATGCTGCTCATGTCGCTCATGAAAAAGGTTGCCCACAAGCACGGTTTTGAGGTGTTGTTGCACGAAAAACCGTTCAGTGGAGTGAACGGTTCAGGCAAACACAACAACTGGTCGCTCTCTACCGATACGGGCATTCTTCTGCACGGTTCGGGCAAAACACCCGAAGACAACCTGCGTTTCGTGGTGTTTGTGGTTGAAACTCTGATGGGCGTGTATCGCCATAACGGCCTTCTGAAGGCATCAATCATGGATGCAGGCAACAGCCACAGGCTGGGAGCCAACGAAGCTCCGCCTGCTATTATATCGAGTTTCCTGGGCCGTAGCGTGTCCGATTTGCTGGAACATATCGAAAAAGCCGACAAAAACGCGCTGTTTATCAAAGGTAAGGAGGGCGTGCATATTGACATTCCGCAGATACCCGACATCATGCGCGACAATACTGACCGCAACCGTACGTCGCCCTTTGCGTTTACAGGCAACCGCTTTGAGTTCCGCGCGGTAGGCTCTTCGGCCAATTGTGCCAGTGCGCAGATTGTGTTGAACACCGCCGTTGCCGAAGCACTCACCAGCTTTAAACAGCGTGTTGACAAGCTCATGGCAGCGGGCGAGGACAAGCTTTCGGCTATTCTCGACGTGGTTCGTGAGGATATTCGCACCTGCCGACCGATACATTTCGACGGCAATGGTTACAGCGACGAGTGGGTTGAAGAGGCTAAACGACGCGGGTTGGATACCGAAAGCTCGGCACCTGTCGTCTTCGACCGTTACCTTGATGGGGCCAGCGTAAAGATGTTTGAAAGCCAGAACGTCATGAAGCGCAATGAGCTTGAGGCGCGAAACGAGGTAAAATGGGAAACGTTTACGAAGAAAATACAGATTGAGGCGCGCGTGCTCGGCGACCTTTCCATGAACCATATCATACCGGTTGCTACCGATTACCAGAGTCGTCTTTCCCGGAATGTGGAACGTCTGATGGCCATTTACGGGCCCGAAGAAGGCAGAAAGCTCTCAGAACGCAACATGAAGATTATACGTGAGATAGCTGATCATACGGCCTTTATTGAAAAAGGGGTAGAAGATATGGTCAACGCGCGCAAGGTTGCCAACAAAATTGACGACCCCCGTACGAAAGCCGTTGCCTACCACGACACCGTAGAAACTTATCTTGAACCCATTCGTTATCACATCGACAAGCTTGAATTAATTGTGGCTGACGAGCTTTGGACGCTACCAAAATATCGCGAACTGCTGTTCATTAGGTAGTTCGCACGCCTTGTTACGGTGGTACAAGCCCCCTGTTTCGGTCGCTCGTGCCCCCTGAGTTAGGGGGCAGGGGGTCTGAACCACCGTTTACACACCCCTTGTTACGGTCGCTCGCACCCCCTAAGTTAGGGGGCAGGGGGTCTGAACGCCCCTTGTAACATATAAACTTAACAGGCTTTTTTGTATGCAATGATTGTTATCTTACATACAAAAAAGCCTGTTTTTCATGAGGGAATAAAATGTGGAGGGGTGGTGTTTATGTTTCTAAAGTATTGATATTTTTGGGGAGTGAGCCATTGTTCAGACCCCCATCCCCCTAACTTAGGGGGCTTGTACCACCGTAACAAGGGGCACGAGCGACCGTAACAATGGGCTTGTACCCGCGAAGAACTACTGTTTTTTGAATGTTGCAACCGGATAATCGGTTTCGCCTTCCATTGCAACAAACTTTAGAATTTTGCCTTTGAGTTCAAAGGTAATGATGTTTGTTTCGTCGGGATCAGCAATGGCCGTCCAGCGTTTGTTGCTTTTATCCCACTTCAAACCGCTTGTCCAGTGAAGCGTCAGCTTGTTTCCTGCTACCGAATAATGGCCTTTCGAACGCGAAAGTGCAGAGCCATCGGCCTTTCCTGCGTGTTCTATTGCTGTTCCATCCTTGCTGAATGTAATGGTGTCGTTGATGTTGTAATCGAACGAAATCCATGTACCCACGAGCGGATTACCCTTTGCTTCGTCATCGTCTGACGAGCAGCTTGCAAATGTGAACGCCATACCTGCGATGGCCATCAATAGGAAAAGATACTTCTTCATAATTGAAAAGAATTATTTTTTGAAAGTTTTTATTTCCGCTTTGCTTTGAAACGGATGATGCAAAAGTAAGTATTTAATTTTAAAAAACGGGCTTGTACCATCTTATAATCGTCGCTTTAGTATCGCCTCCAGCTCCTCAGCACTGGGATAAACCGCCAGAATAATACCGTGTTCATCTATAAGATAGCCTCCGCCTGCGGTGCTTCTCACACCATTTTGTTCCCAAATTTTATACTTATCGTTGATTTCTGCCGTTGACGTCCAAGGATAACCATCGTGCGCTGCAGCCGTTTCCATTGCACCTTCTTTCATTTCTCGTGCAAAGGATATGATTTGGAAGCCGCGGTCTTTATATTTATTGTAAACAGGAATTAGCGATTTTGCATGGTTCCTACAAGGGCCACACCATGACGCCCACAGGTCAATATAGATGAGTTTACCCTTGTACAGCGATGAAAGCATGACATCATTTCCGTGTCCATCAGGCACAATATAATCGATATAACGGAAGCCAGGCTTGAGCTGTGCGGCAGCAGCCTCGTTTAGAATTGTCGAATGGTAAGGGTGTTGAGGGAATAAGTTGGCTAACAAATTGTAATAAACTTCTATCATTCTCGCCCTTGTCTGCGGAGGTGTAAAGGCTTTAAGGTCACGATAAATGCGCGAAAGAGAATAGAATGACGGATGTTCGGCCAGCCATTCAGCCTTTTTAAGACCCATCTCATCATATAATTTATCGTATTTTTCTCTCGTACTCTGCCCCATTGCACGCTCTTCACGCGACGTGTCGGCAGCGGCGGGCGGCGTTGCTTCAAGGCTCTGGAGCCGAGGTTCATAGGCTTTGAAAAGCGAGTCGCGGAAAGCAATGTACTCCATGGCCATCGTGTTTTCGGGGCCTCGTGAGGATATGCGTATAACGTCGTCGCCCTCGTCGGTAGCCCGCGGTATGGTAATGTGCACATCAGCAGGCTCAATAATAAAGTCGGCAACGCGCATACTACCCTTCTCATATTCGCTTTCCAGAACCACCGTATAACATTTTGGCTGTTGGGTTTGAATGTCACAGATGAAGCGTCCGTTCCTAATGGGCACCTTTATAAATCGATCTGCGCGAAGGGCATCGAAATCTTCAAATATTAAAACATACTTTTCCTTGGGGTCTTCCACACGTCCTGTAACATGGCACACTATGGATTGGGCGTGAGCCAACAACGAAAAACCACACAAAAATAGCAATAGAAAAATACGAGAAAGCCGCATAATATCAAATGATTTAAGTAAAAAATATAAGATTTAAGCCTGCGATTATCAAGCACAAAGATATATAAAAATTACAAATTACAGGCTTTTCGGTGACTAATTTCGTAACTTTGCAGCACGCAATGGTTCCTTAACGGGATACAATTCCGTAAGGCTAAGATGGGAATGCCGCGCAAACCGGCAACTATACCCGTAGCTGTGAGTTCTTTTTCAGGGCAATTCAATTGTGGTCACTGAACGTAAAGCCGTCAGGGTTTTTACATGTCGGGAAGACCGGATTGTCCTTTTCAGAACAAGTCAGAAGACCTGCCATTGCATGATTACACGCGTCTGCGGGATTACGGACGTCATTTTCAATATCAACAGGCATCATGATGACAGGCAAACGGCATGCCCTTCGTTTTATCTTTATGCTGGTCGCAGTGCTGCATGGCGTTGTGGCCACGGCTGCCGTATGCGATACTGTGCGCCACATTACCGACAGCACGTACCGCCTGCACGAGGTGGTGGCCACGGCACAGCGCAACCAGACGCCCCACCAGACGATGATACGGGCACAGCTCGAGGGCATAGCCTCGGGCAGTATAGCCGATGCACTGAAATACATGGCAGGCGTACAGATTAAGGATTACGGCGGCCTGGGCGGACAAAAAACCGTTAACGTGCGGTCGATGGGCTCGCAGCATGTGGGCGTTTACATTGACGGTGTGCGCGTTACCAATGCACAAAACGGCACGGTTGACCTGGGAAAGTATTCGCTTTCCACGCTCGAGTCGGTATCTCTGTTCAATGCCAACAAAACCGAACTGCTGATGATGGCCAGCGAATACGCCTCGGCATCAACCGTTTACCTATATACTCACCGTCCCGACAGCTCGTCGTTTACGGCCGCGTACGGCGCAGGCTCGTTCAATACACATCGTGTTGCGGCCACGTGGAGCTTTAAAAGGCTTGGCTTTATCGACGCACAGTATTCGCACAGCGACGGCAACTATCCCTTCCGCTACCATACCCAGTATGAAGATACTACGGGCATACGACGCAACGGCGACATCGACCAGTTTCGTGTTGAGGCTGCAGCCTTTACCGGTCCGCTGCAAATGCACACCTATTATTATATGTCACAGCGCGGACTGCCCGGCGGTGTGGTGCGCAGACTGACGGACAAATACTCGGATGTAGGCCGTGAGTGGGACCGGAACTTCTTTACGCAGCTCTCGTACAGGCAGCAATTCGGCGCATTCGGCATCAGGGCCATTCTGAAATATGCCAACGACCACCTGCACTACCGGTCAGATTATCCCTGGAATATCAGCGTACACGCCAACACACGCTACCATCAACAGGATGCCTACTCGGCCGTGGCCGCGTCGTGGGCATGGCGCAATGTGTCGGCCTCGGCGTCGACCGACCTGCGCTGGAGCGACCTCATGAGCGATATGAAACAGTTTCATTACGTGTACCGTATGGACAGCAAGTCGTCGCTTTCTGCCTTCTGGCGCGTGCAAAACCTCAGTATGAACGGCACGATGCTGTTTACACACGTAGCCGACCACCGCCATGGGGCGTCGAAACCGCTGAACCGTGTAACATGGGATGCGCTGGTATCGTACAGCCTGGGCAGCCTGACGCTGAGGGCTTTCTACAAAAGCGTGTTTCGCGCGCCAACGCTCAACGACCTGTATTATGTGCTTGTAGGCAACCGGAACCTGCGTCCCGAATACACCCGGCAGCTTGATTTGGGTGCCTCCTACACCGCCTCGTGGCTGTCGTTACAGGCCGATGCCTACTACAATACCATTACCGACCGCATCGTCTGCCTGCCCGGGCGCGGCACATTACAGTGGACCATGCTCAACTATGGCTCAACACGCTGCCTCGGTATCAACGCGCAGGCAACGGCAACCTTGCGCAGGCACAGCCTCATGCTGTCGGCAACGTGGCAGGACGACCGCAACCGGACGAATCCGGGAGGCAGCGATTATAACGACCTCATTGCCTATTCGCCGCGCCTCAGCTTCACGGCCGTTTACACGTTCAGGTGGAAGGGGCTGACGGCCACGCTGTCTGATATGTACGTGGGCAGCCGTTACTGGACCATACAAAACAGTCTTGATCCGCCCCTTGCAGCCTACAACTGCACCGATGTCAAAGCCTCGTACACCTGGCGGCGGTTTACTTTAGAGGCCGAATGCCAGAACCTGTTCAACAAGCCCTACGAAATGATTGTGCGATGGCCCATGCCGGGCCGCCGGTTTATGACAACGGTGCGCGCTGATTTATAAAGAATCAGAAGCCCGGCACAGGGCTTCTGAGTATAGAGAACAACACATTTTATTCGTCAATATTAAAACAACACAACATGATTAAACAATTACTTTCAATTGCACTGGTGCTTGTGGCACCGGTATTTCACGCTCAGGGCCAGACGTCTGACCCACAGAAAGAGAGTCTCATCTTCTGCGATGAAGGCGGATGGCAGCAGGATAACGGACAGCTATCGTTCTACGACGGCAACACGCGCACGCTTACCAACGAATGGTTCAGGCAGGTAAACGGCAAGAAACTGGGCGACACGCCGAACGACCTCATCCAGATTAACGACACGTTGCTGGCTGTTTGCGTAAACTGGTCGAACATTATCCAGTTCATCCACCCCGACGGCACGGCCTGCGGAGCCACTGAAGACGTGCCCAACAACCGCAAAATGGCTACCGACGGCCGTTATCTTTACGTTACATCGTATGCCCATCAGTGTGACGGAAAAACGTTTACCAAGGGCTTTGTAGCCAAAATTGATGTGCGTACACATCAGATTGTCGGCACCTGCGAGGTGGGATGGGAGCCTGAAGGCATCAGCATTTACAAGGGAAAACTGTATGTAGCCAACAGCGGCGGCTACAGTTTTCAGGAACCACACAGCCACGAATCGACCGTAAGTGTGGTTGACGCGGCATCGATGACTTTCATCAAGAATATTGAAACTGGCAAGAAGAACCTCTACGGCAACACGTCGCTGGCAGGCAAGTACATGCTTATCAATGCGGCAGGCAACTATACTGATGTGCCTGCGGCAACGGTATTGCTGAACCTCGAAACCGAAGAGGTGAAGACATTCGACTTTGCTTCTACCAACAATACAACCGACGGCGAGCTGTTCTACATCGTGGGCACGAGCTTTAATTACAGCGGCGGCTCGTCGGTGGTGTTGAAAACCCTCGACCCCCGCACCGCTACCGTAACCGATAAAATATACAACGACGACGTAACGGCAAAGATAAACGCGCTGCAAAATCCCTATGGCGTTTACGTTTCGCCCTATACACGCAACATCTATGTTACCGATTCGCGCACATACGGCGCCGCAGGCAAGATATACGGCTATACAAAAGACGGGCAGACGGTTATTGACGGACTGGATACTTACATTGGTCCTTCGCACATGGCAGCCCTGCCACAGACCGGTGTTCCCGTGGCAACAGGCATCAATATCGTAAGGCCTGCATCGGAAAAAGCCGCCGACGGCTACTACTACGACCTGCAGGGTCGTCGTGTAAACCGTCCTGAGCACGGTATTTATATCCACAACGGGCGCAAGGTTATTCTGTAATTCCACGAGGTGTACGCGCCGGGGGTTCGCCGAAAGGTTGCCCGCGGGTTACACCCGGTATGTTCTTCCCCGGCACATAACGATATAAGGCAGGGTGATTAACGCCCTTAACCTGCAGGAATAATCCTGTGAGGCATGTGCCTTTGTTGTGTAAGAGTTATTGTTCGGCGGCCGTCAGCAACGTTGCTGACGACCGTCGAATGCGTTGTATGACGGCCGTCAACAGCACGGTTGACGACCGCCGTACAATCAACATTTCGACATAGAAACCAGGCAATTACGATGAAATTTTGTAAAAATTACAAAGTAAAGTGTTAAACTTATCATCTTTTTTTGTCAAAAACCCCTGCATATTAAACCATTTACCTATCTTTGCAACAGAGAAGTTAATTAAGTTATACAAAAAGTTACAAAAGGCATTATGAAGAAAACATTTATTTGCACCGTATGCGGTTACGTTTATGAGGGAACTGAAGCACCTGAGGAATGTCCAATATGCCATTCGAAAGCTGACAAGTTTCAGGAGCAGGACCTCTCTAAATTAAAGGGTACAAAGACGGAGGCAAACCTGAAAGCTGCATTCGCCGGCGAAAGTCAGGCTCATACAAAATACCTGTATTACGCATCAAAGGCAAAGAAAGACGGATACGAGCAGATAGCTGATATATTTACAGAAACGGCGCGTAACGAAAAGGAACACGCTAAAATGTGGTTCAAATTCTTACACGACGGCGCTATCCCTACAACAACGGCCAACCTCGAAGACGCTGCCAACGGCGAGAATTATGAGTGGACTGATATGTACGCTGACATGGCAAAGGTAGCCAAAGAGGAAGGTTTCCCGGGTATTGCAGCCAAGTTTCGCGGCGTAGGTGCTGTTGAAAAGAAGCACGAAGAGCGCTATCGCAAGCTGCTTCAAAACATAGATGACAAGGTTGTTTTCTCACGCGAGGGCGACACTATCTGGCAATGCCGCAACTGTGGACATATATGTGTAGGCAAGTATGCACCCGAAAAGTGTCCCGTTTGCGACCATCCGCAGAGCTTCTTCCAGATTAATCCGGAAAACTATTAAAAGTAAAAAGGTAAAAAAGTAAAAAATTAAAAAGAGGCGATTAAGAGTAAAAAGGTAAAAAATTAAAGAATTAAAAATAGGCCTTTGAGCTTTTGAAATGAAAAGTTTGCCGGATGAATACCTGCTCTTTCAGCCTGAGAATTCTGGAATTTTTGAAAGTAAAGTAAGATAGACAGGAAATAAAAGCTGCGCAATTTCGTTGACGTGAGTCACCGTTTTGAATATCAATTTATATGATTTTAATAGATTTTAAATTAGATCATAAAAGTTATATCCTCTCAATAGGCGGCAACGGCCGGTCCGTGATAAGGTTCAGGAGGTTGTATTTTGGTAACAACAATGGTTCAATAGGCTGCGCAGCTCAGTCTCTTTAAGGTTGAGCCCCTTCCGTTTAAACGGGTAAGGGGCTCTTTCTTTTGTCGGTAACCGGGTGGCATCATGGTGGCCGCAGAGGCCCATGGCGACGGCAGGCGCACCACAGCAAACGGTTACGGGCAGCAGGGTGCGGCGCAACGACGGATTCTTGCTTATAATAAAAAGGTTATGTTAAAGGAATTTTTTATTGTGGGTGCAGGCAGCTTTATGGGCGGCGGCGCCCGTTTTGTGGTATCGAAAGCCCTGCAAACGCTTGTGGCAATGCCGTTTCCGCTGGGCACATTTGTGGTAAACGTTACGGGTTGCCTGCTGATAGGCTTCTTTTCGGCTCTGAACTACGGGGGCGGATATATGACACCTGCAACAAAACTGTTGCTTACCACAGGGTTCTGCGGAGGCTTTACCACGTTCTCAACCTTCGTAAACGAGAGCGCCTCGCTCGGCAAAGACGGCAGCATGCTGCTGATGGTCCTCTACGTGGGCGCCAGTGTGGCTCTGGGTTTTGTGGGTCTTTGGGCCGGCAACAGCATGGCACGGGCCATACAATAGGTGAGTATGGCACACGGCAGGTGTAGGGTTGGCATCGGGTTGCTGGCTATATGGCAGGCATACCATGAAGCTGCCGGGGGAACAGACAACTGACATAAATCAGTTTTTTTTATAAAATGCAATCCCTTTCTGATTGTTTTGTAAATAAAATGGTAACTTTGCAGCCGCTTTGTATCGACATATCGTATACAGGATAGTGCAAGCAGGCAAGAGAGCGGCTGGCATTATGCAACATGCTTCAGCATGTGCTGCATGGCGGCTTAAACGATATAGACAACGGTATGTTGATGAAACTTTAGGAAATAATAAATGCAAATATCATGAAAAAACAGAGCTATTGCAGGCCTCGCATTATTTCATCGCACACAAAATGCGTTCCCACGTTTCTTACCGCAGGTTCGGGAGGACAGCACAATCCGGGACGACGCCGGCCCGGTCCTCCCAGTAATGCAAAAAGTTTCTGGGGGTATGATGATACCGAAACCGACGAAAACAGTTGAAAATAAAGCCCTGTACCTTACGGTTTAGGTTTTAAGAATGGCCCGATACGGTTGTTACGTGCATCGTCTTATCAGATAATCTTGTAGGGTAACCGTCGGCTTTTGCGATATATTTGCACTAACCCGGCATCATCCTATCAGCTATTTCTAAGTGGTAAACGTCATGACCGTCTTTCGATGAGCAGGTGCACGAAACCTGTTAAGGCATGCCGGCAGAAGGCATGGGGCTGGTTTTGCAGGGAGCTTATGATGTAAGCAGGCGGAGAAAACATTTTTATTGTACACCGGAAAAATGCCTGCACCCACGATATTTAAACGGGGTGCAGGCATTTTTTATGTTATTTTCCTGCTTTCGCATGCGCCGCAGAGGCTGTGAAAAGCCCTTTGTGGCAGGTCATGTAAAAGGTAAGCCGTTGCAATTTGTGTTTATATCGCAACAGCCTGTTGGCCTATTCGGCCAGCGTTACGATATGGGTATACACCGATTTGTCGGCATCTACCGTGCGCAAACCCACGCGGGCTGTAAGCTTTGCCGCCCCGCTGATGGCCTTTTTCTGCTCATCGGTGAGGGTAAAGCTGAAGCTGTTGGCGCCCATGGTAAGCGCAGAGGCGTTAAGACGAATTTGAAAAGCATTGTTCTGTTCGTCGACAATCGAGGTACGTCCTATACATATTGTGGCATAGGAAAGGGTTGCAGGGGTTACAATTTGCTGAATTTTGAAACTCGCAGTAAGGCGGTTTCCACTCAGCGTACAGTTGTAATCGGAGAGCAGAAAGTAGGGTGTAACCGGAATGTTTACCTCGGTATTGCCCTTGATGTCAACCTCAATCGTGTCGCGATTGTTGACCCACGGTCCGTTGTTGTCCTTGGTAACCAGTTTGTAATGGCCGTTAAACAGGCGTGCACTAAAGTGTCCGTCCTGATTAACATAGATGGTAATCGGCGACTTTAGCTCGTATCCTGTCTGGTAAGCCTGAAGCTGAATGCTGCCTCCTGAGCCTTGAAGCTGCATGTTTTGGCCGTTATACTGCACGTTTCCCGAAAGCATCGATTCGGGTTCGTCAAAGTTATCGTATCCGCATGAGGCGAAACCGGTCACCAACAGCGAAGCAAACAGAATATGATAAAATAATTTTTTCATGATGTTTTCAATTTTATTTTACTGATACGGGTTCTTGACGAGCTTCGGATTCTTGTTAATCCAGCTGTGGTCAACGAAGTTATAATAGTTGCGCATTTGGAAAAGGCGGGCGTTTGGCGACATAAAGTATTTGTCTTCCACAAATACCCACTTGCCGTTATTGGCGTTACCGGGCGCCACTACCTTGTATGGCCACAGCACACGGTGGCGTGCCGTAGCACTGTTATCGTCGCCATCGAACACCTTATCGGCAATACGCCAGCGTTTAAGGTCCCACCAACGGTGGAACTCGAAAGCGAATTCTACGGCGTTTTCGTGCACAATGTTGTCGAAGGTAACGGCTGTAAGCGGCTGTACGCCGGCGCGGTTGCGCACCGCATTAATGTATGTTACGGCGTCATTCTGGTTGCCTGTCTCAAAGCAGGCTTCGCAAGCGATGAGGTATGCTTCTGAAATACGAAAATAAGGCCACCACATATCCGACCTCGCACCGTTGCGCATGGACGACCCTGTCGCCTCATCGAGGAACTTTCTAAAGTAGAATCCTGTTTTGTTTACATACGTCTGGTTGCTGCGTTTTGGACCGTTCATCGACGTGATTACGTTGCCGTCGGCATCCGTCGAGCCTAATTCGCCCGTCTTTAATACCCAGTTTCCTCCTTCCAGAACGAGCTGACCGGCCTGCAGTTCGCACGGTGTGTTGCGGAATTTACCGCCGGGATAGAGTACCGTTCCATACAGTCGGGGGTCGCGATTATCGAACGGAGCCGAGCACGAATTGTAGAAAACGTACGACCCGTCAGCGTTTTTCGTCTTGAACGAAGCCCGCAAACCCGGTGTGGTAGTGACGAGAGGCTCGAACTGTTCAACCATATTCAGCGTAGGTCCAGCATAGCTATTGTCGACGTCGTCCTTGAATTGTGAGGGTATATTCTGGTTGGAAAACCTTACCGTACTGGTGGGTTTCTTGTAATCGCGCGCCCATATCACCTCGGTATTGTTGTCTTTTATGCACACGGCATTGTAGAAATTCTCACCCTTTCGCATCGACGGGTCGTCCTGAAGCTTGTACGGACTGTGTTCGATGACATCCTTTGCCGCTGTGAGTGCCGTCTGATAGTAGCCGGCAGCCTTGCTGAGAGGTATTCCCACTTCACCGCCAGCCGTGCGGACGGGCGATGTCATGCGGTTGTTATATGTGGCTAACGACGCTGCGTAAATGGCGGCACGAGCCTCCAACATCTCCGCAGTCCACTTGTTTGCACGTGCACTATGCACGTTCGTTGACGCCGGCATGAGGCTGGTCGCAGCCTTGCATTCGCTGATGATATAATCGTAACAGTCGGCCTCTGTTGATCGCGGACGCTGCATGTTATTGACGTCGCCAGGCCCGTTGTATACAAAAACCTCGTCGCCCATCAGCGGTACACCGCCCAGACTTCTTACCATATTAAAATAGCACCATGCGCGCAGGAATCTCATTTCGCCGTTCAAAGGCTTCTTCTGTTCGTCGGTAAGCGCGCGGGTTTCTTTCAATCCCTCGAGAAACTGGTTACAGTTTCGGATAAAGCCATAATCGTAAACGCGAAACAAATCGTCGTTATAGGTTTGCAGATAATCGGGTCCGCCATCCATCTTGGCTGCCTCATCGATGTATGTAAACGAGTAACTGTCGTCCAGATTCATACCGTATGTTACGCGCCCGTACATGTTAGAGAGCACCGATTTAATCATATTCTGGTCGCCAAACACCTGATCGTCCGTATAGATACTGTCAGGATGCTGATCGAGAAAGCCGTTGCATCCGCTTAAAGTTGCGATGGCAGCGACCGATGCCAACAAGCATTTTATAGTATTCATATTCAATTAAAATTTAAGGTTAAAGCCCACATTGATTACACGTGTCGTAGGATATTGCAGTCCGCTTTCGGTAGTTCCTTCCGGGTCAAAGCCATGTTTGTTTGTAAAGGTAAGCAGGTTTGAGCCGGCAACATATAAGCGCAGCGACTTGATTTTTACGAATTTGAGCCACCCTTGCGGCATGTTGTATCCTACTTCCAGGTTGCGCAGCTTGATGTATCTTACGTTCTGGAACCAGAAATCGCTCGTCCAGTAGTTGCTGTGCGAGGCATTTCCTATGAGCGGCATGGGGTATTTGCCTTTCACCAGGGGGCTGTTGGCATCCCAAATATCGCTTAATGTCCAGCAGTCGCTGAGGTAATATTCGGGGTTGTTGCCCCCTTCGTGGAAGGGTCGCTTCTGTTCCCAGTTGGGCATAAAGCCAAGACCGGCCCCTCCTGTAAGGTCAAAGGCGAGGTCGAACCCTTTCCATTTGAATGCAAAATTGAAACCATAGTTGAAGTTTGGCGTGTTACCCGTCTGATAACCGATGGGTACTTCGTCCATTTTATTGATTACACCGTCGCCGTTCTGGTCTTTATATCTGATGTCACCGGGGCGTAATGTCTTGTTGCCGTAACCGTCGTTGTCGATGGGATAGCTTGCTATTTCGTCCCAGTTCTGGAATTGTCCGTCGGCCTGAAGCCCCCAGAATACGCCCGAAAAGCGCCTTGTGTACGAGTTTCTATATTCGTCCCAGCTGTTCGAAAAGCGCGGTTTGTACTGCTCCCAGTCGTAGCGTCGTGCATAGGTAAAGTTGAAACCTGCCGAATATTGCAGCGTGTTCCACGTGTCGTGCCAGGTTATGGCACCGTCAAAACCCCTGCGACGGTCGGAGTTCAGGTTCTCTTTCGGCAATGAAAAGCCCACTTCATTCGGTATCAGCACGTCGTAACGGCTTGCCGGCAGGCCTGTACGCTTGCGGTCAAAATAGTCGAACGTACCCGTCAGACGGTTGTTAAGAAATGCGTAATCAATACCAATGTCAAGAATATGAGCCTTCATCCACGTAAACGTTGTGGCGGGAAGGCCGCGCGCTACGCTGCCAATGACATACTTTCCACCCAGTGCCGTGCCGCCGTTATTATAGTTGTAGCCGCTCAGATAATCGTACGGAGAGTATCCGTCGACGTTGTCGTCGCCTACAATTCCATATGATATGCGAAGCTTCAAATCGTTGAAAACAGTGCCTATTTTTGAGTTCTGCCACCATGTTTCTTCCGATATGCGCCATCCTGCTGAGGCTGCTGGGAACGTTCCCCACCTGTGGCCGGGTGCCCATTTCCACGCACCGTCGCGACGAACAGAGAATTCAAGCAGATACTTATTGGCGTAATCGTAGTTGATGCGCCCTATCCATCCCAGACGAGCTTCGGTTTGATCGCCGCGGTCGTTAAGCTCAACGAGGTCGCCATAATAGATAAGTTTCATGGCGTTTGCGGCGGGCTGCGAGTGCATCCACACCGACGGCGTACGGCGTTTTGAGGCGTCAAGGCCCAGAATGGCCGAAACATGGTGCTGCCCGAAGCGCCTGTCGAAGGTAAGACGCAGGTTGGATGTAAGCTCCTCGTTGTGGCCAAGGCGCCGCTCTCGCCACGGATTGTTCATCTCATCGGTTACATAATACCTGTCGTGATCGCGGTCGTAGCCATACAGTTTCCATGTAAACTCGTGGTTGTTGAGCTGCTGATATGCCAGGAAATAACCCAGCATCCACTGTGCCTTAAGGCCATAGCCCATGTCATAGTCGGCATGTCCGTTGAGCTGTATGACGCGCCACTTGTCGCTGTACGCTCCCGAGAGCTTGTAATTCAGCAGTCCAAAGTTCGTGTCCGACTCGGAAGAGACCTTCTGTGGGTATTCAGAGTTGTCGTTTGCAAAGGGTCTTCGTGTAGGAAGATTGCGGTAAGTGGCGAATTGAGGCAGCCAGTAGTCGTCCCAACCGGGCACACCAGGCTGGCGTCTTTTTTCGATACGTCCGTTCATTGCCGCCCCTACGGTAAGCCGATGATTGATTTTTGCATCGATGTTCATTTGCACATTGGTGCGGTAAAAGCCTCCGTAGTTGCGTATAATAGCGTTTTGTGTAAGGTTGCCGATGGAGAAATAGTAGTTTATTTTGTCCGATCCGCCCGAAGCATTCATGCTGATATACGTCTGCGGAGAGGTGTTCCATACATACTTGTACCAGTCAAACCCTTGGTGATCAGCGTCTGCACCCGTCATCCACTTTTCGTATTCGTCCTTCGAATACGTGTATGGCGTGCCCTGAACTGTCTGCGAAGCCACGTAATGGCTTAAATAAGTTTTCAGGCTTGCCGGCCTTGCCATGCGCGAAACATTCTGCCATCCGTAGTAGCCGTTTACCTCAACGGCCAGCGATTCGTTAAGATGGCCGTGCTTGGTAGTTACTACAACCACGCCGTTTGCGGCGCGAACGCCGTAGATGGCTGCCGATGCGTCTTTGAGAATACTGATTTGTTCGATGTCGTTCTGGTCGATATTGTTGAACTGTCCCTCGTCTTTTACCACACCGTCAATGACGTAAAGCGGCGTGCCCATGTTGCGAATCTGCAGCGATGTAACCGCACCCGGGCGGCCGTCGGCCTGACGCGAGTTGATGCCTGCTATCTTGCCTACGAGCGATCCCGATACTGTTGTGGCTACCGAACGCGATATATCCCTGGCGTTGATACTGGAGATGGCACCCGTGAGCGACTCCTTTTTCTGCTGAATACCGAAGCCCTGCACAACCACCTCGTTGAGCAGCCGGCTGTCTTCTTTCATCGTTACGTCAATACTGGCGCGGTTTCCTACGGTAATGGCCTGCTCGATGAAGCCCACATAGCTTGCAACGAGCACGGCTTCCGGGCCTTCAACCTGGAGGGTATAATGGCCGTCGGTATCGGTTATGGCGCGGTTTTTCGTGCCTTTTTCGGCTATGGTAACGCCAATCATGGGCTCACCGTTGACGTCGGTAACCCTTCCCCTTACCGTTTTCTTTTGCTGGGGCGAGGCGATATGGACTGTGTGAATGGCGCTTACGGGTTCGGCAGCCAGTGCATACGGGCTGCACGCAAGGAGAAGCATACCTGCAACCGAAGCCCGCTTCGAGAGTTTTGACAGCCTGTTACAGGGTAAGAGAACCATTTTGTTTGTTTGATAGGTTTTCATACATTGAATAAAAATAAGATGTTTAAGTTAGTCATTCATACGACTGCTTTTTTAAACAGATAACGGCAGCGGGGCAAAAGCGGGCCGGGCATGCTGTTGTGCTTGCTTTGTTACATAGGCTTTGCGGTTAAGGTATACAATAAGCGCGGCTCCCTGCGCCTCTCAGGTGAGGCATGCCATGCTTCGGGGCTGTACATGTTTCACCATAGGGCAGTATACATGCTCCCTTTCCAGGTTGGGTGACAAGACGCCTTGCAGCCGTTTCGCGGGCATGCAGCTACGGGCCTTGTACAAATGTGCTGATGAGCCTTGCGGTTGGTTAAAGGTAAATGTCGGTTTGATTAGACGGCGACAAAGATATAATGTTCGAACCAAATCGCCAAACAATCGCTGTCATTTTTGTGCACAGCATTGCACATTTCGTCGTTATGTTCATCGTTCGGCGGCCGCCAGATGCGCGTACGGCGGTCGTCACACCCGTTGTATGGCGGTCGTCAGCAGCGTGTACGACGGCCGTCGCACACCGGCCTTCAGCCTGTAAAGGGCGCACGATTGCGGGGCAGAAGGTTTGCCATACAGGGCTTGTTGAACGGCAGAAACAAGGTAAAGGCAGAGGACTCAGCGCAAGATGGCATACGGAGAAAGCCCGCAGAGAGGGGGAAATAAAGGATGGAACATGACACAATGGCAGACGATATGACATACTGCACGGCGTTGGCACGTGCTTTGCAAGAAAGGGAGCGGACAACATTGTCCGTGAACATTTTGATAATAAATAAACAATATACAATTATGGGAAAGATTATTGGTATCGACTTAGGTACAACAAACAGCTGTGTTGCCGTGTTTGAGGGCAACGAACCAGTAGTAATTGCTAACTCGGAAGGCAAGCGCACCACACCTTCGGTGGTTGGCTTTGTAAAGGACGGCGAGCGCAAGGTGGGCGATCCTGCCAAGCGTCAGGCCATCACTAATCCGAAGAACACCGTTTATTCCATCAAGCGTTTCATGGGTGAAACCTATGAACAGAGCCGCAAGGAGGCTGAACGCGTGCCTTATACGGTAATTGACGACAACGGTTTCCCCAAGGTTCAGATTGACGGTGCGGCACATCCCTACACCCCTCAGGAAATATCGGCCATGATTCTGCAAAAGATGAAGAAGACCGCTGAGGACTATCTGGGACAGGAAGTAACCGACGCGGTGATTACTGTACCGGCTTATTTCTCCGACTCGCAGCGACAGGCTACCAAGGAAGCCGGCACAATTGCCGGACTGAATGTGCGCCGTATCGTGAACGAGCCAACGGCAGCTGCTCTGGCCTACGGCGTTGACAAGGCTAACAAAGACATGAAAATTGCCGTGTTTGACCTTGGAGGCGGTACGTTTGATATATCAATTCTGGAGTTTGGAGGCGGTGTTTTCGAGGTTCTTTCGACGAACGGTGACACCCATCTGGGCGGTGACGACTTCGATCAAGTTATCATTGACTGGCTCGCTGAAGGCTTCAAGGCCGACGAGGGCATCGATTTGAGGAAGGATCCTATGGCTATGCAGCGTTTGAAAGAGGCTGCAGAGAAAGCAAAGATAGAGCTTTCGTCAACCACAACAACCGAAATTAACCTGCCGTATATTTCGGCAGAGGGCGGTGTTCCCAAGCATTTGGTAAAGACGCTGACACGTGCACAGTTTGAACAACTGGCACACGAGCTGATACAAAAGTGCCTTATTCCATGCCAAAACGCTATTCGTGACGCCAAACTTCAGACGTCAGACATCGACGAAGTAATCCTTGTGGGTGGTTCAAGTCGTATTCCTGCCGTTCAGACACTGGTTAAAAACTACTTCGGCAAGGAGCCATCGAAGGGCGTAAACCCCGACGAAGTGGTAGCCGTTGGTGCAGCAATCCAGGGCGCAATCCTCAATAACGAGGGCGGTGCAGGCGATATTGTTCTGCTGGATGTTACCCCGTTGACACTCGGTATCGAAACAATGGGTGGTGTAATGACCAAGCTTATCGACGCCAACTCGACCATTCCATGCAAGAAATCGCAGGTATTCTCGACCGCAGTTGACAACCAGACGGCTGTAACTATACATGTATTGCAGGGCGAACGCCCCATGGCGGCTCAGAATAAGAGCATCGGTCAGTTCAACCTTGAGGGCATAGCTCCGGCACGTCGCGGCGTTCCACAGATTGAAGTAACCTTTGATATTGACGCCAATGGCATATTAAACGTAAGCGCAAAGGACAAGGCTACGGGTAAGGAACAGGCTATTCGCATCGAGGCATCGTCGGGATTGAGCCAGGAAGAAATCGATCGCATGAAGGCTGAAGCCAAGGCAAACGAGAACGCTGACAAGCAGGAGCGCGAGAAAATAGACAAGCTGAACCAGGCCGATTCGATGATATTTACCACCGAAAACTTCCTGAAGGACAACGGTGACAAGATACCTGCCGACAAGAAAACGGCCATCGAAGGTGCTCTCCAGCAGTTGAAAGACGCTCACAAAGCAGCCGACGTGGCAGCCATCGACGCTGCAACGGCAACCCTTAACCAGGCTGTTCAGGAAGCCTCTGCACAGATGTACCAGGGCGGTGCCGGTGCGCAGGCAGGCCCTCAGCAGGGTGCACAAGGCGGCACAGAAGGCGCACAGCAAGGCGGTGACAACAAAACCGACGACAATATCCAGGATGCCGACTTTGAGGAAGTGAAGTAAAAGTGCTAATAAACGCTAATCAAAAATAAGTAA
>JABZLB010000021.1 GCA_015256945.1 Prevotellaceae bacterium | reverse complement strand
GATTAAGCACCTACTTAAGAAATATCATTACCCACCAGAGGAAGCTGCCAATGCACTGGAAACTGTCATCAAACAATGTGAACAGTGGACGGATAATGATCAAGAGAATTATTCAACAAAATCAGCCAAGATATATGAAATCCACGAGGATGAAATACAGATGGCTGCAGAACCATAAACAAAAGTTACTAATCAAAATTATATAATCATATTCTATGGGACTTATTTCAAATATAACAATTAAGAATATTAAGGGCTTTTCTGATAAAGACAATTCTATTGACGTAGACATCAAATCGGGGAAAATAAACATCCTTGTAGCACCTAATGGCTATGGGAAAAGCTCAATAACTGCAGCTTTCAAGTCTTTGACAAATTCAAGAATTAAGGTTGAAAAAGAAGATATTCATAAAGAGAACGAACAATTAGATTCAGCACTGTCTATAACAGAAGACACTATTACATATACAGCTAATAAAAATAAAAATGAATTAGCAAATCATTTTAAAGTAGCAGTAGTAAATAGTAGATTAGTCGCTAAAGCAACTGGTCGAAATATGGGAGCGTTTCATTCTGTACAAGGCCATTTAGGAATAAATGATTTCGAAATTAAACATAAGATACCTACAAACTGTGATATTTCATACAGCATAAAAAATATCAGAAGTACTTTTGGGGAAAATGGGAAAGTTTTGCCCAATATCTCATCATTACTTGAAAATAATGCTTTCTTGTCACAATTGGATGATATATATCCTGATTTAGATATGCAATTAGCAAAGATGCGACAGGATAATATTAATGAGATAATAAAAAACATAAATGAACTACATGGAACGGAAGAATATATTATAAATAATTTTAATGTAACATCCTTGGATAAATTAAAACAAGACCCTTCTTACAACAATGTGGTGGAATTGATTAATAAATACATTGATGACACTACAGAACTAGAACTCTTTCTTTATTTCTATCAAATCCAAAAAATATATCTTGGTGACAAAACGAAGGTAAAAACGAAAGTCCAAAGGGCCAAATATGAATTATTTAGACAAGCTTTTGATAATAACCTGGCGATAATTGGTAAAACATGGAAAGATATACACACGATGGAGCATAAAGGTTCATTAGTTATTAAAATGCCTAATGCAACAAATATATCTTATGGTCAACGTGATGTTCTAACTTTATCTATAGAATTGCTAAAGATAAAATCTGAAATCAAAGAAGGTTGTAAATTTATTCTTATTATAGATGAGGTTTTTGATTATTTAGATCCTGTGAATATGACCATTGTGCAGTACTATTTTTCCCAATTAGTCAATGAATTAAAAGGTAAATGTACTCTTTATCCTATACTAATGACACATTTAAGCCCAGATTATTTCAATAACTATACTTTCTCTTCTAAAAGGATGAATATAATCTATTTACAAAAAGACTATATTCAACCAAATGCTAAGGTAAAAAAGCTATTATCAAAAAGAGAAGAAGATACAATTGCTGCTGATGTTTCTAAATTTCTATTGCACTATAATGAAGGAGAAATAAATCAAAGAGAAAATTTTAAGAAATTAAAACTTGCAGAGACCTGGGGAGAAGGTACCACCTTTTTAGAACATTTGATAAATGAGATGAATAAATATCTTAGAAAAGATGCAGATTATGACCCCTATTCTGTGTGTATTGCTCTTAGGATAAAAATAGAGAAAATAGTTTATGAGCAATTACCTACAGAAGACAAAAAGAAGGAGTTTATTCAGACACATAAGACAAAAGCAAAGTTAGAGTTTGCTGAAAATATTTTAGGAGAACTTCCTGATATATATTTCATCTTAGGTATTATTTACAATGATGCAGGACATCTAAAAGATGAGAATTCGGAGAAACCTGTTGTTTATAGATTAAACAATCTTATTATTCAGAATATGATAAGTGAAATTTTCGAGTATCAAGGAGTAGACTTAACAATTGATTCGATTCATTGAAAACAGGCGATAACATCCAAGATGTTTGCTAATCAATACTACTCAAATTGAGGAGACATTTTTGTACCATACAAATGTAATTTACTGATTATCAGTATAGGATAAGTTTGAGGAAGTGAAGTAAAGTAAACTGGAATACAAGTCCATACTTCCCTGTGAAAAGGGAAGTATGGACTTTTTTGTTTTAAAAAAATCAAACTATGAGCCTTTTGGGAGAATATGGAAGAATGCGGAAAGGGAGAGAAAAGTAACGATAAGTGCAGAGAATGGAAGGCTAACGTTACTGTTACGATGAAAGATAGGAAAGTAAATATTGATGAAATCCTTATTCTTTGACTGTCAAACAGATTCTTCTCTGTGGTGGTAACGAGGAAGGAATTGATGAAATTGTTATTCTTTGACCGTCAAACAGGTTCTTCTCTGTGATGATAACGGAGAAGGAATTGATGAAAATTGTTATTCTCAGACCGTCAAACGGGTTCTTCTCTGTGGCGGTAACGAAGAAGGAATTGATAAAAATCGTTATTCTTCGACAGTTAAATAGGCACTACGATCAAAAGTCGTTATACGGCATTACTACTGTATTCTTCATGTTTAAAGTATTTTCTTGTACTCTTGTCAATGGCTTGATAAACGGGCAGGATAAGCATAATGATAATGAAAAGGAAGCCAAACTCCGGCACATGACAATAATTCTGATACACAAATCCAGCAATTGTTGTATCTTCTTTTTATATCTGAAGAATAGGCGAATACATACTATTGTAATGACAAATGCTATTATTTGTTTCAGCATACAGAACAATAATTTCTAATAAATAAGAGAGCAAAGCAAGCTGTTTCAAACAATAATAATCAGCATTATGAAGCAAAATCTTTCTACACGCTCTCATATCCTTTTTCACATAAGACAAAGAATATCAAACCATTTCGGCCTTTATTTCTTTATTAAAGCGCATGGCTAATATTCTGATCAGGCGTACTTTTGACATCGTACCGCCTAACGTGCACAAGAACCAGCCTGAACCTATGTCGGCATACTTCTTTTCTTGTCCTAACGGAACATGCCTGGTAAGTGCTTTCAGGCCAATAACTTTGTAGTTTGCAGCATATACCGCGTCAAAGCCGATATAAGAAATAACCACGGCCAGTGCTTTTGTTGCCGAATAAATATATGTTGCTCCCTGAATAGAGAGCTTGATATGGTTATGCTTAACTTTCGCCGAGCTTACCAAATCATCCAATTTTATGAACTCCCCATTGGGGTATTTCATATTGCCTGCTTCTGCCGGATTAATGTAATATGTCTTAACATATTCCTGCATGAGCATAATAAAGTTGCAGTATTCTTGAAAACAGGCAGGAATATCCTTATAATTATCCTTAATGTATTCTTTCCATTCGTTATTAAATATTTCATTAAAGATAGCAGCAAGACTCTGTATATTCTCTGCTTTTTTTACACGCATACCAAGTGTCGACTGTTCTATCCGGTCGATATACACTTTCATTTTGCGCATAATTTCGATGATTTGTGGTTTGGTTAAGCCTTGTCCTGTCAGATATTTGTTTTTAAACAAACTCCTTGTTTTGATGCTCTTAAAGCTTTCCCATGCTGATAAGGTTGTTGCCATAGTTTGATAAATATGATAGATGTTGTGCTGCAAATTTAATAAAAGTTGCGTATTTATACTCGTTTCATGCGTTAAAAAGTAGATGGATTGGTGTTCTTTTTATTTTCCTAATCCCGTTAGTGATTTTCCTTTTATACGTATTAATTGGGAGTGTTGTTTCGGCAGCCCATCGGCGTTCTGGTGTTAAGGTATCCTTTGCTGTTATATTATCGCTTTTGTTAACGCCTGCTACGGGCTTTCTTTATTGCCTGTGCTTCCCTGAAAAATAGGAGGAAGAGGAATAGAATAATCTGTACAGCGTTTCCATTTCTCCAGAATTGTTTCCTGAAAATAAAGGGAGCGTGACGTATTTTACACAAAAGAAAGCGGTATGTCTGGCTTTTTGTTATTTGCTTCTATCAGCTTTTCTATGTGATATAAGAAACAAATCATGCCGCAATTCCGATGCACAAGGCACACCAGAATTGCGGCATGGTTTATTTTTTATGTAGGATAGTATTTATCTTACCATCGTTTTCGCGGTTTCTTTACCGTTCTTTGAATTTACTTTACCACCACTTTCACAGCTTTTTTACCGTTCTTTGCTACGTAAATACCGGGTTTAAGCTGTTGCTTGTTGAAGCCGGCGAAGCTGCCGTCGAGCGTATAATATGCCGTGTTGGCAGCGGCATTGTCGGCCTTAAGCAGGCTTATGCCTGTGCCCACGGGCTGTATGGTAACGGTTTTAAAGGCGTTGCTGCCCACAAATTTGGGGAAGCGGGTGCTTTCAAGCACACAGTAAACGGGCTTAGCAGGGGTTTTAAGGAATGTAAATTTGCCTGTTGCGGCTGTGTAATCGGTGCCTTCTGCCAGTTCGTTGCCGTCGGTATCATACCATTTGTATGTATCGGCCTGCTGGGCAGAAAGGTCTACTTCCGACCCGTTGAGCACTATATCCAGCGGCTGCTGCGGTGCATAGGTAAGCACGTTTATGTTTGCAACGGGCAGCGTGGCGAAGCTGAACTTGTTGCCTGCAAGGTTAGCCGTGCCTATTTTGTCGTATAACAGTTCGGTGAGATTGTTGTTTGCGGCAAACAATTTTCCTTTGTTCTCTAAGCCCTTGGCCTGGCGAAGGTCTAACGTGGTGAGCTTGTTGTTGTTCACGCTAAGGTATAAACCGCTGGCTGTCTTCTCTCCAACAGTGAGGTTTGTGAGGCCCATGTCGAGCAAATAGCAGCTGCGGAGCAACTTGTTGGCCGATAAATCGAGCGTCGGCATGAGGCATTTGCTCAGCGTAAGCTTTGTAAGGGCCGTATTGTTAGATAAGTCGAGTGCTG
Organism: Prevotellaceae bacterium; assembly: GCA_015256945.1. Classification (GTDB taxonomy): domain Bacteria; phylum Bacteroidota; class Bacteroidia; order Bacteroidales; family Bacteroidaceae; genus Prevotella. The sequence continues at coordinate 41,918 of JABZLB010000021.1, read as the reverse complement.
AAAGCGTGGTGTTGCTGTTCAGGTCCAGCTGTGTAAGGGCCGTGTTGTTAGATAGGTCGAGCGCCGTAAGTTCGTTGCGGCTCAGGTCCAGTTTCTTCAGTTTCGTATTCTGTGAAAGGTCTATTGTTGTGAGCTTGTTGGCGTGCAGGTCAAGCTCGGTAAGCTGTGTAAGCTTCGTCAGATCGGCTGTTTCTATCTGGCTTTCCGTAGCCTTGCCTACTACTTCCAGATATGTAATGGTGCCGCCACTGTAAATCTTTACGGTGCTTCCTGCCGCAGGCGTCCCCTCAATATCTACCGATCCGTCCCAGCCGTCGAAAGGTTCAGTCGTGCCTTTCCTCACAATGTTGCCGTCTCCAAAGTCTACCGAGTAGTCGGTAGGGCGCTCAGTTGATGCCAGTGTCAGCGTTAACTTTCCTGCTTGCGGACCAGTTTTAAACGTGGCCAGCAAGTTACCGTTCTGTGCCAGAATCGTAAGGGTGCTGCCAAAAAGTGCAGCAAGTGTAAGTAAAATTTTCTTCATATCATGTTATTTTGATGTTGTACAGATTGCTTGCAAATATATTAAATAAAAGTAAAAATGCAAAACAAAATGCCTTATAAAACGACAGAAACGCAGAAAATTTAATATTTTTGCAGAAATAATGTTATTATTCGTTTCACCAACCATTGTATAGTATGCGAAAATATTATCTTCTTTTTCTTGTTCTTTCATGTCTTGCTCTTTCCCCTTCGGTGCAGGGTCATACTGTTTTGAACAATACGGTCGTGTTTGTGCGCTTTGCCGATGAGACCGAAACAGGCCCGGGAGCTGTCTTTCAAACCAATACGATTGAACATTATGACAGTCTTTTCAATTCAACCGTACCGGGTTATAACAGCGTCATCAATTATTTCACACAGGCATCCTACGGCAAACTTACCTGGGGAAGCCGTCTTTTCCCTGCCCCTGCCGGCAGCAAGGTAATGTCGTTTCGCTCTCGAATGGAGCGCGGATACTATGAAGAGCAAAGCTCTGTCAACCCTACGGGCTACCCAAAAGGCAATGCAACGGCAATGGAGGCGCGCCGGAGCGGTCTGGTTAAAGAGGTAGTGAAGTATCTTGATCAGAATATTCCTGCCGGCTATCAGGTTGATGCCAACAGCGATGGCATCGTTGACAACCTCACAATAGTGCTTAGCGGCACCTCGGCCATAGGCAATACGCACCTGCTCTGGCCTCAGCGTCAGAACTACATTCTGGGCGATTCCATACAGGGTAAGCGCGTAGTGAGCTTCCTGATGGTATTTGATGAGAGCAACGGTTTTAAGTTAGGGGCGGCAAATCCCAACATACCTTTGAATACAGGAGTGCTGTGTCATGAGATGTCACACAACTTAGGTACCTACGATCTTTACCATAACGCCAAGGATGGACTTAATCCTGTGGGTGTGTGGGACTTGATGTCGAACATACAACCCGTCGCACAGCACATGACTGCCTATACCAAATGGCGTTACTGTCATTGGCTCGACTCGATACCTTCTATCTCTGCTCCCGGCACCTATACGCTTAATCCCATCGGCGGTAACACCGACGAGAACGTAGCTTACAAGATTCAACCTGTCGGCCATCGCGAATATTTTGTGGTTGAATACCGCAAAAAGGAAGGCTTTGATGCCAGTCTGCCTGAGTCGGGACTGATTGTATATCGGGTTAATCCCGACCTTACGGGCGGCAATCTGGCCTATAACGGCACCACCCGTCTGGACGAACAGTACATCTTCCGCCCCGGCGGGACAACTACTTCTGACGGTAATCTCAGTCAGGCTGCGTTCAGTGCCGACAACGGTCGCACCGCTTTCGGAGGCGCAGCAGCCCAGCGTCCTTTTTACAGTGACGGCACAGAGGCCAACTTTGCCATCGCCAACATATCGTCGGCAGGGGCTGTAATGACCTTCGATTTGCTGGCATCGGCCCACCGTATCGTGCTTTCGCAAACGGCAGTAAATCTTTCAGGGCAGGCCGGAAGCGGCGCAACGGTAGGGATTTCTTCTGATGGCGACTGGGAAGTATCGGGTGTTCCGGCATGGCTTACGCTGTCGAAGAGCGAAGGTCGCGGCGGCGACACGCAGCTTGTACTGGCTGCACAATCCGACAATACGACGGGAGCACCCCGCACGGCCGTCATAACCTTCACCGATAAAGCTTATTCCTCGGTAACGGCTACGCTCAGCATTACGCAGAACGAAAAAACAAACGAAAGTGTTGTATTGTATGAAGATTGGGAGAACACGTCGAATCCGAATGGCTGGACCGTCCAAAACAGCGACACTCGCGGATGGGATTTAACCCGCACGCTGCAAACCAACCGCGGCCTTTATCGCTCATATGAGGGCACCCATGCGGCCACACTTATCGAAGCCTGGGACGATGCGCACGAGGAACAAACGCTTGTTTCGCCCGTCTTTGCAAAGGGAAAGACGCTCGAGTTCTGGTCAAGGACAACGGCTGCCAACAAAAATCCGGCAAACAATCCACAGTTCTACAATGTAGATGTAAGCAGCGACGGAGGTGCAACATGGACTACTTTGTTCAACTGTCTGACCGATTATCCGCTCGATGCCGCCGGCAACACACAGAGTGGCAAGTATACAAAGCTTACCATTGACCTCTCGAGCCATATGTCTGACAACATGCGTGTTCGCTTTCACTGCTATGATACGGGCGGCAAAGGGCTGGCTTATTTCTGGAATATCGACAATTTGAAGATTCTCGGACTGCCTACTGGCATCACCCGTCTGACGGTAACCGATGCTTCCCACAATGCCATCTATACTCTCGACGGCCGCTATGCAGGGCGCAATATACAGCAGTTGCCGGCCGGAGTGTACGTACAGGGCGGCCGTAAACTGGTAAAAAAATAACGCTGGGCAGCTGTATGTAACCTGCATAACGTGCTGTCCGGCACGCGTTAACCTGCAACAGCATACAGCCCGGCCGTTATATGATGATAAAAACAAAGCGTAGCCTGCAAACCTTGTGTTTGCAGGCTACGCTCGTTTTTGCCCGGTTTACAGCGTCATGCGGCTGTTGTTACAGCTGTATTTGAATGGCGTTGCGCCTTATTCGGCCACTGGACGCACGGCCGAACCCGTACAACGCCAGGTATCTAAAAGCGGTTTGAACGATACATGATTGAATATCATCAAACCCGATGAGCCGACAGTGGTAGGCGATGCCACCGTATATTGTCCGTAATCAGCCAGTCCGGTCACGTCGCCTGTTATCTGGTCGCGGCGTCCTGCTGCCGGCAGGTATATGGTTTTATTGTGGTTGCCGTTGGTCCATAAAACATAACCCATGTTGCGTTGGAACACAGAGCCGTTGTAAGTCTGGCTGGTATTGATCTGGTTCAGGCTTTCAACGTTGCCGCCTGTTGTAGTAAAGCCTGTAAAGGCATTGGTGGCAGGCACCTTAAAACCAGCAGGCGAGGGGTCGTAAACCGTCTTGATGGTAGGTCCGTCGTTATTGCTTCTGTTTGACGAAACATCAGTATTATCGGCATCCCACAGGTTAAAGTAGGTGTAATTATACATCCACGACTGCACCGGAACATAGAAAGTACCCGGGTTCTGCATGCCATTCTTCAGCGTCATGTGGTTTCCTGTATCCTTGATAACGGCGCCTTCGGGCAGCGTTTCGGTCGCAGGGAAGGCGTCTTTACGTCCCCATTGGTAAAGCGCTCCATACCCACGCTTGGTTTGTCCGGCCCGTTGAACAATGTCTATTACGGTGTATTGTGGTGTACCGTTTTGCGATATGGTTTGCTCAATGCGCACCTTTACCTTGCGGTCGGTATCGTAGGCCGACCCGTTCCATGTTGTATATTTCCAGCCTAAATTCTCAGTTGTGAAGTTGTATTTGACGTTCTGGTAATTGGTTACCTCTATTTTGTCGAGCACTTGCTGCGGTGCAAACCACAGGTGCCACGTCCATACTGTCGTTCCTCCCCGGGTAACGGCTACTACTGCATTGCCGTTTTTTATATCGTTGGCCTTTACTTCAAACTGCAAATACGCTTTTCCGCCGTCATGAACAATGGGCGAAGGCCCGAGGTGTACAAGCCCGTTCTCGTCCGACCACACAATATGCGCGCCGTCAATACCTGCATTAGCCCCACCGTTCGACTGCTCAATCCACGGGTCGGTAATTGGTTTGCCGTCGTGATCGAGAAATGTTTGCAGAATGTTGGGCGAAGTTTTCGAGCTTTTATACGATTTTTCGTTTGTCGCTCCGTTCTCTATGGCGTTGCCGTATACGAGTGGAATGCGGTAGAATCCCGGTGCCGTTATAAGATAGCTGTTGGCTGTGGTGCGTGGCCTGGTATCGCCCTGGGTAGACAAATCAAAGGGTGTGGCGGCGCTTCCACGTTGTTGTGCCTGCCTCAGTGTGTTGTTGCGCTGAGCCAGCAAGTCGACAATGTCGGTACGTAATGTGGCTGTTCCGGTTTGGGCTACATCGCCGCCGTCGCCTGTTTCGCGGCTGAGCGATATAAGCCATGCGGGTTTTTGTGCTGTCCATGTGGCGCCGTCGTCGGTGCTGTATGCCACAACCTTCCATGGAACCGTCTGCCGATAGCCGTTTGGTGCGGTGCGATAGCTCGTGATGGTAAACGCGCTGGTTGTGCTTTGATTGTATTCAGCGGGTGCCGCAGAGGTGCCAAGCAGGGTGTATTGCCATGTCGAGTTTCGCTGTGTAAGCTTGTATGTGCGCGTTGTCCCGGCCTCCCACTGGCCCTTTAGCGTTGTGGTGATAAGGGTTCCGTCGGTACAATGTATGAGGGCCATGACGCCTTTGCCCGTAAGCTGTTGCGGTATCATGTAGAAAGTATAGTTGTCAGTATCGGTGCCTGCGATGATAGTGTTCGGACTTTTGCCTGTCGATACGCTCACGTTCTGCAATACACAGTTTGTGCGGGCGGTTGAAATGGTATAGTCCCATGCTGCACCGTTGCCGCCATACTGGTCAGACAGTATATACCTGGCCTTTGAAAGAACGTTGCGCAGCTCAATACGGTCAATGGTTTTATCCCACGACAGGTTCTGGCCTACGGCAAAACGTACGGCCGTCAGCGCGTGTCTGAACCTGAGATTGGTTTCAGGAGGCACGCCCGGTGTGGCGTAATGTACATCGCCCGTGCATGCAGTCATCAGGTCAACTTGCTTTTTTACATCGGGCATTACCTCGAAATCAACGCAGGTGCGGCCGTTTGCATTCGCCGCCGACAGTTGTATGCCGCTGTAACTGCCGGCTTCAGGATATACGGCATAGAAGCGGGCGTCGGGCAATATAAGGCTCCATGGAATGTCATGATACAGTTCACCCACAGGCTTTGTGCGCTCGCCGCTGAACCATTGCGGTGCGGTGGCTATGCCTGATGCCGATGCAGCTCGTATTCCCGAGGCGGTAAAGTCGGCATCTATCGATGTCTTTACCGTAGCACGCGTTCCTGATAACTGTTCAACGGGGTTTATACCCTCTATGGTTTCGTCAATAAGGCAAACGTCTAAACCGTGGTTGTCGTGTGCTTCGAGGCGCTGCGGTATCATGCCCGACGTTGTCATGCCCGGCACAATTGAGCCGCGTGTTATGCCGCGCATATTGTGGCGCAGGGCGGTTGCCTGCGCATCTTCTACATGAAAACGCACCCTTGCAGCGGTCTTACTGCCGTCAGGGGCAGCCTCTTCTTCGGCGCACGCCGTTATAACAAAGGCTGCCGTTGCCATGAAAAGTGCTGAAAGCAAATGTTTTTTTGGCTTTTTTCTCATGGTTTCCAGTTGTTTGCTGTGCGATGTCAGGGTGGCGTCAGCCCTCCAGTTCATCGTCAGAGCCTCCGTCTACCGGTATTAACGGCTCAACAGTAATGCTGCCTCCGCCTCCGCCTCCGGGCTGCACATTGGGGCTTCCTGCCAGCAAGCCGCTCTCTGCGGCCATGTAACATGCGGTAATAACGGGCTTGTGATAGCGGCGTTTTGTGGTTTCTGTGTTCTTGTTCATTCCTGAAATAAAATCTTTTACGCTCTTTCAGACGGTAATTTCTGGCGGCGAAGCCTGCCAAATCATGTGGCACACCTACACCGCACGGCTGGTTACATGCTGTTCAGAACTTTATATGCTGCTACGTATAGAGGCTGTGTATCAGCAGTTTACGTAATAGCCGGTTGTAAATTAAACTCTGTTTTTAATCTTGAATAAACGGTATGTCTCAATCCGTATTCTTGTAAAAACTGCTCTATATCGCATGCAAAGTTATGTATACTTTCATGAATATTCGTACTTTTTACAAATTTTATACCGGCATGGAGCCGCATGACGGTTGCCCGGGTGCTGTTTTTCGGGCTGCATTGTGTTTGTAGCGGCCCATACCCCTGTGGGGTAGCGGGTTGCGTACGGCCGGTATGGCGTGCGGGTGTTTGCCTTGTCGCTGCCCGATGGCATCATAAGGTGTTGGCCAATTTACTCATTTTTAGGTATTGTTTACTTTTTATATGTTTTTTACCTTTGCATCATTATTTAAACGATACGTCTGAAAGGTCTTGTAAACTTGATGAAAACATTTTGTTTGCAAGCAGTTACAACTACTTGAAAAGACCTCTTCCGTACAAACAATAAACACTTTATGTATATTCAAAGTACAGAAAAAAACATATCATTATTAAAAAAAACAGTATTGTTATTGCTGAATCAAAAGAGAGAATTTTATCTAACAATTCTATCGTTTTTCTTTACGCTTTCAGTTTCAGCGCAACAAGCTGTTGTGTATGGCACGGTAACCGATTTCCAAACAGGTGAGCCCCTTGTAGGAGTTTTGATAAAAGCCGACAAAACAAACGCCCGTACTGTCACCAATAATGAAGGATTTTATCGTCTTGTTCTGTCGGGTAGGCAGCGTGTCCAGTTAAATTTCCAGTGTATAGGATATAAGGAACACACGCAAAGTGTTACGTTACAGGACAGCCTGCGTTGCGATGTGCAACTTACTTCAGCCGAGCAAGTTCTGAAGGAAGTTACAGTAACGGCTCATAGTGAGATGCGTAAGCTTAAAGAAGCAGCTATGCCAGTCTCTGTCATAGGGCAGCAACAGCTACAGGGAACAGCTTCAAACATGAATGATGTACTCGCACGTACGGTTGGAGTTACGGTTCGAAATACGGGCGGAATGGGCAGTGCCTCACGCATATCAGTGCGTGGTTTGGAGGGAAAAAGAATGGGAATGTTTGTAGATGAAACCCCATTGTCGCAGCTCAATAACTTTATTGCTCTGAACGATATTCCAACAAACATGATTGAACGCATCGAAGTGTATAAAGGTATTGTTCCATATAAGTTTGGCGGTTCTGCATTGGGTGGTGCCGTAAATGTTGTTACAAAGGAGTATCCTCCCGTTTATTTAGACTTTGCTTATGAGGGTGGTTCGTTTAATACGCATCAGTTTTCAACGGTGTTTAAGCGTACAAACCGTAAGAGCGGCTTGCAGTTTGGAATAGGTGGCACATTTTCGTTTTCGAAAAATAATTACGAAATGACATTGGCAAACCTTGATAACCGAACTGTGAAAAGAGACCATGACCTGTTCAATAAGGTCATTGGCGGTATGTCAGTAAAAGCTACTAAATGGTGGTTTGATGAAATAAAGTGGGAGCTTGTTTTCATGAAGACGTACCAAGAGATACAAGGAATTGACCTCGATATTCGTGAAGCGTATAACCGTTCTGTAAACTATGTTACTGAATTATCGCTGAAGCGTAACAATTTCTTTTTAGACGGACTTGATTTTAATTTTGATATTAACTACGTGTTTGGCAAATATGGCATGCACGATAAGGCGATGAATCGTTATGATTGGGACGGAAATAAACTTCCGCCTGTTTCTGCTTATGGTGGCGAACAGAACAATTTTCCTTCTGATGGCAATAATAGGTTAAACGAATTAATATCAAAACTCAATCTGCAATACACGATTGACATGCACCATAGTGTAAACTTCAATGCTTATTTTGATCATAATTCGCTCCACCCTAAAGATACATTGATGGACAAAGCATTAGGTTTTCGTTCTAATTTCCCCAGCAAGATGAACACGCTAACGCTGGGTCTTTCGTACGATTTAACCCTATTCAACGGACGGTTTCAAAATGCTTTTACGTTGAAAAACTTTATTTTCTCGTCCGATTCGCGTAGTATCAACGTCTTTTCTGTAACTGAACCTGAGCGTGTAAAAGTGTTCAAGTCGTATTTTGGCTTCAGTAACGCCGCACGTTATAAGTTTACACCCGACCTGATGCTTAAAGCATCGTTCAATGCAGAGGTACGAATTCCTTCAAGCGAAGAGCTGATAGGTAATGGCTATTCTATATTAGCTTCTCCTGCGTTAAAGCCTGAACGAACAAAAGGTGTGAACGTAGGCATGCTCTATAGACATTTAAAAGCTGATAACGGACTGATTGAGGTGGAGTTGAATACCTTTTATAACCTGTTGGAAGATATGATACGTTTCACCCCCGATATGATACCAACAATGGCACGTTACCGCAATTTTGGTAGTGTGCGCACGCAAGGAATAGAGCTGGAAGCTAAAGGCGATGTATGCCCCGTTCTGTATTTATATGCCAACGGAACCTTTCAAGACCTTAGAGACGTACGAAAGTTAACACCCGGAACAGTGGTTGAAAATCCCACTTATAAAATGCGAATCCCCAATGTTCCTTATCTGCTTGGCAATTTCGGTGCAGAATTTCATAAGGAGAATATCTTTGGTGGGAGCGGGCAAAACACACGTTTACTTTTCGACGCTTCGTATATACACCAGTATTTTTACGACTTTGAGGTGAGCCGATATCAAGAACGCAAAATTCCGACATCGTTTACAATGGATGCCGCTGTGGAACATAGCTTCGGCAATGATAAGTGGACGCTTACCCTAAAGGTGAAGAATTTAACCAACCGCCGTGTCGTTTCCGAATTGAACCGACCGTTACCAGGGCGTTACATAGGCTTTAAAGTGCGCTATCTTCTCAGATAAATATCAACAAATGTAGGATTAAAAATAAAAGAACAATGAAAAATTTTAAATCAGTTTTATCTATTATAGCCTTAACGGCTTTAATGGTATCATGTGACCCAAACACTGACAACCCCACACCAAACCCTAATCCCAACCCCAGCGGAAAGGAATTTAAAGGTGTTATTTTTGCAACAGGCATTACCAACCCCGAAGGTAATAATGGTAGCGTTTATATGCAGGCTCTGAGCGATTTGCTCCCTGGCAACTACGATATTAGTAATGGTATTCCTGTAGGATTTGGCTCTACGCCTATTGTTACTGAATCAGGCAACGTATATGCTTTCCCTGATTATATGGGTAATACAAAGGCTGAGATTACTCGTTATAAAATTAACGCTGACGGCACATGGGCTAAGCAAGGCGTGTTACCTATCCCAGCCAATGCTGCGGCCTGCAATGTGGTAGAACTCAATGCCGAAAAAGCGTATATTAGCTTGCAAAGATTAGGCATTGTAATGGTATTCAACCCTACTACAATGAAAAAGATTGCTGATATTGATCTTAATAGTTTGCATCAGGAAGGCACAAATGTGTCGCCAGCTGCAATGATTATTCGTGACGGCAAACTGTTTGTAGGTCTTAACCAAATGAACGCACAGTATATGCCTACACGCAACAATATTGAACTGGCTATGATTGACACGAAGACCGATAAGGTTGAAAAGCATATTGTTAATACCTCATTAGGACTGTGCTTTGCAACACGTCCTATCGATCCAGGTTCTATATTTATGGACGAAAATAAGGATATTTATATCAACTGTATTGGCTCGTTCGGCTTTATTCCAGGCTTGAACGGTGGTATCGTTCGAATTAAAAATGGTTCAACAGATATTGATACCGATTATTGTATTCGTCTTGACCAAACTACAGTTGCAGGGCTGTCAACAACACATTCTGATTTTCTGGGCACCATATTCTATGCTGGTAAGGGAGTGGCTTATGCGTATGCCAACTCGTTTGGCCTTGATCCCAACGGAATGAGCAACCCTTATGTCAGTCTTACAAATGTACCAGTTCTGATTGATTTGAAACAGAAGAGCATATCAGTTATAAAGGGAATGGAAATTTCTAATCCACAAGGAATTGCTATTGGCAAACATAAGAACCTCATTGTATTTGGAAGTGCAAACAAAAAGGCGGTTGGTTTCTACACCTATAACCCCGAAACCAAAGAGGTTGCAGGGCCTGTTATGCAGGTGAAAGGTAACCCAAGCTTCTTCCATAGCTTTGCGAAATAATAAAAAAAATAATCGTAACCATGTTCTTTCATGTATGAAAGGCATGGTTACGACATTTTTTATAAATGTTGTTTATTGTTTCGGTTTTATCTTTGGAAATCAACAAGGCTCGTAAATATAAAACATTTCTATTTACAAGCGCGCTTGCTTGTTACATACATCAGGTATAAAAAACCTATTACTAAAACTATTTTCTATTGTATAAATAGCTTAAATAGGTATGTGTTTATTTGAGTTCCCCACATCGTAGGAAGCTGAAGTTTAGGGGTGTTGTAGTTGTATTATCCTTCAAGAATATCGTCGTCAGAACCCACATCAGGCACTAACGGTACTATTTCTATACTACCTCCGTTGTCGCCTCCAGGGCGAACGTTGGGGCTTGCAGCCAAAATAGCATGTTCTTCAGCGATATGATATATCGTTGTATGGGGCTTGAGATACCGGCGTTTCACCGTCACCATTTCTTTTTTCATCATGAATAAAAAATATTTTTCGTAGTGTTATCCCAGAATAATAGCTGATAAAAAGGGTGGAATCACCCGATAGGTGCCCGTCTTCTAACTGATGTTATCCTGTCTTTAGCTTTATATCTCGGCATGTGCGCACGCTCTGCGCTGGCCGTTAGGGTAATAACCTTTCGCTAATTAAACTCTGTTTTTAATCTTGAATAAACGGTATGTCTCAATCCGTATTCTTGTAAAAACTGCTCTATATCGCATGCAAAGTTATGTATACTTTCATGAATATTCGTACTTTTTACAAATTTTATACCGGCATGAAGCTGTGTAACGGTTGCCCGGGTGCTGTTTTTCGGTCTGCCTGGTGTTTGTAGCGGTTCATACCCCTGTGGGGCAGCGGGTTGCGTACGGGCGGTATGGCGTGCGGGTGTTTGCCTTGTCGCTGCCCGATGGCATCATAAGGTTGCGGCCACGGCGGCGTAAGGTTGGTGGCTTTATGGTGTGTTGTGCAGGGCTTCATATAAAAAAGCCGGTTGTGCGGCGACCGTCAGCAGCGTGTACGACGGCCGTCATACGCGTGGTTCGGCGGTCGCCGACAGCGTTGCTGACGGCCGCCATACAATAACCTGCACGGCGTAAAGGCAAGGGCTGTATGGGGTAACGGAGGCACAAAATGGGGGTAATGGGGGCAGCAGTAGCATGCAACGGCATGGGCGGAGCCATATGAAGCGCGTGAAAATGTAAAAAAAGTTTCCTTTTTTGTAGGTTAAATAAAAAATGTGTAGTTTTGTCAGGCCTGAACGCTGCAACAACTTTTACAAGTGCTTGTCGGCAGTTGCGGAACATCGTATGGCCGCCGCTCGGCATACAAACCCAACCTATATCCTGACCTATATGCAATTCGATGAGTTTTATATCAGCTGGTACAGTCGTGCGAAACGCTTTGCACGCCATTACGTGCTGACCGATGCCGATGCCGAAAACATGGTTCAGGACGTGTTTCTTCAACTTTACGAGCATTGGTCGGCGCTGGCCGATGCCACGAATATTACCGCCTATCTGTTTACGTCGTTGCGTAACCGCTGCCTCAGCACGCTGCGCCGGCAGCTCAAAGAGCAGCGCGAGCACGAGCAATACTGTACCGAAGAGGTGCTGATGATGCAGGTAAGGTATGGCTCGCTTGAAAGCATGGATACTGCCTTTCGCGATGAAACCGATATTACGGAGCGCATCAGGCAGGCCGTTGACGCCCTTCCCGAGCAGTGCCGGCGCGTGTTTGTCATGCACAAATTAGAGGGAAGGTGCAACAAGGACGTGGCTCGTGAACTGGGCATTACGGTGAATACGGTCGAAACCCAGATGAAAATTGCCTACCGTAAACTACGCTGTGAGCTTCGCGATTGCCTGCCGTTGCTGTTGCTTCTGGTTTGACGTTACGGAGAAGTAGCCGGCAAGCATTTTTTATTTTTATCGAAAAAAAGTTTTCATTTTGTTTCACCGAAATCATATTTCGGGTGTTTATATGATTGTATAAGGCATAAAATGGACGAACGTATCATTCAATTTTCCCTGGGCCGGCTGAATAAAGCCGATGCCTCGACACTTCTCGACGAGGCCCTGCACGATGCACAGCTCATGCAACAGCTTCAGCAGGCCGATGCCCTTGAGGCACTCGCCGGGCTTCATCCTGCCCTGCGCAACAGCGAAGAAGGGCGGCAGGGCTATGCCTTGTTTATGCAACGGCAGCGGTACAGGCGCGGCAAGCGTATAGCCCTGTGCCTTTTGCGGTATGCTGCTGTGCTGATAACGGGTGTGGTTACCACGTGGATGGTGTTTGCTCCGCGCCATAACGATACCGCTACGGCTATGCAAATGCTGAGCGTTCCGGCCGGTCAGCGTGCCCGTTTGGTGCTGGAAGACGGCAGTTCGGTGTGGGTAAATTCGGGTTCTACCCTCAGATATGCAGTAGGAAAAGGCAGCGAACGTCGCGTGGAACTGACGGGCGAGGCCACGTTTAACGTAGCCCACGATGCGTCACGACCCTTTATTGTAACGGCCGGTAGCACGCGCGTACGCGTACTTGGCACCCGTTTTAACGTGTCGGCCTATCCTCATCGCGAGCTGTCGGTGGCGCTCATGCGCGGGCGTGTAAGCGTAAGCAGCATGCAGAACAGTTCTGACAGTATTATATTAAGGCCGGGACAGCAGGCCGTTCAGCACGGCGGGCGGTATATCCTAAAGCCCTGGCACGACAACCCTGCGCTGTGGACAACGGGCCTTATGGCCTTCAGCAATGCTCCTCTGCCCTATATTATAAACCGACTGGAAACGTTTTACGGGGTGCATATCAGCATAGGCAGCAGCCGTTTGCAGAAGTATACCTATACGGGTAAGTTCAGACAGGCCGACGGTTTGGACAATATTCTGCACCTCATACAAAAGGCCCGGCCGTTCAATATGAAGAAAAGCCCCGACGGGCACGAAATAAAAATTTACTAATTCAATGATTATCCAATCCCCAAACCGCAGCCCTATGAAACAGCAAAGCCCCTGACCCTTACGCCGTTATCTTGCCATAGCGTTACGACAACGATGTAACTAACCCATCATAAACCTATTAACAAAAACCTTTCCCAATGAAGTATCAGCAACTGTTACGGCCTCAATGCAGCCGTATGGCAGGCTTAACGGCTCGTCCCAAGGCCCTTGCCTGTTGTGTTTTATTATTGTTTGCCATGCTCGCAACAACTACGGTGCGGGCACAAAGCGTAAAACTTCCGTCACGAACACTTTCTGTTTCGAGCCTGTTCTCGGCCATAGAGAAACAAACGGGCTACCTTATTGTATACAGTAACGTCAATATTGACAAGCACCAGCGCATGTCGTTTGTGAGCAAAGAGGCTCAAATGAGCACGATATTGAGCGAGTTTTGCAGCAAGACAGGCCTTGCATTTGAGCTTACTCCGCAAAAATATATCGTACTTTCAGACGGTGATGGAGGTCGTCCGGGGTCGTCAAGCGGCAACGTCGGCGACAAAAAGATGAAAGCTCACGGCAAGGTAACTACCGCCGATGGCGAGCCGGTAATAGGCGCTACCGTAAGACAGAAGGGCACAAACAACGCTACGGTTACCGATGTTAACGGCAATTTCAGCCTCGATGTGCCACGCGGAGCGATGCTTGTATTTACATACGTAGGCACCGTTGAGCAGGAAAAACGTGCCGCTGACAACCTTCATGTTACGCTTCAAGAGAACACAAAGAGCATCAATGAGGTGGTAGTTGTAGGCTACGGTTCGCAATTGCGCCGACAAGTAACGGGTGCAATATCGTCGGTAAAGGCGGCAGATATAGAAGCTCCCAACGCTGTCAGTGCTGATAACCTGCTGCAAGGCAAGGTGGCTGGCCTTACCATTAATGCCGCTTCAGCGCAACCCGGAGCTGCAATGAGCGTAAACATTCGCGGTGCATTGTCGCCAAACGGAAGCAATGAGCCGTTATACGTGGTTGATGGCATCGTAATCAGTTCGGCTGCCAACAACGCTTCAAAGATAGGACCGTCGCGAATGATGTCGTTTGCCTTGCGTGACGGAGCTAATCGCAGTCCGCTTGCCACGCTCAATCCTGATGATATTGCATCAATTGACGTGCTTAAGGATGCCAGTGCAACGGCTATTTACGGTTCGCAGGCGGCCAACGGTGTGATACTGATCACCACGAAGAAAGGCCAGGCAGGTGCTCCACGCGTAAGTTACAGCGGCTCATTATCGGTACAAAACATTGGAAAATACTATGAAATGTTCAATGCTCACGATTTTATGGAGCAGTGTAACCTCGGTGCTAAAGAGCGCTGGCTGTATGATAATCGCTGTATGCCCTACGGCAATAACGCTGTACCCGCATCAGGCTGGCCTGTTATCTATACACCATCGCAGATAAACGACCAGACCAGCAGCTACAATCATATCAAGGATATAACCCGTACGGGCGTTATTCATGACCATAACGTATCGGTGTCGGCAGGGTCGGAGCGACTCAAATTCTACTCATCGCTGAACTTCTTTAACCAGAAAGCTATTCTTAAGACGTCGGCCTTACAGCGTATCAGTGGGCGTATCAACGTTATTTTCGACTTTAACCGCCACGTCAGTCTGTCGGTAAATAACATGTACAGCATTGTCAATGCTAATAATCCATCGGCAGGACACTACAGGGAAAACTACAACGAAGCTAACCAAACCAATGCAGCGATGTACTTTTCACCACGTCTTCCTTTGATCGATACGGACGGAGAGCTTAGTGCTTCTGAAAATGAGCTGATGCCAAATCCACAGAAATTTGCGCTCATTAAAGACCGCACAACAACCAAACGCCTCATGGTGGCACCTAATTTAGAGGTGAAATTTACACCGTGGCTGAAGGGAAATGTGCAACTCAGTATTGATAAGACCGACGAAAACCGTGATATTTTTTCGCCTACAAAGGCGCGCCTGCCCCAGCAAATACAGAAAAACTTCGGCGGATACTCGAATGCCTACAACAATAATTACGGCATGGAGGAATACCTTACCTTCGATAAGAAGTTTGCTGGAGGTCATTATCTGAACGCTGTTTTGGGAACGGGATATTATAAAGGCATGGGAAACAATTACCAATTCTGCGTGTTTAACCTGCCCACCGATGTGTTGGAGAACAATAATCTCGGGCTTTCGTCAGACGTAGATGATACTACTTATGGTTCGTATAAATGGGAACGCAACAAGCTTTCTTTCTTCGGACGTATCAGTTATACGTGGCTCGACCGCTATATTCTGGGGGCAACGTTGCGTCGTGATGGTTCTTCGGCATTTGCAGAAAATCATAAATGGGGCTGGTTCCCAGGCGTTTCGGCAGCATGGATAGTAAGTAGTGAGAGCTTCATGAAACCGTATTCAGGATGGCTCGACTACCTTAAGCTGCGTGCAGGTATAGGTACTTCGGGTAACGAAAGCATACTGACGGGTAACACCTACATGCTAACCACCTATGGAACACCGGGTGCAGGCGGATGGTTTTTCTTTAATAATACCCAGCACAACGGTATGATTCAGAAACAAAAAGGCAACAAAGACCTGAAATGGGAGACGGATGTTACGTTCAATATTGGCGCCGACTTCCAGCTTTACGGTGGAAGGGTATCGGGAAGCCTGGATTATTATGTGCGCTCGGCGAAAGATTTGCTCGACTTTGCCGCGCTTCCCCAACACGATGTAGTAAGTAAAATAGCCAAGAATGTGGGTGAAACCCGCAGCGCTGGTGTTGAACTGGCTCTGAAAGCATTGCTTATTCAGCAGAAGGAATGGAAATGGAACGCCTATGTTAACCTCAGTCATAACAAGTCGTACTGGGTAAAACGCAATCCTGAAGTGGCTATTAATCCGTGGGTTGGCTATGGCGACGAACTGAGAGCGTTTTATGGCTGGAAGACGAATGGGATATTTAAGTCGAAGGACGAAATACAAAACTACACTTCAAATGGGCAGGTTCTGCAACCCCGTGCGTTTGTTGGCAATCTGAAATACGTCGACATTAACGGCGATGGAGTGATGAACGATAAGGACATTGTGAAGTTAGGCAACTGGGACCCTACCGTAAACTATGGCGTTGGAACCGCTGTAAACTACAAGAACTGGACGTTAAGTATTGACGCTTACGGCGTTTTGGGACAAAAATCAACCAACGGTTGGGGATACAATAACTTCTTAGGGGTGAGCCGTGTAAACGAAAGCACGCATGCCTTAGAGCGCTGGTCGACCTACAATCCAGAAGGCTGGCGCCCAGGATTGGCTGACGATATTACCGGAAATAACAATAAAAGTGGCACCAACGACTTTACATTGAAGAACATGTGCTTCCTCAGGGTGAAGAATATCAAGCTTAGTTATACTCTCCCCAGACAGTTAACATCGGCATGGAATATCAGCAACGCATCGGTTTTCTTTGATTTACAAAACTCGTTGCTGTTTACCAACTACGATGGTCTCGACCCCGAAATGGAGCATAATGCGGCTCCTTTCCCTATCCCCAGAACGCTGGTGTTTGGTGTTAACGTTTCTTTCTGACAACCTTTTAATCATAAGACAATATGAAAACAAAAATATTTGCAATGCTGTTTGCGGGCGCAATGGCTGCCGGTATGGCGTCGTGCGATCTCGATCCTAAGGTATATTCCAGCATGACAGACGATAATTTCCCGAAAACAGTATCGGATGCCGACGCCCTTCTCACGGGTTTATATGCCAACATTAAGAACAATTCGGGTGGCATGGACGACCGTTTTGCCAACGGTGCATGGGGCTGGCCTGTGTGGAGTATTGGCGGAGCGGGTTGGTATGGCTACAACGAGATTACTACCGATGAGGCTTATTACCTGAACGAAACGCGCTATCGCGACTTCACATGGGGCGCTGCCGATAACAGTATGCAGACGTATCAGCTGAATCGTAATATTACAAGGGCCACACGTTTAATTGATGTGTTGGAGAAACTGCAATTCGACGATGCACGCAAAAAGCGTATGATAGCCGAAGCTAAGTGTATAAGGGCACATATTATGTTTGCGCTTTACGACATGTATGGGCCTGTTCCGATGACCATTGACCCCGAAAAGGCGCGAGATGTAAAGTATGAACCGCGTCCCACAAAGGAGGAATATTTTAACCAAATGGTCAAGGACCTGACCGAAGCATTGCCTTCTTTGCCTGCCAAAACGCAGCACACGGCCGACTGGGGTCGCTGTAACCAAGGACTTGCACGTATGCTTCTCATGAAGCTTTATATGAATGATCACCAGTTTGACAAAGCTCTGCCCTATGCCGAAGCGCTGAAAGATATGGGCTATACGCTGTCGACCGACTACTTTGAGCCTTTCCGCAACGAAACAAGTAACGAGACAATATGGGCCATTCCGAGCGGATCAATTAGCGATAACGAATTCTTCTTTTATACAATACCCTCCGATTGTAACGAAGTTTGTGGCTTAGAGGTGGCTCCTTACTGGGGTGTGTTTACCATGACATGGAGTTTTTACGACACCTTTACATCGGGCGATGTGCGTAAAAAGGGAATTGCGCCTACCTATAAACAGTATGTAAAGAATAGCCAAACGGGGCGAATGGATACCATTTTGCACACACGCTATAACAATCCAGGCGAGCGTTTGCAGTACGGACCGCTGGTAGTGAAATACTTTATCGACAAGCAACTGTCGTCATCAGGGCGTTTTCATCAGGTGTGCTTTCGCTATGCCGATGTTATTCTTTCGCTTGCCGAGATTGAAAATGAGCTAAACGGACCTACTAATAAGGCATTAGACTATCTTAAACAAATCACTGACCGTGCACATACTACCGCTACAATACCAGCGGATATTCAGGCAAGCAAGGACAAATTCAGGGAATTTCTGCTGGCTGAACGTGGTCGTGAGCTTTACTTAGAAGGGTGGCGACGCGAGGATTTAATCAGATTTGGTAAGTTCATATCGAATGCAAGAGCACGTGGAAAGGACGCAAAGGACTATCAGGTATTGCTGCCAATACCGTCGAAAGTGATTACACAGTCGGGTGGAATAGTCAAGCAGAACCCGGGATACGAATAAAATTCTCATGTTTATATAGCGGCATGCGGCCGTATTACTTCAAATCTTCAATGATGGCATATGCGTAATTCAGCGTTGAGCCTTGTCCTGTTGTATCAGCAACAGCAAGGCAAGACGTTGTAACAACAAAACGGGGAAGGATGGAACAGATAGTACTGTTTTGTCCTTCCCTGTTTTATGACATGTATTTCGTGGTATTACGGCCTGAATATGACTGTACACGGGCAGCCGCCTGTTGATGAAAAGGGCAGGGGTAGGCTGCGTAAGGCCGGCCTTTAATATCCGGTCAACTTATTTTTTATGCTCGAAAAGGTCGGGCACGCGTGTAATAAGGCGCAGCTTATCCTTTAGAAAATCGGTTATCTCGGCACCGTAATTGCGGCCTACCGGTATCTCTTCGTCGCGGCCTGCAAGCTTAATACTCTGGCGGGTATAATGCTCAATTTTGGCCACCGACACCAGATAGCTGCGGTGAACACGTATAAATTCCTTCCCTGGAAGCATCTCTTCTATCTTCTTCAGGCTTATTTGGGAGATGAGGTTTGAGCCGTCCAGAAGATGCAGTTTGACGTAATTGTCCATCGATTCAATATAAATGATGGAGTCAACCGATACAGTAACATTCTTATATTCCACCTTCAGGGTGATGACACGCTCGGGGCGATGGGTGAGCTGTTCGGTTTTACGCATCTTAATCCATTGTGCAGCCTTGTCAACAGCTTTGACAAAACGCTGGTAGAAAAAAGGCTTATGCAGGAAGTCGACCGCGTTAACGTCGTAGCTGTCCAGGGCATATTGTGCGTAGGCCGTAGTGAAAATAAGGCACACCGTGGGCGGCAACTCGCGGGCAATCTCCATGCCTGTCATACCGTTCATTTCAATATCGAGAAACACAATGTCGGGTTTCTCTTCCATAATCTTCTGCAATCCTATGCGCGGATTGGTATAAGTTTCGAGGGTTATGCCCCCCATCCGGTCGCAATAGTTCCTGATAATGCTCAGGGCTACCGGCTCGTCGTCTATGGCTATGGATGTAAACACGATTTAAAAGTAAAAAAGTAAAAAATTAAAAAAGTAAAAAGACAGGAGTTATTATTCAGGAGTTAGGGAGTTATGGAGTTGAAGGAGTTAAGACATTACCAAGGAGACAGGAGGTAAGAAGGTAACAGGAGGTAAGCCAAATGCTTGTAATACCCTTTTCTCTATAATTTTGGTATGTGAACATACTGCTCAAATATAAAGCGTCTAATTCTTTTTTCATATCACAACAATAAAGTAATGTCTTAACTCCTTCAACTCCATACCTCCAGCCTCCTGAAGCAATGTCTTAACTCCTTCAACTCCATAACTCCCTAACTCCTGAATAATAACTCCTTCACTCCTGAATAAATATCTTCAGACGCTTACCTTAATAGTCATCTTTACCGTAAATCCGTCTTTGTCCTGACGTCGGCGGAGAGTATAGTTATCGGGATAGAGGAGGTCGAGTCGGTGGCGCAAGTTGTCGAGACCGCTGCCTGATGATACCTTCACGGCGTTGTTGATATGCGAGTTGTGCACTGTGAAGTGGAGTATACGCCGGCGTGCAGTAAGATCAATGTCGATGACACAGTTTTCAGTCGACGATATACCATATTTGAAAGCATTCTCAACAAGCGTTATCAAAAGCATGGGAGCGATGCTCATGTGCGGGTCATCGACCTCGAAATGTGTATTTACATGTGTCGACTCGCCGAGGCGGAGCAGTTGCAAATCAATGTATTGTTGCAGATAATCCTTTTCTTCCTGCAAACTGATAACATCGCGGTTAGCGTTGTTATAGGTATATTTCATCATGTTGATAAACTGTTCGAACGCCTCCTCGCGCTTGTCCGAATCGGTTAATATCAGTCCGTAGAGAGTATTTAATGTGTTAAAAAGGAAGTGAGGATTGATTTGCGACTTGTACATAGCCAGCTCAGCCTTGTCGCGTTGTACCTCTAATTCTTCGCGCTGTCGGGCCAGACGGCTGGCTTCCTGCAACATATTGTTGAAGAAACTATATCCCAGAATGACGAGGAAAAGGAACCAGACGGTAGAGTAGATGTGCGTTGTGCGCGGTGCTTCACCGGGAAATTCGTAGAGGTTCAGCCAGTCGGCCAGTCGGGAAAATGCTGCTGTTACGCCCAGAGCCAGGGCCGAAAGCAGCGTGCCGCGCACGTAATGGTGGCGGATAAACAGCCCGGGGATGTTGTAACGCGTCAATACAACGAAGCACAAAACGAGGTAACCCATGATGGAAACAAGCAGCACGGGACGCGTTTCGGCCCATTTTACCGTGGGCACCAGGAGTGTAAGTACGGGGATAAATACCAGAAAGAAAAACAGACTGGTATAGAGATTCAGTTTTTTTTCAGTCATTTTGCCGAAGGGTTATTTTATTTTCCGGCGCAGCTTGTCTTCTGAAGTTGTGTCCTTTAAATAGGTAAAACCAATTTTTCGTGTCGTTGGGTTCAGGCAAACATCCTCTACACCGTCGAAGGCGATGGCGTCGTCGGCCAGCGTTTTCAGGTTTTTGCCACGTGGAATATTGAATAATGCGTAGCCCACCTTGTCGCTTGTATAATAGCTGGTGGGTGTAAAGCCTGCATCGATAAGAAGTTTTTTGATGTCGTTCTTGCTGATGCGGTTGGCGTCGTAGCGTATAAAGAGGTAGCGACGGTTGAGGTGAGGGGCAAGAGAATCGATGCCTTTACGTCCGTTTAACGTTGTAATGGCGCGGCGTGCAGATGCACTGTCGGTTAGTTCCATGCGCAACCCCATATTCCTGATGATGCTGTCGGCCGGGTTGTACGGCGTCATATTGTAGCGTTGACCTGCAAAAGGCGCCTTGATTGAATCGGGACAGGTCAGCGACGGGTTGTAACTGATGGTGGCTGTGCGCCGTTCAATATTAAACCAGATGTCGTTAACGCCGGGAATATCCATGGCGCGCGTCATGACCTTATGCGCGCATTTGTCACACTGCATTCCCTTAATGCAGACGGTTAGCGTGTCTAATGTTACGGCTCGGCTTTGTAATATACCGATTAGTACAAAGATGATGGTGATAGAAATTTTCCTCATGACTATGCCCATTGAGAATGAAATACGATGCAAAGTTACACAAAAATAGTGGAATTGTTCGTTATTGGGAGCTTGTTATCTGCGATGTTTTTCGGCTGTTAATAAATGATGTACCTATCCTAACTGGGCAAAGTTGTTACGGTTATGCTGAAAAGCCACCATGTTTACGTTGTAAAAAAACAAGGCGGAGGGCTATTCCCTATGACGGGAAAGCTCTCCGCGGCTGACAATTACATTAAAATGCAACGGTTATCCTGAAACCATCTTCTCCATTTTAAGGACTGTCAATATCGTTATTTCAGCGTAAAGCCGGCCGTTTGCGTATCACGACTGTTCGGGCCTACCATAATCTGGAACTCACCCGGCTCGCAAACATACTGCAGTTCGCTGTTATAGAATTTCAACTTATCGGCTGTAATGGTGAACGTTACGTTCCTGGTCTCGCCTGCACGCAAGCTGATTCGGGCAAAGTCCTTAAGCTCTTTCACAGGGCGTGCTATCGATGCGGCCACGTCGTGCAGGTATAATTGTACAACCTCGTCGGCATCACGACTGCCCGTATTCGTCACGGGCACGGTAACTTTTATTTGTCCGTCGGCTGTCATGCTGGTGGCATCGAGCTGTAACGGGCCGTATTTGAACGTTGTATAACTTAGTCCGTAGCCGAAGGGATAGAGCGGATTGTTGTCGATGTCAATATAGTTACTGCGGAACTTTTCAAAAGGCCTGCCTTCAGGTTGTGGACGTCCCGTGTTAAGATGATTGTAGTAAATTGGAATCTGTCCGACGCTCTTGGGCATGCTTACCGTAAGGCGTCCCGATGGAACCTTGTCGCCAAACAGCACGTCACAGATGGCATCGCCGGCCTCAGAGCCTCCAAACCATACGTTAAGAATGGCTGGAAAGTTGGCGTTTTCCCAGTTCATGACAGTGGGCCGGCCGCTAAAGTTGACCAGAACAACGGGTTTTCCCGTAGCCTTAAGCGCGGTAAGCAAATCCTTTTGTGCATCGAAGATGGTTAAATCAGTACGCGAAGCACACTCGCCAGAGAACTCAGAGGTCTCGCCTATGGCCGCAACGATAACGTCGGCCTGACGTGCAGCCTGCACGGCTTCGTCCAACATCTCCTTATCTGAGCGGCTGTCGCGAATCTCTCTGCCAAACATTGAGCCGCGCGCTTCAAGGTCTTTGTCGTATGTTATGTTGCTACCCTTGGCGTAAATAACCTCAGCACGGCTGCCCACAGCGTCGCGCATGGCCTGCAACAGCGTTTTATACTTGCTGAAAACAGCGGCTACACTCCACGAGCCTGGCATGTTGGCGGCCGTGTTTGCCAGCGGACCGATGAGGGCAATTTTACCTTTTTTCTGAAGGGGCAGCATGTTGCCGTCGTTCTTCAACAGCACAAAACTTTCGGCTGCAATGCGTCGAGCCTCGGCGCGCTTGTCGGAAGAGTAGATCTCTTTGCGCGCACGCTTCTCGTCAAGATAGCGGTATGGGTCGTCAAAAAGACCGAGCTTATACTTGGCTTCCAATATGCGGCGGCAGGCCTGGTTGATGGAAGCTTCGGTAACCTTACCCTCCTGGAGCGACTTTTCAAGCGTTCCCGTAAAGGCTGCAGCCACCATATCCATGTCAACACCAGCGTTAAGGGCCATGGCTGCCACCTGCTGGAGGTCGCCCATACCGTGGGCTTGCATCTCGGAAATGCCGGTATAATCGGTCACAACAAAGCCTTTGAAGCCCCATTGCTTGCGCAGAACATCGGTGAGAAGCCAGCGGTTGCCCGTAGCCGGCACGCCATCAACGGTATTAAAAGCGGCCATAAAGCTGCCCGCTCCGGCGTCGGCGGCAGCCTTGTATGGCGGAAAGTAGTAATTGAACATGGCATTATGGCTCATGTCGGCGGTGTTATATTCGCGCCCAGCTTCCACGGCACCATACAGAGCAAAGTGTTTTACACAGGCCATTACGGTGTTGGGAGCACTCAAATCAGTGCCTTGATAGCCCTCAACCATGGCTTTTGCCAGGACCGATGCGAGGTAAGGGTCTTCACCATTGCCTTCAGACATACGACCCCAACGGGCATCACGGCAGATGTCGACCATGGGAGAGAAGGTCCATGATATGCCATCGGCGGCGGCTTCAGTGGCTGCAAGATGTGCCGATGTGCGCACAGCAGCAGGGTCCCACGTCATAGAGAGGGCCAGAGGAATGGGGAATACCGTCTCGTAACCGTGAATAACATCCATACCAAATATCAGAGGGATGTGCAGACGACTGTTTTCTACGGCTATCTTTTGCAGCTCCCTGATGCTTTTTACGCCTTTGAGGTTAAAGAGTCCACCTACTTCTCCGCGGGTTATCTGGGCCGCAACATCGCTGCTTTTGGCTTGTCCGGTGGTGATATTGCCTGCTACGGGAAGATTGAGCTGCCCGATTTTCTCACGCAATGTCATCTTATTCATCAGGTTGTCTACAAACAAATTCATCTTCGCATCGGCTTGCGCGTGAGCCACCGAGGGAAGAAACAACATGGCAGTCAGAGCTGCACGGATAAAAGTAGTTTTGATTTTCATGAAAGTTTTAAATTAAGCCTCTTCCTGATCCCCCTTTGGGCGAGGGGAACTTATGCGGATGTCTGGCCTGGTTTGTTATTATTGGTTTTGTTATATATTCTTTGGTGATGAGAGGCTTGTTTTATTGTTGTCCTACTTCATCAGTGGTTAAATACTGTGTTTATGTTGCGAAGGTAACAGTTTTATTTTATTATAGAACCTCGTTATCATAAGTTTACCTTTATATTTACATCCTTGTTGTGTTGCGCTGCTGTTCTTGTTAGCCAGCTTCACAGTCCTTATTTTATGAAATCAATCTCCTTTTCATATTGCGCTGCCGCCCTTATTATATAAGGTGTATATTACCTTTGGTTTCTCCGTACGCTGATAGTCCCCCCTTTGGGAGGAGTTAGGAGAGGCTTCTAAAATCCTAAATTTTTCAGCCCTTCTTGTATTTCGGGACAACTCATGAACAGTTTCCAGAGCAGACCAGAGCGATAATTCTCAATCATGGGCGTGATCATGAGCTGATCAATGGCCAGATAGCGCGGCAGCGTCCAGTTGTATTGCTCAGAGAAGGCATCGTAAAAGCCATATTTTCCCCATATCCACGCACCCTGTTGCCAGAAGTATTTCAGCGCGGCCATTGACTGACGGGGTGCGTATGGAAACGAACTCAGGGCAGCAGTAGGCGTAATTACGCCGAGGTCGTTGTTGGGAGCGTGAGCCGAATAGCCCACCGTACTGTAACTTGCAGTAAGTCCCCAGCATGCCTTTCCGTAGCCTTTGTAGCCCTTTGGGTTCGCGATGCAGTAGGCCCAATTGCTTAAAGCATGGTCGCATACGACGTTCCAGTAGTTGGCATAGCGGTCTTTCAGTCCGTGAGGATTCAGTCCAAACCACGAGTAATGCGCCCAAAAGAGCGGTCCGCCTGTCGCTTCGGCTCCGTTATGCGATACTTCAAGCGGGTAGTCATAAGGCGCAGCGTTCGACTTTATAGCGCCAGAGCGTGCCCAACCCTCATGGTAACATGCTGCGGGCACGCTGTGGGTGGGCGATGAAGCCGCCAGAATATACATCACCATACATTCATTATATCCCGTGACGGGGAAGTTCATCTGCCAGCCGTACGATGGCGACCAGTGCCAGTAAAGCACGTGTTGGCCGCCCCTGGTGTACCAGTCGAACTCAACTTCGCGCCATAACTTGTCAGCTTTCTTTGCCAAAGCTCTCTCGGTAGCGTTGCCATCTTTGAAATATTGCCGCACGCAGAGCAGAGCCTGCAGCATAAACGACGTTTCAACAAGGTCGCCACCGTTATCCTTTTGGCCAAAACTGACAACGCGTCCAGTGGGTCCTTTGAGCCAGTGAGGCCAGGCACCGTGGAACCTATCCGCCGTAGAGAGGTAGTCAACAATACGTGACAGCCGGGCCACACCGTCGTTACGGGGTATGAATCCGCGTTCAATGGCTACGATAATTCCGGCTACGCCGAATGCACTTCCACCCAGTGTAACAACGTCTTTATCGTTGTCAGGGTAGATGTTATCGAGGTGAATACGCTCGGGTGCCATCCCTGAGACAGGCTCTCCACCCTCCCACATGTAGTTGAAGGTGACCTTTTGAATGTAGTCGAGCATCGCCGAGTCGGTGGCAAAACTATCCGGTCGTCCTTCCATCTTTGTGATATGTGTGGATGGTAGCGGGCTATTTGTTGTGCCTCTGTCCGCTGATTCGGCTGACGAACAGGAAGAACCGGCGAACAACAGGGTCATAACGGGGAGGAGATATGAGAAGCGGGTCATGAAGATGCTATAATGATAGCGTTGCCAATTAATTGTTTTTGGGCGTATTTTTCAGTGCCGGCACCTGGTCGAGCTGATTAAACGGCAGCGGGAAATAAGTCTTGTCGGCTGTCCATCCGTTCTTGTTTGGGTTGCCTTGTAATACAGAAGCAGCCTTGCCTGTGCGGATAAGGTCGTTGTATCGTTCGCCCCACTCGCCGGCAAACTCCATGCGTCGTTCGTCAATTATCTGGTCAAGTGTTACCCCAGTAATCGCAGGCATGGCAGCACGAGCGCGTACAAGGTTGAAGGTTGCATCGCCGTTCTGTCCCAACCGCACCTTTGCCTCCGCGTTAATCAGCAACACATCGGCATAGCGCATGAGGCGGATATTGTTGTTTGATGACGGTTTTGTGCGACCAGCAGTAAGTTCACTCCGGGGCGTATAAACCTTGGCGTTGTAAAATTCAGTCGTACTGCCGCCAATTGCATCGCCCCATGCCGTTGTGGTTCCGCCCTGAAGGAACGTGTTGGCAAGGCGAACGGTTTCACCACGGTTTTGTGCCCACTGATAAAAGGCAGGGTAAAAGCGCATGAAATTCCACCCACCCATCGAGCCTGGATTCTGAAAAACAAACCACTGATCGGCGTCAACCATCTCACCTGCGCCCGTACCGAAGTCGGTTGTCTGCACTTCAAACAGGCTCTCATCGCTTAATTTGCCGGGTATTTTAAACAGTTCGGCGTAGTTGTTATACAACGAGAACTGGCCGTTTTGGATAATATCGTTCGTAGCGTCAAGTGCTTTCTGGTAGTCGTTTTGCTCCATATAAACCTTGGCTGCGAGGGCTTCGGCTGTGTATGCCGTCACAGCACCCGCGTGTTCCATTTGGTTGGGACGCTTCTTTTCGCAGTTCTGGTAGGCGAAATCAAGGTCTTCGAGCATGTAATGATACACTGCAGCACGTGTAGAACGGGTGAGATCGCCCTGCTTATTGTCGCGCAGGATGGTTACATCGCCGAATGTTCGCGTGAGCATATAATAGGTCCAGGCGCGTAAAAAGCGCACTTCGCCGCAGTAAGTACGATAGGTTTGCAGCTGGCTGGCGGTTGTCATGTGTTTTGAATACTCCTCGAGTGAGACGAGAGCAGCATTAGCAGT
This sequence comes from Prevotellaceae bacterium, assembly GCA_015256945.1. Classification (GTDB taxonomy): domain Bacteria; phylum Bacteroidota; class Bacteroidia; order Bacteroidales; family Bacteroidaceae; genus Prevotella. The sequence goes on along the minus strand of JABZLB010000021.1, from coordinate 14,867 downwards.
TTTGATGATACCGTAATACTGATTCCACATTTCGTTCAGTCCCCAGAAGGTATTATCATATTGATACTTGCCGATATTGACGAGAAGCTGCTGGTCGTCCGTCCTTCCCGACCACATATCGTCGTCACGAACGGCAATCTGTGGGTAGATAACCCAGTGCATTGCGCCCGTGCGCACCTTGGCATAAACGCCTGAAACGGGTTGGTAGAGGTTGTCGAGGTTTGCGAAATCAACGCTTGTCTCAGGAACGCTGTTCTCAGGAGCCTTGTCCAAAAAGCTGTTGCACGAGGTGAAAGATAACGCTGCGAAGGCAAGAAAAGCGAAATATTTAGATAATTTCATTGTCTGGAAGTGTTAAGAATGTTGTTAGAATTTGAACTGAACACCAAATGTATAGGTTGCCGTAAGCGGATAAACCTGTGTGTCCCAGCCTTCTGCGTCGGTAAGTTCAGGCGTAAAAGCTTGAGCCGTGAAGATGGTAAGCGGACGGTCTGCTGTCAGACTGAGGCGCACACCAGGCAAAGTATAGCTGCCGAGTTTGATGTTTTTGAACGAATATCCCATTGTGATGTTCTGAATTCGGAAGAAGCTTGCGCTCTCAACGAAATAAGAATTCACACGCTGGTCGCTCACGTTCCAACCCTTAATCAGCGCTTTTGCCGATGGGTGAGTGTTGGTAGAGCCTTCGCCTGTCCACCGTTCTGTATACTGCTTTTCGTCAAAATTGTAGTTACTTTGCGCGTAACGCAGGGCGCGTTTGCGGTTAAACATCTGCACTTTAGCCTGTCCGTATGTGGTCAGTTCGAAGTCGAGTCCTTTCGATTCAAAGCCAAAATTAGCTCCGTATATGAAGTTAGGCTGATACGAGCCGAGCGTAGTGCGGTCGTTTCCATCTATTTTTCCATCGCCGTTCAGGTCCTTATATTTGAAGTCGCCCGGCTCTAAGCCGTTCAAAACAGCCGTTGGGTCGGCAGCAACTTCGGCGGCATTCTGGTATATTCCTTCCACAACATATCCGTAAAATGAGTTCATTTCGTGACCCACCCAGTTGACAGTCTTGCCGTTTTTAATCATTTCTTGTCCGCCAAGAGCCTTTACTTCGTTGCGGATATATGAGAAATTCGTACCCACATGGTATTTAAAGCTTGCACCGATACGGTTGTTCCATGTTGCCGATACGTCAACACCGTGGTTCAGAATGCGACCGTAATTGCCGGCGAGTGTGCGGTTATCGAACGCAATTTGTGGACTAACCACCGCGTTTTTAGTCATGCGATGGAAATAGTCTACATCGATATTCAGTCGGTTTTTCAGCGTAGCGAGGTTAAAACCGAGGTTAAATTCCTCCACGCGTTCCCACTTAAGGTAACTGAAATAGCTGTTATTCTGGTAACCCGGATAGATGTTATTGCCAAATACACCAGATGTATTGTTGCCCGTTGATATGCTGGCGAAGCCGTCACTTGCCGCTACATGGTCGTTGCCAAGCGCACCCCAGCTGGCACGTAACTTCAGATAGTCGATGCCTTTTACGTCTTTCATCCAGGGTTCTTCGGTTACAACCCATGCCGTTCCTATCGAAGGGAAGTAGCCCCAGTGCTCCTGATACTTCGAGCTTCCGTCGGCACGCATGGTGAGCATCAGCAGATACTTGTCGGCATAACTGTAATTTATACGGCCGAAATAAGACATACCGCGGTATGTTGAGCCGCTGTCGCCGTTCTTACTTGAGTTTTCATCGCCCAGGCCTATGTACTTATACTCGTCCTTTCCTGCCGGAACGTTCGAGCGTGCACCCATTAAATAACGCGTGTTTTCTTCGCGCATGGAGAAGCCTGCCATCGCGCCGAGCGTGTGTTTACCCCACGAATCGTTGTATTGCAGCGTGTTATCCCATATATAATTGTCTATATCGGTCATACTTTTACTTAAGTAAGTGGCCGTTGTTTGCAGCGTATTGCTGATATAATACTTCGGTGTGAAGCCTGCTGCCTGCGCTGCAGAGTGATCGTAATTAATGCTTGTCTTGAAGCTTAGCTTCTCAGGAAGCAGCTTAAACAGGGCGTAGAAGCTCGTACTGTACAGGCTTGTACGATTGGTGCTGTCGTAGTAAGTAGCTGTGGCTACGGGGTTATAGAAGTTGTTTGTAAAGCCTACTGACGACGGGCTGGCAAATTTTTCAGGTGTAGCAAGGGCGTTGTTCTCGTCGTATACGGGATAAATACCCGGAGCATTGAAGGCCTGTTGCCATGCCGCATTGTTGGCAAACTGCTGGTTTGCCTTCGACATGATACCGTTAAAGCCCACAGTAAGCCAGTCGGTAGCATCATAATCAACGCGAGCGCGGAAGTTAAGGCGCTTGTAATCGTTGTCAGTTTTCATGATACCGTTTTGGTAAAGATAGTTCACGCCCAACGTATAGGTAGCTCGATCGCTGCCTCCCGATATGTTGATGCTGTGGTTAGTGATGACCGCTTTGCGCAGAAGCTCGTCATACCAGTTGGTATTACTGCCGTACGTCCAATTGTGGAAGTCGGCATCTGCATAGCTGCCGCCGTAACGGTTAATGCTTTGTTTAAAGTAATTATTGTAGGCATTGTAGTCGGCCTCCATCAGCATTTGTGCATATTGGCTCGAGTTTGCCATCTTCAATACGTTGGTAGCCTGCTGCATTCCCACGTATCCGTCGTATGTAATTTGTGCTTTTTGGTTGCGCTGTCCTTTCTTAGTGGTGATAATTACCACGCCGTTGGCAGCACGAACACCGTATATTGCCGCAGCCGATGCGTCCTTAAGCACGCTCATGTCTTCAATATCTTCGCTGTTAAGAAAGTTGATATTGTCGTAGAACATGCCGTCAACGACATATAAAGGATTGCTGTTTGCAAACGAGCCTGTGCCGCGAACGCGCACCGTAGGGCCTGCACCGGGCACACCACTGTTTACTACATTCACGCCCGCTACCTTGCCTTGCATGGCCGCCATGGGCGACGACGAGGGCGTACTAAGCAGCTGGTCGCCCTTCACAACAGCGATAGGGCTGGTTAAATCTTTCACTTTGGCCGAACCATAACCTATGGCAACTACCTCGTCAAGCATTTTAGAGTCGTCGGTTAGCGTCACCGACATCTGTGCCGTAGCAGGCAGAGTGGTGGTTTTCATACCAAGATACGAAACGGTTACCTTTGCGCCCGCCGGCACATCAGCTATTGAAAAGTTTCCATTGGCATCGGTAACGGCACCCTTTTGTGTTCCGTTTACTGATACTGTTGCTCCGATTACCGGCTCGTTGGCCTGGTCAACTACTGTACCTTTAACCGTCTGGGACTGTGCAAAAGCACACTGGACGCCAAGGGCCAGCATGAGAACTAATACTAATTTTTTCATTTTGAAGTTGTCAGGTTATTCAAATTTAGTAGCGCAAAGGTATGTTAAGGTTTTACGATGCCCAAAAAACATTCTACGTAATGGCTACTATCACCTTTTAACAAGGTACTTTACAGCTACTATATATATGATAACTATTTGTAAACTAATTTATTATATATATACAAAAACATTGATATAAATCATGTTTTATGGCTGGATACATCTTCAATTTGACCTTAATCAAGCATTTACTACGATAAAAAAGGGCCATAATGGTTGGGTTACTTAAGATATTTTATATACTTTTGTAGCAACGAAAGCTCTTAAAAGGAGATTAAGGAGTTGAAAAATTAGAAGGAGACAAGATCATTCTCTGTTCAATATTTGAGCTTTAAGTAATCACCCCGTCGAGGGCAGGCAGTGGCCTTTTTATCGTAACGGGTGGATGAGGCTTTCATTATTTATCTTCAATAGCATTGTATGTTTCGCAGGTTTTTGTTGTCATTATACGCTTTTTTGTTCAGCAACGTGCTGTTTGCAGCGGACTTTGTACCCGTTGTAAGCAACTATTCACCTTTCGATTATGGTGCAGGTCTGCAGAACTGGGACATTACTCAGGATGCCGACAGGCTGATGTTGTTCGGCAACAACGCGGGTTTGTTGTCGTTTGACGGCTATACATGGTGTCTGACACGTATGCCATCAGGCCAGAAAGTGCGTTCATGCCTGGCACGCGGCCGACGTATTTATGCAGGAAGTTTTCAGGAATTCGGTTACTTCGAGCGCGACAACTTTGGCCGATACCTGTACCATTCGCTGTGGAAAACGCTGAAAAGCTACCGCCCCCACAACGACGAAATATGGAATATTGTGCCCACAGCCGACGGGCATATCCTTTTCCAGTCGTTCTGTTCGTGGTTCGATTATGACGGCCATACGGTTACGGCCCATTACGACGGCAGCCGTCTGCCTCTTTATTTCTTCAGGGCTGGTAACGAGATATGGGTGCAGCTTGTTGACGACGGTCTTTACCGGCTGGTACAAAACCGCTTCGAACCCCTTGTAAGCAGGCAGCAGCTGGGTGGCGACGACGTTGTGGCGGTGCTGCCGTCAGGTCGCGGCCGTGTTATTCTTGTTACGGCAGGGCATGGCCTTTACGTGCTTGCCGGCAGCCGTGTAACCCCCTTTGCCGCCCCCTTTGCCGCCGAAATAGCTGCCGCCCACGCCAACCGCGCCATTGTTACACGCGACGGAACCCTTGTTATAGGCACCATTAAGGGCGGCCTTTACGGCCTTGACAGCTCGGGACGCCTGCGCTGGCATTACGACATGGCGCACATGTTGCAGAACAATACCGTGCTGGGGCTGTTTGCCGACCGCGACAACAACGTGTGGGCAGCGCTTGATACGGGCATTGCCCTCGTGCATACCGGTTCTCCGCTGTCGCTGTTAACCAGCAGCTCTGCACCGTTAGGTATGGTTTACGACGTATGTGTTTTGCCTGCCTCCATGTATATTGCTACAAACCAGAACATTGTTATGAACGATGCATCGGGTTTTCATACCGTGACGGGAACGACGGGACAAAACTGGCATATAGGGCTTTTCGGCAACCAGATAGTAGCCGGTAACAACTACGGTACGCGCATCATAAACGGGCTTTCGTCAGAAATGACGAGCAGCCCCCAGAATACAAGCAGCACCTGCATGCGCCTGCTGCATACCGACCGTGGCGATAACTTTCTGGTTGAAGCCAGCTACGGCAACCTCATGGTGTACGAAAACCGCAACGGCCACTGGCAGTTTCGCAACACCGTACAGGGTTTTATGGAGCCTGTTCAGCAGTTTGAGATTGATGCCCATGGCGTAATATGGGCCACGCACCTTAGCCGCGGCGTGTACCGTATTGAGCTGAGCGGCGACCTGAAGCGCGTTATCAGCGTGCGATGCTATACACGGCTGGGGCACGAAAACGCCAACAGCCAGATATTTGTCATGAAGATAAGGGGCGACATTGTGCTTTCCGACGGCCGCAATATCTACACACCCCGCCCCTCGGGAGGTTTTATTCCTGTTGCCGCCATGGCAGCATTTGCCCGCGAAAACATTCTGTCGGCAGCGGCAGTAGACAATTATCACTACTGGCTGTCGACCACCAGGGGGTACATGTATGTTGAGTATCACGGCGGACGCTTTCGCAAACTGTACGACCTGCCGTCGGCCTTCTTCGGCCTTACCTGCAGCGATTATGCCAATCGTACGCGTGTTTACGGCCACTATGCGTTTTTTTGTTTGAACGGCGGCGTAGGCAGGGTTGACCTTTCGCGCCTTACACAGCGCACCCTTTACGGGCGCTTGCACCTTGTTCGCGTTACAACGATGACCTCTTCGGGCGATGAACGCATGTTGTCGCTAACCGGCGACGAACCCTCCGTACACAGCAATGTAACCCTCACCGCCTCGTTCCCCAACTACGATAACGAAGCCCTGCGCTTTGTATGGCAGCTTGAGGGCAGCAGCTCCACGCGCCGCATGGAAACCCGAAAGCCCCTGTGTACGTTCAGCAACCTGCATTATGGTTCGTATAGCCTGACGGTAAGTGTAATTGATGCCACCGGCCGCACGCTGGGCTCGTGCCGGTATGCCTTTGTCCGTACACGCCCGTTGCTGCTGTCGTGGCCCGCCATTGTGCTGTATATGCTGCTGCTTTCGCTCGTTATTTACCTGATTATACGCTGGCGAACCAGCCGTATGATGCGCATACAGGCACGCAAACTGCTCGAGCTGCAAACCGAACAGAACCTGCGTATGGCCGAACAGCAGCGCATTATAGAGGAGCAACAGCGCGCCCTGCTTGAAGAACAGCTTAAGGATAAGAGCCGCGAGCTGGCCACACTGTCTATCAATGCTGCCATCCATAAACAGCAACTGACGGGACTCAGGCAGGAAATTCTGCGCCGCGACGGCGGTAAGCCCAAAATGGATAAGGAGCTTAGGGCCATGCTTTACGGCGCAACCATCGACGATCAGGCCTATTGGGAGGTGTTCCGTACGAACTTTGACCTGACGCACAACAACTTTTTCCGCAATCTGCGTGAGCGTTATCCTATGCTGACAACAACCGATTTGAAGTTTTGTGCCCTGCTCAGGCTGAACCTTTCGACCAAGGAAATGGCACAGTTTACGGGCCTTACGGTGCGCGGTGTGGAAGGTGCACGCTACCGTTTGCGCAAAAAACTGAACCTCAGCGAGAACGCAAGCATTACCGAGTTCCTCATCGACTTCCGCTAATTCCGTTTCTGTTCCTGACCGCCCACAGCACTGTGGAGCGTTGTTGCAAACGGCGTTTTAAAACCGTTTTATCCGTAAAAAAAAGGTCCAAAAGCAGATTTCGGGCTAAACGGTTTGCAATTACGCCGTAATGTATTTGGCTTTACGGCCTTTTTAAAGGCCCATTGTGCCGTAATTGGTTTTTATATGTCTGTAACCCGTTGTCTTACAGATGTTTCAAACACGCTTATATACTCTTGCCTTTACGGCGTAATGTCGCAGAGATTACATCGTAATTACCGCGCGTTTACATCGTAATTGCAACTAAATTACGATGTAAACGTACCCCCCTTTACATCGTAATCTGATCGCGATTGTGCCGTAATCGTTTTTTCTGCACAAAACAGTATATAAAACGGCAGGGTGAACCCCGTGCTGCATACGTTTGTACAGAAGGTAAAACTGTGTTAAAAAAGTTCGGGCAATCTCCTTATTTTATAATTTTGCTACAATCTCCCTGCTATCTTTACATGTTGATAAGCTCATAAGGAGAGTGAGCTGTTTAGAAAGAAATAGGACTTATTTCGAGGTAACTGATGATGCAAAGTTTGAAAAACGACGCGGTGTAACCATCACCCGTGATGGCTATGACTGGCCGGGCATTGAAGGTTTCATGGACGGTACCTTGCATGATGATTCTACCCCTGCAAGGAAAATTACCCTGCATTTAGACTTTAAGCTGTACTAAATATGAAGTAAGCGTACAAAGATAATGATGAACACGTGACAACTTAATTTTGAAAAACAGATAGCAGATGTATGAATATTTTTAACCATACGTCTGCTATTTTTTTTAACTGCCCCCGTTTTTCCTATGGTTTATACTTGTAGTTACAGGAAGATGGCAGGTAAAATGCCAAATGATAAAATAATTTAAAAACACGCGTTATATGTAGCAAAAGGCCTTAAAAAGCCGTCTTATTAATAAGGTATCAATTTTATTATCACAATATAACTAAACAAAATGAAGAGAAAAGCATTTTTTCTGGGGCTGATGTTTGCCGCTACCGGCGCATTTGCCCAGAGCCTTTCATCGGGCATTGACCTGAAGAACCTCGACCGCAGTGTGCGTCCGGGCGACGATTTCTACCATTTTGCCGCCGGCGGCTGGCTGAAAAGCCATCCCCTCGACGCCGAACACTCAGACAACGGAGCCTTTACCGACCTGTACGAACAAAACCAAAAGCGCATACAGGACATCATTATGCAGTATGCAGGCAGCAAGCAAAAGCAAGGCTCGCTGGAGCAAAAGATAGGCTCGCTCTACAATTTGATGATGGACAGTGCGCGTTTAAACCGCGAGGGTTGGACGCCCATCAAACCCACTCTGAAAAGAATTGCCGATATTAAAGACCGTAAGGAATACCAGCTTGTGACGGCCGAGTTAGACCGTGACGGCGAAGGCACGATGATGTTTGGCATAGGAATAGACGGCGATATGCGCAATGCCGACTGGAATATTGTAAGTATTGGGCAAGGAGGATTGGGTTTAGGCTCTCGTGATTACTATGTATCCGACGACGAACAGAACAAGCGCGTGCTCGAAGCCTATAAAAATTATCTCAAGACGCTGTTTGTAATGACAGGCAACGATGAGGCAACGGCTGAGAAAAAAATGCAGGCTGTGCTCGCCATTGAGACGCGCATTGCCAAGGCCAGCTACGATCAGGTGAAGCTTCGTGACATCAATGCCAACTACCATAAGCTTACCTATACACAGCTTGTAAGGGAATATCCTGGTATCGACTGGGGCAATGTGTTCCTGTTGAGCGGTCTGCCTGCCGTGAAAGAGGTTGTCCTAGGTCAGCCTGAACCCTTGCATGAGGTTGAAAAGGTGCTGGCAGAAACCTCACTCGACGACCTGAAGAGCTATGCCGAAGCCCGTATAATAAGTGGCGCAAGCAGCCAGTTGAGCGACGATTTCCGTGCCGAGGCATTTAAATTCGGCTCAGTTCTGAGCGGTACAAAGCAGGACAGGCCACGCTGGAAGCGCGCAGTGAGCCTGGTTAGCGGCACACTTGGTGAAGCCATTGGCAAGCTGTATGTAGCCAAATATTTCCCCGAAAGCTCCAAAAAACGTATGCTCGAGCTGGTTCATAACCTGCAAACGGCTCTCGGCCAGCGCATAGACGAGGCTACATGGATGGGTGCAGCTACAAAGGCACAGGCCAAAGACAAGCTCGCCAACTTCATTATCAAGATAGGATACCCCGACAAATGGAAGGATTACAGCGGCCTGCAGGTTGACGACAGCCTTTCGCTGTATGAGAATTTAAAGCATATTGCACGCTGGGCTACCGACGACATGATAGCACGTCGCGCCAATAAGAAGGTAGATAAAGCCGAGTGGGGCATGACGCCACAAACCATTAATGCCTACTATAACCCCACAACGAACGAAATATGCTTCCCTGCAGCCATTCTGCAGCCGCCGTTCTTTGACCCTGATGCCGACGATGCCGCTAACCTTGGTGGTATAGGAGGGGTGATAGGTCACGAAATGAGCCATGGCTTTGATGACCAGGGAGCACAGTTTGATAAGACGGGAAACCAGCGCGACTGGTGGACAGCGGCCGACAAAAAGAACTTTAATGCCCGTACGAAAGTGCTGGCCGACAACTTCTCTGCCTTTGAAGTGCTGCCGGGTTTAAAGGTTAACGGCAAGCAGACGCTGGGCGAGAACATCGGCGACAACGGTGGTTTGAACATAGCCTTCCGCGCTCTTCAAAACTCGATGAAAGCCAGTCCGTTGGGCGTAAAGGACGGTTTTACGCCCGAACAGCGCTTCTTCCTGGCGTGGGGACGCGTGTGGGCCTCGAACATGACGCCCGAATACGTGAAGTATTTGCTTACGGTTGATGTTCACTCACCGAACATAGCACGTGTAAACTGTGCCCTGCCGCAGATTGATGCGTGGTACACAGCCTTTGGCGTAAAGAAGGGCGACAAGCTGTATTTGCCCAAGAACAAGCGCGCACATGTATGGTAAGATAAAAAAATAAGGATGTAAGGGTTGTGCCGGAGAGGTGCAGGGCGTATACCTTATTATAATAACTTTTACACCTTATTATATTAAGAGATGGCGGAAACTTTCGCTGACGGTGACCCACAGGGCTGCCGTGAGCGGGAGTTTCTGCCGTTTTTTTATGGTTACAAACAAACAACAGGCTTGCCGTCAGGCTGTTGACTTAAAAAGTGAGCTGAATATAGACAAGGGAAAACTGACAGCAAGGCCCACATTTGCCGGTTTTAATTATACTTTTTTTATACAAATAGGAAAGTTGTGCCTTTTAGTATAAAAATATTAAAAAATGTGTATTGCGGATTGAAAAAAATATTATTTTTGCGTGTAATATATAAACAACTTATAAAGTTTAGACAATTAAACTCTTATTATGGAAAAGAAAGGGTTAACATGGTTTACTGGCCTACCCCAGCATAGCAGGCGAATACTGCTGTCGTTGTTGTCAGTTTTGTTTTGCCTTACTGTTTCCGCGCAACAGCAGATTACAGCAAAGGGCAGTGTATTATCGTCAGATAACGAACCCGTTATCGGTGCAACCGTTCTGCAAACGGGCACTAACAATGGTACAGTTACCGATATTAATGGTGAGTTTACCATTACGGTTCCTGTCGGTTCAATGCTGAAAATATCGTATATCGGCTTTCAGACTCAGGATGTTAAGGCCTCGTCGCAGCCCCTTCACATTGTTCTGAAGGAAGAAGACAAGTCGTTAAACGAGGTGGTTGTGATGGGCTACGGCGTACAAAAGAAAAAGCTTGTGACGGGTGCAACCGTGCAAGTGAACGGAAAAGACCTTGAAAAGCTCAACACTGTAAGCCCGCTGGGAGCACTTCAAAGCAAGACTCCTGGTGTGAACATTACACAATCGTCGGGAATGCCCGGTGAAGGATATAAGGTAAATATACGTGGTTTGGGTACGACTGGCGACTCAACACCTCTTTATATTATTGATGGTGTGGCAGGAGGAAATATCAATGGGCTGAACCCTGCTGACATAGAGAGCGTTGACGTATTGAAGGATGCCGCTTCGGCCGCTATCTACGGGTCGCGTGCTGCCAACGGCGTTATCCTTGTTACTACCAGGCAAGGTAAGGCTGGGAAGGCGCAAATCAGCTACGACGGCTACGTGGGCGTGCAGAATGTATATCGTATGCCCGACCTGCTTAACGCGAAAGAGTATGCCATGATTATGAATGAGGAAAGAATGCAAGACGGTTTAACGCCTTACAATTTTGCATCATTGGTACCCAACTGGAGCGATATCGAAAGCGAAAAGTGGAATGGAACCAACTGGATGGAGGATATAAGAAACAAAAATGCTCTCATTACCAATCATGCTGTCAATATAGCAGGGGGTAACGATCGTTCCACATTTTCTACCGGATTATCTTATACTTATCAGGACGGTATTCTGGGAAAGCCGTGCGAACCCAACTTCTCGCGCTATACGGCACGTATCAATTCCGAACACAAGATTATACAACGCGGTAAGCTTGACGTATTTACGATAGGTGAAAATCTGTTATACGACTATACCCAAAACCAGGGAATTTCTATCGGCGACAATTACGGAAACGATATTCGCAACATGCTTCTCACGTCTCCTTTCCTGCCGAACCTGAATGCTGACGGAAGCTATCATTATGCCATACCATGGGAAATACGAGAGCCTAACCCGATAGCAAAGATGTATAACGTAAGCGGAAACAACCAGAGCAAGAGTCATGGCTTGAGGGCTGCGCTTTATGCTGTGTTGCAACCCGTCAAAGGGCTACGGCTGAAAACCAATTTAGGTTTCACGCTCGGCGTTGATTCCTATCGCAGCTACACCCCCGTTTATAAGCTATCAAGCAATGTAATGAACGACGCTGACAATGTTTACCAGAGCCTTTCTGCCGGATGCTCGTTGATGTGGGAGAATACAGCCAATTATGTTTTTACGTTAGGCGGCAAGCACCACTTCGATGCGTTGCTCGGACAAAGTATTGAAGCCGATGGCCTTGGCGAAAGCATCACAGGTTCTAACACCAATTCGCAGTTTGATGACTTCAAGCATGCCTATCTTGTTAACACGTCGGCTATCACTGCTCGCACAACATTGACGGGAAGTCCGTGGGGTAAAGAGACATTGGCTTCGTTCTTCGGGCGCGTCAATTACGATTATCAGGATAAATACATGGCCACATTTGTGTTGCGCGCTGACGGCTCAAGCAAGTTCGCCCGCGGCCATCAGTGGGGCTATTTCCCTTCTGTTTCTGCTGGATGGGTGCTTACAGAAGAGCCGTTTATGTCGTCAACGCGCAACTGGTTAAGCTTTTTGAAACTGCGTGCAAGCTGGGGACAGAACGGAAATCAGTCGATACCGGGCTATCAATACCTCTCTACCATCTCATTTACCAATATAGATTATACTTTTGGCAAAGACAAATCGGTGATAACCAACGGTGCTTACCCTGATATCTTAGCCAACCCAAATATTACCTGGGAGAAGTCAGAACAAACCGACCTCGGCTTTGATTCGCATTTCTTCTCGGGCAAATTGGGGCTTACTTTCGATTATTACATCAAGCGGACACGCGATTGGTTAGTGCAGGCTCCTATCTTAGACACGGCAGGTACCAACGCTCCTTATATTAATGGAGGCGATGTTCGCAACAGCGGTATTGAATTAGCGTTGTCGTGGAACGACCAAATCGGCGATTTTACCTACGGTGCCAATCTTAATTTTGCCTATAATAAGAACAAGGTTACGCGCATTGCCAATACTGAAGGCATTATACACGGCGAAGCAAATGTGTTAAGTAATGGTACCGACGAGGTGTATCGTGCACAAGTTGGCTATCCGATTGGCTACTTTTACGGCTACAAAACAGCCGGAATTTTCCAGACACAAGACGAGATAGACCATTACACCGAAGCTAAATTAAGCGGTGCCCGTCCCGGCGACGTGATATGGGTAGACACTAATCACGATGGCGTTATCGACTTAAACGACCGTTGTATGATTGGCGATCCGCACCCCGACTGTACGCTTGGTTTCTCCGTTAACATGGCATGGCGCGGCTTTGACGTCAGTGCCACGATGAACGGAGCCTTCGGTAACCAAATTATGAAGTCGTATCGCTCGTTTGCTGACTACCCAAAGAACAACTTTACATCCGATATTCTCGACCGCTGGCACGGTGCTGGTACTTCAACTCGCTGGCCAAGGCTTACCTCGGGCACCTCAACCAACTGGCAATTCATTTCTGATCTCTATGTAGAAAACGGCGATTTCATGCGCATGCAGAATATAACCGTGGGCTACGACTTTAAGCATCTCTTCAAAACGCTGCCATTTGAACAGCTCCGTCTTTATTTTTCGGCTAACAATTTATTCACTATTACTGGCTATTCGGGAATGGACCCAGAGGTGGGTTACGGTGGTACCGCTGCATGGGCATCGGGTATCGACCTCGGCTTTTATCCCTCTCCAAGAGTGTATATGATTGGTGTTAACGTTAAATTCTAATGAAAATGAAAATAAAACATATCATTTTTGCCGCAGCCATGCTGCTGATTGCCGTCAGCTGTAACGACTTCTTAAGTACGGAAAATCTTACGAAGAAGAACAATTCCAACTTTCCCCGCACCGAAAGCGACGCGTCAAAGTCGCTCACTGGTTGTTATGCTATGCTGCGAAATATGACTGATGACGCTGAAGGACAGAATATTTTTATCGTATCTGAGGTGCTTTCCGACGACCGATTTGGAGGTGGAGGTCCCGACGACAGGTATGCACAGGCACTTGATCATTTAAAAAAGTCGAGCGATAACATGTTTTCTGACCTTTGGAAAATTAATTACAAAGGCATTTATCGTTGCAATATGCTGCTGGAATCGTTGCCCAATATCCATTTCAGCAGTCAGCAAAGCCACGATAAGATTGAGGGTGAAGCCTGCTTCCTGCGCGCTTATTTCTATTTCAATCTGGCCAGGAGCTTCGGCCATATTCCCCTGATTACTACTTCTCAATCAGGTAACGAGCCGCAGGCCGACCCCGAAAAGGTATACGCCCAGATAGCAAGCGACCTCAGAAAAGCTATTGATTTGCTGCCCAATACAAAGGCTGACGTGGCTCCTGACACGCAGTTGGGCCATGCTACACGGTGGGCTGCTGAAGGCATTCTGGCGCGCGTGTTCCTTTTCTATACTGGATATTATCAGAAAGAAGCCCTGCCAACGCTCGATGGTACACTGTCGAAGACAGATGTTGCCGCTCTTCTGAAGGATTGTATCGACCATAGCGGGCATAAGTTAATGCCCGATTTCCGCAACCTCTGGCCTTATTCCAATCCCTATACAGCGCCCGATTATCCCTACGCTGCGTCGAATCATCTCAGCTGGTACGGCGAGGACGGGTCCAATCTTGAAACTATATTCATGATCAAATATAGCTCAAAGGCCGTATGGGACGACAGCAACGCTCACCGAAATAATCAGGTTGACCTCTACTTTTCGCCGCGTGAAACCGATAACAGCACCGAAAACAACTTCCCTTTGGGTATAGGATGGGGGTTCGGTCCCGTCAGTCCGGCCATGATTAATGACTGGCAAACGGCCGAGCCTACTGACTTACGCCGCAAGGCTTCTGTCTTCGACGTGGCCGATGAAGCCCCCAATTACGTGTGGGGAGCTGATAAACAGTATAATGAAACCGGCCTGTGGCAGAAGAAATATTGCGCTATCAACGTGAAGGTTACCGATGCAAGCGGCAACGTCAGCTACGAAAACTATTCGAGAAAACTCTATCCTGGCATCGACCCCGACTACCAATTGAACAACATTCAGGACATTGTTGTTCTGCGTTTTTCCGATATTCTGCTGATGTACAGCGAGCTTACACATACCGTCGACGGCATTAACGCCGTGCGTGCACGTGCTGGTCTGGCACCCATTACGGCGTATTCCGACAACGCGCTGCGCAATGAGCGTCGCTGGGAGCTTGCTTTCGAGGGTCTTCGCTGGTACGATTTGCTTCGCTGGCACATGGCAGGTGATGCGCTTGCCCGTGAAAACGGAGTACCGATGCAGGATAATCTGGAGCAGAAAACAATGGATATGTCCGACATTCGCCAGCGCGTTACCGATACCGGAGGCTTCC